>JAWKYG010000042.1:0-1597 GCA_041396585.1 Burkholderiaceae bacterium | reverse complement strand
ATATGGGCCCCGGCGCGGGCATCGAGCAGCAGCGCGGCGTGGATCGCCGCCATGCCGGACCCGAAGGCAACGGCATCGCCAGTTGCCTCAAGATCCGCGACTGCCTCCTCCAGGGCCCGCGTGGTCGGATTTCCCCAGCGCGAATAGACGAAGCCGCCCTGCTCTTTGGCGATGACAGCTTCCAGCTCTTCCGCGCTGTCGTACACAAACGCGGTCGCCGGGTAGATCGGCGGCGTGGTGGAGTTCCCCGCCTGTGGCGCACGGTGGCCACCTGCGTGAACCGCGCGGGTCGCCATCCCCTGCTGCTGCGATGCAGGCGATGGTGCATCGTGAAACGTCAAGCAAATGCTCCTGACCAGCCGCCCTGGTGCTATGTTCCGGTGGGGCAGTCTATGGGTCATTTGCCGGGCCGTCAATGCCGATCGTCAGCAAGCGTGCCCAGAGTGAGCGAGGAAACCAGTGGCCAACGCAACGGAGAACACGTTTTTGGGTGCGCTGCTCGGGATGGCCATCGGTGACGCGCTTGGTGCACCGCTGATCGGCCTGGGCAGCGAGGAGATCGCCGCGAGGTTCGGCCGAGTCGACTCGTACCTGCCACTTGTCGACCCTGACACCGGCGAGACACATCGCGGCGAGTTCACGGACGAATCCGAGATCGCGCTTTGCCTCGTCGAGTCCATGACGGCGAACGGCGGGCGCATCGATCCCGAAACAGCCGGCATGCGGATGGTGCACCTGGCGGCCGGGGCATCCCGGCACTGGCTGCAGCCCGCCACCGCCTCGGCGCTGGATCGCGCGGGCGAAACGCTCGATTTCACGCTGCCACTCTCACAGAGCCAGGCGCCAGCAACGGGAGATGTTGCCTCGCGGGGGGTTCCCATCGGACTGATACACGCCGTTGGCCGCTTTGACCCGGCACGACTTCATGCCGACGCCCTGACTGCGGCGCAACTCACCGACGGCTCGCCCGCCTCCGCCGAAGCCATTGCCGGTGTCGCCTACCTGACATGGCTCGCTGCCACCGGCGTGCCCGCGCGTGCGCTCGCCCGGCAGGCGGCGGACTTCCTGGGGTCCGGTGCGGTAGCCATCGGCCTGTCTCGACTGGACGCGATGCTCAACAGCGGGTCGATGGTCGAGATCACGGCCGCTTTCGGAAGCAGCATCACGGCGGATGCCGTGATCCCCACAGCCATCGCTGCCACCGTGTACGGAGACCGGTTCGAAGATGCCGTGTTCGCCGCAGTCCACGCTGGCGGCGCAACAGACACGCGCGGCGCGTTGGCTGGCGCGCTGGCTGGCGCGCGCGACGGCGCGGCAGGTATCCCGCAGGCCCTGATCGACGGCCTGGAGGGTCGCATCTACCTCTCGCTCGCCGCACCGTGGTTCTACAAGGCGGCCCGGCAACGATCGGGGCAATTGCTCGACCTGCGGCCGGTACATGGGCCGCGGCCCAGCATGCCGCCGCGCCAGTAGCAGGCGCCGCGGCCTGCGGGCTGTCGCGTACGTGTTTCGCGACCTCGTCCAGGCCGCAGCAACCGAGGTCGCGCGACAGGTTCGAGATTCAGGTTGGGAGCTCCACCCACCTGGCAGGTCGCTC
>JAWKYG010000041.1:0-1962 GCA_041396585.1 Burkholderiaceae bacterium | reverse complement strand
GATGACGAATGCGCCCTGCTGTTCGGCGGCGACAGCCTGCCGACGCGCAAACCCGATCCCGAGCCACTGCGCGTTGCCTGCGAGCACCTGGGTGTAGAGGTTTGCGATGCCGTTTACGTCGGCGACGATCGCCGGGACATTGATGCCGCCCGCGCCGCGCCCATGCCGTCGCTGGCGGCGGCCTGGGGCTACCAGTTGGACGGCGACGACATCCACAGCTGGGGCGCCGACAGCGTCGTGGCGACGCCGCTTGGCCTGCTGGAAGATGGCCGGCTGGCTTCTGCATCTCAACGAGGGCAGCGTTCGTGATCGAACACGACGCCATCGACCACTACATCAGCAAATGGCGCCGTCGCGAACCGGAAATGGCGCAGGCCGAGGTGTTCTGCCCGCCGCCGCAGCGTGAGCGCTTGCGCCTGTTCGGTTGTCTGTTGGCCGAATGGGAAGACGCCATCCTGACGCCCAGCGATGCGCAGGTCGCCACCGGCAAACTGCTGTGGTGGTCCGAAGAACTTGCCGCCGGCGGCAAGCGCCACCCGCTGGCGCGGGCACTGTCAGAGCGGGGCGTGACGGTGGAAGAGCTGCGCGCCGCTCCACACGCCGCCGCCATGCTGGTGGATGCGGATAGTGCCGGTGACCTGGATACCGCCGTGGCACGTTGCGCCAACTTCGCCTCGGCGGTCGCCATCGCAGATGCCGCCGTATTCGGCCACGTCATGGATGAGGAAACCGCCGGGGACATCACCGTGGGTCTCCTGCGTCGCGCCGCGATCAACGCCGCTGCCGGGCACCCGCTGGCGCGCGAACGGCTGCCGCTGAACCTGCTGGCGCGACACGCGGGCAGCGAGGGCGATGCGGCGAAGGAGGCGGCGTTCCATCGGGATTTCGCAGCGCAGCTGCAGCTACGGCAGGATCGAAAAGCTCGCCTCCCGCTGTTTCGCGCCCTCCGAAGGGCTTTTGACGGCCATCGGCTTCGTTTGATGGCCAACGGGTCGGTTGAACCGCATCGAGAGGCGACAATTCCGCCGCTGCGCACGCTGTGGCTGGCCTGGAACGCCGCGCGCCGCGCGAAGCGCTGACTGCATTCACCGGGTAGCGCTTGCATTGCAGGACGCAGCCCCCAGATCGAAACGATCACTGATGCGCCGGACATGATCTGGCGCGGTGCCGAGAACACGCATGTCCCATCCATTCGACGACAACACGGTCCGCAAGACTTCCACGCGCCAGCTGCCTGACGTTGCCAGTGATGCGCGGCCACAGACGGCCGGCGTGCTCGACTGGGTCGGCATGGAAAACATCCAGATGCCGGTGCGTATCCGTGATGCGGCCGGCGATGCCCAGCGCAGCCCGGCACGCGTCACCGCGCAGGTCAGCCTGGATCGTCCGGACACGCGTGGCATCCACATGTCGCGGTTGTACCTGGCGCTGGATCGCCTGCTGGACGAGGAGGCACTGAGCCCCTGCCTGATCCGCCGCCTGCTGCGCGAATTCCTCGACAGCCACGAAGGACTGTCCGGGCGAGCCCGTCTGCGCTTCGATTTCGAGATGCTGGTGCGCCGACCCGCGTTGCGCAGCGACAACAGCGGCTGGCGCGGCTATCCGATTACCGTGGCTGCCGAGATGGATGCGGATGGACTGCGCATCGAACTTGGCCTGTCGCTCCTGTATTCCAGTACCTGTCCGGCCTCGGCCGCGCTGTCGCGGGAAGCCATCCAGCACCGCTTCCGCGAAACCTTTGGCGAAGGCGAGGTCGACGCGAAGGCTGTGTTCGACTGGCTGGGCAGCGAGCAGGGCATGGCCGCCACGCCGCATAGCCAGCGTAGCCGGGCCGACCTGCGACTACTGCTGGAACCGAGTTTCGATGATCTGCCGATTGCCGGTCTGATCGATGCGCTGGAAGCCACGCTCAGCACGCCGGTACAGACCGCGGTCAAGCGCGACGACGAGCAGGCTTTCGCC
>JAWKYG010000040.1:0-4178 GCA_041396585.1 Burkholderiaceae bacterium | reverse complement strand
AACCCTTATGGCAACACACAGCTCGCGGCGGAAATGCTGCGGAACGATGTGGCCGGGTCAGGAAAGCTGACGGATGTGGCGATCCTGCGTTATTTCAATCCAATCGGTGCGCATCCGAGCGGCATGATCGGGGAAGACCCGAACGACATTCCGAACAATCTCATGCCTTATGTGGCGCAGGTTGCCGTGGGGCGGCGTGAGCATCTCAACGTGTTCGGCAATGACTATGACACGGCCGACGGCACAGGCGTGCGTGACTATCTCCATGTCGTGGACCTTGCCCGCGCCCATGTGCTGGCGCTGGACCGGTTCCGCCATACGCATGGCCCGTTCACGGTGAACCTCGGCACTGGCAATGGTTCGTCCGTTCTGGATGTGGTGCGGGCTTTCGAGGCCGCTTGCGGGCAGTCCATCCCGATGGAATTTGCGCCGCGCCGGGCAGGCGACATCGCCGCCTTCTGGGCGGATCCGTCGCTGGCGCAGGAGCTGCTTGGCTGGCAGGCGGAGCTGACACTGGAAGACATGTGCCGCGACCAGTGGGCCTGGCAGAGCCAGAACCCGCAAGGCTATGAAAACGCCTGATTTGTCATCGGCCTGAGACACAATCGGAACAAGATTGCCTCCCAGAGTGTTCGGTAGAACACTCAGTCAATTACCAATGGGAGATTCTGATGCGTCGCATGTTACCCCTCTTTGCCTCGACGGCCGCTCTGGTCCTGATCCTGCCGCAGGCTGCCTGTGCCCAGATGCAGGGCCCGGCACTGGGCCTGTCCCAGCAGGCTGCGGCCGGCCTCTATCAGGCGCCGAACTCGATCCAGCCGGAAACGACACTGTCCATCTCGGCTGAAGCTACCGTGAAGCGCGAGCCTGATATCGCCTACATCAATGCCGGCGTGCAGGAAGATGGCGATACGGCGACGGCAGCCATGGAAGCGCAGGCCAAATCCATGACAGGCGTGTTCGACGCGCTGGAAAAGGCCGGTGTCGCGAAGAAGGACATGCAGACGTCCAATTTTTCGCTCTGGCCGCGCTACACCTATATCGAGACCAAGCTGAAAGACGGCTCCTCCCACGGGGAGCAGAAGCTGATCGGCTATACCGCCTCGAACCAGCTGACTGTGAAAGTGCGTGATCTCGACAATCTGGGCTCGACGCTCGACAGTCTGGTCAAGGCGGGCGGCAACACGTTCAACGGATTGACCTTTGCCCTCGATGACGATGCCGATGTGCGTGACGAGGCCCGCCGCAAGGCCATGACCGATGCCCGCGCCCGGGCCGACCTCTATGCCAAGGCGGCAGGCCTGCGCGTCCTGCGGATCGTCACCATCAATGAAAGCGGCAGCTATTCCCCCGCGCCGATGGCGATGGGCCGGATGATGGAAGCCAAGATGGCCGATGCCGTCTCCACACCCATGGCGGGTGGTGAAGTCGGCTACAGCGCGACGGTGAATGTGGTCTTCGAACTCGGCCAGTAGGGCAGAGAGCTGGTCCGGGGCTCAGCCGGATCAGACATAACCTTCGGCAAGCAGGTCCTTCATGTCGATGATGCCGACCGGCTTGCCGTCCACCGTCACGAAGGCGTTCGAGATCCGCTGCTCGGTGAAAGTCTTGATGACCGCAGACATACGGTCGTCAGGGCCGAGCGCCTTCGGATCGGGGGTCATGACGTCGGCGGCGGTGCCGGCCAGTTTCCCGGCCAGCATGGCGCGGCGCAGGTCGCCATCGGTGACCATGCCGACCAGCTTCCCGGACTCGTCGATCACGCCGACACATCCCTTGCGTCCTTCGGAGACAGCCAGGATCACGTCGCGCACATCGGCTTGTACGGAGATAATCGGCATATGATCCGTTTTAGTCTCGATATAGTCGCCTGCAGTCTGTAGGGAGCGGCCCAGTTTTCCGCCTGGATGACGGAAGCCGAACTCCTCCCGCGAGAAGCCGCGGCGCGCCATCAGCACGATGGTCAGCGCGTCGCCCAGCGCCAGCGCCATGGTTGTCGAAGAGGTTGGCGCGAGGCCGTTCGGGCACGCTTCGGCCACGACCGGCATCTCCAGCAGCACATCGGATGCCCGGCCCAGCGTCGAGTCGGCAGAGCGGGTCATGCCGATCAGCGGGATGCCATTGCCTTTGCAATACCGTAGCAGATCCACCAGTTCGCGGCTTTCGCCCGAATAGGAAATCGCGATCACGACGGAGCCCGGAACGACCATGCCGAGGTCGCCATGGCTGGCTTCGGTCGGGTGCAGGAAGAAGCTGGGCGTGCCCGTCGAGGCGAGGCTGGCGGCGATCTTCTGGCCAATATGGCCGGACTTGCCGACCCCGGCGACGATGACATGCCGGTCTGTCGCCATGATCTTGTCGGCCGCTTCCGCGATGGCGGGGCCAATGCTGGCCTCCAGCTGCTCAAGCGCGTCCCGCTCTATGCGGATCGTGTTGCGGGCGAGTTCAATGTCGGATTCATGGGCCACGGCGCTGCTCCTGCAGGATCGGAGGCGTTTTCCGGCAAGCCGGACGCGGTGACAACCCTACTTGGCCAGTTGGCGTCGGCGATACTCTTCCGGTGAGAAGGCTGGCTCCTCCAGAACCGGCGCTTCGGCATAGTAGCGTCCGATAGAGGTTTCGGCCGGGTCCATTTGCTGGGGCTCTTCTGCCGTGGCCACAACTGCCGGCAGGGTTTCAGCAGCAAGAATGGGTGCAGGCGTAGCATCGTCTGCATCGCCCTGAGCCGATTCTGCCGGGGTATTGTCATTGGCAGCGACCTGCGCTGCTGCCGCTTCTGCTGCGAGGATCATCGACAGCGGTTTGCCGTTCAGCATCGGCTCTGCAGCCGCTTCCGGGCTCAGCGGCTCTTCCAGCATCGCAAAGGCCAGGCGGCTGCGAAGGGCCGGGTCATCGGCGGGAAGGGCAAAGGAGCTGAAGGCTGCCTCAAGCAGGGACTCCACATGGCTGTCACGTGCACGGGCTGTGGTGCCGCCCAGCATGACGGCAATGATGCGATGCCCGTCGCGTTTGGCCGAAGCCATCAGGTTAAAGCCCGAAGCGCGGGTATAGCCGGTCTTGATCCCGTCGACGCCATTGACCTCGCCGAGGAGGTTGTTGTGGTTCTTGTAGGTCTTGCCGCCCCAGGAGAACTGCTCGGTCGCGAAATAGTGATAGTAATCGGCATGATTGCTCAGCATCGCCTCGGCGAGCAGAGCCATGTCGCGCGCCGTGCTCAGCTGGCGTGTGTCAGGCAGGCCGGATGCGTTGACGAAACGTGTGTTCTCAAGACCAAGTGCCTTGGCCTTGACTGTCATCAGCTGGGCAAAACGGCTCTCTGTGCCGCCCAGACGTTCAGCCACGACAACGGCCACGTCATTGGCGGATTTGGTGATCAGGGCGCCGATCGCATCGCGCACGGTAATGCGTGAGCCGGTTTTCAGCTTGAGATTCGAGGGGGCCTGGCTGGCAGCGTAGCGGGAGACGACCAGACGCTCATCCAGAGAGACCTCGCCGCTCTTGAGGGCGTCGAACAGCATGTAGAGGGTCATCACCTTGGTGAGCGAGGCCGGATAGCGCGGCTCGTCAGCGTGCCGGTCGTGAAGCACTTCCTGCGTATCGGCGTCGATAACGATCGCGGCGTACTTCTCTGCCAGGGCAGTTCCGCCACCAAAGGCCATTATCGCCAGGAACGCTCCGGCGCCAACGGCTCGGGTGAGGGCTGCGAATGCGCGCAGGAACATCCAAAGTCTCCCGAATAGTTAACCCCGGCCCACCGGAGCTTAATCTAGAATCCTCCAAATCCCTTGACCACACCTTAACAGCAACTTGGGGCACGGATTGCGGAAACGTAATAAAAACGATGCAAAATGCGTGCTGAATGCGCTATGTTGCGGCGCACAAAAAATTATTGCGAACGCGAAGAGGAAAGTGTAATAATGTTTTCGTAGGGTAAGCGCAGGGTAGTACAAAAGGAACGATCGATGACGAAGGCAAAGACGGCCACCACCGCGAAGCGTGCGAAGGCCGAAGCGAGTGCAGCAATGGACACCACCACCAAGATGCTCGGCGAGGGCATGGAACAGCTCTCCGGTTTCACCGGCATGTTCGGCGAGTACGCCGAATCCGGCCTGAAAGCGTTCAGCGAGCGCACCGCGGCTTCGACCGACATGGCGCGCGAACTGGGCAGCCGGAACATG
>JAWKYG010000039.1:0-1502 GCA_041396585.1 Burkholderiaceae bacterium | reverse complement strand
TCGGGCAGGTGACATGACGGACAAAGCGGGGCAGAGCTCCGTCGGTCGACGATGATTCCAAATGTCTTGAGCATCGCCGGTGTCGATCCCTCGGGCGGCGCCGGCCTGTTTGCCGATCTGAAGGCGTTCAGCGCCCTGGGTGCCTACGGGTGCGGCGTGGTGACGGCGCTCACGGCGCAGAACACCCGGGCGGTCGAAGGCGTTTCGCTGGTCGATCCGGCCTTCGTCGTGCAACAGATGCGCACCTTGTTCGCCGACGTGCGCATCGATGCGATCAAGATCGGCATGCTGGGAGCGGTGCCATTGATCGAGGCCGTGGCCGATGGCCTGCAACGGCTGGCGCCGGCCGTGCCGATCGTGCTCGATCCGGTGATGGTGGCCAAGAGCGGCGACCCCTTGCTGGCTGTCGATGCCGTCGAGGCCTTGCGCACGCGCCTGCTTCCCCTGGCGACGTTGATCACGCCGAATCTTCCCGAGGCGGGTGTGCTGCTCGACCGCCCGGCGCCGGCGAGCCTGGCCGAGATGCGTGCGGCTTTGCCCGAACTGCGCGCCATGATGGCGCCTGATGGCGGCCGCTGGGTGATGCTCAAGGGCGGCCACCTCGATGCTCGCGCCGATGATCTGCTCGGCGACGGAGATGCGTTGATCGAGTTGAGCGGCGAGCGCATCGAGACTCGCAACACGCATGGCACGGGCTGCACGCTGTCGGCGGCGATCGCAGCGTTGCTGCCGCAGAGGGCCGATCTGCCCACCGCGGTGCGCGAGGCCAAGCAGTGGCTGGCCGGTGCGATCGCACATGCGGACGAACTCACGGTCGGCTCGGGCCACGGGCCCGTTCATCATTTTCATCGCGTCTGGCCGGCGGACTGAGCGGTCCGTTCGTCAGGCGGTGCGGTCGTGGCGCATCGCTGCGATTGTCGGGGGGACGCCAGCCAGGGCATAGTCGGGTGATCGCGCCTGGCGCACTCGAAGCCTGCCTCCCGTCATGTTCGAAATGCTCGTGGCCTTGCCCATTCTGGTCAAGGCGTTGATTCTCGGTATCGTCGAAGGGCTCACCGAGTTTCTACCCATCTCCAGCACCGGTCACCTGATCCTGGCCGGCAGTCTGCTCGGCTATCACGACGACTCCGCCAAGGTGTTCGACGTGGCGATTCAGACCGGCGCGATGTTCGCGGTCATCGTGCACTTCCGGCGCCGCATTGCCAGCACGCTGAGCGGCCTGGGCAGCGATCCCAAGGCGCAGCGTTTCGCGCTCAACGTCGTGATCGCCTTCATTCCCGCTGCCGTGCTGGGTGTGCTGTTCGCCAGCAAGATCAAGGCTCATCTGTTCGCCCCGGTGCCTGTCGCGCTCGCGCTGGTGATCGGTGGCGTGGTGATCATGATCGTGGAGAGCTACAACCGCCGTCGTTCGCGGCCGGCGCGGGTCACGACGGTCGACGAGATGACCTGGCAGGATGCCTTGAAGGTCGGCCTTGCACAGGCCTTCGCATTGATTCCGGGCA
>JAWKYG010000038.1:0-2183 GCA_041396585.1 Burkholderiaceae bacterium | reverse complement strand
TGAGGGCATGACGGATCGGGCAGTGCTCGGTGGTGATGCCGGCGCCGCCGAGGATGTCGCGGGCCTCGCGGGCGATGTCGATGGCCATGCGGCAGTTGTTCCACTTGGCCAGCGATACCTGGGTCGGCTGCATCGTGCCGGCGTCCTTGAGGCGACCGAGCTGCAGCGAGAGCAGCTGGGCCATCGTGATGCGCCGGGCCATGTCGGCCAGCTTGAGCTGGACGGCCTGGCGCGAGGCGATCGGCTGCTTGAACAGGATCCGGTTCTTCGAATATTCGAGGACTTCGGTGAAGCAGGCGATGGCCGCGCCGATCGGGCCCCAGGTGATGCCGTAGCGGGCCTGGGTCAGGCAGCCGAGCGGTCCCTTCAGGCCCTTGACGTTGGGCAGGCGATTGGCCTCCGGCACGCGCACGTTGTCGAAGAACAGGGCCGAGGTGACCGAGGCGCGCAGGCTCATCTTCTTGTGGATTTCCTGGGCCTTGAAGCCGGCGAAGTCCTTCTCGATCACGAAGCCCTGGATGCCCTCGTCGGTCATCGCCCAGACAATCGCGATGTCGGCCAGGTTGCCGTTGGTGATCCACATCTTCGAGCCATTGATGATCCAGTCGGCGCCGTCCTTCTTCGCATGCGTCTTCATGCTGCCCGGATCCGAACCGCCTTGCGGTTCGGTCAGGCCGAAGCAGCCGATCACCTTGCCCGCGGCCATGTCAGGCAGCCAGCGCCGACGCTGTTCCTCGGTGCCGTAGGCATAGATCGGATACATGCACAGCGAGGACTGCACCGAGGCAAAGCTGCGGATGCCGGAGTCGCCGCGCTCGAGTTCCTGGCAGATCAGGCCGTAGCTGACGCCGTTCAGGCCGGCACACCCGTATTCGGTCGGCAGGCTCGAGCCGAGCAGGCCGAGTTCGGCCATTTCGGGAACCAACTCCTTCGGGAACACGCCCTTGTCGAAACAGTCGCCGATGATCGGGATCACGCGCTCGTCGGTGAACCGCGCCACCGTATCCTGAACGGCCTGCTCCTCTTCGCTGAGCAGGGAGCGGACGTCGTACAGATCAACGGGGTTGAGCGGGGTGGCGGCCATGGCTATGTTCCGGAAAGGGTGGCAAAGCAGGCTATTGTAAACGGCCTGCGCAAGCCGGAACACCGCTACTTTGTCGCGCCTGCCGCGGCGCACGCGCATGCCCCGTGGTCCTGCGCTTGGCGGATTCGCGCCCGGACCCTATGCTGTCGGCCCGAATCTGCCACCTGCCCATGCGCGTTCCCGTCCTCGCCTACCATGCCGTCAATATCTCCGGCAACGACTACGCCAGCAACGACCCGAGGGCGTTCGCCGCCGACTTGCGCCTGATCGACGACCTCGGCCTGCGCATCGTGCCGCTGCACTGGGTCGTCGATCAGCTCCTCGGTCGCGCCGATCGCGACCTCGATCGCTGCGTCGCCCTGACCTGCGACGATGGCTCGCGCTTCGATTTCGACGACCTCGAGCATCCGGCCCATGGCCCGCAGCGCAGCCTCTACCACTGCCTGCGCGACTTCATCGACGAGCGCGGCACGCAGGCGCAGCCGGACCTGCACCTGACCTCGTTCGTGATCGCTTCGCCGCAGGCGCGCGCGCACATCGATCGGGTCTGCCTGGTCGGGCGCGGCTGGATGGACGACGCCTGGTGGCCCAGTGCCCAGGCCTCGGGCCTGATCGCCATCGAAAACCACAGTTGGGACCACAATCACGCCGCGATTCCGGCCCCCGGCATCGATGGCATGCCGCGCGGTTCGTTCCTCAGCGTCGACAACCCAACCCGGGCCAAGGCCGAGATCGCTGCGGCCAGCGACTACATCAACGCCAGGATCGCCCCGCACCGGACCACCCTGTTCTGCTATCCGTTCAGCCACGTCCCCGACTACGTCCACGACGAATACCTGCCGAATTTCGGCAGCGAACACGGCATGCTCGCGGCCATGGGCGACGGCGCGGAACCGGTCGGCAAACACAGCGACCGCTGGAACCTGCCCCGCTACATCTGCGGCTGGCACTGGAAATCGCCGGAAGCGCTGCGCGGAATCCTGCTCGGCTGACCTTGCCGTTGTCCCGCTCAGAATGTGCCGAGGGCGTGGACCTTGGCCAGCAGGGCGCGCCGGATGTTCGGGTGCAGCGCCTTGTGCCAATGCACGATCACGTGCTC
>JAWKYG010000037.1:0-2438 GCA_041396585.1 Burkholderiaceae bacterium | reverse complement strand
CCGATGCAAGCGTGTAGTAGAGATCGAGCCGGCCGGTGGCTTCGATCACTGCGGGCACGCCCCAGAGCAGGGCCACGATGGCCACCAAGGTGGCGATGAGTTTCATGATCGCGGACATTCGCTCACCCCCAGGGTTTGCCCATCAGGCCGTTGGGCCGGATGGCCAGGAACACCATCAGCGCCGCGAAGATCACCAGGTAGGTGATGTCGCCGAACTCGCGCAGATAGTTCAGACCGAAGGACTCCATCATGCCCAGGATGAAGCCGCCGGCGATCGCGCCGCCGACCACGCCGGCGCCGCCGATCATCACCATCATGAAGGCCTTGATCGAGATCGGCCCGCCGATGCCCGAGTTCACACCGGTGATCGCCACCAGCAGGCCCCCGACCACGCCGGCCAGCATGGCGCCCATCGCGAAGCCGAGCATCGAGTAGCGATCGACATTGACGCCCATCAGCTGGGCGGCCACCCGGTCCTGCGCCAGCGCGCGCATCGCGCGGCCCGGCTTGCTGTATTGCATGAACAGCATGAACGAGACGATCAGCACCACGGCGACCACACCAATGACGATGCGGTCGTAGGGCATGATGATGGTGTCGCCCAGGAACACGCCCTTGATGATCTTGGGCACGCCACGCTGCTTCTCACCGAACAGCAGCAGAATCACCGCATCGAAGAAGAAGGCCAGGCCGGCGGCCAGCAGCATCGTGCTTTCCTCGCGCTTGCTGCGCCGGATCACCGGGCGGAACAGATATTTCTCGACCAGCGCGCCGACCACCATCAGCGTGAGGCCCGAGGCCAGCACCGCGACCGGGAACGGCAGGCCGAGCTGACCATAGACCGCGTAGGTGACGAAGCCGCCGAGCACGTACATCTGACCGTGCGCGAAGTTCAGCACGTTCATCAACGCGAAGATCAAGGTCAGACCGAGCGCGATCAGTGCGTATTGCGCACCGAGATAGAGCCCGTTGGCAATGACTTGCTCCATGCCTCTCCACCCGTATTCACACGGCGCAGGAGCCGCGGGGCTTTGTCGTGTGATGTTCGACGCGCAATGCGCGCCCGACCCGCGCGCGAACCCGGCCGCGCGCATTGCCGTGGCGGGCCCCGGTGACACGGGGGCCCGGCCTGGCGCGGGCCACGTCGAGCAGCGGCGTGGCCCGGACCCGGTCGATCAGTCGACCTGGCCGACGAACAGCGTCTCGAACTTGCCGTTCTTGTACTCGTTGACCACCATCGGCACGAACAACTGGCGTCTGGTCGAACGAAGTGCTGCCCACATAGGTGAGTTTGCTAACGCCCTTCATGAACGGATTCGGCGCCGAGAAATTCACCATGGTCTTCTTGTACTCCTCGACATCATTGATCGCCTTCGGGTTCGCCTTCAGGGTCTCGAGGATGTAGTCCAGCGCATAACACTTGGTGTTGGACTCGTCGTTGTACTCGCCGAACATCTTGGTGTAGCGGGCCACGAACTCCTTCATGGTGTCCGAGGCGATCTCGGGCGTGGACGCACCACCCACCGAGATGAAGCCGTTGGCCAGCTCACCGGCGCCCTCTTCCAGCACCTTGGCATCCTGCGCGGTTTCGGTGGAGATCAGACCCTCGTAGCCGAGCTCGCGCGCGGCACGGATCAGCAGCGGTGCATTGCCCGGTGCGACCCCGGAGAGCACCAGCAGATCAGGCTTCAGACGCACGATGGGCGTCATCACCGGCGTGAAGTCGCGGGTGTCGTTCTGGTAGGTGTCCTTGTCGGCCACCACATTCAGGCCCAGCGCCTTGGCCGCGGCCACCCCGCTGTCACGCTGGCTGAGCGGATCGGACTCATTGGCCGCCACGAAGGCCACCGATTTCACGCCGCGCTTTTCCTTGAGGAACTTGTAGATCGCCGGGCCGGACTGATAGTTGGCGATCATGCCGAGCACGGCATTGGAGGCCGGCGGTGCGTAGAGCTCCTTCGGGAACGCATAGGGGAAGTACATGATGCCCTTGGCCTCGGCCACCGGGCGCACCGCGGCCGCGCCGTCATCGACATTGGGGCCGACCACATAGTGGATGCCCTCCTGGGCCATCTTCTCCATGCCGGCGATGGCCCGCTTGGGATCCTTCTGGTCATCGAAGGTGACGATGTCGATCTTGTACTTGGTGCCGCCGATGTCCACGCCGCCGAGCTCGTTGAGCCAGGCCGCACGGGTTTGCATCGAGCGCACGTTCGAGGTGCCCCAGGCGGCCGCCGGGCCACTGGTGACGCCGACGAAGCCGATCTTCAGGGTCTGGGACTGCGCCAGGGCCGTGCCGGCCGGCAGCGCGAACGCGGCGCACACGGCGAGGGCCGCTACGCGTAGAACATGACGCCTGTTGCTCATCTTTCCTCCGATCTTGAATGATTCGCGCGAGCCTGGATGTGCCCGCCCGGCATGCCACCCCTGGCATGATC
>JAWKYG010000036.1:0-2799 GCA_041396585.1 Burkholderiaceae bacterium | reverse complement strand
GAGGGTGCCGGCCATCAGATACTGTATGCATATACAGTTCCAGGGTGTCCTATGACCACCGGCAGCCCTTTCCTCGAACGCGTGCGCCAGTCGATCCGGGTCCGGCACTACAGCCGACGGACAGAGGACGCCTATGTTGGCTGGATCCGACGCTACATCCTGTTTCATGGCAAGCGGCACCCTGCCGATATGGGTGCGCCAGAGGTCGGCGCGTTTCTGACTCACTTGGCCGTCGAACGCGAGGTTTCGTCGGGTACGCAGAATCAGGCATTGAATGCACTGGTGTTTCTTTACGGAAAGGTTCTCGAGTCTCCGCTCCCGCAGATGGCCGGCGTGGTGCGAGCGAAATCGTCCACACGACTGCCGGTGGTTCTTTCGACGGCAGAGATATCCGCGTTGCTCGGCAACTTGCGTGGCGTTCCGTGGTTGGTGGCCTGCTTGCTCTATGGCTCTGGATTGCGCTTGCTCGAGGCCATGCGGCTGCGAGTGAAGGATCTGGACTTTCCTCGGCGTGCCTTGCTTGTCCGTGATGGCAAAGGTTCCAAGGACCGAGTTGTGACGCTAGCCGATGAACTGGTCGAGCCCCTGCGTCGCCATCTGGAGAATCGTCGCTCGTTGTTCGATCAAGATGTCACAGCAGGCCATGGTTCGGTCTGGTTACCCCACGCGCTGGCCCGGAAGTATCCGAATGCGCCGCTGGAATGGGGCTGGCAGTATGTTTTCCCTGCCAATCAGCTCAGTATCGATCCGTGCAGCGGCGAACGTCGCCGTCATCATCTGGACGAATCCGTTGTGCAAAAGGCGGTGCGCCGGGCGGTCAAGGCGGCCGGTATCGAGAAACCCGCCAGTTGCCATACATTGCGACATTCCTTCGCCACCCACCTGCTGGAAAGAGGTGCCGACATCCGTACCGTGCAGGAGCAGCTGGGTCACGTCGACGTACGCACCACGCAGATCTACACGCACGTCATCAGCCGCGGTGGTCGGGCGGTGCGCAGTCCACTGGGGGCGGTGCTGGAGGCGGCTGGTTGATTCGTATTGAGTCCCCTGGACTTTGAGTCGACTCCGGGGGCTTCGAATAGCGCCAATGTTTGAGTGCCAGGATCTCCAAGTGCCACGCGGGCTTGCAACTTCGTTGATCTTTCTGGGCCCTTCGCCCTGGGCCCCGGGCCCTGCATTCGCACCCGCCTGATCCCTGGCCGGTCAAACCTCGGCACTCACCCCAACCAGCTACCATGTCCCTCCCCTCCCCCCGGGACCCGACCATGTTCCAGCGCATCCTGATTGCCAATCGCGGCGAGATTGCCTGTCGCGTCATCGAGACCTGTAGGCGGCTGGGGGTGCAGACGGTGGCGGTGTACTCGGATGCGGATGCGGATTCGCGGGCGGTGCGGTTGGCGGATCAGGCCTGGCATCTGGGTGGGTCGCGGCCGGCGGAGTCCTATCTGCGGGGTGATCGAATCATCGAGATCGCGCTAGCCGGCGGCGCGCAGGCGATTCATCCGGGCTTTGGCTTTCTGTCGGAGAACGCGGAGTTTGCGCAGGCGGTGGAGGCGGCCGGGCTGGTGTTCATTGGGCCGCGGGCGGCGAGCATGCGCAAGATGGGTTCGAAGGCCGGCGCCAAGGCGCTGATGGAGGCGGCCGGGGTGCCGGTGGTGCCGGGCTACAACGGCGAGGATCAGGATGATGCGCGTCTGCTTGCGGAGGCCGAGCGCATCGGCACGCCGCTGATGTTGAAGGCGGCGCATGGCGGCGGTGGCAAGGGCATGCGCATCGTGCGCGAGCTGGGCGAGTTCGAGGCGGCGCTGGCGTCGGCTCGGCGCGAGGCCAGCAACGCCTTCGGCCGTGACCGGATGTTGCTGGAGCGCTACATCGAGACGCCCCGGCATATCGAGTTTCAGGTCTTCGGCGACAGCCACGGGCAGATCATCCATCTGAACGAGCGCGAGTGCTCGGTGCAGCGGCGCTACCAGAAGATCATCGAGGAGAGCCCCTCGCCGTTCCTGGACGACGCGCTGCGCCAGCAGATGGGCGAAGCGGCTGTGGCGGCGGCGGCGGCGATCGACTACCAGGGCGCCGGCACGGTGGAGTTCATTGTCGGCCCCGATCGGCGCTTCTACTTCATGGAGATGAATGTGCGGCTGCAGGTGGAGCACCCGGTCACCGAGGCGGTGCTGGGGCTGGACCTGGTGGAATGGCAGTTGCGGGTGGCGTCCGGCGAGTCCTTGCCGCTGGCGGCGGCGCCGCGCAGCCGCGGTCATGCGATCGAGGCGCGGCTGTATGCCGAGGACCCGGAGCAGGGCTTCCTGCCCGGATCGGGCCGGCTGGAGCGACTGCAGTTACCGTTCGATCAGCCCGGCCTGCGGGTGGACACCGGCGTGGACGAAGGCGACGAGGTGACGATCTACTACGACCCGATGATCGCCAAGCTGATCGCCCACGGCGCCGATCGCGAACAGGCGCGGCAGCGGCTGCTGCAGGCGCTGGGGCACACGGCGGTGCTGGGGCCGAAGAGCAATGTGGACTTCCTCGGCCGGCTGCTGGCGCATCGGCGCTTCATCGACGGGGAGATCGACACCGGCTATCTGGATCGCGAGCTGGACAGCGTGCTGGGTCAGCCCGAAGCGCCACCGCTGAGCGTGTGCGTGGCTGCGACGCTGCGCGCGCTGCTGGATGAGGAAGCGGCGGCGCGACGGACCGCGCATGGCGATGACCGCGCTTCGCCGTGGCAGTGCGCCGATGGCTGGCGGTTGGGTCATCCGGGCAAGCGGCTGCAGCGTTTCGAGGTGGCCGGTCAGG
>JAWKYG010000035.1:0-3038 GCA_041396585.1 Burkholderiaceae bacterium | reverse complement strand
CGAGCACTACTCGACGGCGCGCGATCTGGCGACGCTGGCGATCCGCCTGATCGTGGATCACCCGCAGTACTACCCGCTGTATTCGCAGAAGGAATACACCTACAACGACATTCGTCAGCGCAATCGCAATAAGCTGCTGTTTGCCGACCCGACGGTGGACGGGGTCAAGACCGGCTACACCGAGGCCGCCGGCTACTGCCTGATCTCTTCGGCACAGCGCGAGCAGCCCGGCGGTGGATTCTCGCGACGGCTGCTGTCGGTGGTGCTGGGCACGGAAAATGCCAATGCGCGCGCCGCCGAATCGCAGAAGCTGCTCAACTACGGCTTTCAGAATTTCGACGCGCTGCGGATCTACAAGCGCACCCAGAGCACGGGCGCCTACCGGGTCTGGAAGGGCGCGGCGGATCAGGTCGAGGGTACGGTGCGCCATGATGTCATCGTCACCATTCCCAAGGGCGCCAATCAGCGGATCAGCGCCGAGATCGAGCGAATCGAGCCGCTCGTGGCGCCAATCGAGGTGGGTCAGCAGATCGGCACCTTGCGGGTACGGCTGGATCAGCAGCTGCTGCTCGAGCAGCCGCTGGTGGCGAAATCGGCGATCGAGGAAGGTGGCTGGGCCACCCGCATGTGGGATTCTGTGCGCATGCGCGTCGGTCGCTGAGCCCAGACACCGGCCATCAGGCTTCACGCACCAGGGTCGGGTTGCGATTCACCGGCAAGACAGTTGCCGCCCGTGCACCCCGATCGAATAGCCCGTGGCACTTGGAATGCCACCCCGGTTGACACCCTTTCTGTCGAGGTTGCTCGTGGATGAAGATCGCATCGTCTATCTGAACGGGCGTTTCCTGCCCTTGGCCCAGGCCCAGGTCTCGGTTCTGGACCGCGGCTTCCTGTTCGGTGACGGGGTCTACGAAGTGGTGCCTGCTTATGCGCGGCGGCCTTTTCGCTGGCCCCAGCACCTGGCCAGGCTGCGTCGCAGCCTGGCCCGCCTGCGGATCGAGCTGCCGCTCGATGACCGGGCGCTTGGCAGCATCGTCACCGATCTGATCGAGCGCCACACGGGCTCGGATCTGTTCGTCTATATGCAGATCACCCGCGGCGTGGCCCCGCGCGATCACGCCTTCCCGAATCCGCCGGTGGCACCGACGGTGTTCGCGATGTGCAACCCGTTCACCGTGCCCGCCCGCGAACTCGTGGAGGGCGGCATCGAGGCCATCACCCTGCCCGACGAGCGCTGGCTGAACTGCGACATCAAATCGATCTCCCTGCTGGGCAATGTGCTGGCCCGCCAGGCGGCCGCCGATCAGCAAGCACGCGAGGCGATCCTGTTTCGCGACGGATTCCTGACCGAGGCCTCGGCAAGCAATGTCTGGTTGGCCCGCCAGGGGCAGGTGCTCGGCCCGCACAAGGACCGACGCATGCTCGAGGGTATCCGGGTGGGCCTGGTGGAGTCGCTCTGCGCTCAGGCCGGACTCACGCTCGATCAGCGCAACATCACGCGCGACGAGGTCCTCGAGGCCGACGAAATCATGGTCACCTCGGCCACCAAGGAGATACTCGCGGTGGTCCGTCTGGACGGCAAACCCGTGGGCAAGGGACGGCCCGGGCCGGTGTTCAAGGCGCTCTGGCAGGCCTACCAGCAGGCCAAACGAGAGGCGGCGCAGTCATGAACGCCGACCTGACCGGCGCATTCGATCGCCTGGAAAAGCTGATGAGCTTTCCGACCCGCTTTCCGATCAAGGTGATGGGCGAGCGCCATGAGCGATTCAGTGCCGCGATCGCCGCGCTCGTGCGCCGTCATGTGCCCGGCTTTGATCCGGATACACTTACCGAGGCCGTGTCGCGCAAGGGAACCTACGTCAGCCTGACGATCACGGTCGAGGTGGATTCGCGCGAGCAATTGCAGTCGCTGTACGAAGCGCTGGCCGGCCACCAGATGGTTCGTATCGTTCTCTGATATCGCCGGCGTTCTCGGCGCCTGATCCTTTCCACCATGCATCTGCCCGCCATTGTGCAACCCGCGCACGCCGGCCTCCGGATCCGCCGCCACCGCCCCGGCGACATCGGCTGGGTGATCTCGCGCCACGCGGAGCTCTATGCGCAGGAATACGACTGGGACGGCAGCTTCGAAACCATGGTCGCCGAGATCGGCCTGGGTTTTCTGCGCGAGAACGATCCGGCCTGCGAGTGCTGTCTGATCGCCGAAGATCCGCAGGGGCAACGCCTGGGCTCGACCATGGTGGTGCGCGCCAGCGCCGACGAGGCCAAGCTGCGTCTGGTGCTGGTGGAGCCCGCGGCCCGCGGGATGGGCGTGGGCAGCGCGCTGGTCGGGGCGGCGATGCAGTTCGCGCGCGATGCTGGTTACCGGCGCATGGGGCTGTGGACCAATGACATCCTGGTGCAGGCGCGGCGCATCTATGAGCGAGCCGGCTTCGTGCTGGAAAGCGAAGAGGTGCACACCAGCTTCGGCCACCGCCTGGTTGGCCAGTACTGGGGCCGCGCTCTCTGAAGCGCGGCCGGATGCCGCTCGCGCAACGACGTTTTATCGACCACCACCGCCGGCACTGGCCCCGACCCGGCCCAGCGGATCAGGGTGTGACGGCCACGCCGATCAGCGGCCCATGCAGCCAGATGGCGAATACCGCCCACACCAGCGCACCGCCCACGACAGCCGACAGATTTCCGGCCATCTTCGGTGCCGCGGGCGGTGGCAGCTTGCGGCGACGCGCCGCGCGCAGCACCAGAAGCGCCCAGAGCAGGAATGAACCGAACAGCGTGATGTCGGCCAGCATGCCGTTGGCCAGCAGGTGACCCAGGGCCCAGAGCAGCACCCCGATGGTCATCGGATGGCGAAGGCTCGAGCGAATATGGTTGCCAGGGCCATGGGCGGCCGCGAGCAGGATGAATGCCAGCAGCGTGAACAATGAGGTCAGGTGACGCAGCGCCGGCGGAGGCAACCAGATCTCCACCGGCGATTGCCGCGCCTGGCCATAGCCCCAGACGATCAGCACCAGGCCGATGATCGAGATCACGGTGTA
>JAWKYG010000034.1:0-4469 GCA_041396585.1 Burkholderiaceae bacterium | reverse complement strand
CGGCCTGATCGCCGAGGGTGCCGCGACCGCGGCCTTCGCGATCTCGGGCGTGATCGAGGCCGCGAGAAAGCGCATGGATGCGGTCGGCATCTGCGTGGTTGGCGCACTGGCCGCGTTTGGTGGCGGCACCCTGCGTGATCTGCTGCTGCAGCGGCGGCCGTTTTTCTGGGTGCAGCACGTCGGCTGGATCTGGTTCGTCCTCGCCCTCTGCGTGGGCGCCATGTTTATCATGCGCGCGCGTCATGTAGCGCCCACCGAGCGCGCGATGCAGTGGCCCGATGCGATCGGCCTGGGCCTGTTCACCGCCACCGGCACACAGATCTCGCTCGAGGCGGGCTCGCCCGCGCTGGTCGCGGTGATCTTCGGCATGATGACCGCGGTCTTCGGAGGCGTTCTGCGAGACATCGTGTGCAACGAGATACCGCGCGCCTTCAGTGATCACAGACCCTATGCGATCTGCGCGTTCATCGGCGGCTGGGTGCTGGTGCTGCTGAGCCACTTGGACATCCCCATGAGCGCGGCCCTCCTGGCAGCCGCCACGCTGACCACTGCACTTCGCGTGCTGGCGATCGCGCTGGACTGGCGCCTGCCGGCCTGGCGCGCCGACTGAGCCGCCAGCGCGTGGCCGGATTCAGCGCGGCCACACCAGGGTTCGCTAGGCCGGTTGCGAGAACCTGCGCTGGGCCCACAACACATTGCCGCCGGCCAGCATCGGCAGCACGGCCAGAACCGTGTAGGCCAGCGAATAGCTGCCAAACACGCTGACCAGTTGCGCGAACGCAATCGGGCCGATCACACCGCCGAGGAAGGTCATGAACTGCGTGCCTCCGGTGATCGTGGCCAGTTGATCACGCGGAGCCACCCGCACCAGTTCGGCATAGAACACGCCGTTCCAGGCGATGGCCGTGGCCGCGCAACACAAGCTGACCGCATAGACCCAGATCAGCGAGGGTGATGCCGGCAACAGCGCGAGCGCGCCACTGGTCACGCCCATGATCAGGCCCAGCGCGCCCAGCAAGGTGGCAGGATCCAGGTAACGGTCGGCGACATGGCCCCAGAAGGGCCGCCCGACGATACTGGCCAGCTGCGCGCTGGCCAGCACTGCGGCGGCGGTCGTCAGGCTGAATCCGTGTTCCAGCTTCAGATAGGCCACCAGGAAGGTAAGCAGACAGATCTGGGTCACCGCATAGACGAGCGAGGTCCAGGCCAGGCGTCGCAAGCCCGGATTGGCGAATACCATGCGCAGCGGCGCGACGACCGACAGCCCGCCCAGGCGGATGCTGCGATCGAGGTCGCGGTCGAAAACGGCGCGCGCCGGTTGCATCGCCAGGGCGATGAGGACGAAGGAAGCGGCGACGATCCAGGCCGTGGCCTGCCAGCCCACGCGCAGATAGAGCCAGGGCGCGATCAGTCCCGCCAGTGCGACGCCGAGCGGCACGCCGGTCTGTTTGATCGAGAAGATCAGGCCGCGCGCGGCCGGCGGCGCATGTCGCCCGAGCATGTCGGCCGCGCTCGGATTGGCCAGGCCATAGGCCATGCCGATGCCGACCGCCCCCAGCAGCAGCATCGGAATGATCGCTCCCGGAAGCAGCGCCAGACCCGCTGCACCGAGCAACAAGGTCAACTGGCAGAAACGCAGCGCACCGTAGCGGCGAACATAGCCTCCGCCTGCCAGGCCGGAGAACATCGCCAGCACATAGAGCAGACCGACGAACACGCCGATGCGCTCGGGCGCAAGACCCAACTGTGGCGCCACGACGGGCGCCAGCACTGTCGGCACCCCCTGCGAGACCGCCGCCAGTGTCTGCGTGGTGAGGGTCAGGCCCAGCGCCAGCCAGGGCCGGCGCTGATCGGACTCGGAGCGGGCGTCAGACACGCTCCAGGCACATGGCTACGCCCATGCCGCCACCGATACACAACGTGGCCAGGCCCTTGCGCGCATCGCGACGGCGCATCTCGAACAACAAGGTGTTGAGCACCCGGCAACCGGACGCGCCGATCGGGTGGCCGATGGCGATCGCGCCGCCATTGACATTGACGATCGCCGGATCCCAGCCCATGTCCTTATTGACCGCGCAGGCCTGCGCTGCGAAGGCCTCGTTGGCCTCGACCAGATCGAGATCGCCGACCTGCCATCCGGCCTTCTCCAGCGCCTTGCGCGAGGCCGGAATCGGGCCGGAGCCCATGATCTTGGGATCCACACCGGCGGTGGCATAAGAGGCGATGCGGGCCAGCGGGGTGATACCGCGGCGCTTCGCCTCGGCGGCGGTCATGACCAGCGCGACGGCGGCGCCGTCGTTGATGCCCGAGGCGTTGCCCGCGGTCACCGAGCCGTCCTTGCTGAAGGCCGGGCGCAGCTTGGCCATCGCATCGATGTTCGCGCCGTGGCGGATGTATTCATCCTGATCGACGATCACGTCGCCCTTGCGTCCCTTGACCGTGACCGGCGTGATCTCGTCAGCGAAGCGCCCGGCCTTCTGGGCCGCCTCGGCCTTGTTCTGGCTGGCCACCGCGAATTCGTCCTGCTGGCTGCGCGAGATCTCCCATTGCTCGGCCACGTTCTCGGCGGTATTGCCCATGTGATAGCCATTGAAGGCATCCCAGAGGCCGTCCTTGATCATGGTGTCGATGAGCTTCATGTCGCCCATTTTCTGGCCGGCGCGCAGATAGGCCGCGTGGGCGCTCAGCGACATGCTCTCCTGACCGCCTGCGACCACGATGCCGGCATCGCCCAGCATCACATGCTGTGCCGCCAGGGCGACCGCACGCAGGCCGGAGCCGCACACCTGATTGATTCCCCAGGCCGCGCTGGCGATCGGCAGCCCGGCTGCAATGTGCGCCTGGCGCGCCGGATTCTGCCCCTGCGCCGCGGTCAGCACCTGGCCGAGAATGGTTTCGGAGACGTCTTCCGGGGCGACGCCCGCACGCTCCAGGACGGCGCGAATAGCGATGGCGCCGAGTTCGTGCGCGGGCACGTTGGCGAAAGAGCCATTGAACGAGCCGACCGGCGTGCGCGCGGCCGCGGCGATAACGATATCAGTCATGCGAAATTCCCCTGTCTTGCGCGAACGCGCGTGAGCGTCGATGAAACCGGGATTGTGCGCCGCAGCATATCGAAGCGCAAGCCTGCGGCCGGCAAAACCGGCCGGCGAACGAGATGGCGGGCACCCGGTTCGCGTGTCATCACCCAGACCGCGATCGTATCCTGATGCGATGCCCGATACTGCAGAGTCCGACATGTTCGTGCTGCCAGCCTGAAATGATCCCCACCACCCTGTTGACCCTGCCCGAGCCGCTCAATGAGCGGATGCGTTCCCTGATCGAAGACGGCGCCCCTTACCGATCCATCGCCGCCGTCCATCGCGAGCCACGACGGCCGAGCTGTGCGGCCTGGTTCCGGAATTTCTGGGCGCTTGGCGGACAGGAACGCCTGCCGGGGGCCGATGCTGTGTTTCGCTCGCCGGCCCTGCTCGAGCTGGTGCGCGAGGCCTCGGGGGCCACGATCATCGAACCCCTGGCGATGATGACCAATCTGAACCCTCCGGCCCCGGCCGCGCCGGTGCATCTCGATCTGCCGTTCTACCGCGGCGCGCATCGCCGCGAGGTGCCCAGCTGGCTGCTCGCCCCGATGGGCTATTCCGGCTTGTTCGAACGATGGTCGATTCCCGTGGTCTCGGCGCTGATCTGGTTTTATCGCGGCGAGGGCGGCGCATTCGAATACTGGCCGCACGGGCTCGGAGGTCCATCGCAGCAGATCACCGACACAGGCGGGGGCCGCGCACTGATCGCCGAAAACGAGACCCTGTTCCACCGCGTTGCGCAGATCGGTCGGCCCGAGAGATTCTTGCCGGGTAATCAGGTCCCCTACGACGCCCTGCTGGAGCGACGCACGGATGGCTGGTCAATCACCGATGATGGCCGGCACCTGGCCGACTACGGTGACGATGAAGTGCGGATCTCGGTCTTGTGGAAGGCCTACGTGTTTGCCAACGCGCGCGAGGCCGCGCTCGCCGCCGGCGATGATGACAAACTCAGCCCGCAGCAGATCGTCTCGATCTTTCAAGCGGATCTGCTGCGCCGCGGCCATGTGATCGATCCGCCCGCGAGTCTCGCCGGCGACGATCTCTGGGCCGAGACGATCCGCCAAACCTATGCGGCGCCATCTGCGCCCACTGCGGGCAGCTGAGAGCGCCTCAGAGGACCAGCTGGGTCTGCGTGACCAACGCCACATCCTGAGCGCCATCGATCGCAATTCGCGTCTGCCAGACCGACAGCCGCCGACCTATCCGCACGGGCAAGGCCTCGGCGATCAGCACACTGCCATCGACCGCACCCGCCAGGAAGTTGGTCTTGCTCTCGATCGTGGTGGTGCCCTTGGCGCCCTCGGGCAGATTCAGGAAGGCGCCCAGTGCGCCAACGCAGTCCGCCAGGCTCATCAGCGCGCCGCCGTGAACGATGCCGCCCGAGGT
>JAWKYG010000033.1:0-6331 GCA_041396585.1 Burkholderiaceae bacterium | reverse complement strand
GCGAATTGCCACGCTCGTGTTGTACCTGAATACGGTGGAGGAGGGTGGTGAGACCGCCTTTCCGAAAATCAACGTGGCCGTGCGCGCCCGCCAGGGGGCCGCGGCTTATTTCGAATACCACAACGCCCAGGGTCAGCTTGATCCGCGCTGTCTGCATGCCGGCGTACCGGTTCGGCGCGGTGAGAAATGGATCGCCACGAAGTGGCTGCGTGAATCGGCTTACGTCCGACCGAGCGAACAATGAATCGCATGTATCCCCATCCCCTGATTGCCCGCGAAGGATGGCCTTTTCTTGCGGGCGCGGCCTTGCTGGCCGGTGTCGTGCACCTGTTTGGCGGCATTGCGTGGTCGTGGCCCTTCTGGGCGCTGGCCTTGTTCGTCCTGCAGTTCTTCCGTGATCCGGCGCGCGATGTGCCTTCCGATCCGCTGGCCGTGCTGTGTCCCGCGGACGGCCGGGTGATCAAGGTGGAGCGGGCGCGTGACCCCATTCTCGAGCGCGATTCTCTGAAGATCTCGGTCTTCATGAATGTGTTCAATGTTCATTCGAACCGCTCACCCGTGGACGGCATCATCGAGCGGGTGGCCTATTTCCCGGGCCGCTTCTTCAATGCCGATCTCGATAAGGCCAGTGAGGCCAACGAGCGCAATGCGCTGGTGATCCGTCGGCCCGATGGCGAGCAGATCACTTGCATTCAGGTGGCCGGTCTGATTGCCAGGCGTATTCTTTGCTACGTCAGCGAGGGAGATGCCGTACACCGTGGCCAGCGTTTCGGCTTCATCCGCTTCGGCTCGCGCGTGGATCTTTATCTTCCGTTGCAGGCGCGCCCTCAGGTGGCCATCGGCGAGAAGGTGCAGGCTTCCAGCATGGTGGTCGCGAGCCTGCCGCCCGTGCTGCACGCGCCGGCGGGCGAGGGCACGGACACGACCGGTGGCGGTGTCGCGGCGTGAGTCTTGGGCAGGTCCGCGAAACCGCTGAGGTAAGCGTCATCGACAGCCCGGCGCAGCACCCGCATGGAGAACGCAATGAGCAACCCGACAGTGGACAGTGACAAGGCGGCGAATCGCGATGCACGGCGCCGTCGTGGCGTCTACCTGTTGCCCAATGCTTTCACCACGGCTGCCCTGTTTTGCGGTTTCTTCTCGATCGTGCAGGCCACCCAGGATCGCTTCGCAGAAGCCGCGATCGCGATCTTCGTGGCGATGGTGCTCGACAGTCTCGATGGCCGGGTGGCCCGCCTGACCAACACCACGAGCGCGTTTGGCGAGCAGTACGACAGCCTCTCGGACATGGTTTCGTTCGGCGTCGCTCCCGCGCTCGTGATGTACGAGTGGTCGCTGCACGGTCTGGGTCGATGGGGCTGGCTGGCTGCGTTTGTCTACGTGGCCGGTGCCGCATTGCGGCTGGCGCGCTTCAACGCCAACCTCGGCAAGGTCGACAAACGGTTCTTCCAGGGCTTGCCCAGCCCGGCGGCAGCGGCATTGATGGCCGGTCTGGTCTGGGTTGCCACCGATCTGCGCGAGACGCGCTGGATCGATGCCGCCGGGGTGGATCTGGCGTGGCTGTCATTCATCGTGGCGTTGTTTGCCGGCATCACGATGGTGTCGAATGTCCCGTTCTACAGCTTCAAGGACATCAACCTTCGTCGCGCCGTGCCCTTTATCGGCACCATATTGCTGGTCATGCTGTTCGTGCTGATCTCGTCCGATCCGCCCAGCGTGCTGTTCCTGGGCTTCCTCAGCTACAGCGTCTCGGGCTATGTGGTCTGGATCGTGCGCCGGCGCTCCGGCGATACCAGCGGATTCCTCGACGAGGAGCCTGCGTCGATCGACGCCCTGGGGGTCGATGACGGCGACGACGCCGATGGCCCGGGCGATGCGCGCCAGGGGCATTCCGATGCCCGCCTCGGGCCCGATTCCCGCGGCTGAGTGGTTCCAGCACCGCCCTGATGGCCATAATGCCGTTTGACCGAGCCTTCTCTGGCCGGCTAGAATCAACGGTTTTTCGCGGTTCATAGAATCAATTCAATGGCTGATCGCAGGCCGCTCGTTGCCGGCAACTGGAAGATGAATGGCTCGCTCGCCATGACCGGGTCCTTGCTGGGCGAGTTTCGTCAGAAGGCCGGTGGCGGTTCGCAGCCTTATGGTGGCCTGATCGATTGCCTGGTCTGTCCCCCGTTCCCCTACCTGATGGCCGCGGCCGAGGCATTGAAGGGGTCTGGTATCTCGCTGGGTGCCCAGAGCCTGGCCGCACAATCCGCGGGGGCTTTCACCGGCGAGGTCGATGCCGACATGCTGCGCGACTGCGGCTGCAGCCATGTCCTCATCGGCCATTCCGAGCGTCGCGCGTTGTTTGGCGAGACGGATCAGGTGATCGCGGCCAAGGTCATGCGCGCCTTGCAGGCTGGGCTGGTCGTGGTGGCCTGTGTCGGTGAAACCCTGGCGGAACGCGAGTCCGGTCAGGCCGAGAGCGTGCTGTCGCGCCAGTTGGGCGAGATCCTGCCGTCAATGACCACTTGCGATCCAGCATCGATCGTGATTGCCTACGAGCCGGTCTGGGCGATCGGAACCGGCAAGACCGCCTCGCCGGAGATGGCGCAGCAGATGCATGCGTTCATCCGTACTCAGCTGGCGGCCGGTGGTGTGGCCGGTGCCGACAGCATCCGCCTGCTTTACGGCGGCAGTGTCAAACCCGAGAACGCGCGTGAGCTGTTCTCGCAGCCCGATATCGATGGCGGCCTGATCGGCGGCGCATCGCTGAAAGCGGCCGATTTCTCCGCCATTTGTGAAGCCGCGCTCGCCGTGGCGCAAGGAGCCCTCTGATGGCCTGGTTCAGCAATGTGTTGCAGATGCTGCAGGTGATCGCGGCTCTGGGCGTCGTGATCCTCGTGCTCTTGCAGCACGGCAAGGGGGCGGACATGGGCGCTGCCTTTGGCGGCGGTTCGTCGGGCAGCCTGTTCGGTGCCACCGGCTCTGCGAATTTCCTGTCGCGTGCTACGGCCGCGTTCGCGGTGGTGTTTTTCGTCACCACGCTGGGTTTGGCTTTCGTGGCCAACAAACGCCCGGCCGCGGCCGGAAGTGTGATGGATGGTGCGGTTCCTGCGGCCGCGCCGGCCACGCAGACGAACAAGGCCGATCCGGCCACGCCTGCCGCTGATGCTAATTCGCAAATTCCGGGTTCGGGCACGCCCGAAAGCGGCGGCAGGAGCGACATTCCGAAGTAGAATTCCTGGTGACCCAAGTGGTTGCTGGCCGTCTTTGCCGACGTGGTGAAATTGGTAGACACGCTATCTTGAGGGGGTAGTAGCGAAAGTTGTGCGAGTTCGAGTCTCGCCGTCGGCACCATCACCGAACAGAATCCTCCCGACCAGACAGCCTTGCTTGAATCTCGAAAAATTATCTGCCGGTTCTGCTGTTCATCATCGTCGGCATCGGTGTCGGTGTCGGGCCGATGGCGATCGGCAAACTGCTCGGCCCCAGCTGTCCGGATCCTGCAGAAATCTCCTCGTACGAGTGTGGTCGAAGCTCGAAGATGCACCAATGAAGTTCGACGTCTACTACCTGTCGCGATTCTGTTCATCCTGTTCGATCTCGAGATCGCATTTCCGTTTCCTGGGCCGTGTCGCTCAAGACAATCGGCTTTTTCAGTTTGCCGCGACGGCGATGGTGTTTCTCGGGATTCTTGTCGTGGGCTTCGTCTACGAATGGATGAAGGGCGCGCTCGATTGGGAATGAGCCGTTCCACCGCATCTCAGCAAGCATGAGCATTAAGGGGTCCTGAACCAGGGCTTTGTCACGACCCAGCTGGACAAGGTCATCGCCCTGTCGCGCACTAATGCTTTTGGCCGATGACATCGGCCCAAGTGTGCTGCGGTGGAAATGATGTAACGCCGGCGCTTCGCGCTATGACCTCGATCGCTTCGGTATCATTTTCGCCTCAAGTCCGCGTCAACTGACCAGATGATCGCGGCGGGAACCTTGTGCAACAAGATGGCGCCGGCCTTGCGCAAGGTCTACGACCAGATGCCTGAGCCGCGCTGGGTGTTGTCCATGGCTCGTGTGCCAACGGCGGCGGCTGTCAATTACTATTCCTATTCAGCAGCAGGCGGCTGCGACCGTATCGTGCCCGTCGATGTCTATGTGCCCGGCTGTTCCCCTCGACGGCCGAGGCGCTGCTCGTGGCTGCTGCAGTTGCGAGCAGATCCGTCGAACTCCACGATAGCCCGCTGACATGAATCCGCCACTCGCAAAACTGGGTGCGGCGCTGCATGAGGCGCTTGCCGGCTGAGCCCCGGATCGGCGAGGCACTGGTGAGATCTACGGTCGGTCTTACCCTCTGCCCGCCAACTGGATGCGATGCAGGTTCTGCGCGATGATCCCCGGGCTGCGCTTCGACACTCCTTTGTCGACGTCTGCGGAGTCGATTACTGGCGCACGGCGACGGCGTGCCTGGCAGGCCAGCCGCGGTTGTCACCCATTTGCTGTCCGTAGAGCACGCCACAACTGGCGGCGGTGCGCATGTTTTGCCCCGATGACGACTTTCCCGTGGCACCTTCGTTGGTTTCGGTTTGGGCCGGCGGCGAAACTGGTTCGGCGCTGCCAGAAGCCTTCGATCTTTTCGGCACTTGTTCGAGGGCCATCCCGATCTGCGACGGATTCTCACGGACTACGGCTTCATTGGTCATCCGTTTCGCAAGGATTTTCCGATTTCCGGTCATATGGAAATGCGTTATGACCCGAGCAGAAGCGGGTCGTGTATCAGCCGGTCACGATCGAGCCGCGTGAGATCGTGCCTCGCGTGATTCGCGAAGCACGGCTGGCAAAGGGCAGGGCGCCGGACATGGCCGAGATCACACCAGCACAATGGAATTTCGGGCCCCAGTATCCGCCGCCCACGGCGTATTGCGCCTGGCCTGAACTCGACGGCGGAGGTCGCGTGCAATCGGGCCGATCCGCATATCGGTTTGTTGCAATGTGGGCCACCGAGGCGCTCGCTGAAACCCGCACCTTCCTGCAGTCGGTGCCCCTACATGGATCGTCTCGATTACGTATCCATGATGTGCAACGAGCACGCCTATGTGATGGCGATCGAGAAGCTGCTGGGGCATCGAGGTGCCACCGCGCGCCCAATACATCCGCGTCATGTTCTTGACGAGATCACCCGCGTGCTGAACCACCTCAGCTATGCGTGGATCGCGGCGCGCACGGTCTGGATGTTGGCGCGATGGCGGTATTTCTCTACGCTTTTCGCGAGCGGGAAGATCTCATGGACTGCTACGAGGCAGTCTCGGGTGCGCGCATGCACGCCGCCTACTATCGGCCTGGCGGGGTTTATCGGGATCTGCCCGATCAGATGCCCAGGCATCAGGCCAGCAAGATCCGCAGCAAGGGTGCGGTCGCGGCGCTCAATCGTGATCGATCGGGTTCCCTGCTCGATTTCATCGAGGCGTTCACGAATCGTTTTCCCGGCTGCGTGGACGAATACGAGACGCTGCTGACCGACAACCGCATCTGGAAGCAGCGACTCGTGGGTGTCGGCGTCGTCGAGCCCGATCGGGCCAAGGCTCTGGGGTTCACCGGGCCGATGTTGCGCGGCTCCGGCGTGGCCTGGGATCTTCGCAAGCACCAGCCCTATGAGGTCTATGACCTGATCGATTTCGACATCCCGGTGGGCACCAATGGCGACTGCTATGACCGCTATCTGGTGCGCGTCGAGGAGATGCGTCAGTCCAATCGCATCATCCGCCAGTGTGTCGAGTGGTTGCGCAACAATCCCGGGCCGGTGATCAGCGACAACCACAAGGTGTCGCCGCCTGCGCGCGTCGACATGAAGACCAACATGGAAGAGCTGATTCATCATTTCAAGCTCTTCACAGAGGGCTTCCATGTGCCGGCCGGTGAGTGCTATGCGGCGGTCGAGCATCCGAAGGGCGAATTCGGCATCTACATGGTCTCGGACGGTGCGAACAAGCCGTATCGCCTGAAGATCCGCGCGCCGGGCTTTGCTCATTTGCAGGGTATGGATGAAATGGCGCGTGGGCACATGCTGGCCGATGTGGTCACCATCATCGGCACCATGGATATCGTCTTTGGAGAGATTGACCGATGAATGCGCCCGATCGCAGCCAGCGTCTGCTCTCGGACGACGCGTATGCGCGCATCGATCGCGAGCTGGCCAAGTTTCCGGCCGATCAGCGACAGTCGGCGGTCATGGCGGCACTGGCCATCGCGCAGGATGAAACGCGCGAGATCACGCCCGAGATCGAACGCGATATCGCGTCTTACATCGGCATCGCCCCGATCGCGGTGCACGAAGTGGCCACCTTCTACAACA
>JAWKYG010000032.1:0-13649 GCA_041396585.1 Burkholderiaceae bacterium | reverse complement strand
GTCATCGATCTGGACGGTGTCGATGTCGATGGCGGCATTCGTGAACTGCTGGCCAAGGTCCGCGCCGACGACCCGTTCATTGCCGGCGTGCGGGTCGGCCAGCGCCAGAGCAAGATCGCCCGCGTGGTGCTCGATCTCAAGCAGGCGATCGAGCCGCAGTTGTTCACGCTCGATCCGGTGGCCAACTACCAGCATCGCCTGGTGGTGGATCTGCACCCGCTGATCCCCACCGATCCCCTGGTCACGCTGCTCGAACAGAATGCCAGCGGCTCCAAGCCCGTGGTGATCGAGGATCCGCTGGCCGGCATCCTGCGTGACAAACAGTCTCCGGCAGCCACCGCCGCGAACAGGGTTCCGAATCAACCGGCGCCGATCGGCCGCCTGGTGACCGTGGCGATCGATGCCGGCCATGGCGGCGAGGACCCTGGCGCGATCGGCCGGCGCGGCACGCTCGAAAAGGACGTGGTGCTGGCGATCGCGGCCGAGCTGCGCCAACTGGTGCGCAATCAGCCCGGCATGCGCGCCTATATGACGCGCGAGGGTGATTACTATGTGTCGCTGGCCGACCGGGTAAGTCGCGCACGCCGGGTCAGTGCCGATGTCTTCGTCTCGATCCATGCCGATGCCTTCGTGCAACCGCAGGCACGCGGCGCCTCGGTGTACATGCTCTCGGCCCGCGGCGCCAGCAGCAGCGCCGCCCGGTGGCTGGCGCGCCGCGAGAACAAGGCCGACCTCATCGGCGGCGTGCAGGTGGCCTCCCGGGTCAGCGACCGCATGGCGCGCGAAGTGCTGGTGGACATGACCGCGCGCGCAAAGATCCAGGAGAGCCGCCGCCTCGGCCTGCGTGTGCTCAATGCACTCGACGATGTCGCCGAGCTGCACAAGCCGCGCGTCGAGGGAGCCGCATTCTCCGTGCTCAAGGCACCGGATATCCCGTCGATCCTGGTGGAAACCGCGTTTATCAGCAATCCGGACGAAGAACGGCGGCTGTCCAGCCCGCACTATCGGCGACAGATCGCCGCCGCCATCTTCGATGGCCTGTGCAACTATCTGCAGCCAGCGACCGTGGTCCGGGACCGGCGTGTCTGAGCCGACGATCCGGGCCCGGCTCGAACGTGCGCTGGCCGATCGGCATCGCGCACCGTCGACGCTGCGCGTGCTGTTCGAGATCGCGGGGCGGGCGGTTGGCAGCGTGCTGCCCGAGGACGCCGAGCTGCTGCTGCGCAAGGTGCCGGGCCTGACGCTCGAGGACGAGGTCCTGACCCTGCAACCGCACTGCGCCGGCGACACCTTCGCCGGGCTGGCCGCCATGGCGCTTGCCTTGCGCGAAGCCGGGCGCGCTGCGCGCTGGCGCGATGAGCGCCTGCCGGTGATGGCCGACGACGGCAGTCTGCTCGGCGCGGTCGAGCGTGGCTGCGTACGGGCCCTGGGGGTGCGCACCCTGTCGGTTCATCTCGTGGGCGAAACCCGGGGCGGATCCGATGCGGCGACCGGTTGCTGGCTGCAACGTCGCTCGATGCACAAGGACACCGACCCGGGCATGCTCGACAATCTCGCCAGCGGCCTGGTCGGCATGGCAGAGGACGGCCGATCGGTCGAGCCACTTGCGCAGGCGATGCGTCGCGAAGCGGCCGAGGAGGCCGGTCTGGGCGCCGACGCACTCGGCGCGCTGACCCCGCTGGGTCGTTGGCGATTACAGGCGCCGGTACGCGAGGGGCTGATGATCGAGGACGTGATCGTCTATCGGGCGCTGCTCGCCGACGACGCCCGGCCGCACAATCTCGATGGCGAGGTCACGGAGTTCGTGCATCTGGGCGAAGCGGGGATCCTCGAACGGATCGATGCGGCCGAACTGACCCGCGGCGCCACCCTGGCCCAGCTCGCCTGGATGTCCTGGCGCCGGGATGTGCCCCCGCGCGGGGACTGACCCTGTGCCCCGTCCCCGGCGCTCAGGCTTCGCCGGCTGACCGGCCACGGTGTCGATCGCGGCGGGCGCGCGAGCCCGACCACCGACGGTAATCCGGGCATGGCGCACGCATTCCGGGCACGCCCGTAGAATCCCCGTTTGCCCTGCCCTGGCCTGGCCCGCGCCAAGCGGCCCGCGCCTGAGCGATGCACCGGGCGCGCACCGCGCATCGCACGGTGCGCGCGAGGCAGCGGCGCGATGACCGAATCCATGCCCGCCCCACAAATCCAGCTTCTCCCCGATACGCTGATCAGTCAGATCGCCGCTGGCGAGGTCATCGAACGGCCGGCCTCGGCGGTCAAGGAACTGCTGGAGAATGCCCTCGATGCGGGTGCACGCGACATCACCCTGCGGCTCGAAGAGGGCGGGATGCGGCGGATCGCGGTGATCGACGACGGCATCGGCATTGCCCCCGCGGAGCTGGCGCTGGCCATGCAACGCCACGCCACCAGCAAGATCCGCTCTCTGGCCGATCTCGAAGCGGTGGCAACCATGGGTTTTCGGGGCGAGGCGCTGGCCGCGCTCGCCTCCGTGGCGGAACTGCGCCTGACCAGCCGCCAGGCCGATGCGCCACATGCCTCGCAGATCAGCAGCCGCGAGCCGGATGGCCCGCCCGAGGCCTCGCCGGGACTGCCCGGCACGACGATCGAGGTGCTGGATCTGTTCGCGCGCACGCCGGCACGGCGCAAGTTTCTCAAGACCACGGCCACCGAGACCAGCCATTGCCTGGACGCGATGCGCCGCGTGGCCCTGGCCCATCCGAGCGTCAGCTTCACGGCCCACGTCGACGGGCGCAAGGTCGAGCAGTATGCGAGCGAGACCTGGCAGGCGCGATCGCAGGCGATTCTCGGGCCGGCGCTCGGCGAGCGCCATTACCGGATCGACCTCGAGGGCATCGTGCAGATGCAGGCGCTGCTCGGGCATCCGACCGCCGCCCGGGGCCGGGCCGATCGCCAGTATCTGGTGGTCAATTCGCGCCCGGTGCGTGACCGGCTGCTGGCTCACGCGGTGCGACGCGCCTATCGCGACTATCTGCACGGCGACCGGCATCCCGGTTATGTGATCTTCATCGATCTGGATCCCACCCTGGTCGATGTCAATGTGCATCCGGCCAAGGCCGAGGTCCGCTTTCGCGATGCCAGCGCGGTCCATCAGTTCGTCTATCGCGCGGTGCGCGATGCACTCGGAGTGGGGGCGGGTCGAAACGCCGATGCCGCCGGGCTCGCAGATCCGATACCCGCGGCCGGGGCACAGGCCATGCCGCCCCGGCCAGGCAGGCCCGTGGCGGCGAACATGGATCCGGCGGCCCCGGACGACCAGGTGCCGACGGCGGCAGCGCGCCCTTCACCGGCCGGGATCGGCGTGGGTCAGCGTTCACTACTCGATCGCGAGGCCTGGCGCGCGGCCGGCAATGCGCGAGGATGGCGGGATTCCGCAAGCCCGTTCCCGGCCCGCGCGGATCGCCAGGCGATCGATCGCGCCCTGCGTGCGCAGGCGCCGCTGACCGTCGACGAGCCGGGCGGCACGGGCCGCACGGCGTCGCGGGCAGCGGGGCCGGAGGTCGCGCCGGCGAGCCCGGACGGTCTGCCCGTGCCGGCGGCGAACGCGGAATACCCGGCCCCGAGCGCCGGCGTCGCGGGGCCGCCTCGCGCAGCCTTCCCCGGTGAGCCGGCGGCCCGGCCGGAGACGGACGATCTGCCGCTTGGCCACGCGATCGCCCAGGTGCACGGGATCTACATCCTGGCCCAGAACCGGCACGGACTGGTCGTGGTGGACATGCATGCTGCGCACGAGCGGATCGTCTATGAACGCCTCAAGATTCAGTTCGCCAACCGCGGCCTGCCGGTGCAGCCACTGCTGATTCCGGCCACCTTCCGGGCGGACGTTCAGGAGATCGCCACCGCCACGATCGCCGGGCAGACCCTGCAGGCGCTGGGCCTGACGATCGAACCGATGTCACCGACCACGCTGGCCGTGCGCTCGGTGCCGGCGATGCTCTCGCGAGCCGACCCGACCCGGCTGGCCCGCGATGTCCTGGCCGAACTGCAGGACACCGGCGAGGCCGAGCTGCTGGCGGCGCGCCGCGATCACCTCCTGGCCACCATGGCCTGCCACGGCGCCGTGCGTGCCAATCGTGCGCTCAGCCTGGCCGAAATGGATCAATTGCTGCGCGACATGGAAAACACCCCCGGGGCCGACCAGTGCAACCACGGCCGCCCCACATGGGTGCAGTTCGACCATGACGCCATGGATCGCTGGTTTCTGCGTGGACGCTGAGCGCAGCCGCCGCACGCCGTGGTTGCTGGTGGCCTTTCTGGCCAGCCAGCCGGCGTCGACCGACATCTACCTGCCGTCGCTGCCGACGATCGGTGATCACTTCGCGGTCTCCTCCGGCGAGGTCCAGCTGACGCTGTCGGTGTTCATTGCGGGCTTTGCCCTGGCCCAGCTGCTGGTCGGGCCACTGACGGATCGCTTCGGCCGGCGCCCGGTCGTGCTGGCCGGCGCTGCCCTGATCGTGCTCGCGCTGCTGAGCGCCGCGGCCGCCCCTTCTCTTGGCTGGTTGGTGACCGCACGCTTCGTGCAATCCCTGGGGGTCTGCTGCCTGGTAGTCAGTGCCCGGGCGATCGTCCGGGATCGCTACAGCCCGGCCGAGGGCGCACATGTGATGGCTCGCGTACTCGCCTGGATGGGTGTGGTGCCATTGATGGGTCCGGTCCTGGCCGGGTTCGCACTGCCCTGGGTGGGTTGGCGGGGACTCTTCATCGCGCTGGGCCTGCTTGCAGCCGCCCTGCTGGTGGTCAGTGTGCGCACACTGGACGAGAGTAACCAGCATCGCAATCGAGACGCCCTGGTGCCCGCCAAGCTGCTGCGCAATTATCTGTTCATCGCCGGCCACGGCGAATTCTGGGCCTATGCGCTGACCGGTGCCGCCAGCTTCTGCGCCCTGTTCAGCTTCATCTCCGCAGGCCCTACCTGATCATCGAGGTGCTCGGCTGACCACCCTGGGTATTCGGCCTGGTGCTGGCCCGGCCACGGCCGCCTTCATCCTGGGCACCAGCCTGCTCGCGAGGTGTGGCTGCCGAGATTCGGGCCGCGCGCGCTGATGCTGCGCGGCGCCAGCCTGGCCGCGCTGTCTGGCTTGGCCATGGCCGGCTTCGTGCTGGCCGGGATCGAATCGCTGGCCACGCTGCTGCTGCCGATGCTGGGCATCATGATCGCGCACGGACTGATCAATGCCAGCGCCCAGGTGGCGGCGGTCGGCCCCTTTCCGGCCAACGCGGGCGCAGCCGCCGCCCTGAACGGCTTCCAGATGCATGTCTGGGGCGCCTTGGTCGGTCTCTGGATCGGCGCCAGCTACGACGGCACGATGCGTCCGTTTGCCTTCACGGTCGCGACACTCACCGGCCTGCTGGCACTGAGCGCGCATACCCTCGTGCGCCGTCACGCGCCCACGCACCGCCCGCGCACCGAGCCGCTTCGATCATGAGCTCGACCCCCCCCGAGGCCACGAAAGATCCTGCCGACCCGGCCCCTGACCAGGACGGTGCGTTGATCATGCTGCTCGGGCCCACCGCCAGCGGCAAGAGCGAGATCGCGATGGCCCTGGCCGATCGCTTCGATCTCGAGATCGTCAGCGTCGACTCCGGGCAGATCTACCGGCGCCTCGACGTCGGCTCGGCCAAACCCGGCGCCGACGAGCGGGCCCGCGTGCGCCATCACCTGATCGATTTCATCGAGCCCTGGGAGAGCTACTCGGCCGCGCGCTTCGCTGCCGATGCCAGACGCTGCGTCACCGACATACGCGCGCGCTCGCGCCTGCCGCTGCTGGTCGGCGGCACGATGCTCTATGCGCGCGCGCTCACCGAGGGCCTGCACCCGCTGCCGGCGGCCGATGCCGATCTGCGCCAACGGCTGCTCGCCCGCGCCCGGGAGCAGGGCTGGCCGGCGATGCATGCCTGGCTGGCCGAACTCGATGCTCGGACGGCCGCGCGGCTCGCGCCTCATGACGCCCAACGTATCGAACGCGCGCTCGAGGTCTGCCTGCTGAGCGGGCGGCCCATGTCCTCACTGCTGGCCCTGCCCGCCCAGGGGCAATGGCATGGCCCGGTGCTGCGCATCAGCGTGGAACCCGACGATCGCGGCCTGTTGCACGAGCGGATCGCCAGGCGATTTGGCGCGATGATCGACGCCGGCCTGATCGACGAGGTTCGCGCCTTGCGCCGTGATGCGCGCCTGAACGAACAGCTGCCGGCGATCCGCAGCGTAGGCTACCGGCAGGTCTGGCAATGGCTGGATGACGGCGCGCGCCAGCCCCTGCAAACGCTGATCGATCGCGGTGTCGCGGCCACCCGGCAACTCGCCAAGCGCCAGCTGACCTGGCTGCGCTCGATGGATGATCGCCTGCGCATCGCGATGGAGTCGGCCGATCGCCTTGACCGTGTCGCTGAGGCGATCGAAAGGGCCTTGGGTCGATAATGTCTGCCATGCGCATTGGTATCGACCTCGGCGGCACCAAGATCGAGATCCTGGCGATCGACGATTGCGGCCGCGAACTGCATCGCGAACGCGTCGCCACCCCGGCGGGCGACTATGCGGCAACCATCGCCAGCGTCGCCGGGCTGGTGCAACGCTGCGAGCAGACACTGGGTGCTCGGGCAACGGTTGGCGTGGCCATTCCCGGCTCGCGCTCACCGGCCACCGGGCTGATCCGCAATGCCAATTCGGTGGTGCTGAACGGTCGCGATCTCGGTGCCGACCTCACGCGTGCGCTCGGCCGGGAAACTCGTCTGGCCAATGATGCCAACTGCTTCGCGATCTCCGAAGCCACCGATGGCGCGGCGGCCGGCGCCGCATCTGTGTTCGGGGTGATCCTGGGCACCGGCTGCGGCGGCGCGCTGGTGGTGAACGGCCGCATCTTGGATGGCGCCAACGGTATTGCGGGCGAATGGGGGCACAACCGGCTGGCCGCTGCCGCGGCCGACGAGTTCCCGGGCCCGGCCTGCTGGTGCTCCCGCCATGGCTGCCTGGAAACCTGGCTCTCCGGGCCGGGCCTGCTTGCCGACCATCGCCGTCGCGGCGGGCATGCGCCCGACGCCCGTGCCGTGGTCGAGGCGATGCGCGCCGGTGACCCGCTCGCGCGCGAAACGCTGCGCTCCTGGGCCGATCGCCTGGCGCGCGGGCTGGCCATGGTGATCAACATCTTCGACCCCGAAGTGATCGTGCTCGGTGGCGGGCTCTCGCAGATCGACGAGGTCTACCACTGGGTGCCCGGGCTTTGGGGCGCGCATGTGTTCGCCGATCGCATCGAGACCCGTCTGCTGCGCAACCGGCACGGTGATTCCTCCGGTGTGCGCGGCGCCGCCTGGCTCTGGCCTTTGCCGGCATGAGCGACGAACCGGATCTCTGGGCTGAGCGCGGCACCGGCGCTTCCATGCGGCGGCGCCCGGCAGCGCAGGCCGATGCTGCACGCGCCCTGCCCACGGCCGAGCGCGCACGCGCGCTTCTGCGACGCATCTGGGGCTACGAACGGTTTCGCGGGGATCAGGAAGACATCATCTGCCATGTCGCCGATGGCGGCGATGCGCTGGTCCTGATGCCCACCGGCGGCGGCAAGTCGGTCTGTTATCAGTTGCCGGCCCTGCTGCGCGAGGGTGTGGCATTGGTGGTGTCCCCACTCATCGCCCTGATGCAGGATCAGGTCGAGACGCTGCGCACGATGGGCGTGCGCGCCGAGTTTCTCAACTCGACGATCGGCGCGCGCGAGGCCGCGCGCATCGAACGGGCCGCCGAGCAAGGCGAGCTCGATCTGCTCTACATGGCCCCCGAGCGCCTGTTCGCCGAGCGCGGCCAGGCCCTGCTGGAGCGCCTGCCGGTTTCGCTCCTGGCCATCGACGAAGCGCACTGCGTGTCGCAGTGGGGCCATGATTTCCGCCCCGAGTACGCGCGGCTGGGCGAGGTGCGCGAACTGCTGCCCGACGTACCCTGCGTGGCACTGACGGCCACCGCCGATGCCACCACGCGCGACGACATCGTGGCCACTCTCGCGCTGCACGGCGCGCGTCGCTTCGTATCCAGCTTCGATCGCCCGAACATCCGCTACCGGATCGTCGAAAGGCGCGATCCGCGTGGCCAGCTGCGCCGTTTCCTGGGCGATCATGAACAGGCCTGCGGCATCATCTATTGCCTGTCCAGGCGCAAGGTCGAAGAGACCGCCGCCTGGCTGAGCGAGATCGGCCTGAGCGCGGCGCCCTACCACGCCGGCCTCGACGCGGGCACGCGCGCGGATGCGCAGCGGCGCTTCCTGCGCGATGAGATCCGCATCATCGTGGCCACGATCGCGTTCGGGATGGGCATCGACAAACCCGATGTCCGCTTCGTCGTGCACCTCGATCTGCCACGCAGCATCGAGGGCTACTACCAGGAGACCGGGCGTGCCGGGCGCGACGGCGAGGCGTCCGAGGCCTGGATGGTCTACGGCCTGCAAGACGTCGTGCAACAACGGCGGATGATCGATGAATCCGAGGCCAGCGACGAGCACCGGCGCATCGTCACCAGCAAACTCGACGCGATGCTGGGGCTCTGCGAAACCACCGAATGCCGGCGCGGGCGCCTGCTCGCCTATTTCGGCGAACATCGCGAGGCCGGCTGGCGCTGTGGCAACTGCGATACCTGCCTGGAGCCGCCACGCACCTACGATGGCACCGAACCGGTTCGCATGCTGCTCTCGGCCATCTATCGCACCGGTCAGCGCTTCGGCGCCCAGCATGTGATCGATGTCCTGCGCGGCGCCGAGACCGACAAGATCCGCCGCTTTGGCCATGAGCAGCTGTCGGTTCACGGGGTCGGTGCCGCGATCGATGCCCTGCAGTGGCGCAGCATTCTGCGCCAGGCGATCGCCGGCGATCTCGTCGGGGTGGATCACGCGCGTTTCGGGGCCTTGCGCCTGACCGAGAGCGCCCGCCCCGTGTTGCGCGGCGAGCGCAGCATCATGCTGCGCGAGTTCGTCGCCGCGCCGGCCAGATCCCGAAGCCGCTCGCGCCGGGGCGCGGACGGCGCCGGTGCGCAGGCCGGGGAACCGCCCGGCGCGGCTCTGGATGGCGCGGCCAATGCCTGTTTCGAGCGTCTGCGCGCCTGGCGGGCGCAGCTGGCACGAGAACGCGGCGTGCCGCCCTACGTGATCTTTCACGACCGCACCCTGCAGGCCGTGGCACTGCGCCGGCCCACGCGCCTGCACGAGCTCGAGGGCATTGCCGGCATCGGCGAGAAGAAGCGGGCCGACTTCGGTGACGCTTTGGTGGCACTTTGCGCTGAGCCCGATCACGATCCGGGTCAAAATACCCCCTTCCCCGATGACCCGGATCCGACATGAAGGTCACTCCAAGCGGCGCCAGTTGCGGCGCGATCGTCCAAGGCATCGATCTACGCAGCCTCGATGAACCCGGGCTGGCACGGCTGCGCGCCGTCTGGCTGCAACACAAGGTCATCGGCATCGCCGGGCAGTCGCTCGACCTCGATGCCCTGGAGCACTTCGCCCGCCGTTGGGGGCCGTTCGGTGAGGATCCGTTCATCGCGCCGATCGCGGGTCATCCGCACATCGTCGAAGTACGCCGCGAACCCGACGAAACCGCACCCGTGTTCGCCGGCAACTGGCACTCCGACTGGAGCTTTCTGGCCTCGCCGCCGGCCGCCACCATGCTCTATGGCGAGATCGTGCCGCCAACCGGCGGCGACACCTTGTTCGCTGATCTGCAGGCGGCCTATCAGGCCTTGCCGGCCGAACGCCAGACCGAGTGCCGGGCACTGACCACGATCCATTCGGCTCGTCGCAGCTATGCGCCGGAGGGCCGCTACGGCGAGCGCGATCAAGGCCGGTCGATGCACATCATCGCGAACGACAGCGCCCGCGCGACCCAGACCCATCCCCTGGTGCGCAGGCACCCCGAGACCGGCCAGGAATCGCTGTTCCTCAGCCCGGCCTATACCATCGGCCTGCTCGGCATGAGCGACGACGAAGCCGCCGCACGTCTTGCGCCATTGTTCGAGCACTGCGGGCGCGGCGAGTTCGTCTACCGGCACAGATGGGCCGCCGGCATGCTCACGATCTGGGACAATCGCTGCCTCAATCACATGGCCACCGGCGGCTACGAGGGCCACCGTCGCCTGATGTACCGCACAACGATCGGCGAAAGCCTTGCCAGCTGACGCCTACCTGTGGCCGCACACGGCCGGGTCATCGCATGCAACCGGCCGGCACGCGTGGCAGATCCAGCGCAGCGGCACCTTCGCCGATTCCTGCCGGGTGCCCTGACGACCCAGCATGCACGGACGCTCCATCCTGCGCCTGATCGGGCTGCTCCTGCTGATCTACAGCATCAGCTTCGTGCCCTCTCTGATCGTTGCGATCGTCACGGCCGACGGCGAGATCCCGGTCTTTCTCGGCTCGATCAGCGGCACACTGGCGCTCGGTTGCGCGCTCTGGCTGCCCAACCGGGGTCAGCGCGCCGAACTCTCGGTGCGCGATGGCTTTCTGTTCGTGACCTTGTTCTGGGTGATTCTCGGCCTGACCGGCTCACTGCCGTTCATGCTCGGACTGCACCTGAATCTCACCGATGCGGTGTTCGAATCGGTCTCGGGCTTCACCACGGCCGGAGCCACCGTGATCGGTGGGCTCGATGTGCTGCCGCCATCGGTGCTCTATCACCGTCAGCAGATTCAATGGCTCGGGGGGATGGGCGTGATCGTGCTGGCCGTGGCGATTCTGCCGATGCTCGGTGTCGGTGGCTTGCAGCTGTACCGCGCCGAATCATCTGGCGTGACCAAGAGCGACAAGCTCACGCCGCGCATCGGCGAAACCGCGCGCGCGTTCTGGCTGATCTACTCGGCGCTGACCGTGGCCTGCGGGCTCGCCTACTGGGCCGCCGGCATGAATGCCTTCGATGCGCTCGGTCATGCGTTCTCGACGATCGCCACGGGCGGCTTCTCCACCCATGACGCCAGCCTGGCCCACTACAACAGCCCGCTGATCGAGGCGATCGCGATCCTGTTCATGCTCGCCGGTGGTATCAACTTCGGCATTCACTATCTCGCGCTCATGCGCGGCCGGCTGCGCACCTATGCCAGCGATTCCGAGGTGCGCACCTATTTCGCGATCTTCGTGCTGGGCAGTGCCGTCGTGGCCGTCAGCCTGTGGCTGACCAACACCTTCGCCTCACTGCCGGACGCGATACGCCATGCCACCTTCGAGGTCGCCTCCGTGCTCACCAGCACCGGTTTCACCACCGACGACTTCTCGCTCTGGCCGCTGCATATCCCGCTGGTGTTGGTGATGCTGTCGTTCATCGGCGGTTGCGCCGGGTCGACCGCAGGCGGCATCAAGGTCATGCGCATCATGTTGCTGGCCAAACTGGGCATCCGTCAGTTGCGCCAGCTGGCGCATCCGCAAAGCGTCTCGATCATCAAGCTCGGCAGCCGCGCAGTGCGCGAGGATGTGCTCTATTCGGTGTGGGGCTTCTACGTCCTCTATGTGGCGGTGGCACTGCTGGTCACCTTGCTCATGATGGCGGCCGGCCTCGACCTCGAAAGCGCTTTCGGCGCCACGCTGGCCACGCTCAATCTGCTCGGCCCGGGTCTGGGCGACGTGGCCAGTTCGTTTGCCGAGGTCGGCCCGATGGTGAAGTGGGTGGGCGTGTTCGCGATGCTGGTCGGCCGGCTCGAGATGTTCACCCTGCTGATCCTGTTCCTGCCCGAATATTGGCGCCATTGAACCCATGAAGATCATCATTCTCGGTGCCGGCCAGGTCGGCAGCTCGGTGGCCCAGAGTCTCGCGATCGAAGCCAATGACATCACGGTCGTCGATCAGGACCCCGCCCTGCTGAGCAAACTGCAGGAGCGGCTCGACATCCGCGCGATCAACGGCCATGCGTCCCATCCCGAGGTGCTGGTTCGCGCCGGCATCGAGGATGCCGATCTGGTGCTCGCGGTGACCTCGAGTGACGAAACCAACATGGTCGCCTGCCAGGTAGCCCATTCGCTGTTTCACACGCCGACCCGCCTCGCCCGGGTGCGCTCGAGCCGCTACCTCGAACATCCGGAGCTGTTCTCGCCACAGGCGATTCCGATCGATGTGCTGATCAGCCCGGAGGCGCTGGTCACCTCCTCGATCGCACGCCTGATCCGCAATCCGGGCACCTTGCAGATTCTCGACTTCGGCGGTTCGCGAGCACAGATGGTGGCCGTGCGCGTGCACTCGCAGGCGCGGCTTGCCGGAATGAACCTGCGCGATCTGCTCGATCTGCGCCATGAACTGCCGATGCGGGTGGTGGCGATCTTTCGTCAGGACCGGCTGCTGGCGCTCGATGCCGATGCCGTGATCCGCTCTGACGACGAGGTGTTCTTTCTGGCCGCCAGCGCCGATATCGGACGCCTGGTGGCCGCGTTCCGCAATCCCGAGGGTGCGGTGCGACGGGTGTTGATCGCCGGCGGCGGCAATATCGGCCGACGCCTGGCGGGCGAGATCGAGCGCGACTACCGGGTCAAGATCCTCGAGCACGACGAGGCCCGCTGCCGCCGGCTGGCCGAGGCGCTCGATCACACGGTGGTCCTGCATGGCGATGCGGCCGACGAAAGCCTGCTGATCGAGGAAGACATCGCCGATACCGATGTGTTCTGTGCGCTGACCAACGATGACGAAGCGAACATCCTGTCGGCCATGCTCGCCAAGCGCCTGGGTGCGCGCCGGGCAATCTCGATCGTCAACCGGCTCAGCTATGTCGAGATCGCCCAGGGGGCTGCGGTCGACATCGCGGTCTCACCCGCCCATGTCACGATCGGTGCGCTACTGACCCATGTACGCCGTGGCGATGTGGTTGCGGTGCACTCGCTGCGCCGTGGTGCGGCCGAGGCGATCGAGATCATCGCCCATGGCGACCAGAAGACCTCCCGGGTGGTTGGCCGCAGGATCGCCGACATCGCGCTGCCACCCAGCGTGGTGATCGGCGGAATCGTGCGCGGCGAGAACCTGCTGCTGGCCGATCGAGATATGCAGATCGAATCCGAGGACCATGTCATCGTGTTTCTGGCCGACAAACGTCAGATTCGCGTGGTGGAACGCCTGTTTCAGGTGGCGATCGGCTTCATCTGAGCCCGCCTGGCGAAGCACCGCGATCAGGCGGTCTCGCGCTGCATACGGGCCCTGGCCTGACGCCGCATCTGTGGCGCGTCGGCGTTGGCCAGAACCAGATCCTGCTCGCTGAGCCGGAACAGCCGCACATTCTCGGCCAGGGCGTTGGCCTGCGAGCTGAGCGCGTTGGCCGAGGCAGCCAGTTCTTCCACCATGGCGGCGTTCTGCTGGGTCATCGCATCCATGTGCGTGATCGCCTCATTCACCTGCGAGATACCATCGGACTGCTCGCTCGCGCCATCGGCGATTTCTCCGGCCAGCCGTCCCATCGTGTCGACGGAATCGAGCGCCGAGTCGATGGTTTCGCGCGCCGCATTGGTGACCTGCAGACCGGTCTGCACCTTCGAGCTGGCCTCGGCGATCAGGTCGCGGATCTCTTTGGCGGCATTGCCGCTGCGCTGCGCCAGTGCGCGCACCTCGGCGGCGACCACGGCAAACCCGCGACCCTGCTCGCCGGCACGGGCCGCTTCCACCGACGCATTGAGCGCCAGTATGTTGGTTTG
>JAWKYG010000031.1:0-15353 GCA_041396585.1 Burkholderiaceae bacterium | reverse complement strand
AACCTGCACCGCGAAAGAGTGCAGATGCCTGATCGCTTACCTGGGGTCAGTCGTGTTGCCCAGCGACGATTCCCTGACCTGGCACCTCCCTTCGTTACTCACGGGCTCCCTCGGGCAGGCTTCTCCGCTTTCGAGCGCTGCTTTGAAGGTGCCAAGACTTTCGACGAACGGTCCACCTACTGCGACCTCCGGCCCCCTGCGCCAATCGCGGTAACCCTCCCCGGGACGCCGGCCGTGCCAAACGTTGCGCCCAAGCGACGTGTGTGGCGGCAATGGCGCAAGCGGAACACCGCTCGTTCCTTGATTCGACTCGCCCTTCAGCCGCTGATACGGGTATGTGTCGATTGCCGGGAACATCGATTGTCGGAAGACCGCGAGCAAGCCGTTCGGCGGGGATCCGAAACATAGCGAGTCATGAAGACGTGAACGCCGCCCAGCCAGATACGACCATCGAGCCGAGCACGCGCGTGCCGCCCGAAGCCACCCAGGTGCTGATCGGGCGGGATCTCAACGCGCGCACACACAGCGTACTCGCCCAGTGGCCGTCGCATTCGCGTGTGAGCTCCACGCTGACCGATCTGGCACTGCTCGCACTGGAAACCGACCGGGTGGTGGAACGCACGGATTTACTGCTGGCCGACGAACGCCCGGTCACCGTGATCGCCTCGCCGCTACCCATCGGTGATCCGCCGCGTGCCTGCGCCACCGCGATCATCCTCGACCACAACACCGGCACGAGCAGAGGCCGCGCCCAAGCAGGAGTCGATGCCAAAGACGACGATGCACTGGACGAACGCAATCGCGCCGCGTCGGTGATCCGCTTGCTGGACGCGATCAACGGCCACGACGACCTCGAAGGCGCAGCCTTGGCATTTGCCAGCGAACTGGTGACCATGACCGCCGCTCAGCGGGTTTCGGTTGGCTTCGTCAGCGGTGATTCGGTGCAGATACTGGCAATGTCCAACACGCCGCGCATCCGGGGCCGCAACCCGTTGATTCGTGACCTTGCCCAGGCCATGGACGAAGCGATCGACCAGGCGGCAACCGTGATCTATCCTGCCGAGAGCGTGAACGGGCCGAGAATGACGCTCGCCCACGGCGGCTTCGCCACACGCCATGGCTGTGCACTAATTTGTACCGTACCGATACTGGTCGCCAATGATCGCGGCCGCGCGATCATCGGTGCAGTCTCGCTCGAATATGGCACTGATCACCGGCTCGATGCACGCGCGATCCGTTTCATCGAAAATGCCGGCTCCCTGCTCGGCCCGACGCTCGACGCACGTCGCCGACTAGCCACCCCGATCGCCGGCCGTCTGGCCAGCACCTTGGCGACCCGACCGCGCGAGATCTTGCGCCAAAGCTCACGCGCACGACAGATCGCCTATGCCACGGCCGCGCTGGCGCTGGCCGGGATCGCGTTCCTGCCACTGCCCTATCACGTCACTGCCGATGCACGTATCGAGGGAGCCTCACAGCAGGTTCTGGCGGCACCGGTCGCCGGCTACATCGGCACCGTATACGCAAGGCCCGGCGATCATGTACTGGCCGGGCAACCCGTGGTCGAGCTCGATGACCGCGAACTGCGCTTGGAGACGCGCCGCTGGGCGGCCGAACTGGCGCAGATCGAAAAGCGCTATGGCGACGCGCTAGCCCGCGAGGATCAGACCGAGATCGCGGTACAACAGGCACGCATCAATCAGGCACGCGCACAGATCTCCATCATCGACAAGCAATTGACACGAATTCGCCTGGTGGCCCCCTATGACGGCCTGGTGATCAGCGGCGATCTCGCGCAATCACTGGGCGCACCGGTCAGACGTGGCGAGACACTGGTGACGATCGCGCCTGTCGGTGAATACCGAATCATGGTCCAGGTCGACGAGCGCCACATCGACCGCATCGCGCAAGGCCAGAAGGCTCGAGTGCTGCTACCGGCACTGCCGGGCGAGCAAGTCGATGTGGAGTTGCAAAAAATGATTCCGGTGGCCGAGGTGAAGAACGGTCGCAATGTCTTTGAGGTACAGGCCAAGCTGAGCGCACCGGTCTCGGGCATGCGCCCAGGGCTGAGCGGCGTGGCCAGGATCGATGCCGGCAACCAGCCGCTGTTGGCCTCGCTGACCGAGGACCTGCGCGACTGGGTGCGCATGAAGTGGTGGCAATGGGGCGTTTGAAGCAACGGTTTCGATGATGAGCGAAGGACTGCAAAGCGAGATCTGGTATCGGGTAGCGAACCTGCGCCCGCAGCTGCGCGCGAGCACGCAAATCGGGCGCCATCGCTATCGCGGCGTGGTCTGGTACGTACTGCGTGATTCCGCCACTGGTGCGAATGTGCGCATCAACCGGATAACCCACCAGTTGCTGCGCCAGCTCAATGGCCACACCACCCTGGATGATGCGTATCGAGCCCTGCTCATGAAGCTCGGCGATGATGCGCCAAGCCAGGACGAGATCATCCTGGGCATTGCCCAGCTCGCCGAGGCCAATCTGTTGCAGGCCGACCGTGTCGCCGATCTGGCTCAGCTGCGAATGGCAGCCCGTCGCCGTCGCAGGCGCGATATGTCCAACCGGGTCAATCCGCTGTCTTTCCAGGTCGCGCGATTCGATCCGAGCGCAATCGTGGAACGACTGGCGCCGCTATTCAATGGCCTGTTCACCCGCACCAGTGCCATGGTGCTGCTGGTGATGGTGACCGTGGCCACCTTGATCGCGCTGGTCAGCGGCGAGGAATTGGCCGCAGATGCCGGCCGCCTCACCGGCTCGGGGGCATTCGTGCTTCTGATGTGGCTTATCTATCCGGTCGCCAAGACGATCCACGAGTTCGCGCATGCGTTCGCGGTGCGCCGCTTTGGCGGCGAGGTCACCGAAATGGGCTTACGCATGCTGGTGATGATGCCCCTGCCCTACGTGGACGCCTCGAGCGCCAGCCTGTTTCCCGAGAAGCGGGAGCGTGCGATGGTAGCCGGCGCCGGAATCGCTGCCGAACTGGTGCTGGCCTCTCTGGCCACCTTCGTCTGGGCGCTGCTGGAGCCAGGCATCCTGCGTGATTTGGCTCTGGCAACCATGCTCGTGACCTCGGTTTCGACGGTCTTCTTCAATGGCAACCCGCTTCTGAAGTTCGATGGCTACTTCGTGCTCTGTGACCTGCTCGAACTGCCCAACCTGGCAACCCGGGCACGGTGCCATTGGATCGACATGCTGCAGACCCATGTGCTGCGCGTGAAGCGACCCTTCGCGCACGTTCTGGCGGCCGGCGAGCGACCCTGGCTGATCGGCTACGGCCTGGCTTCTTGGCTGTATCGGCTGGTGTTGTTCAGCTCGATCGCGGTGCTGATCGCCGAGTACTCGAGCGCTGCAGGCCTGGTGGTTCTCGGATACGGCTTGTGGCTGTTACTGCTCAAACCGTTGATCTCGAGCATCGATTTCATCTTCAACAACCCCGCCTTGAACGGACGGCGCGTACCGACCATGGCGTTGACCTCACTCGCGATAGTGACCCTATCGATCGCCATTCTCGTACCGATTCCGGCCAGTACCACTGCCCTCGGCGTAGTCTGGCTACCCGAACACGCGCATGTCCGAGCCGGTGCCGCAGGCCAACTGGTGCGCTTTCTGGCCGCGCCCGACTCGATGGTGCATAAGGGCCAGCCTCTGCTCGAAATGGCTAACGACGATTTGCACCTGATGGCCGCCGAACATGAATCACAACTCGCGGCCCTGCGTACCGAGTTTCTGGACAAGCTGCGCCGCGGCTCGAATGAGGCCACATTGACCGAAGACGCGATCAAGGCCAAGCAGGCCGAACTGCAGGAAGCCCAGGCAAAGGTCGAGGCTCTCGTGGTACGAGCCAGCACCGATGGTCGCTTCGTCGTGCCGCGTGCGCTGGACAAGCCCGGCGTGTGGTTCGAACAGGGTGAACCGATCGCCTATCTGCTCGAGGCGCCGCACACCACGGTGCGTCTGGCACTGCCCAACGCAATGGCGGCACGCGTGCGTGACCAAACCCGGGCGGTGGAGGTACGCATGCTCGAGTCGCCCAACGCGGCACTGACTGCCCAGATGCGACCTGAGACACAGAGCGGTGGCTCGACGCTGCCAAGCGCTGCGCTCGCGCGTGCATCCGGCGGCTGGATCGAAACTGAGCCCGCAGACCCGAAGCGCCTGGCGACCCTGGAACCGATCTTCGTCATGGATGTCGCGATTGACCAACTGCCCGTTACCCGCGCCGGACAACGCGCGTTGGTGCGATTCCAACATCCGGACAGGCCACTTGCTTCACAGGCCCATCAAGTGATGCGCCGCCTGTTTCTGCGCCATTTCCTGTCATGAGCATGACTACCTCCCGAATCCCGCTTCCGGGCCTGGCCCGGGACCAGTATGGGCAGCGTTCGGCCACGGAAATTGACGGCGATCTGTGGGCGCGCATGCGCCGCGCCGTACGGCGTGGCCACGCACGCGTGCAAAGTGTCGGGCGGATCACGGCGAACTGGCGCAGTGTTCGGTTCAGTGAACGCGTGACGACCGGAGTCCGCCAATGATGTCTCCCATATCGCGTCGTCGACGCCGGCCACTATCGCGATCGTCTGATCGCGCTTGCCGGCCGGGGCGAATGACATTCCCGCAGAAGGTAGATCGAGCATGAAACCAGCCGCCGCGACCCTCATCATTGCGACCCTGTTCTCACCCGCCATGGCCAGCAGCGCACCACTGGACTGCCTGATTCAACCGAACAAGGTAATCGAGGTGGGCAGTCCGGTCCCGGGCGTCATCCACGAAGTTTTGGTCGACCGCGGCGACGAGATCGAACGTGGTCAACGTCTCGCGCGGCTGCAGGACGAGGTCGAGCGCGCCGCCCTGCGCTTGGCCGATGCGCGCGCGAACGCCAGCGCAGAGGCACTCGCCGCCGAGAAGTCGCAGGAGTTCGCGGCACGCGAGCTAGACCGAGCAAACTCGCTGGCGGGAGACGCCTTCGTCAGCAAGAACTATGTCGACAAGGCCTCGACCGAAGCCTCGATCGCCGAGTCCAAGCTGGCCCAGGTCATGGAGCGACGCCGTCTGGCCGAGATCGAACTCGACGTGGCTCGCGCCCAGCTCAGACAACGACGAATCGCCTCGCCCATCAGCGGCGTGGTGCTTGATCGCATACTCGAGGCCGGAGAGTATGTCGATACCGGCGCCATCCTGCGGGTGGCACAAATCGATCCGCTGCGGGTCGAGGTGGTGGTGCCCGCGGACTTGTTCGGCCAGGTCAAAGCCGGTCAGCTCGGCATCGTCAGCCCGCAGTTTGCCGACGCCGAACCGATGCGCGCCGAAGTCAGCGCGGTCGACCGTGTGGTCGATGCCGCTTCGGCCACGTTCCGGGTGCGCTTGTCGCTGCCCAACCCCGGTATGAAGATTCCTCCGGGCGTTCGTTGCCAGGTGAACCTCGATCTGCTTCCCGCTTCGAACTGGGAACAGGCTCAAGGAAGTTCCAAAACAGGCGGTTAAGGCCAGACGACCATGGTCGTGCGCCAAATTTCTCCGGTGTTGGTGATCGCCTCGGGCATGGCGATGCTCTGCCGTGCGATCGCGGCCAGCCACTAAGCATTTTGCGCACTATCTGAAAAGGTCTCGAATGCCAATGGGCGCCATGGCCGTCGGATCCGGTGCGCTGCTATGGTCGGCGCGCGCCCTGGTTTGCGGGCTCGCGTGGTTGAGCGTGCTCATGCTGGGGCGCCTGATCGGCTATCGCTGAGGCGCGAGGGCATCGTCGCAGGCGATGTCGGGATCGCCGGCAGTTATGAAGCCCCACATACGCTAGAAGATTTGACCACGCCGAAGTTCGGGCGCCCCCACCGCCTAGGCAAGCGCGGTGACGACTTCATAGGAACTCCCCACGAGCCCCGCTTTCTCGATTCTCAGCCCGTCCATACTCGCTGGGCGGTCTGACGGTCTCCGCGATGGCCGAGGCAACTTCGCAGAAGCTATTCGCTGCCATCTACCCGGCGGCGATGATGCTGCCACCCGGCATGAAGTCGGCAGAGGCCGCGAATCAGCCGGTCACGTCCTTGCCGTCCACGCGCACATAGTCTTCACCGGCGCCGAACGAGGCGCCCTGGGTGAGCAGGCCGGTTCCGGGCACATGATTCACTTCGATCCGGATGCCATCGGGGTCTTCGAACAGCACGTAGTAGTAGCCTGGCGCCCAGGCACCCTCGATGGGCCCGCGCACGATCGTGCCACCCAGCCGCGCGACCAGTTCGGCGGTCTTGTCGATGTCGGCACGGCTGCGCGCACGCAGGCAGATGTGATGCAGCCCGACCCGGTATTGCTCGAAGCGCTCGTTCTGGAACTGCGGATCGCAGCGGCGCACGCCGATCGCGGTACGCGCCCCCACGTGATAGCAGAAGTCGGGGCCGTCATGCACCCGGGTCATGCCAAAGGCCGGCAGCAGCTCGCTGTAAAAGCGCCGTGCCTCGTCGAACCGGCTCACCGTCAGGATGACGTGCGCCATGCCGTTGATGTCGATCATCGTGCTTCCTTGCCCTGAAACGCCGTTGCCGGCACATCAGGGCGCTGTGGTTGTTCAACGTTCAAACAGTCAATAGATGACCACGCAGCGCACCTCGATGCTCCAACGATCGGGGGCATCCTCGGCCGCGCCCGGGTCGCGAAATGCCGTGTGAAAGCTGAAGGTGCATGGCCCGTCGGGCGCGCTGTCATCGGCTCGAGCCCCATGCGACTGCGCCATCGCGCCGGCCGAATCCCACTGCTTGATCAGCAGCGCCTCGTCGCGCGTCAGACCGGGATAGTGATACCAGCGATGGCGCGGCGCATGGCGGGCGAAATAGTTCTCACCGATGCGCTCGGCATAGTGGATCTCGAACACGGACAGATCGTTGGGCAGCACGCTCTGACCGTCGCACAAGGCCATCGGAAACGTGGCCACCGGCTCGGCGGCAATATTGCGCCAGACATTGATGATGGCGAATCGGCCATCGGCGAGCACGGATTCGACGAGCGCCTCGTCGAGCAATGCGGTGCCCGCGGGCAGCATCGAGCGCAGCGTGTCGTTACCGGTGGGTGGCCTGGCCAGGTCACGCAGGCGTTGCGGCCCACTGGTCAGCGTGTAGTCACCGTGCACGATGCGCGCAGGGCCCTGCACCTGCTGGCCGCCGGCCACGCGGACCGCACGCGCCTTGCCGGTGGCCGAGCGTACGTTGTGGTCGAAGGCGTGCACGGTGCGAGCGCCCGTGGCGCTGCGCACCACGTCGGCGCAGTGCGGATAGTAGTCCCGAAGCACAGCATGATGGTCGAGAAAATCGAGCCCGGCATCGCCCAGCGTGCTGGTCTGCATCGCAAAGCCATTGCGCTGCAGGTCGGGCGCGAGATCGGGCGGTACGCGACGGGCATCGTGTATCGGCAGGTGCTGCTTGTCGACCTGCATGCCGACGATCTCGCCGTCGCTGCCATCTCCATCCCGGCGGGTGAGCAGGCGGCCATTGCGATACAGCGACGGCGCGACCGCGTCGCTCATGTAGTTCAGAGGGGCGTGCAGCATGGGCGCGCTCAGATGGCCAGGGCCATGCCGTCGCTGCCGGCGTCGGCGCCACCATCCCATCGGCCGTCGACGATGCGCACGGCATGCACGCGCGCGAACATGTGGCTGTGCGGATGACGCACGACCGGATAGCCCTGCGCGCGCAGGGCACGCTCGGTGCCGCGCAGGATGCGGTTGGACAGTTCGATCTCGTTGGAGGTGGCGGCAAAACGTGGCGCGAACACGGCCTGTTGCGCGGTCATGCCAAAGTCGATGACATTGAGCATCACCTGCAGGTTGCCCATCGTGATGTAGGTGGCGCCGGGTGCGCCCAGCACCAGGAACGGTTCGTCGCCGCGGAACACGATCGTGGGAGACAACGCCGAGAAGCGCGCCTTGCCCGGCGCCAGCGAGCCTGCCCGCCCGGGGCGCGGATCGAAGACCGCCATCGAGCCGTTGTACATGAAGCCCAGACCGTCGGTGATGATGCCCGAAGGCTGGCCCAGCGTGTGCGTCATGGTCACGCAATTGCCGTGCTGGTCCACGGCCACCAGATGCGTCGTGTGCGCACTGATCGGGCCGCCGGCATTGAAGCGGGGGACATCGGCCTTGTCGCCGCGACGGATGCGCTGCGCACAGCGGGCCGCGTAGTCCTTGGAGCAGAGTTCGTCCAGCGGCACATCGACAAAGCGCGGGTCGCCGACGCGGGTGTCCTTGTCGATCGTGGCGATCTTCATCGCCTCGCTGACCACGCGCACGTATTCGGGGCTGTTGTGGCCCATGGCGGCGAGATCGAAGTGTTCGAGGATGTTCAGCATCTCGATCAGCATCACGCCCCCGCCGGGCGGCTGGTTGCTGGCGATGCGATGGCCGCGATACGTGCCCCACAGCGGCGGGCTTTCCTCGGGCGCGCAGGCGGCGAGGTCCGACGCACTGAGCAGGCCGTCATGGGCCTGCATGTCGGCAACGATGCGCGCCGCGATCTCGCCAGAGTAAAAGTCGCTCGCGCCATGCTCGGCAATACGCCGGTAGGTGCGCCCCATGTCGGGGTTGCGCAGCATCGCACCCACCGCAAGCGGGCGGCCGGCGTCGTCGCAATAGATCCTGCGTGCCACCGGCGAACCGGTGATGATGCCCAGATTGCCCTGTCGGCCGGCCGTGGGCGGCGTGTGCCAGAACTCGGACACATGCGGGCGCAGCAGGAAGCCATCGTCGCAATAGGCGATGGCGGGTTCGATCAGCTCACCGATCGATTTCGTGCCCCAGCGCTGCAGCGCCGTGTCAAAGGCGGCCAGCGTGCGCGGTGTCGCAATCGAACCGTAGCCCCATTCGTTGACCCGGCCTTTCAGAATGAAACCCCAGCCATCCTGCGCCTCGGCCTCGATCAGGTCGGCCCACATGTCGGCACGCGCGGCCAGCGGCGCCCGGGCATGAAAATCCAGCGTCGTGTGCACGCCCTGTGCGGGCAGGTAGACATGCAGGCAGCCAAAGCCAGCAATGCCGCACATCTGTGGATCGACCACGGTCTGCACGAGCGCGCAGGCAATGGCCGCATCGAGTGCGTTGCCGCCAGCGGCCAGCGTATCGAGCCCGGCCTCGACCGCTTCGGGCTGGGGAGCACAGATCATGCCGTGAGTCATGCTTGCCTCGCGAATCGCGTTTCCTTGCTGCAATAGTGCATGAAGACGCCGGATCGCGGGAGCCGTCGGCCCACATATGGGAGACAAACCGATGGCAGCCGGTATAGCGCTGGGAGCCCTATCGACCTGCGCCTCGCCGTCGTGCCCGATGGTCAGGCGCGGCACCATTGTGCACCCGCGCAAAGTCCGTGCCGACCTTTTCAGTCTTTTCTTGCTTTTACCTGCCCGGTGTCGCCGTGGCCGTGGCGATCACCAGTCTTCGGCTCTCCCCGCCCGCAGTTCGGACAATGGCCAATGTCACCGCGCGATCGGCAGGTCGAATTCGAAGCAGGTTTCGTGGCCGGGGGTGGAGGCCACGCGGATGGCGGTTCCGTGTAATTGCATGATCCGATGCACGATCGCCAGGCCCAGCCCACTGCCCCCGCGCGCACGCTGCACCGGTTGGCCATGACCATGTCGGGCATAGCGATAGCGCTCGAAGAGATGCGGCAGATCGGCAGGCTCGATGCCCGGGCCTGAGTTGGTGACGCGCACGGTGGCTATGCCGGTCCCTTCGCGGCCGGCTTCGTGCCGGATGCCCACGCGAACGAACCCGCCTTCGTCGACATAGCGAAAAGCGTTGTAGACCAGGTTCTGCAGTGCGCGTTCGATCAGGTCACTGTCTGCCGTGACCAAGGCGCCAGGCGACGGCCCAGTGCCGCGGCCGAGAACACGCCCAGGCGACCGGGCCGGCGCGGGTCGTCACCCAGCAGCGGCACCATTGCCCACGGCCTGCACGTGCGATGCCAGTGGGCCCAGGTGTTTGGCAATGAGCCGGGCCAGGTCCGGATCGTCGCTTCGACGATCCGGATCCGGTCGGCCTGCGCCCGCATGGCCTGCATACCCAGGCCTCCCGAGAGCCGGCCTGGTTGGCCGCCGCGAGACGCGTCGGCCTTGCACCACCACACCGGCCGGTGACGAGCCGGTGTCCTGATCCGGCACACCGCCGACGGGCGGGTGCGCCGTCGGTCGTGCGTCATTGCGTGCGTCATACCTGGATGCTCACCACGGGGTCGAGCCAGCGGTGCACACTCGTCAGCGCCGAGGTGGCCAGGCCATCGTTGCGACTGATGGACCCCCGGGGAGGCAGGACCGCGTCGATCAGATCATCCCGGGCCGCGGCAAAGCCGGCGCCGCCGCCGGCCGGTCTTGGAATGTGCGCAGCGAGTTCATCATTGGCTTCTGTGCCGGCGTCGTAGCTGCCCAGCCGCGCACTACGTTCCTCGCCCACGGCCAGCGAGGCCAGATCGAGCAGACCGGCGGCAAACGCGTCGTTGGTATTGACGAGCATGGTGGCGGCCGACAGCATCGCAGCGCCCGGGGAAGACGTGACCGGTTGCTCGAGCATCAGGGTCTGACTGGCGCCAGGCCCGATCGGTGCAGTGCCTGAGGTGGTTGCCGGCACGGCCGGGTTTGCCTGCGCTTCGTTGATAAGCAGGCTGCCATCGCCCCCTTCGGCCAGGGTTTCGAGCCCCAGACTGGCGGGCTGACCGGTCTCGAAGATCTGGTAGCCGTTGCCGTGCGGGATCAGTGCGGGTGGCGACAGTGGCTGGCCCGCGGTGAGATTGGTGATCGTCACCTCGAACCGGGTGGCCAGAGAAGGCGGGCTGGGTGCGGGGTCGGAATCCGCACAGGCGGCCACGCCCAGCGCGCAGCAGGCGGCCAGCCAGGTGAAGGCCGTGTGTCGGGAGATATTCATCTGACGCACTCCCTTAACGAACCGTGGTCGTGACGCGGGCGGGCGGCGACAACCAGCGGTGCCGCTGGCTGTCGATGTCGGACACACCGCCATTGAGATCGGTGTCGCCCAGGTTGCCGCGATGGATGTGCACAAAGCCTTCGGCCGCGCCGCTCAGACCGGTGCCGTTCTGACCGAGCAAGGTATCGAGCGGGGGTGGCACGGGCATGCCGGGCTGGGCAGGATCATGGCGACGATCGAGAGCAGCGGATTGGCGGTATCGGCGCCACCCACGATCGTCGTGCTGGTCGTTTGTGCCGGTGCCAGCAGCCCGCCTGCCGGGTTGGCGACCGACGCCGCGCCCAGCGTCTGCAACTGAGCCTGCAACGGGGCGATATCGCCGCCTTCGGCCATCGCCTGGATCTGCGTCGAGGCCGGTTGACCCGCGGTGAACAGGGCGCTGCCGCTGGCGTGCGCGCCGATCAGGATCGGGGTGAAGTAAATGCCGCGGGTGAGATTCTGGATCGTGACATCGAGTTGTGCGGCAACGGCCGGTTGTGTGGCCGTGGCGGCAACCGCCGGTTGTGTGGCCGTGGCGGCAACCGCCAGAACGCCGGCGAGCAGGCTGCGCTTCATGCGTGAGCTCCGTGAATAGGTCGGGGAAGCGTGATTGGGCCTGCAACGCGCCGTCAAAGCCTCACCGAAAGTTCACGCGCAGATATGGCTTGTGTCTCCGGCACCGTCCCGGCCCGGCCGGCGCAGCGGGCAGGCACAATGCGGGCGGAGTCGTTAGCCGTACTACCGTTCGATGCCGGGTACGGCTCTTGCCGCGCACAGGAGTCGCCTGTCGCACCGATGTTTCTACGCGCCCGACGTTCGGCCCCCCTGCGCACTCATCAGGCCACATCACACCATGACAACCCACCCTGCCCTCAGACAGTTCCTCGGCCTCATCGGCTGGATGGCCGTGACCTTCGCCACCGGCGCGATCGGCGCACTGGCCTCGGCAAACGCCGCATCGTTCTACGGGCAGCTCGTGCAGCCGACATGGGCGCCGCCGGCAGGGCTCTTCGGGCCTGTGTGGTCCGCGCTGTATCTGATGATTGCGATTTCCGGCTGGCTGGTCTGGCGATCGCGGAGTTTCGCCAGCGACCGGACGACGCTGGCGCTGTTCATGATGCAACTCGCGGCCAATGCGCTCTGGAGCTGGCTGTTCTTCCAGTGGCATCTTGGCGCGTGGGCGTTCGCCGAGATCCTGCTGCTCTGGCTGCTGATCGTGCTGTGCGTGGTCAGGTTCCGGCGCCATTCGACGGCGGCCGCGCTGTTGCTGCTGCCGTATCTGGGCTGGGTGAGCTTTGCAGCGGCGCTGAATCTGGCGCTATGGCGCGCCAATCCGACGGTACTCGGTTGAACCGGCGGCCAAGGAATCGCTGGCGAACTTTGCCGCCAGCGGCACCCCCGCCCTGCCCGCTCCGGTCGCGGCCGCACCGTTCGCTTCGGCCGCCGGCGAGTGCCCGCCGGACGGCACCGTGCCCTGGCCACCGCGCCGGGCCCCGCCTTGGCGATCTGCGTCCGCTTGAACTCAGCCGGACAGGCGCTCGAGAATGGTCCTGATGGCGCAACGCCCGATCAGCAGAACGACGACGGCGAGGCACGCTACCCCGCCACGATCGGGATGCTGTTTACACAGGTATGACGGTCGGTGAAGCGATTCCTGCCAAGTAACAATCCAGTGCGGGTACACTGGGCCGACTGAAGACTAGGAGGCTTCCTGAATTGGTCGAGATCCGAGAGCTCACCCAGAACGATCTCCCGCTCATGGAGGCCATGCTCGGGGTTTTTGGCACGGCATTCGATGACGAGCAAACGTATACCGCGCACCGACCGAGCGCAAGCTATCTGCGGCACTTGCTCAGCGGCGACACCTTCATCGCGCTGGCCGCCTTGAACGCGGGTGTTGTGGTGGCGGGGCTCGCGGCCTACGAACTTCAAAAGTTCGAACAGGAGCGCAGCGAGATCTACATCTACGATCTTGCCGTCCTTCAGGCGCATCGTCGCGCAGGCATTGCCACCGCGCTCATCGAAGCGCTCCGAGACATCGCAGCGAAACGCGGGGCCTACGTAATCTTCGTCCAGGCCGACACCGGCATTGAAGACGCGCCAGCGATCGCGCTGTACACGAAGCTTGGATCGCGTGAGGATGTCCTGCACTTCGATATCGCCGTGCCGCGCGGTGGGGATGATCTGTGATTCGACCCTGGCCGGCTGCCGCGATATCGCCAACCACGATTCAGAATGGCACAACGGCGCAGTGGCCAGATACGACCCTGACACTATCCGGCGATGCCGACATCGCCGCCCCCGAATGATGCTCCGAGCCCTCCCCTACGCACTGTTCGTAGTGAAGACCGGCCTCCTCGTGTGGGGCATTCTGGGCCTATGGGAATACCTGATCCCCGCTGCCGGATTCGGTCTTCAGAATCCAAACTTTCCGGCCGGCACCCAGCTACTTCATTGGCTTTTGCTGTCATTGACCGGCTCGGTCTTCATTGTCGGCTTCACGCTGCGCTGGCCACCGACGCCTTTGGTCACTGTGGCGATGTATGTGTCGCTGGCGACGCTGTGTTTCGTCGAGACTGTGGACTTCGGCGCGTTCGGCGGCCCCCCAATGAGTCTGTTCATCATGGCCGTCGAGTACGTCGTCTACCTGACCCTTGCGGTCTACCTCCTGCGCTCACCGCGCATCGCGGAGCGCTTCAATGGTCGAGAGGCTGGGATCGCCCGCACGGATTAAGAGCATCAACCCAGCCGGTGTTGCGATCGCGGAATCGACACATCCGTGCTAGTCGGGAGAACCTTACAGGTCTGCGAAACCATCCTCGGGGGCGCGCGCCAGAAACCGTCAGGCGCGGCGAATTCTAACCGGCCGGACATACGGAAGCGATGGATGCGACGATGCGAAGTCAATGACAGGCACGCGCTGCGGATCTACTCGTCATTCATAAGCAGACCTCACCGAATGGGCAGGTGGAGTTGACCCGCTTTCGCGGCAGGCATCGGACCTGACTATCAAACGGTCTCTGCGGTCACGCCAGTGCTCATCTCTGCGGTGTCATGGCTCGCTTCATAGTTGACGGGAGATCGATACCCGAGCGCGATCAGTTCGCACCCGAGGCTGGCGAAGACGCGTTCGGCCCTCATATCTTCGCCGATCGGCCACCGAGCCTTGCTTCGTCTTCGTCGCCGATGAGGCACCACAGCAGCGCAGACCGGGCCCGTACGAGAGCTGGGGCTGAGTACGGCTAGCCGAATGACGCCCGATAGCGAATCGCCAACTCCAACAAACGGTTGACACCGCGCACACCGAGCTTCTCCGCAATGTTGTTGCGGTGGGTCTGCACCGTGCGCGGGCTGATCGCCAAGCGCTCGGCGATCACGCGGAACATGTCGATCGGGTTTCGAACGTGAAACACGAAGTCGATGTGCGGATCCCGCCCCACCGCCTTGTTCAGCTTTTCTTCGGCTGAATCGGTCGGCGTCGGCACGAATGCGATACCCACTCTGTACTCGGCGGCGAGAACATCCGGCCCCGCCAGCGTGACCAGCATGCCGAGCAGGCCCGCGAATACTGCCCATCCGGCGCGCAGCAGGCCGCCATGTTTCCTCGGCATCGCTTCCGGCTCCTCATGCGTGAAACGTCATCCGGTGGCGCCGGCACCGATCGGCCCATGCCGCCGGGCACAGCCCACGCTTCCAGTTCGATGCTAGAGCGATGATGCGTAGTTTGGTATCCGCACATGTACGTAGAGAGCCAACCGGGACGTGGCTCGCTCCTCGGACGCATGCCTGGGCCGGCAGCCGAACACCGGGTTCGGACGAACGCCGACAGACCCCGATGTCAATGCACCAAGACGGGCAGCTCGCTGATGCCGTGGATCAGTCGTGCGGATACTGCTGATAGTCTTGGTGCCCGCGCTGGCTCTGTGATTGCCGTCGGTACTGGAATACAAGTCTCAGCGGCGGGTAGCGGTCGGCCAGCTACCACGCCTCAAGTGGCTGCTCTCGGCCAGCTCCGGTCGAATAGGGCCGACTCCTTCAGAGCATCTCAACATCCTGCGGCACTTCGTCCGCAGATGGCAATCATCCATCGAGGGGCAGCTCGGGACCAAAGTGGAGGACCGCTAATGTCCGTCTCTCAACTCGCCGCCATCGCCGATCTTTTGACCGCGCTTGGCGTGTTCGTGTCGCTCGGCTTCGTTCACTATGAGTCGCGGCGCTCGACTGCGGAAAGCATGAAGGCCAACACGCAAGCCCCTTTTACAGAACTGGTACCGCATGAGCGACCGGTTGTTCGGATTGCGTACTGTCGCAGATGATCCGCGAATCGCCGACATGAGCGCGGACGGGCGCGAGGGAATGTGGCAGGTTGCCCGTGGGACGATCATTCACGAGATGGACAATCCCGGCGCGCGTGCGT
>JAWKYG010000030.1:0-24556 GCA_041396585.1 Burkholderiaceae bacterium | reverse complement strand
GCCGTCGGGAGACGGCGACACCGAGTTCGCCGATATGCGCGCGGCCTGGGACGCATTGCGCGAGCGCGATCGTCAGAGACTGCTGCCAATGGTGGCCCGGCATAGTCTGATGTATTCGCGTGCTCAGCTCGGCTTCTTCTCGTTTACCGACGAAGAACGCGAGCGCTATGCGCCGGTGCCGCAACGGCTGGTCCGCCGCCATCCGGGCTCGGGCCGCCTCGGCCTGTATCTGGCCTCGCACATCGGCGATATCGACACGCTCCCCCGGCCCGAGGCGATGATCCTCGTGCGCGAACTCATCGAGCATGCCACGCGGCCCGAAACCGTCTACCGCCACCATTGGGCGGCGCATGATCTGATCATCTGGGACAACCGCTGTACCCTGCACCGCGCCACGGCCTTCGACGATGTTCGCGAACCGCGCGATATGCGTCGCGTGACCGTCATGGACGACTGCCCCAGTCTCGAACAACCCCTCTGAACCATAGATCGCCCGGCCCCGCCCAGGTGAACGAAGGACGATCCTCTGCGTATGAAAGCCTTTCGCCTGCACGGCCCAGGCCTCGAGCATGCCCGGCTCGACACGATCGAACCGCCGCGATGCCTGCCCGGCCACGCGTTGATTCGCGTGCGCGCGGCAACGCTCAACTACCGGGATCTGGCGATCGCGCAGGGCAAGATGCCGCTGCAGGTGGCCTGGCCGGTCATCCCGTGCTCGGATTTTGCCGGTGAGATCATCGCGATCGATGCGCCGCAAAGCGGTCTGCGCGTGGGTCAGCGCGTCAGCGCGCACTATGTTCAGGGCTGGATCGACGGCCCGCCGAGAGTGGCCGATACCGCTACCAATCTCGGCATTCCCGGCCCCGGCGTGCTGGCGCAGACCATCTGCCTGCCGGCGCGGGGGCTGTTGCCCTTGCCCGACGATCTCGATGATGCGTCGGCGGCCTGCCTGCCGGTGGCGGGCGTCACCGCATGGAACGCGATCATGCGCTCCGAGATCGATCCATGCGATCGAACCATCGTGATTCAAGGCACCGGCGGGGTCGCGCTGTTCGGCCTGCAGATTGCCCATGCCGCCGGGGCCCACACGATCGTGCTCACTTCCAGCGAACAGCGCGCTGCCCTGGCGCGCAGCCTGGGTGCCGACCACACCATCGACTATCGCGCGCTGCCAGACTGGCATGAGCGGGTGATCGAACTCACTGCCGGAGCCGGCGCTGATCTGATCCTCGATGTCGCCGGCGGCGCGAACCTCGCCCGCTCGTTGAAGGCTGCCGCCACCGGCGGCGTGATCGCCTGTTGCGGATTCCTCGACGGCATGCGCGCGCAGTTCGATGTGCCCGATCTGCTGATGCGCAGCCTGCGGGTGCGCGGGATCCGCGTCGGCAGCCGCGAGCATCATCTGCAACTGCTGGCGTTCTGTCAGCGGCGACGGATCAAGCCGGTGATCGGCCAGCGCCATCGGCTGGCCGATGCCCGGGCGGGTTTCGAGGCGCTGGCCGCGGCTGCCCATGTCGGCAAGATCGTGATCGACTTCGATGACGCCGCCACCTGACCGATGCGCAGACGCCGCGCGAGAGCTCGCACAAACTGATGCGAACTTCTGATTCGGGACACGACACTAGGAGAACAGACCATGCAGACACGCACCCTGGGCCGGACCGGCCTGTCGATATCACGACTCGTCATCGGCGGCGGCGCGATCGGCGGCCTGTTCGTGCGCGGCAGCGAGGACGAGCAGCGACGCGCGCTGACCTGCGCCGAGGTGGCGGGGATCAACTGGATCGACACTGCGCCCCTCTATGGCAACGGCGCCTCCGAAACCGCGCTCGGGCGGGCGCTCGCCGGCAACGCCTACCAGCCGCACCTGTCCACCAAGATCATGCTCGATACCGCGGCGGGGGATGATTTTGCGGGCCAGATCCGGCGCAGCATGGAACAGAGCCTGGCGCGGCTCGGCCGCGACAAGGTCACGCTCCTGCAATTGCACAACCCGATCGCTGCCAGCACCGATGGTCACGCAATCGCGGTGGCCGATGTACTGCGCGCCGGCGGCGCGCTCGAAGGCCTGGCGCGCGTGCGCGATGCCGGCCTGTGCGCGCACATCGGGCTGACCGCCCTGGGCGAGGCGCCGGCGATCATCCAGGCGCTGGACAGCGGTGGCTTCGACACTGCGCAGGTCTATTACAACCTGCTCAACCCGACCGCCGCCCAGCCCGTGCCCGAGACCTATCCCGGCGCCCGCTTCGACGGCGTGCTCGCGGCCTGCCATCGGGCGAACATGGGCACCCTGGCGATCCGGATCTTCTCGGCCGGAGTGATCGCCACCGATGCCCGTCACGGCCGCGAGGCCCCGCTGACCCGGGGCGACACGGTGGAGAGCGAGACCGCGAAGGCCAAGGCAATGTTTGCCGCTCTCGGCGAACTCGACGGCACCCGCGCTCAGACCGCGCTGCGCTTCGTCCTGGCCCAGCCGGCGCTCGATGCGGCGATCGTCGGCTTTGAGCATCTCGCCTATCTGGAAGAGGCGATCGCGGCGCAGGCCATGGGCCCGCTGCCGGCGTCGGCCCTGGCGCGCATCGAGGCGGCCTGGCGCGCTGCGGCCTGAGGCTCACCGATCACTCGCGCGCCCTTGGACGGCTCCGGACAGCGATCCGACGCGCGTCCGGGGCCGGCGCGAGGCACCGGCTTCAGTGTTCAGGCAGAGGCTTCAGTGTTCAGGAACCTGCTTCAGTGTTCAGGCATCGGCTTCAAGGCCACCAGAAGGCTGCCTTCCTCCACCTGGGTTCCGGCGCCGACCGTGACCTCGCCCACCTCCCCGTCGCGCGGCGCGGTCAGCGAGTGCTCCATCTTCATCGCCTCGAGCACGACCAGACGCTGCCCCTGCCGTACCTTGTCACCGACCGCGACTTCCACCACCTTGACCAGACCGGTCATCGGCGAGACCACGGAGTCGCCACCGGCGCCGCCCTCCTCCTCGCCGGCCAGCCGGTCGATGCGCGCAAAGCCGTGCCGGCCCTGACCGAGGAATAGTTCGAAACGATCCTCGTGATCGGCCACCCGGATCCGGTACTGGGCATCGGCCGCCGCCACCCGCATCTCGTTGCCGTCACGCGCGAGAATCGATAGCGGCGTGGTGATCCCGCCAACCGTGACCACGAAGCGGTCGCTGCCGACCACTTCGATCTGCGCATCCATCAGCGTCTCGCCCTCGGCGAAGCACACCGCCTGGCGATCGCTGGACCAGAGGCGCCAACCACCGCGCGTACCCCAGGGGCCCGCCGAGCCTGCGCCCAGCAGAGGATCCCGCGGCGCGGCCCCCTGAGCTTCGCGCGTGGCCGGGCCGCCCGCATGGTGCCCGGCGGCGACCACCGCGGCCACCGCACGCAGCACATCCGAGATCGCGGCATGCGTGCTCAGCCCGGCGAGATCACGTTCGATCAGACCGGTGTCGACCTCACCGCGGGCAAAGCCGGCATGCCGGCTGAGCGCACCCAGAAAGGCCAGGTTCGTGACCGTGCCCGACACTTCGGCCCGGGCCAACGCGAGGGACAAGCGGTTCAGCGCCGCCTCGCGCGTGGGCCCATGGACGATGATCTTCGCGATCATCGGGTCGTAGTGCGGCGTGATGCGATCCCCCTGCTCCACGCCACTGTCCACGCGCGCGACATCGGAAGGCAGATGCAGCCGCGCCAGCGTGCCAGTGGCCGGCAGAAAGCCCTTGTCGACATTCTCCGCATACAACCGGGCCTCGAAGGCCCAGCCATCGATCTGCAGTTGATCCTGGCTCAGCGGCAAGGGCTCGCCGCTGGCCACGCGTAGCTGCCAGGCCACCAGATCCTGCCCGGTGATGCATTCGGTGACCGGATGCTCCACCTGCAGCCGCGTGTTCATCTCCATGAACCAGAAGCGGTCGGGACGTAATCCGTCCGAACCGTCGGCGATGAATTCGATCGTGCCTGCACCCACGTATCCGATCGCCCTGGCGGCCATGACCGCGGCCTCGCCCATCGCTGCCCGCATCTCGGCGGTCATGCCCGGCGCTGGCGCCTCCTCGATCACCTTCTGGTGGCGCCTCTGCAGCGAGCAATCGCGCTCGAACAGATGAACCACCTGACCGTGGCCGTCTCCGAACACCTGCATCTCGATATGGCGCGGCGAACTGATGTATTTCTCGATCAGGCACGCCGGATCACCGAAGCTGGCCTGTGCCTCGCGCTGTGCACCGGCCAGCGCGGCCTCGAAATCGGCCGGATCATCGACACGGCGCATGCCCTTACCGCCACCACCGGCACGTGCCTTGATCAGCACCGGATAGCCGATCTTGCCGGCCTCGGCCTTGAGCAATGCGGGATCCTGCCCGGCACCGTGATAGCCGGGCACTACCGGCACGCCGGCAGCCTGCATGCGGCGCTTGGCCTCGTCCTTCAGGCCCATGGCACGGATCGCATCGGCCGAGGGCCCGATGAACACCAGACCGGCCGCTTGCACCGCATCGACGAAATCAGGGTTCTCGGACAGGAAACCATAGCCGGGATGGATCGCCTCGGCACCGGTGCGGCGCGCTGCCTCGATGATCGCGGCGCCATCGAGATAGCTTTGCGCGGCCGGGGCCGGCCCGATGCGGATCGCCTCATCGGCCATGCGCACATGCAGCGCCTGGGCATCGGCATCGGAGTAAACGGCCACCGTGGCCACACCCAGCGCATGCGCGCTTCGAATCACGCGGCAGGCAATCTCGCCTCGGTTGGCGATCAGTATCTTGCGAAACATGCGGGCCTCACATCTGGAACACGCCGAAACGGGTTTCGGCGATGGGAGCATTCAGACTGGTGAACAAGGACAAACCGAGAACCTCGCGGCTGCGGCGCGGATCGATAATGCCGTCATCCCAGAGCCTGGCCGAGGCATAGAGCGGATGCCCCTGGTGCTCGAACTGGCCGATGATGCGATCTCGCAGCGCCTGCTCCTCGCTGGCCGGATAGTCCTTGCCCTGACGTGCGAGCGCCTCGCGACGCACCGTGGTCAATACGCCGGCCGCCTGCTCGGCGCCCATCACCGAGACTCGAGAATTCGGCCAGCTCCACAGGAAGCGCGGGCTGTAGGCCCGGCCCGACATCCCGTAGTTGCCCGCGCCATAGGAGCCACCGACGATCATCGTGAGCTTCGGCACGCGCGTGGTGGCCACCGCGGTCACCATCTTCGCCCCGTGCTTGGCAATGCCCTGACTCTCGTACTTGCGCCCGACCATGAAACCGGTGATGTTCTGCACGAAGATCAGCGGAATATCGCGCTGACTGCAGAGTTCGATGAAATGCGCACCCTTTTGGGCCGACTCGGAAAACAGCACACCGTTGTTCGCGATGATGCCCACAGGCGCGCCATACAGATGGGCAAAGCCGCAGACCAGGGTGGCGCCGAAGCGGGCCTTGAACTCATCGAAGCGCGAGCCGTCGACAATCCGTGCGATCACCTCGCGGATGTCATAGGGCGTGCGCAGATCCTGCGGCAGCACGCCGAGCATCTCGTCCGGATCACAGGCCGGTGGCTCGGCATCGCGGGGCACGAAGCGGGCGCCCTCGGGCCGGTTCAGATGGCGGATCGCCTCGCGCGCCAGCGCGAGCGCATGGAGATCGTCGCGCGCCAGGTAGTCGGCCACACCGGAGAGCCGTGTGTGCACATCGCCGCCGCCGAGTTCCTCGGCCGACACCACCTCGCCGATCGCCGCCTTCACCAACGGCGGGCCGGCCAGGAAGATCGTGCCCTGCTCGCGAACGATGATGGAGACATCGCTCATCGCCGGCACATAGGCGCCTCCGGCGGTGCATGACCCCATCACCACCGAGATCTGCGCGATACCGGCGGCCGACATGTTCGCCTGATTGAAAAAAATCCGCCCGAAGTGCTCGCGATCCGGAAACACTTCGTCCTGATTGGGCAGATTGGCGCCACCGGAATCCACCAGATACACACAGGGCAGACGGTTCTCCGCCGCGATCTCCTGCGCCCGCAGATGCTTCTTGACCGTCATCGGGTAGTAGGTGCCACCGGCAACGGTGGCATCGTTGCAGACCACCATCACCGGCCGGCCATGCACCGCCCCGATGCCGGCGATCATGCCCGCCGCGGGCGCGGCACCGTCATACATGCCATGCGCCGCCGTGGCCCCCACCTCGAGAAAGGGGGCGCCCGGGTCGAGCAGATTGGCCACCCGGTCGCGCGGCAACAACTTGCCGCGCGACAGATGGCGCTCGCGGGCACGCTCGCCACCGCCCGCCGACGCGGCCAATGCCGCCTCGCGCACGGTATCCAGCAACTGCTCATGAAAAGCGTGGTTGGCCCTGAACTCCGAGGATCTCGGCTGGGCCTTGGACTGCAGTCTTGTCATCTCATTCTCACAGCATCGATTTCGCGCGCCAGACGGCCGATCCCACAGGATCTGCGCGACAAAGCCCTTCAGCTGTGTCACGGAGTGCTTCGGCGTCACTGACCGCCCGTCATTATGAGCGTCACTCATTTTATAATGACCGGTCGCTTTCTGCCATACCCGATGAGTCATCACCTGCCCGCCCGCTCGAAGCGCCCACGCGCGCTCGTCCACAACCGTGACCGCGAACGCGAGGTCCTGGCCGCCGCCCACGAGGTCTTCGTGGCGCGCGGCTTCACCCGCGCCACCACCGCCGAGATCGCCCGCCGGGCCGATGTCGCCGAGGGCACGATCTATCGCTTCGCTGCCACCAAACGCGAGTTGCTCGAGCGGGTCATCGTGGACTGGTATCAGGGGCTGATGAACGAGCTGAACCATCAGCTGCGAGAGGCGAGCGACATCAGGCAGCAGCTGCAGCTGTTCTGCCGGCATCAGTTCACGATCTTCACCGACCATGCGCCGGTCGCGCGCTTGCTGGTGCGGGAATTGCGCGCCAGTGCCGATTACCGCCACAGCCCGCTGCACGCGGCCAATCGCGCGTACACCAGACTGTTCACCGAACTCATCGAGCACGGCCAGGCCAGCGGTGAACTACGCGCCGATCTGAGTACCCCGCTGTTGCGCGATCTGTTCTTCGGAACCATCGAGCATGCGACCTTGGCGGGGCCTGACTCCCGTACCCGTAAGGCACGCGAGGCGGAATTCTTCGAATTTTTCTGGGCGTTGGTGCGCGCCCCCGCCTGAGCCGGCCGCGGGCTCAGCCCCGGACCGGGAAGACAGACGGCGCGAGCCGGACGAACATTGCGCCCGCCTGACCCGCGCCGTCCTCGCGATTGCTGATGCGTTTACTTCTGCAGCCAGGTGGACTCGCTCACCCACCGGCCGTTGCTGATCAGCGCCAGCTTCACCTTGTTGTTGCCCAGGTGGTTGTCGGCGCTCCAGGCGAAATCAGGATTGCCGAAGTAGCTGCGCGGATAGGGCTCGGCCTCGACCGCCTTGACGAAGCTGTCGGTGGTGAGATTGCGCCCGGCGCGTTCGGCTGCCTTCGCGAAGACATCGACAATGATGTAGCCGGTAACACTCCAGAGATCGGCATCCTCATTGAAGCGCGCCTTGTAGCGATCGAGCCAGTCGTTGAGCAGCCTGGTATTGGCCGGATCATCACGATACGGCGTGGGCGTCTCGTGCACCGCATAAAGCCCTTCCACCGCCTTGCCGCCCGCCTTGGCGACCACCGGCATGTACGCCGCCTGGCTGCCGAAGAAGGCGCCGCCGTAGCCGAGTTTGCGCGCCGTGGCCATGCCGGCAATGGTCTCGCGCACGATCGTGCCCAGCACGATCAGATCGCAGTTGGCGGCCACCAGCTTCTGCATCTGCGAGGCGAACTCTGTTGCGCCACGCTTATAGGATGTCTTCTCGACCAGCGACATGCCCTTGCTTGCCAGTGCCGTTTCACTGCCCCGCAAAACCTCCAGCCCGTACTCGTCGTCCTGGTACATGATGCCCACGCGCTGGTAATTGCCGCGCTTGAGCATCTCGAGCAGACCCAGCTCGGTGCTGGTCTGGTACGGCGTGGCCATGGCGAACTTGAGCTTGTCGAACGGATCGAAGTTGCCATGATGGGCGGTGATCGGATTGAAGCTGATCACACCGCGCTTGAGCAGGATGGGCATCGTGGACAAGGACACCACGCTGCCCAGCGCACCCAGCACCGCGAACACCTTGTCGCGCGACACCAGCTTCTGCGCGGCCAGAACCGCTTTCTTCGGGTCGTAGCCGGAATCCTCGATCTGCAGCTTCAGCTGCCGCCCGTGAATGCCACCGGCCGCATTCGCCTCCTCCACGCGCATGATCATGCCGTTCTGAACCGGCTTGCCGAGCGAGACGATCGGGCCGGACAGATCCTGGATCGTACCGATCACCAGTTCCTTGTCGTTCACACCCTGGGTGGCATGGGCAAGGCCGGGCCGCAGCGCTAGAGCGGCTGCGGTCGAGATGGCGCCTGCGCCCTGGATAAATCCGCGTCTGTTGGTCATGTGCTGGTCTCCTGTCAGCGGTACATGTCTTCGATCAGCTCATGGTACTTTCGATTCACGAGCTGACGCTTCAATTTCATGGTCGGGGTGAGTTCTTCGTCCTCGGGGGTCAGTTGCTGCTCGATCAGGCGGAACTTCTTGATCGTCTCCACCCGCGCGAACTTGGTGTTCGCCCGCTCGATCTCGGCGCCGATCAGGTCTTGCACCTCGCGGCTGCGGCAAAGACTCGCGAAATTGGAGACCGGTACCGATTTCTCCTGGGCATAGTTCTCGACGTTTTCATGGTCGATGAGAATCAGGCAGGTGAGATAGGGCCGTTTGTCGCCGATGACCACGGCATCGGTGATGTAGGGCGAAAACTTCAGCTCGTTCTCGATCTCGCTGGGCGTGATGTTCTTGCCGCCCGCGGTGATGATGATGTCTTTGAGCCGGTCGGTGATCCTGAAATAGCCATCATCATCGATCGTGCCCACGTCTCCGGTGCGGAACCAGCCATCGTCGGTGAATGCCTCGGCCGTCTTGTCGGGCAGATTCAGATAGCCGCCGAACACATTGGGCCCCTGGATCTGAATCTCGCCTTCCGGGGAAAGCCGCATCTGCAGATAGGGCTGGGGCTTGCCGATCGTGCCCAGGCGGCTGGCGCCCGGGAGATTGATGGAGCCCGCGCCGCAGGTCTCGGTCATGCCCCAGCCTTCGAACATCGGCACCCCCAGGGCCAGATACCAGCGGATCAGCTCGGGAGAGATCGGCGCGGCGCCGGTCAGCGACCAGCGCACGCGATTGACGCCGATCATGCGCCGCACATTGTTCAGCACCAGAAAACGCGCGGCCTTGTAGGCCAGCCAGGTGAGCGGATCGACCCTGCGCCCGGCGATCTGCGCGTCGGCCACCCGCATCGCCACCCGCATCGCCAGCGCGTAGGCGAACTGACCGGTGCGCGTGGCCTCTTTCATGCGGATCGAGATCGCCGAGTAGAACTTCTCCCAGACACGCGGCACACAAAAGACGAAGGTCGGCTGAATCTCCCGGAAGTTCTCCGCTACCGTATCCGGGTTCTCCACGTAGTTGACCCGGGTGCCGGTCTCGATCAGCAGGATCTGGCCGATGAGACGCTCGGCAATATGGCACAGCGGCAGAAACGAGACCTTCTCGTCGGTCTCGCCCATGTCGAACTCCGGCGCGAAGTTCTCCATCACCGAGGTCAGATTGCGATTCGTGAGCATTGCGCCCTTGGGCTTGCCGGTGGTGCCCGATGTATAGACCAGGATCGCCAGATCATCGTGGCCACGGCTGGCCAGACGTTGCTCGAGTTCGTCGGGGTGCGCCTGAGCCCAGTCTCGCCCCATGGCTTCGAAGGCCTCGAGACTCATGATCATGGGATCGTCGAGATCACGCAGGCCGTCCATCTCGAACACCACGATGCGCCGCAACTGCGGCAGCCGCTCGCGAATCTGCAGGAACTTGTCCAGTTGTTCGTCGTCTTCGACGAACGCGATACGCGCGCCGCAATCCGAGGCCACATGCTCCACCTGCGTTGCCGCATCGGTGGGGTAGATGCCGGCCGAAACACCGCCGGCGCTCAGCACGCCGAAATCGGCATATGACCATTCGCGACGCGTGTTGGCCAGAATGCACGAGGCTTCGCCGGGCTGGAATCCTTCGGCGCACAGCGCCGACATGATCGCGTGCGCGCGCCTGCCATACTCACGCCAGCTGGTTTCCTCCCAGACGCCGAACTCCTTCTGTCGCAGCGCCACCGTGTCACCGCGCGCATGCACAGCGCTCCAGAATTTGCGCGCGACGGTATCACCGGCCAGAGGAACCCGCGAGCGCGTCACCGGCCCCCCGGACGATCCGGCATCGAGACCACGGCGGATCGGCCTCAGGAGGTGAGCAAGATAACGGTTCATCGCCATTGCTTCTTACGCTTCCAGCGTCGTTCGCCGCGCACCGCGTCGGCCTTGATCCCCAGATAGAACTCCTTGATGTCTTCCTTTTCCATCAGGCGCTGACAACGGTCTTCCATCACGATTCGGCCGACCTCCAACACATAGCCGAAATCGGCCGTGGCCAGTGCGATCTTCGCATTCTGCTCGACCAGCAGCATCGTGGTGCCCTCTTCGGCGTTCACGCGGCGAACGATCGCGAAGATCTCGCCAACCAGTTTCGGCGACAGGCCCAGACTGGGCTCATCGAGTAGCAACAACTTGGGCCGGGACATCAGCGCACGCGCGATCGCCAGCATCTGCTGCTGCCCGCCGGACAACTGGCCCGCCTCCTGGTGACGCCGTTCGGCCAGGATCGGGAAATAGGCATACATGCGTTCGACATCGGCACCGACGGCGTCGCGATCGGCGCGGGTGTAGGCGCCCATCATCAGGTTCTCACGCACGGTCAGCATCGGAAACACCTCGCGCCCCTCGGGTACGTGCGAGATGCCCCGGCGAACCACCCAGTCGGGGTCACGACGCGCGATCTGTTCGCCATCGAACCAGATCTCGCCCTTTTGCGGATCGATAATCCCGGAGATCGTCTTCAGGATCGTGGTCTTGCCCGCACCATTGGCGCCCAGCACGGTAACGATCGAGCCTTGCCGCACCTCGAGGCTGATGCCGCGAATGGCCTGGACGGGCCCGTAGCTGGCCTCGATGTTGGCCAGACGCAGGATCACCTCACCCGAGAGTCGATCGGTCATGGCGTGTCAGTCTCCCAGATAGGCGGCAATGACCTGCGGATCGGCCTGGACCTCGGCGGCCGTGCCCATCGCCAGGCGGGCCCCCTGATTGACGGCCAGCACCCGGTCCGACACCCGTGAGACCAGGCTCATGTCATGCTCCACCATCAGCACGCTGATGCCCAGCTCATCGCGGATGTCCGTGATCCAGAAGGCCATGTCGTCGGTCTCTTCGACATTCAGCCCCGAGGAGGGTTCATCCAGCAACAGCAACCTGGGCCGGGTGCAGAGCGCACGGGCCAGCTCCACGACCTTGCGCACACCATAGGGCAGCCCACCGACAGGCATGTCGCGCACACTCTGCAGCTCGAGAAAATCGATCACCTCCTCCACCTGGCGACGCAGGGCGAGTTCCTGCCGGCGCACCGGGGGCAGCCGCAGAATCTCGGCCACGAAGTTGGCCCGTACATGGGCGTGACAACCGATCAGCAGGTTCTGCAGCACGGTCGCGTGCTCGAACAACTCGATGTTCTGAAACGTGCGCCCGATACCCAGTGCGGCCACCGCGTCCGGCCGCAGACCCGTGATTTCACGACCCATGAACTCGATGCGGCCGATCGTGGGTGGATAGATCAGACTGACCATGTTGAAGATCGTGGTCTTGCCCGCACCATTGGGGCCGATGATCGTGAAGATCTCGTGTTCGTTCATCTCGAAGCTGAGATCATCCACGGCCACCAGCCCACCAAAGCGCATGGTCAGATCATGAACCGCGAAGAAGGCGCTCACTTGACCCGCTCCGATTTCTGATACGCCTTCTGGCGATCGAACATGCCCTTCTTGTACAGGGGAAACAGCGAGAAGAAGGTTCGAAACTTCACCCAGCGCCCGTAGATGCCCAGCGGTTCATAGAGCACCACCAAGACCAGCACCATCCCGAACAAGGTGGCCTTCAGCCCTGGCTGCTCAGTGAGACCCGAAGGCAGGTAGTCCTTCAGACCCGCGATCAGTTCGGGCAGTCCGACCACGAAGATCGCACCGAAAACCGCGCCGTGCAGTGCCCCGAGCCCGCCGATGACCACCATCATCAGGAATTCGATGGAGACGAACAGCGTGAACTGCTCGGGACTCAGGAACACGATCTGATGCGCATAGAGCGCACCGGCCAGGCCGGTGACCGCAGCCGAGATGGCGAAACTCAGGGTCTTGTAGAAGGCCAGATTCACACCCATGCTCTGCGCCGAGACCTCGGAATCCCGAATCGCGACGAACGCACGCCCCGAGGGCCCGCGCAGCAGATTGTGGATCCCGAAACCCACCAGCAGCACGCAGACCAGGGCCAGGTAATAGAGGGTCAGTTCCCACTCGGTGTCGGCGCCGAAGATATTCAGGCTCATCACCATCATGCCGGAATTGCCGCCGGTGAGCCCCTCGAAACGGGCCAGACCTTCCTCGACGATGAAGCCAAAGGCGAGCGTGGCGATCGCCAGATAGATGCCGGTCAGGCGCAATGCCGGCAGCCCGATGACGATCCCCGCGGCCCCCGCCAGCAGCATCGCGATCGGCGCCGACGCGATGAAGGGCCAGCCATGAGCCTGCAGGATCGCCTCGGCGTAGGCACCGATGGCCAGAAAAGCCGCATGCCCCATCGAAATCTGGCCCGTGAAACCCGAGAGCAGCATCAGGCCGAAGCCGACGATCGCGTAGATGTAGATGAACGAAAGCTGGGTCAGGTAGTAGACCTCGGTGAACAGCGGCGCGAGCAACAGCAGCGCGATCAGCAGCCAATACCAGATCGCCTGCTGCCAATCGCGCCAGATGCCGAGATCCTGCTCATAACGGGTCTTGAAGGTGAAGCGCATCGTGTGGGCCCCGTCAGACTTTCTTGCGACGCATTTCGGCAAAGATGCCGGACGGCTTGACGACAAGCACGATCAGCACCACCAGATACGGCGCGATATCCTTCCAGCCCTCGGCCAGATAGAAGCCGGAGTAGATTTCGACCAGACCGATGATCAGTCCGCCGACGATCGCACCCGGAATGCTGCCGAAGCCCCCGACCACCGCCGCCGGGAAGGCCTTCAGGCCGATGAAGCCCAGGTTCGAATGCACGAACTGGATCGGCGCCACCAGCATCGCGGCGATCGCCGCCACCCCGGCCGAGATGCCCCAGATCAGGGTATTCACACGCCGAACCGGGATACCCATGTAATAGGCCGCGAGTTGATTCTGCGAGGCCGCCTGCATCGCCACGCCGATGCGTGTGTGCTTGAAGAACAGCCAGAGCACGAAGCAAAGCACGCAGGTGACCGCAATGATCGCGATATGGTCGGACGAGATCACCACGTCGCCGAGGTTGACCACCCGGGCGCTGTAGGGTGCGCGCAGCGCATGGGTGTCGGTGCCCCAGCCCGGGATCATCGTGGCCACACCGCGGATCACCATCCCGGCGCCCAGCGTAACCATGATGGCGGCCACCGTCGGCTGACCGGCAATCGGGCGCAGCAGGATCCGATCGAAGGCCATACCGAACACGACCAGCACGGCCAGCGTGAAAGGGATCGTCAGCCAGAACGGCAGCCCCCACAGGCTGGCAAAAGTAAAGGCCACGAAGGCGCCGAGCATCATGACATCGCCCTGCGCGAAATTCACGACCTCGGTGGCTTTATAGATCAACACGAAGCCCAGAGCGATCAGTGCGTAGATGCAGCCGATCGAAATGCCTTCGATGAGAAGTTGGGCGTTGACCATGGGGCGAAGCGCTCTCGGATGAAACGGACAAGCGGACGGATTCAGACATCTCCGACCCTGCCGGGCGCCGCGAAAGCGCGGGCGCCGGGCGGGAGGATAGCTTAGAGACGCTCGAAGATCGTCACATTGGCCAGACCACCGCCCTCGCACATGGTCTGCAGGCCGTAGCGCTTGCCACGCCGGCCCAGCGCATGGATCAAGGTGGTGGCCAGCTTCGTGCCCGAAGCACCCAGAGGATGACCCAGCGCAATGGCGCCACCATTCACATTCAGGCGCTCCGGATCACCCCCCGTGGCCTTGAGCCAGGCCAGCGGCACTGGCGCAAAGGCCTCGTTGACCTCATACAGATCGATGTCGTCGATCGACATCCCGGCACGGGCCAGTGCGCGCTCGGTGGCAGGCAGCGGCGCCTCGAGCATGATCACCGGATCATGGCCGATCAAGGTCATGTGGTGCACCCGCGCGAGCGGCTCAACGCCGAGTTTCTTCAGCCCGGCCTCACTGACGATCATGACGCCGCTGGCACCGTCGCAGATCTGGCTCGCGGTGGCGGCCGTGATGCGCCCACGCTCGTCCAGCAGCTTCACGCTCTGGATCGACTCGAGCGTGGCATCGAAACGGATGCCCTCGTCGACCTTGTGTATCTCAGCGTCGCCGGTGCCATCGACCCGCCGCACCTCGAGCGGCACGATCTCATCGGCGAAATCACCGGCCTCGGTCGCGCGGATTGCCCGCTGGTGGCTCCGCAATGCATAGCGATCCAGCGCTTCGCGCGACAGCTCGTACTTGCGCGCGATCATTTCCGCGCCCGTAAACTGGCTGAACTCGACCCCGGGGTAGCGAGCCTTCATTTCCGGGCTCATATAGGTGCCCATGCCCGCCTTGGCGGGCAGCGTCAGCGTGCTTCCCATCGGCACATGGGTCATGCTTTCGACACCGGCGGCGATGACCACATCCATCGTGCCCGACATGACCGCCTGCGCAGCGAACTGAAGCGCCTGTTGCGACGAGCCGCACTGCCGGTCGATCGAGACCCCGGGAACCGACTCCGGCAATTTCGACGACAGCACGCTGTTACGCGCCACGTTCATCGCCTGCTGCCCCATCTGCAGCACGCAACCCATGATGACGTCTTCGACCAGAGCCGGGTCGGCATCCACGCGCTCGACCAGCGCATCGAGCACCCTGCCCCCAAGGCTGGCCGGATGCCATCCGGACAGCCTGCCCCCGCGACGCCCGCCAGCCGTACGGGCGGCCGCGACAATGTACGCCTCAGCCATGTCTTGTCTCCTGATGCGGTTCGTCGTCCCGCGCTGTTGCCGCCGGATCCGGTTCAACGCCCGGGCGGCAGACCCATCGAGCGGGAAATGACCTCTTTCATGATCTCGTTGGTGCCACCATAGATGCGCTGCACCCGGGAATCGGCCCAGGCGCGGGCGATCGGGTATTCCCACATAAATCCGTAGCCACCGTGCAGCTGCAGACATTCGTCGATCACCTTGCACTGCAACTCGCTCACCCAGTACTTGGCCATTGCCGCAGTGGCCGGATCCAGCTTCTGGTCCATCAGCAACTCCATGCAGCGATCCACGAACACCTGCGCCGCGGTGACCTGTGCCTGCATCTCCGCCAGCTTGAAACGCGTGTTCTGAAAGCTGGCCACCGGCTTGCCGAACGTGTGGCGCTCCTTCACATAGGCAATCGTGTTGTCGATCGCCGCCTGCGCCGACGCCACCCCGGTGATCGCGATCTGCAGCCGCTCCCAGGGCAACTCCTGCATCAGATAGATGAAGCCCTGGTTCTCCGCGCCGAGCAGATTCTCCACCGGCACCATCACATCGTCGAAGAACAGCTCGCTCGTGTCCTGGGCCTTCATGCCGACTTTCTTGAGGCGTTTGCCCTTGGCAAAGCCGGCCATGCCCCTCCTCGACCAGGATCAGGCTGGTGCCCTTGGCGCCGAGTTCGGGCTGCGTCTTGGCCACGGTGATCACCAGATCGGCGTTCCAGCCATTGGTGATAAAGGTCTTGCTGCCGTTGATCTTGTAGTGGTCGCCCTGGCGGATCGCGGTGGTCTTGATCGCCTGCAGATCCGAGCCGGCGCCGGGTTCGCTCATGGCGATCGCGCCGATGATCTCGCCCCGGGCCATGGCCGGCAGCAAACGAGCCTTCTGGGAGTCACTGCCGTAGCGCAGGATATAAGGGGCCACGATCTCGCTGTGCAGCGAAAAGCCCACGCCGGTGGCATTGACCCGTGCGGCCTCTTCCTTGAGCACCACCGAATACATCTTGTCGACGCCCGCGCCGCCATATTCCTCGGGCATCGTCGGGCACAGAAAGCCGTTCTCGCCGGCCTTCAGCCAGACATCGCGATCGACATAACCCTGCTCTTCCCAGCGGTCATGGTGCGGCACCACCTCACGTTCGAAGAATCGGCGAACCGACTCGCGAAACATCTCGTGTTCTTCGGTGAAAAGCGTGCGCTCGATCATCATGCCTCCTGTGAATGAGCCCGCTACGATACCAAATCGGCCGGGCGACAGGGGACGACGGGCGCGATGCCTGCCGGCATCGCGGCAGCCGGCCGCCATCGCCCGGTAAGGCAGGCGGGAATCAGCCGGCCGGCATGAACCAGGCCGGAGTCGGTTCGTGATCGATAAAACGATCACGCAGGGGGCGCAGCGGATTCACAACCACGGGAAACAGTTGCAGATCGGCGTGATACTGCTCGAACCAGATCCGATAGAAATTGGTGAGATCGGGATCATCGCGCCACAAACCACGCAGCCTGGCCACTTCGATGGCCACGACTGTGGCCGGCTTGCGTGCGCCTGGCGGGCGGATTGACAGCCCTCCGGGTGCGAGATCCTGAAAGTGCATCATGCGATAGGTACTCGCCAGGCCCTCGGCAGAGGTGGCGATGATCGCGCCGATGCCCTCGGTCTCGGCGACCGCGTAGAGCGCCTTCATCAGCATGACCTTGACCTTCATCGAGTACATCGTACGGGGCACAACGAAGCGACGGGCCTCGATCTTGGACAGCAAGGCCCAGGGCGGGTCGAACGCCACGAAATCCGTCACTTCATTCGGGCCGCGATCGCCTAGCACCAGACGAATTGAGCCGAGACACCGACCGCCGTCCTTGGCGAAGGCGCCGAGCACCATGCAGTTGGCTTGGAAATCGAACTCATCGACGGCCGATCGGCGCGAGGTCAGGCGATAGCCTGCCATCCGCTGCTCGATGACCGTCTCATACTCTTCACATGTGCAGACCGGGCGAATCTGGAACGGCAATGACCGGGCGCCCGGGGCCAACTCACCCCGTGGTCCAGTCGGCCGAGACCATGGCCGGAAAGAAACGGCGCCTTCTTCGGCTGAGCATCTGCCCGCCCTCGAAACTATTGACCAAACGTCGCCATTCGCCGCGACGCGAACATCGCAAGGGCCGTCGTTGTTCGAGCGTCCCTCCCCCAGGAGGCGGACCTTACATGAAGGCGCCCCAGAAGCGAAAGCGATTAATTTCCGTATTATGAAATGCGCAGTCAACTATGTGTTGAATTGCAAATGCCTGCCAGACGATGTTCCGAAAACCGCGACCGGTGGCACCGCGACCGCCGGGTTCATGGCTTGAGACGAACGACGATCACCGGCCGTCCGGGCTAAGCCACCGCATAGCGCAATGCCCGTAAAGGCGACGTTTTTCACGCCTAATCTACCTTCATCGTGGTAGGCCACGAACGATGATGGCAATGCCCATCATGTTCGTCGCACAACGGTATACAAGAGTGACAAATATCTTTCGCGTATCCCGCAGGACGACCCTGGTGGTGAGGACGCTGCTGGGGATCATCGTACTAGCGGCGGTTGCCATCCTGGTCGGTAGCAATAGCGCCCAGATCGCGCACCCGCTGGCATTGAAGTCGCGGGTGATACCCGATCCCTATGGCTTGCCGTACACCGAGGCGCTCAAGCAGTTGCAACAGGTGCCGGCCGTGGACGCCAGGCAGACAGGGCGCGCTTCCCATCCTTTCTGGTTGCTGGTCGACGTACCTGCAATGGACTTCGGTGACCGGCAGCGTCTGATCACGATTCACAGCAAGACCTTACGCGACATCCGGGTCTGGGCACTGGATGGCACGGGAAAGGTAATCAAGCATGTCACCGCGGACCGCGGAACACGGGACGAGGCCAGCCCGCTGATCTCGTTCGACAGCGGCTACGCCTGGCGCCTCGAACTGGCCGGAACAAATCAGTTATTGGTCGAAACCAGCGCCGTGGGCGCGGCCGCACTGAGCGCCGGTATCATCGACCAGGCAAGCTTCGACCGCACGCTGCTCGCCAAGGAACGCCTGGCCAGCGGCGTAACCGCCGCGCTGACCAGTGTGGCGCTGCTGATCGGAGTCATCGGCGCACTGGCCGGCAGTTACGCACTATTGACCTGCTCATTCTGGGTCGCCGCCCTATGGCTGGTGACTGCTATCTCGCTCGGCTACGACGTGCTCTGGATGCCTATCCGGTTGCCAGGCGAGGTCGAGGCCGGCATCAAACAACTGATTCTCGTGGCCTTCGGGGCCGCCACTTTCTCTTACTTTCTGACCCTGTTTTCGCGCCATCTGGCCAAGATCGGGCATCTCGGACCGGCGCGCAAGCTGTCTCGAATGATCTTTGGCGCACTCGCGGTTTTCGGGCCATTGCTGCCCAACGCGGTGTTCATGCCCCCGTTCTATCTGGTCGCCCTGGTTGCTATCGGCTACATGACCTGGACGGTCACGACAACGCTTTCGCGAGCCCCGACCCACGCGGCGCGCTCGTTCGCCTACTCATGGGCGATGATCTCGTTGTGTATTCTCGCGGAGATCGCCTACGCCAGCAATCTGGTGCCGCGTCTACCAGGCCTGTCATTCGAGACCGGTTCAGTATTCGGTGCATTGATGGCCGCGTATGGTTCCGCGGGCATTTTCCGTTCCGAGCGAATTCGCAGCTTCGCCGCCCTGTCCCGCTCGCGCCGCTCGACCAAGCGATACCGCCGCATGTATCGCGGCGTACCTGTGGGCCTGCTGACGCTGAACAGAAATGCACAGATCGTCGCCCATAACCGCCTGGCTGCCGAACTGCTCGCGGCACCCATGCTCAATCAGCTGCCCCTGAAGGACCAGATCGGCGATGTTGCACAGGAGCTGGCACGGCAGGTTGCCGCCCACGACGGGGACGAACACTTTTATTTCGAAGCCAAGGTGCCCAGCCGCGATGGTGCCCGCATTCTGCACCTGCACGCGATTCCGGAAAACGATGGCGTCCAGATCGCCATCTCGGACTTCTCCGTACACGCCGAGCTCGAAGATACGTTGCGCCGCCAGCTGACCCATGATCAACTGACCAGTGTGCTCTCCTATCAGGGCCTGGAACGGACGATCCAGGAAATCGATGTGCGGCTCGCCGATGGGCAGGGGGTCCAGTACGCGTGTATCCACCTGAATCTGGACAACTTCTCGGCAATCAACGACGTCTTTGGCCGTCATGTCGGCGATGAAGTCCTGCTCGAGACGGTTCGACGCATCAACTTCGAACTTTCCGCCACCGAGTTCCATGTCGCGCGCCCCGGTGCAGATGACTTCGTGGTGCTGATCAAGTGCAGCAGCCTGCACTGGACGCGCCGGATGGGTGAGCTGCTTGTGTCATCGATCGGCAACCAGCCGGTCAATGTCGACGGCGTGGTGTGCCGTACCACCGCCAGCGCCGGCATCGCGTTCATGCTCAACGGGATTCCGCCGCATGAAGTGCTCGACCAGGCCGAGCGCGCCTGCACCGTGGCAAAGCGCAACGGCGGCGATCAGATCAGTGTGTTCGATACCAGCCCGTCCTCGATGGAGCGATATCGGGCCGAACGCGCCTGGGAAAGCCTCGCCTCGAATGATGATCTTCTCGACGGACTCGAGGTGTGGGCCCAGCCGATCGTGCCGCTGCTGGACCCCGACGCGCCGATGGGTCTGGAGGTTCTGCTGCGGGTTCGCAAGGACGGCCAGTTGATGTCACCCTTGCATCTGATCGAGGCCGCCACCAAGGTGGGTCGGATGCCGGTGGTCGACCGCTGGGTCCTGTCGAATGTCGTCGAACTGATGCGCGACGACCACCGCCTGCTCGACCGGATTGGCTTTATCACGGTCAATCTCAGCGGCGCGTCCCTGAATTCGCATGCCTTCGTGGACGACATGCGCTCTCTGCTGCACGCGAACTACCTGCACTGCTCGAAGCTGTGTATCGAGATCACCGAGCAGGTCGCGCTGGTCGACGTCCGCTCGACACAGAGACTGGTCGATGAACTTCGCATGTTCGGCGTGCAGATCGGCCTGGACGATTTTGGCGCGGGCAATACGTCTTTCTCCTACCTTCGCGACCTCAACGCCGACATTCTGAAGATGGACGGCGCCTATGTTCGCAACATGGAGAAAGACCCGGCCAATGCGAAGCTTGTCGAAGGCATCGCGGGCCTGTCCCGCACATTCGGCATGGCCTGTATCGCCGAATGGATCGAGAACGAAGACACCGCGCGGCTTTGCGCCCAGTTCGGAATCGAGTACGGACAGGGCTTTCTGTTCGCGCGTCCCGAGCCCATCCTCGACTGGCTCGACGGAAGGGCTTCGCTGAACGAGAGCCGCGCCACATTCATGAAGGAATCCACCCGGACGGTGCGGCCGCGATATGCGACCCAGGGCCCGTCCGATGAATTCGGGAGCCACCTGTGAACGCCGTAGGCGCGCTCGCCATCATCGCCGGATTGATGACGCTGTTGAGCCTGTTGCGGCTGGCGCGCCGGCTCGATGCCTGGCCGCATGACGAGGTCCGACTTGGCATGTTCGATGGTTTTCGTCGCCAGCGCGATCGCGCGCACACGGTTCTGGCGGGCATGATCGCTGCACTGGGCACATTGCTGATGCTCGGCGAGGCGACGGGCTCGCTGACTTTCGGGCTGCTCGCCTGGCTCGCCGGCGCCTACCTCTGCGCCGGGGCATCGATCACCTACGGTCTCGTGGCCGCAGCAGGCGAAACCCGCGGCAAGGACTTCGATCCATGCTGGCGCGCACTCTGCCTGACCCTGTTCTGGCCCTGGGTGTCGTCGCCGATGGCCGCCGCCCGGGATGGCGACACGATCGCCTGAGTTGGCGTCGGGATTCTACGCGCCGGGACACTCACCGCAGCTGGCCTGCTGCGCCGGCGAGATAAGGCCGGGCGCTCAGAAAAAGCCGGGCAATCCGCCCGAGTGCCAGAAAACGACCGGGTCAGTAAAGCCCTCTCGCGCGCGCCGCACCAGCACCCCCAAGGCTTTGCCCGTGTAGGTGGTATCGACCAGGATGCCCTCGGTATGGGCCAGCAACTGCGCAGCCGCCAGCGCCTCCCCGGTGACCATGCCATAGCCCGGACCAACCGCCGACCAATCGACCCCGGGGACATAAGACGACTCCAATTCCGGTAAGGCGAGTTCCTCGAGGCTTTCGATGACCAACTTCTGATATGTCGCTTCGACATCGTCATAGATGTCGCGAACGATCATCACCGAACGAGGCGGCGGGCAATCGGAGATCCGCGATGCGATCCAGAGGCCCGCGTGCAGGCCTCCCGATGCGGATGCGTGGATGACTTCGGTCGCGCTCGCGGAGTTGTCGGAAAGTTGCTGGGCGAGCTCACGCCCGGCAGCGACGATGGCTCGTACCCCCAGCGGAGAACTGGCACCCGGCGGCAATAGCATCGCCCGTCGCCCGCGACGGGTCAGATCCTGCGCAACCTGCTCGGCCATCGCGGCGAGATCGGGAAACGAGACCGCGCCGGCCCAGATGACGTCGGCGCCCATGGCCTCGGTAATCTTCAGGTTGCCGGTGGGGTTCAGCGGCCGGCTGCCGTGGATGACCAGGCTTACCTGCAATCCGAACGGGCGGGCCAATGCGGCCAGCGCCCGGCACGAATTCGACTGTGCCGGCCCTGACATCACCACCGTATCCACGTTGCTGGCCACTGCCGCCGCCAGAATCGCGCGCAGTTTGCGCGACTTGCTACCTGCCCAACTCAGCGGGCCGTAGTCGTCGTGCTTCAAGTAGACGGGCAGGCCAAGTTCAGCTGAAAACCGCTCGAGAAGGCGCATCGGTGTGACTTCGGGCTTCTCGATTTGCCAGTGCTCTGTCATGGCCTCGGTGCCATATTTGCAAGATCAACGGCCATCTTCCGTCGCTGAATGGTCGACCGCTGTTAAGCAATGCCTGCGATTGTCATTACCACCGACAATCGCGCCTGTAAACATGATCGATGTCACATGAACCCGCCGGTTCGTACGCCTTGGCCGACCGGCGACGGCCCGGCTGGCTGCCCCGATCAGGACCGATTCGCAGCGGCTATCATCGAGGGCCGATATCGATTGCCCGCCCGCCATCATGGAATCTCCGCCGCTGCCCGCCAGCTTGGGGGACATACAACATGTCACCCTGCCGCCCCCTGACTTTGACGGCGATGATGCCGGTGTCTGGTTGCTTGGCGCAATGACCCGAATGATCGAAGTCGCTGCCAACGCCCCTGAGCAGGCCCTGGTGATTCGATTCGAACCCATCCAAAGCCCCGCCGCGTGGCGTGCGCCGGCCGAAGCGGCTCCCGACTTACGCTTCGCTCAGTCGCTTCGCGCGGCCCGCGCGCTGTCCCAATGGCGATCGGAGCGTATCGGCGGGCCGGTCGTGGCCTGGATCGAAAACCCGCTGGGCCCCGCTCAATGGGCTCTGGCGCTCGCCGCTGACCTGCGCGCGGCCGAGCCCCGCATCGACCCCGGCGCGCCGCTGGCCGGACCCGCCACCGGGTTGCTGCCCGCCTGTGGTGCGCTCAGCCTGCTGGCGCATGGCGCAAGCTGTGCCATCGACCTGGCGCCGCCGCCCGGCGCTGACTGGCACGCCGTGCTGAAGGATTGGCGCCGACCCCCCGGCTCGCAACCACGCGATGCCCGGCATGCGCTGCGCGCCGGCGCCGCCTTCGGCCTGGGCCCAGCCAACCCGCTGGCCGGCACGCTGGAGAATCTATTGCTGATGCTCTCAACCCTGCCCCTGGAGCGGGCACTCGAGCGCGAAGCCCGCTTTCTGGCCGCCATGACCGATGATCCGCGGCTGGCGCTGGCGGCCCGCGCGCGCCGCGATCCCGCCCGCTATCCCGGCGCGCTGACCGAACGCTTGATGCACACCTACATGATCGAAGGGCTGGCCCTGCTCGGCGACGGCATTGCCGCAGACGAGATCGAGCAGGCGGCCGCCGAGACGGGCTTCGCCCACGGGCCTCTCTGGTGGATGGATCAGATCAATCTGGAGACCCTGGACGAGATGCTGCATGACGAACTGCATCGTCTCGCGTCCGCTGCGTCTGCCGGAGATGTCCATGAGCATGATCATGCTCACGACCACGGCCATGGGCACGACCACGGGCACGACCACGGGCACGGGCACGGGCACGGGCATGGGCATGACCATGGCCACGCACATCACCACCATGATGTCAGCAGCATCCGTATGCCCGAGCCGGCAGTCTATGTTCTCGAGAAGATGGCCCATGGTTTCGGGCGTCGGGGCCGCCTGGCCGGAGGTGGCTTCTATGAGGTCGAAGCGGGCTTCGATGACGAACTCTGGGACGGGTTGTCGGCCTTTGCCCGTGGGCGGCGCAAAGTGCCGCGGGCGGACGTCGGCGAAAGGCTGTTGCTGGCGGTCGTGGCCGACGCCTTGCGGGAGGGCTCCCTTGGCGGCGACGCGCGTTATCCGAGTTCGGCCGTGCTACCGCCGGCCCCCGACTTCCCGGCCTGGACCGGAGGGCCTCTGAGATGGGCACAATCGGTGGGCAGGCGAGCATTGGCAGATAGGCTCGCCGACCTCGCGACGCGCTATGGACCTCGGTTCTCGATGCCGAATACCTGACCGGATGCCTCCGTTGTCCGAGGGCCGCGGGTTGCGCCGAACGGATTCGCAGCAAAGCCTTGCGAACTGCCCGCCATTTTTCGAAGGGAGTTGAACATGACCGCAGACGTCCGCCGTGACAAGCTGCTCTATGGGTGGCGCGATCCTGTGCAGCCACGACCGGCCGCCACCGTGATCCTGTTGCGCGACGGCGCGCACGGGCTCGAGATCCTGATGACGCGGCGTTCGATGCAGGCGTCATTTGCGCCCGGCGCATACGTCTTTCCCGGCGGACGGGTCGACGATGCCGATCATGCGCTTGGGGCTGATCTGGATCACCCCACCGATGACGCCCTCGATCGCGCGTTCAAGGTCGCTGCGATTCGCGAAGCGTTCGAAGAGCTGGGCATTCTGTATGTCGCGCATCCGGATGGCCGCACGGCCGACGATGCCACGATCGCCCGGCTGAATCGCAGTGCCGCATTCGCCGATCAACTGGCGAGATTCGAACTGCGACCAATGCTGGATCGCATGCATTGGTTCAGTCACTGGATCACCGACCGCGACATGCCCAAGCGCTTCGACACCCGCTTCTACGTGGCGGCGATGCCCGATGGTCAGACCCCGGTGGCGGATGATTCGGAGCAGTTCGCGCCGGAGTGGGTGAACCCGTCCCAGGCGCTGGACCGACATCGACGTGGCGAGTTCTCGATGATCTTTCCGACGATCCGCACCCTGGGCCAGCTCGAGCGCTTTGCCAGTG
>JAWKYG010000029.1:0-30427 GCA_041396585.1 Burkholderiaceae bacterium | reverse complement strand
GCACCGGGGTGATGTACTGGGAGAAGTCACCCGCGCCGACCGGGGTGCGCACGGCCTGAACCGTCTTCCAGCCCAGCGCCTCGGTGGCATTCTTGATCGACTCTTCCTGCGTCCAGCCCCAGGTGTAGTCGGCGGTCAGGTGGTAGGCGACGCGGTCCTTGCCGTAGTTCTTGCCGAGTACGGGCGCCAGCGCGGCACCGGACATATAGGCGTTGAAGAAGTGGCGAAAGCCGTTGCGCTTCTTGTCCTTGCCGGTGGTGTCGTTCGAGTGGGTCAGGCCGGCCATGAAGATGATGCCGGCTTCCTGGCACAGACCCTGCACGGCAACCGCGACGCCGGAGGACGAGCCGCCGGTGATCATCACGACACCGTCTTTCTCGATCATGCGCTTGGCCGACGCGCGGGCCGCATCGGACTTGGTCTGGGTGTCGCCGGTCACGAACTCGACCTTCTTGCCCAGGATACCGTTGCCCTTGAGGGCCGAGGGCTTGAAGGTTTTCATCATGCCGCCGTCGCCGCCGCCGTTCAGATGCTCGACCGCCAGCTGATAGGCACGCAGTTCGTCGGCACCCTCATCGGCGTAAGCGCCGGTCTGGGGCACGTTGAAGCCCAGGGTGACGCTCTTGCCCTTCGGGGCATTGACGAAATCAGCGCCCCAGGCATTGCGCATGAAGAAGGTGGGGGCTGCGATACCGGCGGTCAGCGCGGCGCTGCCCTTGATGATTTCGCGACGGGGTTCGTTGATGAGTTTGCTCATCCGATGCTCTCCTCAGGGTGGTACGACGGCACTGCTCGCGGCGGTGCGTTATCGACGAATGGTCTGCTATGACGAAACGATTGCCGAGGCATCGTTCGACGCGATTCCCGTGTTGATCACGGGTTCGGTACAGATATTCTTACGCTCACGGCAAGCGAATCGGAAGCGGAAAATCGCGGCTTGTAAGCGCCGCGTAAGGGGTGAGTAAGCGATGCGTAAGAGCCGGCCGGTTTGTAAGAATCCGGTCAGTTCGCCGTAAGCTGGAAGTAAGTCGAAAGCCCGTGTTCGGCACTGCTCCGAGGGGTCAGAGCCGGGTTTTGAGCGTTTGCATCCGACGATGCTCCGGGCTGTCGAAGTAGGGCATGGCGCCGCTGCCGGCCCGCAAGCCGCGCAGGCGGTGATGACCCCACTGATGCGGGGCGTACGATCCCGATTCGGCGACGCCGTTGCGCATCAACCCGGTACTGTCATAGAGGCTTGCACGGCGCCGGGGATCACCATCGATCGGCAGACTGCGCAGGATGTCTTCCGGATAGAGTTCGTAGCGTGTGCCGCCGACTTTCGCGGACACGTAATCGAGCCCGAGTACCGCAAGACGCTCGGGGTCGACCAGCACCCGCAGGCGTTGCCCGGCCAGCGGCCCTGGCAGCGCGAAGCTGGCATCGGCCGGTGAGTCGCTGCGACCGGGCGCGCCGACGGCCACGCTCAGGCGGTCGCCCCCGTGACCTGCCATCGCCTCGAAGCGGATCAGCTCGCCACCGGAGTCGATCGTCAGGCGCAGATACAGCGACCGGGGAGAACCTCGCGGCGGCTCGCCGAACCAGGCGCTATAGACGAGCTGCAACACACTGGAGCCGGCGAAGCGCGTCGGCTCCAGCCGGCTGTAGATCGTCGGGCTGGAAAGGTCCAGGCCGGGTTCAGGCGCAAGCTGCGAGCCCGAGAGCACAACCCGGGCCGCCGGCAGGCCGCCAAGCACCTCGATGACGGGTGCATGTGACTCGAGCAGACGCGTGGCGACTTCATCGGTGAGCACTGGCAATGACAAGGTGTCGCGGCGGCGACTCTGAACCACGGCCCGAACGATCGCCGGATCGGGCGCGTCCGCCGCCGGAACGAGTAACAGATTCCTGCGCGCGAGCACGGGCGGCATGGTCAGGCCCTCGGCCAGCGCGCCGGCCAGGCCGGAGGGGCAGATCGGCGATCGGACGCAGGCTGTCGTCGAGCGTGGCAACCACCGGAAGGCTCTCGATCGCCGCGCGCAACGATCGGATCCGGCCAGGATCACCGCGATCGCGCGCAATCAGCATCCGGCCGCAGTCGTCCAGGTAAGTCAGCAGAAAGCTCAGCGGGGTGTTGGCGGCGTAGCCCAGCAGCGGCGCGGCGCGATGCGTGCCCAGGTTGGCGATCTCGTACTTGCGCGCCTGCTGATCCAACTGACGCATACGCGCCAGCCAGGCGGCAGCCGCGGCAGGCATCGCGGCGTCGTCCCGGTAGGAGCGCAGCAGCCGCGACACGCGCAGGTAGGAGAATCCGGGAACTCGTTCAGCCTGCGCATCGCGCAAGCCGGCCTGCGTGAGCGCCTGGTCCAGCGTTTCGAAGCGCTCCTGGCATCGGGCGAGCGCGTCGACGCCTGCCCGTTCGGCCGAGTGAATCACCTCGGCGACGGGTTCGGCAGTTGCCAGCGGCAATGGCGGGCTTGCCACACATCCCGCCAGGCCCGGCATCAGCAGGCAGGCGACGATCAGCCCGCAAGCCGCGGGCCTCGGGCCCGCCCGCTCTTCGGGCCGGCGAACAGCTGGTTTCTCATGGGACACGACACGTGGCGCGAAGGCGGGCATGGTCGGCGAGTAGCGGGCGGCGGAATCGCAGGGTACCCGGGCCAGTCTACGCGTTTCCGTGTCGGATACCGGTCCGCGTCTGTCCCGCGATACACTCCGGGGAGCGGGCGCTACGGTCGCCTCCTTTCGATCGCGAGCCGGTTCGCCGGCCCGGCCAACGGACCACTGTGTTGAATCCGACTAGAATCTTGCGCGGATTGGGCTGGATGCTGTTCGCCGCCACGATGGCTCTGTTGCTCGGTTGGGCTTTCGCCGCCTACCGGGATCCCGACAGGGTGGGCGATCTCGCCAGCTTCATACAACTATGCGCAACGGTCATCGGCCGTTAGCCTGCCTCCAGCCGCGCTGACGGCTGGACACCCCGGATGGTTCCGGGGGGCCGGCCGACGCTGCCTTGTCCCGCCGGACTGCCCGGTTGCGCCGGACTCCTGCTCATGGCCACCAAGAAAGCCAAGATATACGACGAATCCTCGGTCCGTGTCCTCAAGGGGCTCGAGCCCGTGCGGCAACGACCGGGGATGTACACGCGCACGGACAATCCCCTGCACATCCTGCAGGAAGTGGTGGATAACGCGGCCGATGAGGCGCTCGCCGGCTATTGCCGGTCGATCACGGTCACCGTGCACGGCGATGGCAGCTTCAGTATCGAAGACGACGGGCGCGGGATTCCGGTCGGCCCGCACCCGGAAGAGAAGGTGCCGGTGGTCGAGATCGTGTTCACGCGATTGCATGCCGGCGGCAAGTTCGACAAAGCCGACGGCGGCGCCTACAGCTTCTCGGGCGGCCTGCACGGGGTCGGCGTGTCGGTCACCAATGCCCTGAGCAAGAAGCTCGAGGTCACCGTCTGGCGCGACGGTGCCCGACATGACATGACCTTTGCAGGCGGCGAGATCGCGGTGCCGCTGGCGCGTGCCGCGGGTAAGACCGATCGGCGTCAGGGAACGCTGGTGCGATGCTGGCCGGACGGACGCTATTTCGACAATGCCCAGGTGCCCATCGGCGATCTGGCCATGCTCCTGCGCTCCAAGGCGGTGCTGCTGCCGGGGCTGAAGGTCACGCTGGTCGAAGAAAGGCCCGCGAGGCGCCAGGTCTGGCAGTTTCCGGAGGGCCTGTCGGGCTATCTTGCCGAAACGCTGGACAAGGGCGGTGCCTCGGCGCCGGTGATCCCGGTGTTCGAAGGGGCTCAGTACGCGCCGGCCGGCGATGACACCTTTGCCGAAGGCGAGGGCGCGCAATGGTGTGCGGTCTGGACCGAGGAAGGGCCGTTGCTGCGCGAATCGTTCGTGAATCTGATTCCCACGCCAGCCGGCGGCACCCATGAATCCGGCCTGCGCGACGGCCTGTTCCAGGCCGTGCGCTCGTTCGTGGAGTTGCACAATCTGCTGCCCAAGGGCATCAAGCTGCTGCCCGAGGATGCCTTCGCCCGGGTGAGCTTCGTGCTCTCGGCGCGGATTCTCGATCCGCAATTCCAGGGGCAGGTGAAGGAGCGGCTGAACTCGCGCGATGCGGTTCGGCTGGTCAGCGGGTTCGTGCGCAGTCAGCTGGAGCTCTGGCTGAACCAGCATGTCGATCACGGTAAGCGGCTCGCCGAGTTGGTGATCCGTCAGGCGCAGGCGCGCAGCCGGGCCGCGCAGAAGATCGAGAAGCGCAAGAGCTCTGGCGTGGCAGTGCTGCCGGGCAAGCTCACGGACTGCGAGTCTGCCGATGCCGGGCGTACCGAATTGTTCCTGGTCGAGGGAGACTCGGCGGGCGGCTCGGCGAAGATGGGTCGAGACAAGAACTTCCAGGCGATTCTGCCTTTGCGCGGCAAGGTGCTGAACAGTTGGGAGACCGACCGATCACGGCTGTTCGCCAACAACGAAATTCACGATATCTCGGTGGCGATCGGTATCGATCCCCATGGCCCGGGCGAGCAGGTCGATCTCGCCGCGCTGCGCTACGGCAAGATCTGCATTCTTTCCGATGCCGATGTCGACGGCTCGCATATCCAGGTTTTGTTGTTGACGCTGTTCTTTCGCCACTTTCCGCGCCTGGTCGAGAGTGGCCACGTGTTCGTCGCCCGGCCGCCTCTGTTCCGGGTCGATGTGCCGGCTGCGGGCAAGCGCCCGCTGCGCAAGCTTTACTGCCTCGACGAGGGCGAACTACGCCACGTTGAGGACAAGCTGCGTCAGGAGGGCGTGCGCGAGGGCGCCTGGACGATCTCGCGATTCAAGGGGCTGGGCGAAATGAATGCGGAGCAGCTCTGGGAGACCACCATGAACCCCGATACCCGGCGCCTGCTGCCGGTTCGCTTCGGCGAGCTGGATGTCGCTGACACCGCGGGTCGATTCAATATGCTGATGGGCAAGGGTGAGGCCGCGGCGCGGCGCGCCTGGCTCGAGGAACGCAGCACAGAGGCGGCGCTCGACATCTGATCGAGCCCCGGGGTGAGCCCGCCGGCGCGGGGCACCCGCACAGATCCAGGAGATCCGATGAGCGATAGCGATCGCAGCGACGACGCGTTTGCCGACGACGAAGCCATTACGCTGGCCGACTATGCGGAGAAGGCCTATCTCGATTACGCGGTGTCCGTCGTCAAGGGCCGCGCACTGCCAGAGGTTGCCGACGGCCAGAAGCCGGTGCAGCGGCGCATCCTGTATGCGATGAACGAGATGGGCCTTGGGGCCAATTCCAAGCCCGTCAAGTCGGCGCGTGTGGTGGGTGACGTGCTCGGTAAGTTCCATCCGCACGGGGATACCGCCGCCTATGATGCACTGGTGCGCATGGCGCAGTCGTTCACGCTGCGCTACCCGCTGATCGACGGCCAGGGAAACTTCGGATCGCGCGATGGCGATGGCGCGGCAGCCATGCGCTACACCGAGGCACGGCTGACCCGCTACGCCGAACTGCTGCTCTCGGAGATCGACCAGGGCACGGTCGATCTGATTCCGAACTACGACGGCTCGGGCGAGGAGCCGGCACTGCTGCCCGCGCGCCTGCCGATGGTGCTGCTCAATGGCGCCTCCGGCATCGCGGTCGGGATGGCCACCGAGATCCCGCCGCACAATCTGCGCGAGGTGGCCGAGGCGGCCGTCGCGGTACTGCGCAAGCCGCGAATCACCACGGCCGAGTTGCTCGAGATCATGCCCGGGCCGGACTTCCCGGGCGGTGGGCAGATCATCTCCAGCCGCGAGCAGTTGCTCGATGTCTATGCGGGCGGGCGCGGCTCGATCAAGGTGCGTGCGCGCTACAGCTTCGAGGAACTGGCGCGCGGGCAGTGGCAGATGGTTGTGCATGAGCTCCCACAAGGGGTGTCGGCGCAGCGGATTGCCGAGGAGATCGAGGAGATCACCAACCCCAAGGTCAAGGCCAACAAGAAGGCATTGAGCTCCGATCAGCAGCAACTCAAGCAGACAATGCTGGCCCTGCTGGACACGGTGCGTGACGAGTCCGGCAAGGATGCGCCGGTGCGGCTGGTGTTCGAGCCCAAGACGTCGCGCATCGATCGTGATGAGTTGGTCAATCAGTTGCTGGCCCACACCAGTCTGGAGACCAGCGTATCGATCAACCTGGTGATGATCGGTATCGACGGGCGGCCGCGGCAGAAGCCGTTGACATCGATTCTGGCGGAGTGGGGCCAGTTCCGGTTCGATACCGTCACGCGTCGTTGCCGGCATCGGCTGGACAAGGTCAACGACCGGATCCACATCCTCGAGGGGCGCCAGCTGGTGCTTCTGAACATCGACGAGGTGATCCGCATCATTCGCGAATCCGATGAACCGCGGCCGGCCCTGATGGAGGCCTTTGCGCTCACCCATCGGCAGGCCGAGGACATTCTCGAGATCCGTCTGCGTCAACTGGCCCGGCTCGAGGCGATTCGCATCGAACGCGAGCTCGGCGAATTGCGCGAGGAGAAAGACTCGCTCGAACATCTGCTAGGCGATGAAGCGGCGATGCGCCGCAAGGTGATCGCCGAGATACGTGCCGACGCCAAGTCCTACGGCGACGACCGACGCACGCTGATCGAGGAGGCCGAACGGGCGGTCGCCGAGGTCAGGCTGATCGAGGAGCCGGTCACCGTGATCGTTTCGGAGATGGGCTGGGTTCGGGCGCGCCAGGGACACGGGCACGACCCGGCGCAGTTCTCGTTCAAGAGCGGGGATTCTTTCTACGGGGCCTACGAGGTCATGACCACCGATCAGGTGTTCGCGCTCGGGACCAATGGTCGCGTCTACTCCGTCGCGGTGGCGCAGATGCCCTCGGCACGCGGTGACGGCTCGCCGATCACCCGCTTCGTCGAGCTCGAGCCCGGGGTGCGCATCGAACATGTCTTTGCCAGCGGAGCCGCCCGCCAAGTGCTTTTCACCACCGCCAACGGCCTGGGCTTTCGCTGTGCCACCGAAAACCTGGTCGGGCGCACCCGGCAAGGTAAGGCATTGATCACGATCGGCGAGGGCGACAAACCGATGCGTCCCGCGTTGTTCGATGGCGAGCAGGGCCGCGTCCTGTGTGTTTCCGAGCAAGGGCGCGCGCTGGTCTTCGGCCTGGATGAGGTCAAGACGCTGACCAACGGCGGGCGCGGCGTGTCGCTGATGGCCACCGAGCCCAAGGATCGGCTGGCCCAGGCGATCGTCTTCGGCGCCGCCGGCGTGGAGATCTCCGGGATAGGACGGGGGGCGAAGCCGGTCGATCGGCGCTTCACGGCCGGCCAGCTGGATGCGTACGCCGGTTCTCGTGCGCGCAAGGGCAGACTTCTGGAGCCGCGCATTCGCGATGCGCGAATCCGGCTGTCACAGCCCGAGCGCGGCTGAGCGGCCCCGGCGATGGCCGGCCGCGCGTGCCGGACAAGACTTGTTCGCCGCGCGCGCTCATGGCGCATGCGGCGCAATCCGGGCGGACTGCGCCCGGTCGTGGCTCCCTTAGAATCGACGCATGACCGAAACACTCGAAGGCCGGCGGGGCCACCCCGCGTGCGTGCGCGCCGCCCGCCCTGGCAGATGTCTGCTCGCCGTCGCCGCGCTGCTGCTGGCGGGCTGCGCGTCGTCGCCACCTGCCTACTACGACCCGGGGCGCGAACATCACCGCCCCGATGGCTTCGTCAATCGCCACGGCCCGTCCGGCGATCAGGCGCTCTCATCTTTGTTGCGCTGGCGCTGGCAACGTTGGCGTGCTGATGCCCCCGCGCCGCCAAGCCGTTATCGTCAGGGCTACGAAGGCTTCGAGAGGCTTCGTCCCGATGTGCCGGCCATCCTGGCCGACCGCCGTCCGAGTGCCACCTGGATCGGCCACGCCAGCACCTGGCTGCGTCTGTCCGGGGTCAATGTCCTGACCGATCCGCATTTCGGAGACCGTGCCTCGCCACTGAGCTGGATCGGGCCCGTGCGGCGCGTGCCCGTGCCGTTGTCGATCGCCGAGATGCCCCATGTGGATGTGGTGGTGATCTCGCACAACCATGCCGATCACCTGGACGAAGGTACGATCCTGGCCCTGCGGGACCAAGCGGGCGGTGCGCCCTTGTTCCTGGTGCCGCTCGGCCTGCGTGACTGGTTCACGGAGCGCGGTGTCGCTTCGGTCCAGGCGCTCGACTGGTGGGACACACACGAAGTCTCGGGCCTGCGGTTCAGCTTCGTGCCGGCCCAGCACTGGAGCGGACGTTCGCTGACCGATCGCAATCGCAGCCTGTGGGGCGGTTGGGTGATCCAGGATGCGAACACCCGGGTCTACTTCGCCGGCGATACCGGGTATTCCCGTGATTTCGCGGAAATCGGCGCGCGCTTCGGTCGCTTCGATCTGGCCTTGATCCCGGTCGGCGCCTATGAGCCGCGGTGGTTCATGAGCGACCAACACGTGAACCCGGAAGAAGCGGTCATGATTCATCAGGATGTCGGCGCGCAGCTTTCGGTCGGCGTCCACTGGGGCACCTTCGAGCTGACCGACGAGCCGCTCGACCAACCGATCGGTGATCTCGCCGCGGCCCTGAAGAAGTACGACATCGACCCGACGGCCTTTCGGTTGTTGCGACATGGAGAAACGATTTGGCTGACACGATGAACTGCGGCGAGGCTGCGGACTGCGGCGTTCGCTTCTGGACGCGCGAAACGGCCGGGAGCGGCATGATCGGCTTTGCGTCACTGGCCCGCCCGCGCCAGCTCAATGCCTTGACGCTACCGATGTGCAGCGCCTTGCTCGAGCAGTTGCGCCGTTGGGCCGCCGATGAATCGATTGCTGCGGTCCTGCTGTGCGCCGATGGCGAGAAGGGCTTTTCGGCCGGTGGCGACGTGGCGGCCGTGGTTCGTTCGGTGCGTGCCGGTGGGCCCGGACGCTTCATTCTGGGCGACAGCTTTTTCGAGGTGGAATACTCACTCGATCGCCTGATACATCGTTATCCGAAGCCGCTGATCAGTCATGTCCACGGGATCTGCATGGGTGGCGGTGTCGGGCTGGCGGTGGGCGCGCGTCATCGCGTGATCGGTGATTCCGCGCGAGTGGCAATGCCGGAGATCCACATCGGCCTGTTCCCGGATGTAGGCGGCGGCTGGTTCCTGAATCGCGTGCCGGCCGGCATTGGCAGGATCATGGCCCTGACCGGCATGATCATCAATGAGGCTGACGCACTGTTCGCCGGGCTGGCCGATGTCTTTGTGCCGAACGAGCAGCGTGAGGCGCTCTGGGACGATCTCTGCGCACTGGAGCTCATCGCGAGCCCGGCTCGCGATGATGCCGCGATCGCCGCCTTGCTGCTGGCAGCGCACCGACGCTACAAGGTGGGTCTTCCCCTGTCTCGTCTGCAGCAGTACCTGGACGCCTTGCGCTTCATCGCCGCGCAGCCGGATCTGAACGGCTTGTTGGCAACGCTGCAGGCGGCGGCGGCCGAGGATCCATGGTTCGAGGCGCCGGCGGCGAGTCTGGCCGGCGGTTCACCCACCACGGCCGTGATCACCGACGAATACCTGCGCCGCACCCGTCTCATGGGTCTGGATCAGGTACTGGCGCTCGATCTGGTGATGGCGCGCCAGTTTCAGCGCCATCATGACTTCCTCGAAGGCGTACGCGCATTGCTGATCGACAAGGACCGCAAACCGGCCTGGGAGGCGAGCACCTTCGATGCGGTCGATCCGCAGCGGGTGCGTCGCCACTTCGAGCCACTGCACTGATTCGGTTCCTGTCCAGCCGAGGGCGGCCATAGGGCGCAGCGGGTGGGCAGGACCCTTCCACCAGAGACAGGAGACATTCATGGCCATCCAGTCATTCGAGACCATCATGCTCGATATCGACGGCCCGATCGCGACCATCACGCTGCACCGGCCAGACAAGCTGAACGCCTTCACCACGCAGATGCGTGACGAATTGATCGCTGCCTTCGATCTCACCGATGCCGACGACAGCGTGCGCGCGGTGATCGTGACCGGCGCCGGCCGCGCTTTTTGCGCGGGCGCGGATCTCTCGCAGGGCGGCAAGACGTTCGACTACGACAAGCGTGCCGATCCATCGCGCGAAGCGCACCGGGTGGGCGATGTCTATCGTGACGGCGGTGGCCTGGTGAGCCTGCGGATCTTCCGCAGTCTGAAGCCGGTGATCGGGGCGATCAATGGCGCCGCGGTCGGAGTCGGCGTCACGATGCAGCTGCCGATGGACATCCGTCTGGCCTCGACCACGGCCCGATTCGGCTTCGTATTCGCCCGTCGCGGCATCACCCCCGAGGCGGCTTCGAGCTGGTTCCTTCCGCGCCTTGTCGGCATGCAGCAGGCGCTCGAGTGGTGCATGACCGGGCGGGTGTTCGATGCACAGGAGGCCTTGGCCGGTGGCCTGGTGCGCTCGCTGCATGAGCCCGGCGATCTGCTTGCAGCCGCGCGTGCACTGGCCGAGGAGATTGCGCTCAATACGGCCGCGGTTTCGGTGGCACTGACCCGGCAGATGCTCTGGCATCTCCCGGGTGCCGATCATCCGATGCATGCGCACAGGATCGACAGCCGGGCGATCCAGTCGCGCGGTCGCAGCGCCGATGCGCGTGAGGGAATTGCCTCATTCCTGGACAAACGCCCGCCGAACTATCCGGATCGCGTGTCGGCCGACATGCCCGATTTCTTCCCCTGGTGGCAGGAGCCGACCTTCGAGTGATCCCGAGCTCTGGATCGCGTCCGTGAATCAAGGCCGCCGAACACGTGACCCGGCGACGCTGGTCGAACGCATCGTGGCGGCGATCGCCGAGCGTATCGAACAGAACCGACTGCCGGCAGGCGCCCGACTGGCCTCGATACGGTCCGCGGCCACCGAATACCGGGTGTCGCGCTTCACGATCGTGGAGGCCTATGACCGGCTCGTGGCTCGTGGCCTGATCGAGTCGCGCCGGGGCAGCGGGTTTTATGTCCGTGCCGGCGCGGCGGCCGCGCCGATCCGCCATGTGCACGCCTGGGCCGAGTCGCGCACCGCCCGCGTCGATCACGTCTGGCTGCTGCGCAACATGTTCCGGCGTCTGCCTCCGAACATGATGCCGGGCGCCGGTGTCCTGCCGCCTGACTGGCTCGACGCCGATCTGATCGAGCAGAGTCTGCGGGCGGTCGGGCGTCAGGCCGGCGCTGCAATGCTCGACTATGGGCATCCGCAGGGCTATCTGCCGTTGCGCGAGCAGATCGGTCACCGCCTGGAGCGGCTAAGCATCGCCGTCTCGGTCGATGGGGTGGTCTGCACGGCCGGGGTGACCCAGGGGCTGGATCTGGTGGCGCAACGCTACCTGAAGCCGGGTGACCCGGTTCTGGTCGAATCACCGAGCTGGTTTGTCTTGTTCGGCCAGTTTGCGGCACTCGGCGTGCGCGTGCTGGAGGTGCCCCGCCTGGCCGACGGCCCCTGCCTGGATACGCTCGAGACGCTGGTGCGCGAGCATCGACCGCGTCTGTTCTTCGTCGGCGGTGTGCTGCACAACCCGACCGGAAGCACGATCACGGTCAATCGCGTGCACCGTCTGCTGGCGATCGCGGAGGCCTACGACCTGACCATCGTCGAAGATGACGTCAACGCCGATTTCTTCCCCGACTCCAGCCTCGGCCAGGGCCCGCGACTGGCCGCCGCCGACGGACTGAACCGGGTGATCTATCTCGGTGGATTCTCCAAGAGCCTCGCGGCTGGTCTGCGCGTCGGTTTCGTTGCCACGTCGCCCGATCGGGCGCGTGAGCTCACGGATCTGAAGATGTTGCAGGGTCTGACCAGCCCCGAGCTGGGCGAGCGGGTGGTTTACCGGGTGCTGGCCGATGGTCACTATCGACGTCATCTGCACCGCCTGCAGGCACGACTCGAACAAGCCCGGGGAGCGCTGATCCAATCGCTCGAAGGTCTGGGCATGAATGTGTTCGTGCCGCCGCGCGGAGGCATGTTCGTTTACGCGCAGGCGCCGGTTTCGGCGGCCGCGCTGGCCGAGCATATGCTGGAGGAGGGCTACCTGATGGCGCCCGGCAACCTGTTCATGCCCGACGGCGCGGCCAGCCAATGGTCGCGATTCAATGTTGCGACCAGCCTGGAGCCGATGATGCTCGAGCGCCTGGGGCATGCACTGCAGGCACTGCGATGACGCATAACGGGCAACGGCCATCGGCCTCGTGCATGATCCGTTCGTTCCACTGGGCATAAACTGACCGTATGAAAGAAAGCACCGAAGTCCAATTGCTCACCGATTCGTTGCGCGTCGCGCCCGAGCGGCTGGCACCGCGTACCTCGCCCGAGCTTGCTGCCGGGGTCATTGCCGCCATGCCGGTAGCCTCCGGAACCCCCTTCCTGATCGGTCATGAGCGGGCGGCGCGCGCCATCGACTATGCGCTGGCAGTCGATCTGCCGGGCTACAACCTGTTCGTGATGGGGCCCAAGGGGATCGGCAAATCGCTGTTCGTTCGCGAGGCCATCCAGCGCCAGGCGCGCAAGGCGCCCACCCATGACTGGGTCTACCTGAACAATTTCGCATCGGCCGACCACCCTCAGGCGTTCGGCCTGCAGGCCGGCGATGGCGCTCGCCTGCGAGATGCCATGCGCGAAACGGTCCGTGAGCTGCGTGCCACCCTGCCGGCAGCTTTCGAGGCCGAAAGCTACGCCACCGAGATCGAGCGCGTGCAGTCGGCGCTGGCCGAGCAGCAGAATGCCGCGCTGCAGGCGATCCACGAGGAGGCGATGGCCGCAGGTATTGCGTTGCTGCAAACCCCAAACGGGCTGAGCTTTGCGCCGATGCGCGATGGTGAGGTGATGCCGCCCGAGGTTTTCAATGCGCTAAAGAGCGAGGAACAGGAGGCGATCCGCAAACGGATACGCGAGCTCGAGGAAAAGCTGCAGCGCTCGATGCGCGAGACCATGCGTCACCGCCGTGAGCAGGTTGCCGATATCGAGCGTATCAATCGCGAGACCGCACGCTTTGCGACCGAACAGGCGATAGACGAGCTGCGCGACAAGTTCCCGGAATCGACCGGGCTGCATCCCTGGTTCGACGCCTTGCAGGCCGACCTGCTCGAGCATTTCGAGCTGTTCCTGCCGCAAAAACCTTCGCCCGAGCAGGGGCCGTTCGCCATGCAGCCGGATTTCGGCCGCTACGAGGTCAATCTGCTGACCGAGTCCTGTGATGGTCAGGCGCCGGTTGTGATGGTCGATCATCCGACCATGCCAGAGTTGGTCGGCCGGGTCGAGTACCGGGCCACGTTCGGCATGCTGAATACCGATTTCCGGCTGATCAAGCCCGGCAAACTCCACCTTGCCAACGGCGGCTATCTGTTGATCGATGCCTGGCGTCTCGTGGCCGAGCCCTATGCCTGGGACGCGCTCAAGCGCACTTTGCAGCGGGCCGCGATCCGGATCGAGTCGCCGGCAGAGGCCGCCGGCTACGCCGGCACAGCACGCCTGGAGCCCGAGCCGATTCCGCTGTCGGTGAAGGTGGTGATATTCGGCGAGCGCTATCTTTACCATCTGCTCAGCGAGCATGATCCGGAGTTCGGCGCGCTGTTTCGCGTTGTCGCCGATTTCGATGACGCATTGCCCAGAGACCATGACCATGTACGCGGTCTGGCCAGTGTGGTCATGGCGCAGGCGACGCAGGCCCGGCTTATGCCCATGGCGCCCGCGGCATTGGCCAGGCTGCTCGACGAAGCGGCCCGTTCCGCCGATGACAATCAGCGATTGAGCGCGCATGTTCAGAGCCTGATCGAGATCGCGGTCGAGTCCGATCATGAGGCACGACGCGACGGAGCCACGCAGATCGAACGGGTGCATGTGCGCCGGGCAGTGGCCTCGGCGCGGGATCGCATGGCGCGCAGTCACCGCGAGTACCAGAATGCGATCGAGCGTGGTGTGCTCCTGATCGATACCCTGGATCGTCGGGTTGGCCAGGTCAATGGTCTGGCGGTCTACGACATCGGCGGCCAGGGTTTCGGGCATCCGAGCCGGATCACGGCCACCACCCGGTTCGGTGACGGCAATCTGCTCGATATCCAACGCGAGACCCACATGGGCGGGGCGATCCACACCAAGGGCGTCATGATCCTGACCTCTATGTCGCATCACGCTTCGCCCCCGCCAGCCTCTGCCGGTCAATGCGACGCTGAACTTCGAACAGAGCTACGGGCCGGTCGACGGCGACAGTGCCACGATTGCCGAGACCTGCGCATTGCTGTCCTCGTTGTCCGATACGCCACTGCGCCAGGATCTCGCGGTCACCGGTTCGATGAACCAACTCGGCGAGGTACAGGCGGTCGGCGGGGTGAATCACAAGATCGAAGGCTTCTTCGATGTCTGCAAGGCGCGCGGCCTGACCGGCACCCAGGGTGTCGTGATGCCGGCCAGCAATGTCGAACATCTGATGCTCGACGAAGAGGTCGTGGAGGCAGTGCAAGATGGTCGCTTCCACATTTATGCGGTCGGGCATGTCGACCAGGCTCTCTCGATTCTGCTGGGCTTGCCCGTGGGCAGCCCCTCGGACAGCCCGCGCGGCGACAGCCTGACCGGACGTATCGAGATCCGGGTGCAGAACCTGCTCGTGCATCGTGCGGGCGAGCGGGCCCTGGCGCGACGCGCCCGCCTGACCTCCGGTGATCGCGGTGCCTGATTCGCCCCCCCGCGCCTTGCCGCCCGGGCCGTCGCTACCGCCCGGGCCGTCCCGGATCGTCCTGGCGCTCAGCCCGGGAGCCGTCAGCGCGGTGCCGATCGCGGCCGCCTGTGCGCTGGCTCGAACTTACTCGGTCGATCTGCATGTGGTCCGGCTTGGGCGTGAGCGTGCCGAGCAGATCGCGCGCCTGCCGTTCACCCGTGAGCTGTCGACCACGATCCTCGAGTACCGCCGTTTCGAGCCCTCGGATGCCCGCCTGTCAATGCTTGGGCAGCACCGACGTCTGCGTCTGCTGGTGGCCCGGGTGAGCCAGAGTACGTCGTTGGCGCCCACGGTGCATTTCGATGACACGCCGCTGCCCGACGACGACCGCGCCTGGATCCTGCGAGACAGCGCACCGTGGGCGGCCGCGTTCGCCGGCCGCCATGCCTATGCGCAGATCATTGCCGTGCAAGGGGCCGATACGCTCGCGCTCGAGGTGGCCCGCCTTTTGCCGCGCGGCCGCTATACCCGCTTGCGGGTGCTGGCGACGGGCCAGGTGCCAGGCCCGCAAGGCCGTGCGCAGGCTTGCGCGGCGCTGGGTCTGGCGCCCGCGCAGATCGACTGGATGAGCATGCCTGCGCCCACCGGGCCGGGCGCGAGCGAGGCGGCCGGAGCAGCCGGGCTATCAGCCGAATTATTGAATCAATGCGCAAGAGTGAACACGTTGTTCGTTTCAAGGGCGGGGATCTGCGGGCGCTGGGCCTCGATGAGCATGCTTTGGCGGCCCGCGTCGGCGTGGCCGTCCTGTGCCTTCCCTGATTTTTCCGCGCTTGCCGGGCCCCCGGGGGCCCGGTGCATGAATCCCGTGCGCGCGTATCACCCTTGAGATTTCTGCAATCGCCCCCATGTGACGCGTTTGCACGCGCGCTTGGCGCATTTGACTGCTGCCCTTGCCGGGCTGGCGCCGGATTGCCGTCGGCGGCTTCGACCGGGGGCGGCGCTCCCAGCGGCCGGGCTCGCGTGACCATCCCTGATTGAACAACCATTTTTCATTGACGAGACCCATGACTTCGACAGAGACGACCGGGCAGGGTGCGCAGACCTTCGGTTTCCAGGCCGAGGTGAAGCAGCTGCTGCACCTGATGATTCATTCGCTCTACAGCAATCGCGAGATCTTCCTTCGCGAGCTGATCTCGAATGCCTCCGATGCCTGCGACAAGCTTCGCTTCGAGGCGATCGAGAATGACGCCTTGTACGAAGGCGACGGCGAGCTTCGGGTGCGTATCGCCATCGATCGCGAGGCGCGCACGATGACCCTCACCGACAACGGCATCGGCATGTCCCGCGAGGAGGTGATCGCCAATCTTGGCACGATCGCCCGGTCCGGCACCCGGGAGTTCGTGCAGAAGCTCTCCGGTGACGCCAGCCGCGATTCACAGTTGATCGGCCAGTTCGGCGTGGGCTTCTACTCCAGCTTCATCGTGGCCGACAAGGTGAGCGTGCATACCCGGCGTGCCGGCCTGGCACCCGAGGCAGGGGTGCGCTGGACTTCGGACGGCTCCGGCGAATACACGATCGAGGCCGAGCCGCGTGCGGCGCGCGGCACGGAGATCGTGCTGCACCTGCGTGCCGGCGAGGACGACGATGCGCGCTCCGAACTGGATTCTCTGCTCGATGACTGGCGGGTACGCAGCGTCATCCGCAAATACTCCGATCACATCTCGATCCCGATCCAGATGCTGAAGGCGGTTGCCGGTGACGATGACAAGAGCGCCCCCGAATGGGAGACCGTGAACCAGGCCAGCGCGCTCTGGACCCGCCCGCGCCAGGAGCTCAAGGATGAGGACTACCTGGCGTTCTATCGCAATCTGTCCCATGATGGCGCCGATCCGCTGGCCTACACCCACAACCGCGTCGAGGGTCGGTCGGAGTACACGCAACTGCTGTTCGTGCCGGCCAAGGCGCCCTATGACCTCTGGGATCGCGAGAACCGGCGCGGCATCAAGCTTTATGTGCGGCGCGTGTTCATCATGGACGATGCGCAGAACCTGATGCCGGTCTATCTGCGCTTCGTGCGCGGGGTGATCGATTCGGCCGATCTGCCGCTCAATGTTTCGCGCGAACTCTTGCAGGAATCGCGCGATGTTCGGGCGATTCGCGATGGCAGCACGAAGCGCGTGCTGTCAATGCTCGAAGACCTCGCCGAGAACCAGCCTGAGAAATATCAGGCCTTCTGGGATGAGTTCGGCCAGGTGCTCAAAGAGGGCATGGGGAGGACTTCTCCAATGCCGAGCGTCTTGCCAAGCTGTTGCGCTTTCACAGCACAGCGGCGGATGGCGACAAGGCCACGGTCTCGTTTGCCGACTACATCGGGCGGATGAAGGAGGGCCAGGACAAGATCTATTACCTGACCGCCGACACGATGACCGCGGCGCGCAACAGCCCGCATCTCGAGGTGTTTCGCAGTAAGGGCGTCGAGGTCTTGCTGCTGGTCGACCGGGTCGACGAGTGGATGCTGAACTTCCTGCACAGCCACGACGACAAGGCATTGGTGTCGGTGGCGCGCGGCGATGTCGATCTGGGCGCCCTCGAAGACCCGAAGGAGAAGGCAGAACACGCCAAGGTGGCCGAGGTATTCAAGCCGCTGGTCGAGGGTATTCGCGAGGCGCTGTCGGAGAAGGTCAAGGATGTGCGCATCACCAATCGTCTGACCGACTCGGCCGCGTGCCTGGTTTCCGACGAGGGTGAGATCAGCGGCAATCTGGAGCGCCTGCTCAAGCAGGCAGGCCAGCAGGCGCCCGAGCGCCGCCCGATTCTCGAGATCAATCCGGCGCACCCGATTCTCAAGCATTTGTCCACGAGCCCGGACAACATCAAGGACTGGTCCAGCCTGTTGTTCGATCAGGCACTGCTCGCCGAGGGCGGGCAGCTGTCTGATCCGGCCGGGTTCGTCAAGCGCCAGAACGACATGATGCTCTCCATGCTGATGCGCGCCAGCTGAGCATATGCTGGCCACGACGCAGGCGATGCTGACCGGCTTCGAGCCGGTGGTCGATGAAAACTGCCGGGTGTTGGTGCTCGGCAGTTTTCCGGGTGAGGCGTCGCTGCGCGCCGGCCACTACTATGCGCATCGCTCGAACCAGTTCTGGCCGATCGTCTCGATGGCGCTCGACGAGGATCTGAGCTTGTTGTCCTTCGAACAACGCTACGAACGACTGCTGGCCCGTCGGATCGGGCTGTGGGATGTGATTTCCCGGTGTCGGCGTCAGGGCAGCCTTGACGCCAGTATCCGCGACGCCTGGCCGTCCGCGCTCGATCAATTGCTGGTGCGCCTGCCCGAGTTACGGCGGGTGCTGCTCAATGGCGCCACCGCGGCGCGCGGCGCGCAGCGCATTCAGTGGCCCGCGCGGATCGAACTGAGTCGCATGCCCTCGACCAGCGCGGCCTTCGCAGCCATGCCCACACCCGAGAAGGCCGGGCGCTGGGTGCGGGCACTGCGGGCCGCGCTGTTGCCGCAATCCCAGTTTTTGGAGACTTCATGAGCCGCATGCAACGCCGGGGTCGCGGCCAGTCCCCGCAGCTGGAGATCACGCTGTCCGAATCCGACGGTATCCGGTATCTGCATTTCGGCACACCCTGGGTGCAGGGCGCGATGCGGGTTCGTCGTCCCGACGAACTGGCGCTCGATTACGCGCGCCACATGATGGCGTGGCTGCTGTTTCGGAACGGGCCGGTGCGGGTCGCACAGCTCGGGCTGGGGGCGGGGTCGCTGACCCGCTGGGTGCACAAGCATCTGCCCGAGAGCACGATCACGGTCGTGGAGCTCAGCCCGGCTGTGGTCGCGGTCGCGCAGAGCCACTTCAAGCTGCCGCGCGAGGATGAGCGGTTCGAGCTGGTCATCGAGGATGCGCAGGCGTTTGCCACGCATCCACGGCGCCGGGCCATGTTCGACGTGGTTCAAATCGATATCTTCGATGCGCAGGTTCGCGGGCCCGCACTGGATTCCATCGAGTTTTATCGCGGTTGCCGGAACATGCTCGATGCCGGCGGCGTGGCCATCGTCAATCTGTTTGGCGAGGTGCCCAGCTACGAGCGCAACTACCGCAATCTGCGCGAGGCATTCGATGGCCGGCTGCTGGTTCTGCCCCCGGTGGAGGCAGGCAATGTCATCGTGCTCGGCTTGGCCCCGGGCGCCGGGCCGTGGCGCTGGTCGGAACTCTACGCCCGGGCCGACGAAATCGAAACCCGCCACGGATTGAAGGCGCGCGGCTGGGTGGAGGGCCTGCGTGCCAGTGCCGATGGCGGAGCCGGCGATCAGGGGTTGATACTCGCCGGCTGAGGCTGGCGGATCGTGCGAGCCGGTTTGCATTGCCATGCCGGGTGTCCGGGCGCCGGTGCTGGCGCGGCGCCCGGGATCCGGCGCGGTCAGAATGACCGGGGCAGCTCGAGGATATGTTCGGCCACGAATGACAGAATCAGGTTGGTCGAGATCGGTGCCACCTGATAGAGCCGGGTTTCGCGGAACTTGCGTTCGACATCATATTCGGCCGCGAAGCCGAAGCCCCCGTGGAATTGCAGACAGACATTGGCCGCCTCCCATGAGGCATCGGCCGCAAGCAGCTTGGACATGTTGGCCTCGGCCCCGCAGGCCTCGCCAGCGTCATAGAGTGCGCAGGCCTTGTAGCGCATCAGATCCGCCGCCTGCAGATTCACGTAGGCACGCGCGATTGGAAATTGCACGCCCTGATTCTGGGCGATCGGGCGGCCGAAGACCTCGCGCTCGGACGCATATCGGCAGACCTTGTCGATGAACCAGTAGCCGTCACCGATACACTCGGCGGCGATCAGCACGCGCTCGGCATTCAGGCCATCGAGAATGTAGCGAAAGCCCTTGCCTTCCTCACCGATCAGGTTCTCGGCCGGAATGCGCAGATCCTCGAAGAACACCTCGTTGGTCTCGTGATTGACCATGTTGCGAATCGGTCGCACGGTCATGCCCTTGCCGATCGCCTCGCTCAGATCGACGATGAAGATCGACAGACCATCTGCCTTGCGTTTGACCTGATCGATCGGCGTGGTGCGCGCCAGCAGGATCATCAGGTCCGAGTGCTGAATCCGGGAGATCCAGACCTTCTGGCCGTTGATCCGATAGTGGTCGCCGTCGCGCACGGCCGTGGTCTTGAGCTTGGTGGTGTCTGTGCCGGTGGTCGGTTCGGTCACGGCCATCGATTGCAGCCTGAGCTTGCCGCTGGCGATATCCGGCAGGTAGCGCTGCTTCTGCTGCGCCGATCCATGGCGCAGCAGCGTACCCATGTTGTACATCTGGCCATGGCAGGCGCCGGAGTTGCCACCGGCCCGGTTGATCTCTTCCATGATCACGGATGCCTCGGCCAGACCGAGGCCGGAGCCGCCGTATTCCTGCGGAATGAGCGCGCCCAGCCAGCCGGCCTCGGTGAGCGCCTCGACAAATTCAGCCGGGTAGGCGCGTTCCTCATCCTTGCGCTGAAAGTACTCGGGCTCGAATTGCGCGCATGGCGCGCACACCGTCGCGGATGTCTTGATACTGATCGGGTCGCTGCTTCATCGGAATCTCTTCGTGGCGGACGTCTGGTGACCGGTGCCGCGGGCGCGCCCGGGCCATGACCAGCCGGCGGGTGTGCGCCCGCCGGGCTCCGGCGGCGGGGCACCATGGTAACCGGCCTGTTCCGGCCGCTGAACGGGGGAGTGCGTGCTGCAGTCAGGGTACGCGAGCGGGCATTCCTGCCTGGGCAGGACGATCGGAGCGCGCGCGCGGCGACACCAGCGCGGGGCTGCCCGGGTTGCCCACCTGTCGACGGGCCGCCCGCAATCACCGCCCGTCGTCGCCACGATGACGTTCGGCAGCAACCCGCGCTACTGTCGCGTTCATGGCACACGAAGAAACAGCGACGCCTCCCCGCCGGGGACTGGTGGTCGAGCCCGGTCAGCCCCTGCGGGTCGAGCATCTGCTGCCGGCATTGATCGCCGACGGCCTGCTTTCGCGCGCGCAACTGGCGTCGCTCGAACAATCGATTGCCATGACCTCGACCCCGGGTCATCCGGTGACCTGGCTCGATTCGCGCAAGCTCAAGGCCGCCGATACCGGGATGCCGCTTGACCGGGAGCGACTGCTCGCCTGGCTGGGCACGCGTTGCGGCCTCGACGTGGTCAGGATAGATCCCTTGAGAATCGATCTCTCGCGGATCGCCGAAGTCGTCTCCAGCCAATATGCGACCCGTCACCGGATCCTGCCTTTGTCTGTGATCGGCAATCAGGTGACCATCGCCACGGCCGAGCCGTTCATCACGAGCTGGGTCGGCGAGCTGCGCCGCACGCTGGGCAAGGAGATCATTCGCGTGCTGGCCGACCCGGCGGACATCACGCGCTACTCGGTCGAGTTCTACACACTGGCGCATTCGGTGCGCACCGCGCGCAGCGATCAGGGCGGCATGCCGGTGCAGAGCAACTTCGAGCAGCTGGTCGAGCTTGGCCGCAGCGGGCGCAATCTCGATGCCAACGATGCCCATGTGGTGACGATCGTCGACTGGCTCTGGGAGTACGCGTTCGAGCAGAGGGCGAGCGACATTCACCTCGAACCGCGACGCGATGTCGGGACGATACGCTTTCGAATCGACGGTGTGCTGCACCACGTCTATCAGGTGCCGCCTACCGTGCTCCTGGCGATGGTCAGCCGGATCAAGCTGCTCGGTCGCATGGACGTGGTCGAGAAGCGTCGCCCGCAGGATGGCCGGATCAAGACCCGGATGAGTGATGGTCGCGAGATAGAACTGCGCTTGTCGACATTGCCGACAGCATTCGGTGAGAAGCTGGTGATGCGGATCTTCGATCCGGATGTCCTCGTGCGCGATTTCGATTCGCTCGGGTTCTCGCCGCACGAGCTGAATCAGTGGCACACGATGATCGACCGGCCCAACGGGATCATCCTGGTCACCGGTCCGACCGGTTCGGGCAAGACCACGACGCTTTACTCGACTCTCAAGTCGCTGGCCAGCGACGAGGTCAATGTCTGCACGGTGGAGGATCCGATCGAACTGGTGGATCCGGCACTCAACCAGACCCAGGTTCAGCCGGCGGTCGGCCTGGACTTCGCCGCCGGGGTCAGGGCGCTGATGCGTCAGGATCCGGACATCATCATGATCGGCGAGATCCGCGATCTGCAGACCGCCGAGATGGCCATGCAGGCGGCGCTGACCGGGCACCTGGTGCTGACCACCCTGCATACCAATGACGCGCCGTCGGCGGTCACCCGCCTGCTCGAACTCGGTGTGCCCGGACATCTGCTCAATGCCACGCTGGTGGGCGTGTTGGCGCAACGACTGGTGCGCGTACTCTGCCCGCATTGCAAGGAGCCGCTGCCCGAGCTTGGCGGCGAACAGTGGAACGCGCTCATTCATCCCTACCGCAGTCAGCCCCCGACGCGCGTGTACCGTCCCGTGGGTTGCCTGCATTGCCGGATGACCGGCTACCGGGGTCGCGCCGGCATCTACGAGTTGTTGCGGATCGACGAGGCGCTCAAGACCGAGATCGGCCGCAGTTCTCCATCGCTCGATCGACTTCGCCGGCTGGCGATCGCGGGCGGCCTGCGTCCGCTGCGGCTGGCCGGGGCGGGCAAAGTGGCCGCCGGGATCACCACTTGCGAAGAGGTATTGCGGGTCGCGCCACCGATCGAGATCAAGCCGGGCACGAACGCCGCGCCTGCGGTGGCCGGGCAGGCGGAGACTGCACTCGTGACAACGGCTCCGATTGCCACGCTCCCGGAACGCAGCGGCAGCCCCGCGCCGTTGCCGGCGCGCCCAGCGCTACAGCGGGAAGCGCTTGATTCGGCCGCATCGGCGACATCGGCCGCCACGCTGCCGCGATCAGGCACAGGGCCGGGCACCATGGCGGCCGCCAGATCGACCGGCGGGGTCGGCACCGAGCAGATCGCCACGCCGACACGCGGGTTCGGCGCCGCGCCGGCTACAGGCCCGCGCAGCAACTGGAACTGGCCTTCGGAATGATCGGCGAGACCGACGGCCTGGTGCTGGGTGCGCCCGACCCCGTGGTGAGCTGATGCGCCTGCCCGCGCCAGCGTGTTTGGCCAGCTCGCGCATTGCACGCTCCAGGCCGGCTATGGTTACCGGATACATGCGCTCTGACATGATCTGACGAATCACCGAGATCGATTGCCGGTACTCCCAGACACCTTCGGGCTCGGGGTTCAGCCAGGCGTACTTCGGGAATTTGTCGACCAGGCGGCGCAGCCAGATCGCGCCGGGTTCCTCGTTGTTGTATTCCACCGAGCCGCCCGGTTGCAGGATCTCGTACGGGCTCATCGTGGCATCGCCGACCAGGATCAGACGGTAGTCGCTGTTGAACTTGCGGATCAGATCCCAGGTGGGTGTGCGCTCGGCATGACGGCGGCGATTGTTCTTCCAGACATGGTCGTAGACGCAGTTGTGAAAGTAATAGAACTCCAGGTTCTTGAACTCGCTGCGCGCCGCGGAGAACAACTCTTCGGTCTGCTTGATGTGATCGTCCATCGTGCCGCCGACATCCAGCAGCATCAGCACCTTGACGTTGTTGTGACGCTCCGGAACCATCTTGATGTCCAGGTAGCCGGCGTTTCTGGCGGTGCTGGCGATCGTGTCATCGAGATCGAGCTCCTCCTCGGCACCTTCGCGGGCAAAGCGGCGCAGGCGGCGTAGTGCCACCTTGATGTTGCGCGTGCCCAGCTCCACCTGATCGTCATAGTCGCGGTAGGCACGTGACTCCCACACCTTGACCGCCGTCCGGTTGCCGGCCGACGGCCCACCAACGCGGATACCCTCGGGGTTGTAGCCGCCATTGCCGAAAGGCGAGGTGCCGTTGGTGCCGATCCATTTGTTGCCGCCCTCGTGGCGCTTCTTCTGCTCATCGAGAAGCTCCTTGAGCCGCTTCATGAGCTTGTCCAGCCCGCCCATGGCCTCGATCGCGGCCTTTTCCTCGGCGGTGAACTCGCGCTGATACTGGCGGCGCAGCCATTCTTCGGAAAGATTCGGATAGAGCTCCTCGAGGGCCTGAACACCGTTGAAGTAGCTGCCGAAGGCCCGATCGAATTTGTCGAAGTGGCGCTCGTCCTTGACCAGCGTGGCGCGCGAAAGAAAATAGAAATCGTCGATCGAGGGGCCGATGACCTTGCGATCCATGGCCTCGATCAGCATCAGGTACTCCTTGATGGAGACCGGCAGCTTGGCATTTCGCAGGTGCAGGAAGAAGTCGATCAGCATGGCGGCTCCGGAGTCCGATGGGCCCGCAGGGGTCAGTTTGGCGTGAACGAGAAACGAAGCCCGATCACGCCCAGAATGATCAACAAAATGCTGACCAGTTTAAGCGCTGTCAGCGCTTCCTTGAAGAACATAATGCCGATGACGGCCGTGGCAGCGGTACCGACGCCCGACCAGATCGCATAGGTAATGCTCAGATCGAGCACCCGTAGCGCCAGCGAATTGAAAAAGAAGGCGACCGCGAAACACGAGAACATCACCACGACCGGCACGATCTTCGTGAAGCCGGCGGACAGCTTCATGCAGGTCGTGCCGACCACCTCGAAGCCGATTGCAGCGGCAAGATAGAACCAGTGCACCGTGTCGGTTCGCTCGACCGGGGCAGGGCGCCCCGGTCACGGGTTCAGCGGTTATGGCGCGCCATGAACACCAGGCGCTCGAACAGATGGACATCCTGCTCATTCTTGAGCAATGCGCCGTGCAGAGGCGGGATCGCCTTCTTGCCGTCTTTCTCGCGCAGCGCCTCGGCGGGGATGTCCTCGGCCATCAGCAGTTTGAGCCAGTCGATCAGTTCCGAGGTCGACGGCTTCTTCTTCAGACCCGGCAGATCGCGCATGTTGAAGAAGGCTTCGAGGGCGGCCGCGACCAGCTCCTTCTTGACGTTCGGGAAGTGCACATCGACGATCTGCTGCATGGTTTCCCGGGTCGGGAACTGGATGTAGTGGAAAAAGCAGCGGCGCAGGAAGGCGTCTGGCAGTTCCTTTTCATTGTTCGAGGTGATCATGACCAGCGGCCGGTGTCTGGCGCGGATCAGTTCGCGGGTCTCGTAGACATAGAACTCCATGCGATCGAGTTCGCGCAACAGGTCATTGGGAAACTCGATGTCGGCCTTGTCGACCTCGTCGATCAGGAGCACCACGGGCTGATCGGATTCGAAGGCCTGCCAGAGCACCCCCTTGACGATATAGTTCTCGATGTCCTTGACGCGCTCGTCGCCGAGCTGGGAGTCTCGCAGCCGGGAAACGGCGTCGTACTCGTACAGGCCCTGCTGGGCCTTGGTCGTTGACTTCACATGCCATTGCAGCAAGGTCAGACCCAGGGCACCGGCGACCTCCTCGGCCAGCATCGTCTTGCCGGTGCCGGGTTCGCCCTTGATCAGCAGGGGTCGCTCGAGCGTGATCGCTGCATTTACCGCCAGCTTGAGATCGTCGGTGGCGACATAGGTCTCTGAGCCTTCGAAGCGCATGTGCATGTTTCCTGGTGTTGTCGGTACTGCGCCGCAGTATAAGGGCTCGCGGGTCACCCCGGTGGACGTTGGTTCCCAGCGTCGGATAAAATGGCGGATTAAGCTTCGTCGGCTCAGGGGGTGAGTTCGGGCCGCGACTGAGCAATTCACCAAGAAAATATCGAGGAAAGAGCCTGACTATGCACTCTGGCAGCATCCATCAGACCGGCCCGTCGCAACGGCCGGCGTCTCGTCGCACTGGTTCGGGCGCCGCGTCGCTTGGGCTTTCCGGTCTCGCGCTCGCTATCTCGCTGGCCGCGGCGCCTGCCATGGCCCAGCAAACCAAGGGTGATCCGGCAGCTGCGTCCGGCAAGACCTCCATGTGCGTGGGTTGCCATGAGATCGGGGGCTACAAGACCGCCTTCCCGACCGTCTACCAGGTGCCCATGATCATCCATCAATCCGAGGCCTACATCGCCAATGCGCTAAAGGCCTACCGCAGTGGTGAGCGATCGCATCCGTCGATGCGGGGCATCTCCGGCAGCCTGAGCGATCAAGACATCGCCGATCTGGCCGCGTTCTATTCCAAGGGCGGCAAGCCCTGAGTCGGGGCCGCACTCCGGTCCGCCCCTGGCCGGAATGCCCGTTTGCTCCCGCCCGCGTTTCGCGCATGCAACCGAATTCGTCGAACATGAAACAACTGCTCTGTACCGCTGCCGCCGCCGTCGCCCTGTCGCTGGCTTCCCTGCCAGTCGTCGCGGCCGAGGCTGCCCAAGATGCCATGGCCTCGGCCAAGGAGAAGGCCGCCAGCCTCTGCGCGAGCTGCCACGGCGCCGACGGCAAGACCCCGGCCGATCCCTCCTACCCGATCATCGCCGGCCAGTACGCCGACTACCTCACTGTGGCTCTCAAGGCCTATAAGAGTGGTCAGCGCAAGAACCCGATCATGGCCGGCATGGTCGGCGCGCTCAGCACCGCCGAGCTCGAAGCTCTGGCGAAGCTTTACTCGGCCATGCCCGGGCCGTTGAGCTACAAGCGCTGAATCGTGCGATGGATGCGCGGGCCCAGGTCCGCAGCATCCGCCAGCGCCTGGTCATGAGCGCCGGGATCGGCAAGGGCGTGCGATCAGCGCCAGTCTTGCCGCTTCGGGATCGGCACCGCGTGCGGTGCGCCGGTTGTGGGCATAGCAAGGTCCGGCCCGCCGCCACCGAATGCGCGCAGCAAGACCTCGGTCAGTTCGTGCATCGGCCCGCGTGATTCACGGGTCGGGTTCATGCCGGGTTCAAATCCGCTCGCTACCAGGCGGGCGAGCAATGTCTGGTCCGAGCTGATGATGTGAACGGGGACATCCCACGAAGCCCCGGGCCCGGTGACCCCGCTCAGGGGCTGATGATCGCCGATCAGAATCAGCAGATCGCGCCCGAGCCAGGGCTGCGCCATGTAGCCGGCAAGCCACTCGTAGGTGTACCGGATCGAACGCCCGTAGGGCTCGCGTAGCCGGGTCCAGTCCGGCTCGTCGGCCAGCACACGCGCCAGTTCGTCCGGATCGAAGGGCATTGGGCTGAGAATGCGTCGCCAGTCCGGCTGATAGGGCGGCAGCGGGCGAAACGGCACATGGGTGTTGATCGTCGGGAACAACAGGAGATGGGGCTGTGTGTCGCCACGCGCGACGCGCTGCTGTTCGAACTGTGCGATCGTGAACTGATCCGGGATGTACCAGAGACCGATCTGGGGCCCCGGATATTGCAGGGCCGGGCCGTCGATGAACCGATCGAAACCGTAGAAGCGCTTTTCAGGCCAGGCCCAGCTCAGGGCCGGATACAGCCCGATCGTCTGATAGCCGTGTTTGCGAAAATGGCTGAGCAGGGTGGGGCGCTGCGAGGTCAGCAGGATGTCGTGACGCAGCGGATTGGACAGATCGATGCCGGACAGCAGGCTCAGGTGGGCGAGATCCGAGGCGCCCGCGAACGTGGGTGAGCGATAGAACGCCGAGACAAGCTGGCGGCCGCTGGACGTGACGGCCTGCTCGAATCGTTGCTGCGCGTTTCGCACGGCGTCGGCAATCTCGGCGTTGTCGTAGATCGTCGCGCCATAGCTTTCGAGAAACAGCAACTTGACGCTGGCGCCGCGCAGCCCGGACAGGTCGCCGTCGAAATCGGGCGATGGCGGCAAAGCGCGGTCGATGCCACCCGGCAGCCAGGCACTGGCCAGCACCCGTGCCTGCTGAAAGTAGGTCGGCAGCACCGGTTTCGAGATATAAGGCCAGGTGGCCCGCACGCCGGCCAGATTGGCGAGCACGCCGGCCACCGCCAGACCGGTTAGCGCCCAGATCGCCGGGCGCCGCGCTGCCCGCGGGACCGCCTCGCGGGCGAGGCACCGGATCGCCGCGCGCGCGAGCAGGAACAAGCGAACCAAAGCCGACAACGCCGCCAGGCTACCGAGGACGAGCGCCCAGGCCGGCAGGGCCTGGCCGGCCACCTGCAGAAAGCGCGGGAGTTGCAGACCATCCCAGTAGAGATTGACCGGGCGCCCGAACAGCGCCGGTACCGTCACATCGAGATAGCGCCCGAGCACGAGCAAAAGGTAGAGCCCCGCCAGCCCATTGAGGGTTTTGCGGCCGACGGTGCCGCGCCAGACGAAGGCGCCAAGCAACAGACACCAGAGCAACACGAATTCGGGCGCCAGCCTGTGATCGGGTTTGATCAGGATGGTCGGCCAGATGTTCTCGGCACTGAGCAGGCCGTTGAGCAGCAGTGCCGCTGCCAGCGCAAGGAGCAGGGCACGCGCCCGGCCCGCGCCGGCGCCCGGCCGCGGCGATGCTTCAGCAGGCCTCGCCATCAGCGCAGCAGACCCGCAAAGGGCAGACAGTCGACCGTCTCGCCGACCGACACGTTGCCTTGCTCATGATGCAGGACGACGATGCAGTTGGCGCTGGTCATCGAGCTCAGTACGCCCGAGCCCTGCTGGCCGGTGCTGGCCACGGTCATGGTGCCATCGGGCGCGAGCGAAAGAATGCCGCGCTGAAACTCGGTACGTCCGGGCCGCTTACGAAATGCCTGCAAGGTCGTGGCCCGGACACAGGCGTCGAACGCAGACGGGCGGCCCTGCAGCCGGTGCAGCGCATGGCGCACGAAGAACAGAAAGGTCACCATGACCGCGACCGGATTGCCCGGCAGACCAAAATAGACGCAGCCGTCGACATCGCCAAATGCCATCGGCCGTCCAGGGCGCATGGCGATGGTCCAGAAGTGGACCCGGCCAAGCCGCTGCATCACGGCCTTGGTGTGGTCGGCCGCGCCCACCGATACACCGCCGGAGGAAATGATCAGATCCACGCGCGGGGCGACTTCGCGCACCGCCGCTTCGATTGCCGCCGGTTCATCATGCACCACGCCGAGGTCGAACAATTCGCAGCCGAGACCGCGCAGCATACCGGTCAGTGTGTAGCGGTTGCTGTCGTAGATCTGGCCCTCGCCCAGGGGCTCGCCGATCGAGCGGATTTCATCGCCCGACGAGAAAAAGGCCACCCGGACCCGGCGCCGGACGTTGACCCGGCCGATCCCGAGCGAGGCGATCAGCCCAAGCTGTGCCGCGCCGATACATGTGCCCGCATGCAGCGCCGCACTGCCTCGGGCGAGATCCTCGCCGCGCTGCCGAAGATGCTGTCCCGCGGTCTGGCCGTCCGGAATCCAGACGTGGTCGTCATCGTCGATGCGGGTGAGTTCCTGCGGCACGACCAGGTCGGTGCCGGCGGGCATGACCGCACCGGTCATCACGCGCACTGTCTCGCCCGGCCCCGGCCGACCGGCAAACGGACGCCCGGCAAACGCGCTGCCGATGATACGCAGGCGGGTTTGTGCGCCAGTCAATGACCTGGCGGCCAGCGCGAACCCGTCCATCGCCGAGTTGTCATGTGCCGGCACATCGATCGGAGAGAGGAGATCCTCGGCCAGGACGCGATCATAGGCATCGAGCAGGCTCAGGGATTCGATCCCGGCAACCGGCTGCAGGGCCGCCTCGATCAGTTCGCGCGCCTGATTCACGGGCAATGCGTCGGGTGTGTAGCTCTTCAGGCCGGTGATCGCCTCGGCCAGGCGCTCGGCGGCTTTGCGGGGTGTTGTCATGCTTTTCGGGGCCTGCTGTCAGTGCGGCCTTGGCAAGGCGCGATGTCGCCTGGAGCCGCCGGACACGGCTCAGGCACCGCCATGTCGCTCGATGTCTTGCGGCGTATTGAGATTGACGAACGCCTGCTCGTCGGCAAACTCGACCACCACATGGCGATGCTCCCGGTACCAATGGTCGATCTTGCGGCCACCACCTTTCAGATAAGCCTCGAGGTCATCGGCCAGACGGCGCGCCACCAATGCGAACACTGGCTGCTCCCGGCCACCGGCGCTGGCGACCGCGATGGCCGTATCCGGCCCAAGTGGGCCGGCAAGACAAACGGCGAGATCGGTCGGCAGGAAGGGGCTGTCGCACGGCACGGTGAGCACCCAGTCGGTGCTCGCGCGACTCAGGCCCGCATGAAGGCCGGCCAGCGGACCGGGATGGTCCGGGAGTTGATCAGGCACAACCGGCCACGGACGAGGCGCGAAGCGTGCGGGATCGAGGTTGGCATTGATCAGGACCGTGGCCACCTGCGGGCTGAGGCGCTCGAGCACGTGATCGATCAAGGGACGACCACGCAGGCTCAGCAGTGCTTTGTCCGCCCCCTGGCCGGCCGTGCCCATACGGCGCCCGAGGCCTCCGGCCAGAACCAGGCCGGTGATGTCATCGCAACCGATCACGCGAGTTCCGTGTCGCCGCCGGGCTCGCGCCGGAACCGGTGGGCGCCCGTAAACAACAGATAGTGCCGGCCGCGGCAGCGCCCGAGCATGGTCATGCCCACGCGCTGTGCGATCCGGTGGCCCATCTCCGTCAGCCCGGATCGTGACACCAGAAACGGGATCCCCATCTGGGCGCATTTGATCACCATCTCGGAGGTCAGTCGGCCCGTGGTATAGAAGATCTTGTCCGCACCGTCCGTGTGATTCAGCCACATCCAGCCGGCAATCGCATCGACCGCATTGTGGCGCCCGACGTCTTCGACGAACACCAGGATCTCGCCGCGCCGGTGGCCCGCATTGGATACGAGCGCGCAGCCGTGGACGGCGCCGGCTTCCTTATAGATGGTGTCGTGCACGCGGATGTTCTCGAGCAGCGCACGCAGGACCGGCTCGGTCAGTTCACCGCGATCACTCAGGCGGATCGCGTCGATCTCGTCCATCAGCCCACCAAATACCGTGCCCTGCC
>JAWKYG010000028.1:0-35616 GCA_041396585.1 Burkholderiaceae bacterium | reverse complement strand
AACCGATTTCATTCATCTTGCCGGCTCATGGACACGTGCTGGGCGATCCGAAGGGGGAGATCGAGCGCCTGATCCGCCATCGGCTCGGTCGCGAGGCGAAGGTCCTGGCCGCCGTGCGATCGGCCGGCGAAGGAACGCTCGACGATCTCGTCCTGCTCGCCTATGACGATGTCGATCCGATTCTGCACGGCGTCGCCAAGCGCTCGCTGACCGCCCATCTCAGGAAGCTGACCGTCGACGGCCTGGTCAGCGAAGCAGCGGGAATTTGGCGCCTTTCATAAAGCCGTCTGCGCCACCTTTTGAGACATTCTGAGGCGCCGGACGCACCGTTCGTACCGGCTACTCGAACGGTCGTCCGGATCGCGCTGATCAGCCGTCGCGGCACATCTAAAGTGACGAAATCGGTTTCACTTCGAGAGATGCCGTTGGCCGGCCAGCCGCACAAAGAGATTCAACAAATTCCGCCCGAGCGCGATCGTGCGCCGATGGCGCGAATGGCGCTTGCCGGCGTGAATCTGCTTCTCCTGATCCTGGCCATGGGCGCCTTGCTCATGTTCTTCCAGAGCATCGGCGGTGGCGTTCGTACGCCCGACACGGTGCCGGTTCGCGCCGTTCACTCATCGGCACCGATCGAACAGGCAGAGTTCATCGGCGCACGCCTGATGAACCAGGCCGATGGTCAGGGGGCGAGTTCGGGGCTCGCCAACGAGCCGATCTGGCTTAGAGCCGTTCTCGAGCCCGAGGTGCAAGACGGGCAGAGGGTGCTGCATCTGCCAAGCGCCGGAATCGGCCGCGCCGAGTTCATGTTGCGCGATGCGACCGGCGAGATCGTCCTGCGCGGATCAGCCGGGCGCTATGCGCAACTGATCAATGCGCAGCACGCCTACCCGGGTTTCGCGATTCCCATTCCAGATCGGCTGATCACTGAACGGCTCGAGTTGCTGATGCGGGTGGAACCGCTCATGCCTACGCATGTGCATCTGCGACTCTGGGAGCACGGTGCTTTCGCCGCGGACCAGAACGGCGCGGTTCAGCGCCACATCCTGGTGCTGGGCGCGCTTCTGTTCCTGGCGATCCACGCCTTTACGACAGCCATCTCGGCCACCCGTCCGGAGTTTTCGCTACTCGGCGTGTGGTTGCTCGCGCGCTGCGCGATGCTCACGGTCGACAGCGGTCTCGGCTCGCTGGGGCTGCGTGCGGTCGAACCGCTATTCAGTGCGGCGGCAATCGATCAATGGCTGACCAGCAGCCTGCCGTTCACAACCCTGCTGCTGGCGCGTGTGATGCTGGCCCGAACCATCGAGACCAGTCGCGCGCGGCCATTGATGTCGCCACTGCTCTATTCGTTTGCCATCCTGTTTGGTATCTCTGCGTTCCTGCCCGCGTGGGCCTTCCACAGCGCCTACTGGGCATTGGGCTCCCTGCTGATGGTGGCGCTGATGGGCTTCAGCGTCGCCGCCTGGCGCAAGCGGACCGATCGTGCCGGGCGCTGGTTCGCGCTCGGCGCACTATGCGATGGCGTCGGCGGCATGTATGCCTTGTTGCAGGATGTCGGCCTGGCCAGCAGCGATGCCACCAACTGGTTTGCAATCGATCAGATTTCGCTCGCTGCCGCCGTGCTTGCCGGTCTGGCGGTCGGGCAGCGGCTGAACATCGAGCGCGAACAACGCCGTCAGAGCCAGCTCGATGCGCTCGCGCTGGCGGAAAAGTATCAGGCGGTCTATCGCAGCGTGCCCACCGCGCTGGTATCCGTCAATGACGGCGATCGAATCGTGCGCTACAACGAGGGCTTCGCACGCCTTTTCGGGCTGGAGGCACACAACGACGACATCACCACGAGGGTCGATCCCCTGCCCGGATCGGTGCTCGAGCGGGAGTTCCCGTCGGTGCTGCGGGCCCGCATTCGTACCGAACTGGCGCAAAAGGTGGAATGCGATTTCGAATACGCACTCGATCGTGAAGGCGGCATGCGCTGGTTGCGCATCATGGCCCGTGGCGATTCGAGCGCCTACGAGGCCAGCCTCACCGACATCAGCGAGCAAAAGGCGGTCGAACATCATCTCGAGCGGGTCGCCGAGCATGACCCGCTGACCGGCGCATTGAACCGCCTCGGTCTGAGCAAAAGTCTGCAAGGCCTGCTCGATACGCGCGAGTCCGAGGAGATCAGCCGGATCGCGATCTGCTATGTCGACCTCGACCGCTTCAAGATGCTGAACGATCTGTTCGGTCACAGCGCGGGAGACTCGGTCCTGTGTGAAGTGGTCTCACGCCTGCAGAACAGCCTGGGCAAGCACAATGTCGTGGCACGTCTCGGTGGCGATGAATTCGTGATCGTGCTCGGCGCCGCCGATCAGAGCGTTCAAGAGGGGCTGGCCTGGCGAGCACTGGAGGCGATCACCGACCGTGCCTTCCAGTTCGATGGCAAGAGCTTCGCGGTGACGGCCAGTATCGGCGTGTTCCGCCTGCTACCCGGCCTCGGCCAGGCGGATCTGATCGCCAGTGCCGACCGCGCCTGCCAGGACGCCAAGCGACGCGGGCGCAATCAAGTGGTTATCTGCGAGGATTCCGGTGCGCTGGTTCGTCAGCGGGAATGGGAGTTGTCGCTGGTTGCGCGCCTGCACGACCCCAAAACCTTCGATGAATTCGAGCTGGTGGCCCAGCCCATCATCGCGCTGCACGGCTCCGGTCGGGTAGGCTGCGAACTCTTGCTGCGGCACCGCGGCGAAGACAACGCGCTGCAACCGGCGGCCTCGCTGGTGGCGGCGGCCGAGGCCAATGGCGAGATGGCGGTTCTCGATCGCTGGGTATTGACCCATGCCCTGGGCTGGCTCGACGCCAACCGTGCGCGCCTGGATCGATTGAGTTTTCTTTCGATCAATCTTTCGGGCACGTCGCTGAACGACGAGTTCTTCAAGTCCTTCGTGCTGGCGCAACTCACCCGCTTCAGCCACGTGGCCCACCATGTGGTGCTGGAACTGACCGAAACCGTGGCCACACAGGACATCTACATGACCTGTCAGTTCGCCCATTCGGTACGCAAGCTGGGGGCCACCATCGCGCTGGACGATTTCGGCAGCGGCTATTCGAACTTCTCGTCGCTGGCCACCATTCCGGCTAGTTATCTGAAGATCGACGGGCGCTTCATCAGGTCGCTGCGCGAAGACGGCAATGGTCTGAACATCGTGCGCACCATCAGCCTGCTTGCCCACGAGTTGCAGATGGCCTGTGTGGCCGAGTGGGTCGAAGATATCGAGACCATGCATATGTTGCGTGCGGTCGGCGTCGATCTCGCCCAGGGCCACGTGGTCGCCAGGCCGATCCGGCTGGTTGAACTGCTGCAGGCGATCGACGACCCGGTTCAGATGATCAACCCGCTGGTGATCGATGCGCTGTCACAACCGGTCGAACCGGATCTGGCCAGCATGACCGCGCTGGCCTTGAAGATCAACGGCGGGCGGAACCTGACCGAAGACAGCCGGACACGCCCTGTCGAGCCGAGCGACTTCCTGACGTACTAATGTGCTGATTCAGAAGTTCGCATCATTTGGTTCGAGTTCTCACGAGGATGGTCGCTTGCAGCGCCAGGCGTCACACCCGGCTCAGCACCGCCCCCCAAAAAAAACCGGCGCCCAGGTGGCGCCGGTTCTGCGTCAGGGGCAGGCCGATCGGCCCGCCCTTGCCGGATTGAACGATCAGCCGCGCGCTTCCTCTTCGGTCAGCGCCTTGATCGACAAACGCAGACGACCCTTGTCGTCGGCCTCGATCACCTTGACCCGGACCTCCTGACCTTCGGCCAGATAGTCACTGACATTGTTGACCCGCTCATTGGCGATCTGCGAAACATGCAGCAGACCGTCACGGCCGGGCAGCACCTGGACGATCGCGCCGAAGTCCAGGATCTTGAGCACCGTACCCTGGTAGACCCGGCCGATCTCGACCTCGGCGGTGAGGTCTTCGATCATCTGCTGAGCGCGCCGGGCAGCAGCGCCATCGACCGCAGCGATCGTGATCGCACCATCGTCCTGGATGTCGATCTGGGTGCCGGTGGTCTCGGTGATCTGGCGGATGGTGGCGCCGCCCTTACCGATCACATCACGGATGCGCTCCGGATTGATCTTCATCTTGTACAGACGCGGGGCATAGTCGGACAGATCCTCGCGCGCGCCGCCGATCGCCGAACGCATCTGATCGAGAATATGCAGCCGCGCCTCGCGCGCCTGATCGAGGGCCACCTGCATGATCTCTTTCGTGATGCCCTGGATCTTGATATCCATCTGCAATGCCGTCACGCCGGAGTCGGTGCCGGCCACCTTGAAGTCCATGTCGCCAAGGTGATCCTCATCGCCGAGGATATCGGTCAGAACGGCAAATTTATTCTCTTCTTTGATCAGCCCCATCGCGATGCCCGCGACATGCGCCTTGATCGGCACACCCGCGTCCATCAGCGCCAGACAGCCACCGCACACCGAGGCCATCGACGAAGAACCGTTGGATTCCGTGATCTCGGACACCAGGCGGATCGAGTAGCCGAAGTCTTCCGACGAGGGCAGCAGCGGCGCAATCGCGCGCTTGGCGAGGCGGCCGTGACCGATCTCGCGACGCTTGGGCGAGCCCATGCGACCGGTTTCGCCAGTGGCGTACGGTGGCATGTTGTAGTGCATCATGAAGCGTTCGCGATATTCGCCACTGACCGCGTCGATGATCTGCTCGTCGCGGGCCGTACCCAGCGTGGCGGCCACCAGGGCCTGGGTCTCGCCGCGCGTGAACAGCGCCGAACCATGAGCGCGGGGTAGCACCCCGGTGCGGATCGCGATCGGGCGCACCGTACGGGTGTCACGACCATCGATACGCGGCTCACCGGCCAGAATGCGGTCACGCACGAGCCGGTACTGAAGATCGAACAGGATGTCGCCGACCTTGCCGGCATCGGGAGCCTCCTCGCCCGCCTCTGCGGCGGCCGCGGCCAGCGCCTGCTGGCAATCCCCCTCGACAGCCTTCAGTCGCTGGGAACGCTCCTGCTTGTTGCGCAGCTGATAGGCCTCGCGCAGTCCGGCCTCGGCCTGCGCCTTGACCTTCGCGATGAGCGCCTCATCGGCGGCCGGCGGCTGCCAGTCCCATTCGGGTTTGCCAGCGGCCTCGACCAGTTCGTCGATCGCGTTGATCACGACCTGCATCTGTTCGTGACCATAGACGACCGCGCCCAGCATCACTTCCTCAGACAACTCGCTGGCCTCGGACTCGACCATCAGCACGGCCTGGTCGGTACCAGCCACGACCAGGTCAAGCTTGGAGGCGGCCATCGCGCTGCAGGCGGGGTTCAGCACATAGTTGCCATCGATGTAACCCACCCGGCAGGCGCCGATCGGGCCGGCGAACGGCACGCCGGAGATCGCCAGCGCGGCCGAGGCGCCGATCATCGCCGGGATATCACTGTCGACCTCGGGGTTGACCGAGATCACCTGCAGGACAACCTGGACTTCGTTGTAGAAGCCTTCGGGAAACAACGGACGGATCGGACGATCGGTCAGCCGGGCGATCAGGGTCTCGCGCTCGGTCGGACGGCCTTCACGCTTGAAGAAACCACCAGGGATGCGACCGGCGGCGTAGAACTTTTCGACGTAGTCGACGGTCAGGGGAAAGAAATCCTGGCCGGGACGGGGCTTCTTCGAGGCCACCACGGAGGCCAGAACGACGGTCTCGTCCATGCTTACGAGCACGGCGCCACCGGCCTGTCGGGCGATCTCGCCGGTTTCGAGGGTAATGGTGTTACCCCCCCATTCGAATGTTTTCTTGGCAATTTCAAACACTGTCTTCTCCGAGTCGGGGACTACTACGGGTCGATCGCGACGCAACCGGCGGATTCAGCCGCCCAAGGCACGACGACACAGGGAAAAATGGCAAAAACCCCGCCATCCCGGTGCGCCAAAGGGCGTCCGGGAATGCCGGGGTTCATGTCGGGAACCAGCGCCAGCGGGCTCAGCCACGCAGATTGAGCTTGGCGATCAGGTCGCGATAACGGACGACGTCACGATCCTTGAGATAGGCGAGCAGCTTGCGGCGCCGGCTGACCATCTTGAGCAGACCACGGCGCGAATGGTGGTCTTTGCGGTGAGTCTTGAAGTGCTCGGTCAGATGAACGATACGGGCGGTCAGCAGCGCAACCTGAACTTCGGTGGATCCGGTATCGGCATCGCTACGCTTGTGCTCGGCGACGATCGCCGATTTATCAATACTATTGCTTACGGACATGGTTTTCCCAATGAGCTTGATGAAGCCAACTTGCGATACCACCGGGACGCGGTATCGTGCAGAACCCGGCATTATATCCGAAAGCAGGCCACTTCGCGAGACAGCTCCGAGAGCAACCAACAACACCCGGGGGCGGCCCGTCAGGCGCCCCCGGGCCGGCGTCTAGACCCCGCCCTGCGCCTGGATGCGCTCGGGCGCATGCAGCTTGTTCAGCGCATGGACATAGGCCTTGGCCGACGCGACCACGATGTCCGGATCGGCGCCCACGCCATTGACCACCCGACCACCCCTGGCCAGACGGACGGTCACCTCACCCTGGGCCTCGGTCCCGCCGGAGATCGCATTGACCGAATACAGCGTCATCTCGGCCCCCGAACCGGCGCGCGCCTCGATCGCCTGCAACACCGCGTCCACGGGGCCGCTACCGGTGCCCTCCGACTCATGTTCCTGGCCGCCGATCGACAGCACCACCCGCGCCAGGGGCCGCTCTCCGGACGCAGACTGCTGGCTCATGGATACCAGCGCATAGTGCTCGTTGGTCTCGTTCTGCAGCGACTGCTCCGAGACCAGGGTATGAATATCCTCGTCGAAGATCTCCGCTTTGCGGTCGGCCAGATCCTTGAAACGGACGAAGGCCTCGTTGACGGCGGTCTCCGATTCGAGTTCGATGCCCAGCTCCTGCAGGCGCTGTTTGAAGGCGGTTCGGCCCGAGAGCTTGCCCAGGACGATCTTGTTGGCCGTCCAGCCGACGTCTTCGGCGCGCATGATCTCGTAGGTGTCACGCTGCTTGAGCACGCCATCCTGGTGAATGCCCGAGGCGTGGGCGAACGCGTTGGCGCCGACCACGGCCTTGTTGGGCTGCACGACAAAGCCGGTGATCGTGGAGACCAGCTTGCTGGTGGGCACGATGTGACTGATGTCCACGCCCATATCCAGGCCGAAGTAATCGCGCCGGGTCCTGACCGCCATCACGATTTCTTCGAGCGAGGTATTGCCGGCGCGCTCGCCCAGGCCGTTGATCGTGCACTCCACCTGACGCGCCCCGGCCGTCACACCGGCCAGGGAATTGGCCACCGCCATACCCAGATCGTTGTGGCAATGCACGGACCAGACCGCCTTGTCCGAATTGGGAATCCGCGTGCGCAAGGTGCGGATCAGCTCGCCGAATTTCTCTGGCACCGCATATCCGACTGTGTCCGCGATGTTGATCGTGGTCGCGCCTTCCTTGATGACGTCCTCGAGCACCCGACAGAGAAAATCCAGCTCCGAGCGGCTGCCGTCCTCGGGCGAGAACTCGACGTTGTCCGTGAACTTGCGCGCAAAGCGCACCGCCAGCCGGGCCTGCTCGTGCACCTGGTCCGGGCTCAGGCGCAGCTTCTTTTCCATATGCAGCGGCGATGTGGCGATGAAGGTATGGATGCGCTTGTTCTCGCTGGGCTCGAGCGCCTCGGCGGCACGGGCGATATCGCGATCATTGGCACGCGACAGTGAACAAACCGTGGAGTCCTTCACGGCCGCGGCAATCGCCCTGACGGCCTCGAAGTCCCCGTTCGACGAGGCGGCAAAGCCGGCCTCGATCACATCCACCTTCAGTTTCTCCAGTTGCTTGGCGATGCGCAGCTTCTCGTCACGGGTCATGGAGGCCCCGGGGCTTTGCTCCCCGTCGCGCAAGGTGGTATCGAAGATGATGAGTTTTTCGGACATGACAAGGCTCCAGGCGAGGCATCCCCGTCACGGAGATCCGATCGCATTGAAAACAGACTGTGGGGTGGGGTTTAGACTCTTAGCGCGCTGGGCGCAGTAGGAGCGTGAGCAGCAGGCATAGAGCGGCCAGCACCGAAAGACTCGGAGCCGAGGCGGAACCGCTCGAGAGGGTGTCGTACATGGCCTGCATCGCTCTATGGTAAGGCATCGCCGCCACGGCGCGCAACCGGCGCCGTTTTGTGACAGCCACGCGGGCCGGCCAGCGTGGCACAGCGATGCGGTCAGCGCCGATCGCCACCCTGGCCGGGCGGGATCGCTCAGGCTTTGGGCAGCGTGACCCCGGATTGACCCTGATATTTGCCGCCGCGGTCGCGATAAGAGGTCTCGCAGACCTGATCGGCCTCGAGGAACAGCATCTGGGCGCAGCCCTCGCCCGCGTAGATGCGCGCCGGCAGCGGCGTGGTGTTCGAGAACTCGAGCGTGACATGACCCTCCCATTCCGGCTCCAGCGGGGTCACGTTGACGATGATTCCGCAGCGGGCGTAGGTGGACTTGCCCAGGCAGATGGTCAGCACCGAACGCGGAATACGGAAGTACTCGACCGTCCTGGCCAGCGCGAATGAATTTGGCGGGATGATGCAGACGTCGCCGCGCACGTCGACAAAAGATCGTTCATCGAAGGCTTTGGGATCGACGATGCTCGAGTTGATATTCGTGAATATCTTGAACTCATCGGCGCAGCGGACGTCGTAGCCGTAGCTCGAAGTGCCGTAGGAGACGATGGGCTGGCCGCCTGCGTTGCGGCGGACCTGTCCGGGCTCGAAGGGCTCGATCATGCCCTTTTCGGCCATCGCGCGGATCCAGGTGTCGGGGCGAATGCTCATCCCCGAAGTATAGGTAAATCCGCCGCCCTGGTTGGCCGCCGCGGAACCGGGCACGTCGGGTATTCGATGTCATCGCGTGCGCGCCAGCGCAGAGGCGCCATTTCTGTAACAATCGGCCCTGTCGCGACGCCGGTCTACCGGGTCGCGTCACGACGAAGCGATGCAGTCACGGTTGGTCGCGAACAGGATCGCGAACCCTTTGAAGGCCAGCATCGTCGGCCACGGCGGGAGTCGCCCGGGTGGGGCACCTGCAGGGCATCCCGTAGTCCTCCGGTTCGTCCGCTCTCGGGCGCCAGGCCGGCGGTTGTCGTGAAACAGAAAGATCCACTTCTGCAGGAGGAGACCTCCATGAAACAGACCGTTTCGCTCACGGTCAATGGCAAGTCGGTCACGGCCGACATCGACCCGCGCACGCTGCTCGTCCAGTTCCTGCGCGAGAACCTTCAACTGACCGGCACCCACGTGGGCTGCGACACCGCCCAGTGCGGTGCCTGTACCGTCCACCTGAACGGGCGCGCGGTCAAGTCCTGCTCGATGCTCGCCGTGCAAGCCGATGGCGGCACCGTGACCACGATCGAGGGTCTGGCGCAGGGCGACGAGATGCACCCGATGCAAGAGGCCTTCCGTGATTGCCACGCCCTGCAGTGCGGTTTCTGCACCCCAGGCATGGTGATGTCGGCAATCTCGCTGCTCGAGGGCAATCCGAACGCCACCGAGGCGGAGATCCGTGAAGGGCTGGAGGGCAATATCTGCCGCTGCACCGGCTACCACAACATCGTGCGCGCCGTCCAGAAGGCTCAGGCCTGAGCCCGTCGCCAGCATCGAGGAGGGAATCAACCATGACTGACATGTCCAACACGCCGATCGGCAAGTCGATCGTGCGTCGTGAAGACCGCCGGTTTCTGACCGGCGCGGGCCAGTACACCGACGATATCGTGCTGCCGGGGCAGACCTACGCGGTCTTCGTCCGTTCACCCCATGCCCACGCGCGCATCAAGAGCATCAATGCCGACGCCGCCAAAGCGTCTCCCGGCTTCGTGGCCATCTACACCGGTGCCGACATGGAAGGTATCGGTGGCCTGCCCTGCGGCTGGCTGATCCACAGCAAGGACGGCTCGCCGATGAAGGAGCCGCCGCACCCGGTGCTTGCCCAGGGCAAGGCGCGGCACGTCGGCGACCCGGTCGCTGTCGTGATCGCCGAAACCCTCGTGCAGGCGCGCGATGCCGCCGAGAAGGTCGAGGTCGACTACGAGGTGCTCAGCCCGACGATCGACTCGGCCACGGCCGAAACCGGCGCTCTCGTCCATGACGACGTCGCCGGCAATGTCTGCTACGACTGGGGGCATGGCGACAAGGCGGCGGTCGATGCCGCATTCGCCAAGGCGGCCAAGATCTCCAAGGTCTCGTTCCGCAACAACCGGCTTGCGCCCAACGCGATGGAGCCACGCGCGGCCAACGCGATGTACACCCGCCACGACGAGAGCTACACGCTCTATGTCGCGAACCAGAATCCGCACGTCGAGCGGCTGCTGATGTGTGCATTCGTGCTCGGCATCCCCGAGTCGAAACTGCGCGTGATCGCCCCGGACGTCGGCGGTGGCTTCGGCTCCAAGATCTTCCTGTATGCCGAAGAAACCGCGCTGGTCTGGGCCAGCAAGCGGGTCGGGCGCCCGATCAAATGGACGGCCGAGCGCAGCGAGTCCTTCCTGAATGACGCGCATGGGCGCGACCATGTCACCACGGCCGAGATGGCCATGGACGACCAGGGCAATTTCCTGGCCATGCGGGTGAACACCATCGCCAACATGGGGGCGTATCTGTCCACATTCGCGTCGTCGGTGCCCACCATTCTGTATGCCACCCTGCTCGCGGGCCAGTACAAAACCCCGGCGATCTATGCCGAGGTCAAGGCCGTGTTCACCAACACCGCGCCGGTCGATGCCTACCGCGGCGCCGGCCGCCCCGAGGCCACTTACGTGGTCGAGCGGCTGGTCGAGCAATGCGCACGGGACATGGGCATGGATCCGGCCGCGATCCGCCGCCGCAACTTCATCACCGAGTTCCCGTATGCGACACCGGTCGGCCTGACCTATGACACCGGCGACTACGCGGCCTCGCTCGACAAGGCGATCGAAATGGCCGATGTGGCGGGCTTCCCTGCCCGCAAGGCCGAGTCCGAAAGCCGTGGCAAGAAGCGAGGTCTGGGCTACTCGTGCTACATCGAGGCCTGTGGCATTGCACCATCGAACATCGCCGGCGCCCTGGGGGCCCGTGCGGGTCTGTTCGAGACCGGCGAAATCCGCGTCAACCCGACCGGCACTGTGAGCGTGTTCACCGGCTCGCACAGCCATGGACAGGGGCACGAGACCACGTTCGCCCAGCTGGTGGCGGGCAGGCTCGGTATTCCGATGGAAAACGTCGAGATCATCCACGGTGATACCGGCCGGATTCCGTTCGGGATGGGCACCTATGGCAGCCGCTCGCTGTCCGTGGGCGGCACTGCGCTGGTCAAGGCCATGGACAAGGTGATCGCCAAGGGCAAGAAGATCGCCGCTCATATCCTCGAAGCCGCCGATACCGACATCGAGTTCGCCGATGGCGAGTTCCGGGTCAGTGGCACCGATCGCAAGCTGGCCTTCGGCGAGATCTCGCTGGCCGCCTACGTGCCGCACAACTACCCGCTCGAGACGCTGGAGCCGGGCCTGAACGAGAATGCGTTCTACGACCCGACCAACTTCACGTATCCGGCCGGCAGCTACATCTGCGAGGTCGAGGTCGATCCCGAAACCGGCACCTACTCGATCGAGAGCTTCGTCGCGGTGGACGATTTCGGCAATGTGATCAACCCGATGATCGTCGAGGGTCAGGTGCACGGTGGTCTGGCGCAGGGCCTGGGCCAGGCCATGCTCGAGGACTGTGTCTATGACAAGGATTCCGGCCAGCTTCTGACCGGTTCCTATCTCGACTACGCGATGCCGCGCGCGGGCGACCTGCCCTCGTTCAAGATCGACACGACGGTGACCGCCTGTACCCACAATCCGCTCGGGGTCAAGGGCTGCGGTGAGGCCGGCGCCATCGGCTCGCCGCCGGCGCTGATCAATGCCCTGACCGATGCCCTCGGTGTGGCCGATATCGCGATGCCGGCCACGGCCGAGCGGGTCTGGCGAGCCGCCCAACAGAACGCTTGAACGCTATTCAGGAGACTGTCATCCATGTACGAATTCCAGTACAGCAAACCCACCTCGCTGGGCGCGGCCGCACAGGCCGCAGGTGAGGACACCCGCTACCTGGCCGGCGGCCAGAGCCTCGTGCAATCGATGCGGCTGCGCCTGGCTTCGGCCTCGAGCCTGATCGATCTCGGCGGCATCGGCGAACTCAAGGGCATCTCACGCGATGGTGACGCGATCACCATTGGCGCGATGACCACCCATGCCGAGGTCGCCGCCTCGGACGTGGTGCGTTCGGCGATTCCCGCCCTTGCCACGCTGGCGGGCGGCATCGGCGATCAGATGGTGCGCAATATGGGCACCATCGGTGGCTCGCTGGCCAACTCCGACCCGGCCGCCTGCTACCCGGCCGGCGTGCTCGGCCTGGGCGCCACGATCATCACCAACAAGCGCGAGATCGCGGGCGATGACTTCTTCCAGGGGCTGTTCGAGACGGCCCTGGAACCGGGTGAGCTCATCAAGGCGGTGCGCTTCCCGGTGCCGCAAAAGGCCGCCTACGTGAAGTTCAAGCAGCCGGCATCGCGTTTCGCGCTGGTCGGTGTCATGGTCAGCCAGGGCCCGGCCGGCACGCGGGTCGGTGTTACCGGAGCGAAGCGCCTGCGCATTTCGCGCCACCGAGATCGAGTCCGCACTGTCGGGCAACTTCTCGTCGGCGGCGCTGGCCAATGTGTCGCTCTCGGCTGATGGCATGAACGCCGACCTGCACGGCAGCGCCGAGTATCGCGCCGCCATGGTCGTGGTCATGGCCAAACGCGCGGTCGATCAGGCCGCGGGCTGATCCGACGCGGCGGACCGCACCGCACATGCCGCCCGCGAACACCGCGGTCGGCCGCTGCGGTGCGGTTCGTTCACCGGGTCCGCCCGGCGCGGCCGAGCAGCGGGCCGCGTCGCCCGGCAATGCACACCCGGCCGCATGCCTGCGAAAAGCCGGTGATATGCCGGCCCGCCAATCTCCTCACCGGCGCATCCGTGCGATGACCTGCCTCGAATGAACGACAGCTCTTCCCCCGATTCCGTCGACGCCGTGCGAGACCAACTCGCGGCGCAGGGCTATCTCGCCTCGCGCGAGCTGGCAACTTCCGTATTTCTGATGCTGCGCCTCGGGCGCCCGCTGTTTCTGGAGGGAGAGGCCGGCGTCGGCAAGACCGAACTGGCCAAGGCGATCGCCGCCATGCTCGGCACCGAGATGCTGCGCCTGCAGTGCTTCGAAGGGCTCGATATCGCGCAAAGCGCCTATGAATGGAATGTCGCGCGGCAGTTGCTCGAGATCCGGCTTGCCGAGGCTGGCGAGGCGGCCGACCGCGACAGCGCGGCAGACAATCTGTATCGCCGTGAGCTGCTGATCGAGCGACCGCTGCTGCGCGCGCTGACCCGGCCCGCCCGGCCGGTGCTGCTCATCGATGAACTCGATCGCGCCGATGAACCCTTCGAGGCCTTCCTGCTGGAGATCCTGGCCGAGAACCAGATGAGTATCCCGGAACTGGGCGTGGTTCGCGCCGAGCATCCGCCCATCGTCGTGCTGACCTCGAATCGCACGCGCGAAATCCATGACGCGATCAAGCGCCGCTGCCTCTACTCGTGGGTGGAATACCCGGATGCCGAGCGCGAGCTGGCGATCGTCAACGCACGAGTGCCGGGCGCGCCGCAACGCCTGGCCCGTCAGGTGGTGGAGTTCGTTCAGCAGGCCCGCCGCCTGGACCTTTTCAAGTCACCCGGGGTGGCCGAAACCATCGACTGGACCAACGCGCTGATCGCCCTCGACGCAATGGCGCTCGACCCTGACAGCGTCAGCGACACGATCGGCGTCCTGCTCAAGTACCAGGACGACGTCGAGCGCATGCGCGCCGGCGATCTGACCAAGATTCTCGACGAGCTGAACGCGCTCGAGAAGCTGGCCTGAGCGGAGCACACGCCGCATGCAGCACCGGATCGTCGACAACGTGGTCCACTTCGGCCGCACGCTGCGCCGGGCCGGCATCGCGGTAGGCAGCGATCGCATCATTCACGCGGTGCAGGCGCTCGAGGCGGTCGATATCGGCCGCCGCGACGAAGTCCGGGCGGCGCTCGCCACTGTGCTGCTGACCCACCGCGATCAGCGCGAGGTCTTCCATGCCCTGTTCGAGGCCTTTTGGCGCGACCCGAAGCTGCTCGAGCGGATGATGCACATGGCGCTGCCCACCATCACGGCACGCGATGGCGAGAAGACCCCCGGCGAGAAGATGCCCCGGCGCGCGGCGGATGCCTTGCGCCCCACCCAGCCGCAGCGGCAGGAACCGCCACCCATGGAGAAGTCGGAGGACTTCGATGTCCTGCTGGGCCACTCCGAACGCGAGCGCCTGCAGAAGGCCGATTTCGAGACGATGACCGAGGCCGAGTTTCGTGCCGCCCAGCAGGCGGCCGGCTCGATCGAACTGATGGTGCCGCCGGTTCGCGTGCGCCGGCGTCAGCCGGCGGCCCAGGGCGCAATCGATTTGCGCCGCACACTGCGCCGCCAGACCCGTACCCCCCATCTGCCGATGCCCGCGCGCAGCGCCGCCTGCAAACGACTGCCGCGGGTGGTCGTGCTGCTCGATGTCAGCGGCTCGATGGAGCGCTATGCGCGGGTGTTTCTGCACTTCGCCCATGGCCTGACCCGACGCGACCCGCGCACCCAGACCCTCGCATTCGGCACGCGTCTTACCTACCTGAGCCGATCGATGCGGATCTCCGACCCCGACCATGCGATGGCCGAGATCGCCGAGCTGATCCCCGACTGGAACGCCGGCACCCGGATCGCCACCAACCTCACCGAGTTCAACCGTCGCTGGGCGCGCCGATTGCTCACCGGCAATGCCACCCTGCTGCTGGTCACCGACGGCCTCGATCGGGACGACAACGGCGAACTCTCGCGCGAGGCGGCACGACTCTCGCGCTATGCTCACAGGCTGGTCTGGCTCAATCCGCTGTTACGCTACGAGGGATTCGAGCCCAAGGCGGCCGGGATTCGCGCGCTGATCGGCCATGTCGACCAGTTCTTGCCCCTGTATAACCTCGAGAATCTGCAGGCCTCGGGCGCGCCCTGGCCCGCTGAGCCCTGGCCCGCCGAGTCTGTGATCGAGCGCCGCAACGGGCTTGCAGGCGCCGATGAACGCATCACCCCCTTCACTGAGGAAGTCACGAAATGGATCTGAAAGGCGAACGGGAGATCCCCGCGAATCTCGAAACCACCTGGAATGCTCTCAATGACCCCGAGACCCTGAAGGCCTGTGTCCCGGGCTGCGAGGCGATGGATCAGACCGGCGACAATGAATACACGGCGGCCATGAAGTTCAAGATCGGCCCGGTCAATGCGCGCTTCAAAGGCAAACTGAACCTGGAGAATGTCCAGCCGATGACCTCGTACACGATCCGCTTCGAGGGCCAGGGCGGCGTGGCGGGTTTCGGCAAGGGCACCGCGGATGTCTCGCTCGAACCCATCGATGCCGAGCGCACCCGTCTGTCTTACCACGCGGCAGCCCAGGTCGGTGGCAAAATCGCCCAGATCGGCTCGCGACTGGTGAGTTCGGCCGCGGCCAAGGTCGCAGAAGACTTCTTCAAGTCGTTCGAGCGGCACCTGAGCGAAGGCGGAGCAGGAGGCAACTGAGATGGACAATCTCGATCGGCAGGTTCTTGACCAGGCGGTACGCTGGCACGACGAAGGGCGCAAGGTCTGGTTGGTCACGGTGGTCGAAACCTGGGGTTCGGCGCCCCGCCCGCCGGGTGCGCTGCTCGCGCTGCGCGACGACGGTCTCGTCGTCGGTTCGGTCTCCGGCGGATGCGTCGAGGACGATCTCATCGACCGTGTGCGCCACGGCGAGCGTGTCGACAAGCCCTCGGTGATCTATTACGGCGTCAGTCGCGAGGAAGCGGCGCGCTTCGGCCTGCCCTGCGGTGGCAATCTGCGGCTGATCCAGGAACCGCTGCTGCAGATCGACTGGGCGCGCGAGGTACTCGAGCGCACGGCCCGTCATGAACTGGTGGTGCGAACCCTCGATATCGACAGCGGCGCGGTGAGCGTTGCGAAAGGCGAACGCGGCGAACAATTCTCATTCGACGGCAAGGTCATGCGCGCGGTTCTGGGCCCGCGCTGGCGGGTCGTGGTGATCGGTGCGGGGCAGTTGTCACGGGTGTTCGCGTCGATGGCCGTGGCGCTCGACTTCGAAGTCATCTGCTGCGATCCGCGCGAGGAATACGGGCTCACCTGGGATGTCCCGGGCACCACCTTCAGCAGTGAGATGCCCGATGATCTGATCATGAACATGAAGCTGGACGCCCACTGTGCGGTGGTCGCGGTCACGCATGATCCGAAGCTCGATGACCTGGCCTTGCTCGAGGCCTTGAAATCCGACGCGTTCTACGTCGGCGCCCTGGGCTCTCGTGGCAACAACGCCAAGCGACGCGAGCGCCTGGCCATGTTCGATCTCACGCCCGGGCAGATCGGTCGGCTGCACGGCCCGATCGGGCTGGATATCGGCAGCCGCACACCGGCCGAAATCGCGGTCTCGATCGTGGCCGAGATGGTCTCGGTGCGCAACAACGTGCCGCTGCGGCAGAAGAAACCGGATCTGGCCACGGTATGACGCCCCGGCCCGGGGCGGCAACGCCCCGGGCGCCGGCAGCGCGCCTCAGGTGTTCTGCACCACGATGCTCGGGAAGCGCGAAGACATGTCCTTGGCCCGCTCGGCAATTCGCACGGCCACCCGGCGCGCGATCCGGCGGTAGGTCTGCGCGATCTCGCCGTCCGGATCGGCCACCACGGTGGGCTGACCGGAGTCGGCCTGCTCACGAATCCGGATGTCCAGCGGCAGACCGCCCAGATACTCGACACCATAGTCGGCCGCGATCCGCTCGCCGCCGCCGTGACCGAAAATGTGCTCGGCATGGCCGCACTGACTGCACAGGTGGATGGCCATGTTCTCGACCACGCCCAGGATCGGGATACCCACCTTCTCGAACATCTTCAGCCCCTTGCGCGCGTCCAGCAGCGCGATGTCCTGCGGCGTGGTGACGATGACCGCACCGGTGACCGGGATGCGCTGTGCCAGGGTCAGGTGAATGTCGCCCGTGCCTGGCGGCATATCGACCACCAGGTAATCGAGGTCGCGCCAGTGGGTGTCGCGCAGCAGTTGTTCGAGCGCCTGGGTGACCATCGGCCCACGCCAGACCATCGGTGTGTCGGGGTCGATCAGAAAGCCGATCGACGAAGCCTGCAGGCCGTGGCCGATCAGTGGCTCCAGCGTCTTGCCATCGGCAGACTCCGGGCGCGACGAGATGCCGAGCATGGTCGGCAGCGACGGGCCATAGATATCGGCATCGAGAATACCGACATGAGCCCCCTCGGCAGCCAGTGCCAGGGCGAGATTGACGGCCGTGGTGCTCTTGCCCACGCCGCCCTTGCCTGAGGCGACCGCGATGATATTGCGTACCTCGGGCAGCGTCTTGACCCCGCTCTGCACCTGGTGCGAGACGATCTTCTGATAGACATTGGCGCTGACCCGCGTCACGCCGGCGAGCGCCGACAGTGCGCCCACCACCGCCTCGCGAATGGGCTCGATCTGGCTGCGCGCCGGATAGCCGAGCTCGATATCGACCGAGACATGATCGCCGTCCACCCGCAGATTGCGCGCGCTTCGGCTACCGACCAGATCCAGGCCGGTGTTGGGATCGACGACCTTGGACAGGGCCTGCTGAGCGCTTTCGAGCGTGACTGACATGGGTTTCCCGCGGATGAAGCCCGCGCCGGTGCGGGCCTGGATTTTCGAGGGAGGCTAGTCTAGCGGATCGCCCCGCTCGATACGCGACATCGCCTGATAAGATCGAGGGTTGTCCGCAGGGAGGGCCTTGCCGCCCTGCCACCCGATTTTTTCCGCCAGCCGCGCGCCTCTCGCAAGGCGCCATCGAGCCATGCCGCGCAAGATATTCGTCACCACGGCCCTGCCCTACGCCAACGCCCAGTTCCACATCGGCCACATCATGGAATATATCCAGGCCGACATCTGGGTGCGCTTTCAGCGCATGTGCGGGCATGAAGTGGCCTTCGTCTGCGCCGACGATGCCCATGGTGCGCCGATCATGATCGCCGCCGACAAGGCAGGCGTGAGCCCGGCCGAGTTCGTGGCCGGCATCGCCGCCGGGCGGGCCGCGCCGCTGGCCGGCTTCTCGATCAGCTTCGATCACTGGCACAGCACGGAGTCGCCCGAGAACACGGAGCTCTCGCAGAGCATCTATCTGGCGCTGCGCGATCAGGGTCTGATCGACCGGCGCGAGATCGAACAGTTCTACGATCCGGTCAAGGGAATGTTCCTGCCCGATCGATTCATCAAGGGCCAGTGCCCGCGCTGCGGCGCGGCCGATCAGTACGGCGATGCCTGCGAGGTGTGCGGTGCGGTGTATTCGCCCACCGAACTGATCAACCCGTATTCAGTGCTCTCGGGCGCGCGGCCGCAGCTGCGCAGCTCCGAGCACTTCTTCTTCCGGCTCTCCGATGAGCGCTGCGTCGATTTTCTCCAGCGCTGGACCAGCGAGCAGGATCGCCACGGCCGCCCGCGGCTGCAAGCCGAGGTGCTGGCCAAGGCGGCCGAGTGGCTCGCGCCTGGCGAGGACGGCAGCGCCGGGCTGGCCGACTGGGACATCTCGCGCGACGCCCCCTATTTCGGGATCGGAATTCCGGATGCGCCTGGCAAGTACTTCTATGTCTGGCTGGATGCGCCGATCGGCTATCTGGCCTCATTGAAGGCCTGGTGCGCCAGCACGGGCCGCGATTTCGAAGCCCTGCTCGCAGACCCGGATCTGGAGCAGGTGCATTTCATCGGCAAGGACATCATCTACTTCCATGTGCTGTTCTGGCCGGCGATGCTGCATTTCGCCGGGCGCCGCACACCCGAGAATGTTCATGTGCACGGCTTTGTGACCGTGTCCGGCGCCAAGATGAGCAAGAGCCGCGGCACCGGCATCTCGCCGCTGCGTTATCTCGATGTCGGCCTGCATCCGGACTGGCTGCGCTACTACCTCGCCGCCAAGCTCAACAACCGGGTGGAAGACGTCGATTTCACGCCCGATGATTTCGTCGCGCGCATCAACAGCGACCTCATCGGCAAGCTGGTCAATATCGCCAGCCGCTGTAGTGGCTTTCTGGTCAAGCGCTTCGAGGGCCGGCTGGCCGAACCCGATGCGGCAGCCCTGCAGTCCTTCGCGGCCGCATGGCCTGGCGCGGATGCCACCGCCGAGTACTACGACGCACGCGAAACCTCGCGGGCGATGCGCGGCATCATGCAGCTGGCCGATGCCGTGAACCAGTACATCGACGCGCGCAAGCCCTGGGAGCTGGCCAAGCAGGCCGAACAAGCGAGCGAGCTGCATCAGGTGCTCTCGACCGCGATCTGCGCATATGCCGATCTCGTGCGCCTGCTTGCACCGGTGATTCCCGGCACGGCGGCGGCCGCGCTTTCGCAGCTCGGACTGGGGCCGGCGCGCTGGTCGGAGATCGGACAGCCGCTGCCGGCCGGCCACCAGATTCAGCCCTACCAGCACCTGATGAAGCGCATCGAAGACAAACAGATCGACGCCCTGTTCGAGCCGCCCGCGAAGCAGGCCGACGGCCCTGAGGTTGGGTCCATCGCGCCGCTGGCCGACGAAATCAAGATCGACGATTTCACCAAGGTGGACCTGCGCGTTGCGCGGATCGTCGCCGCATCCCGGGTCGAGGGATCGAACAAGCTGCTGCAACTGACGCTCGACCTCGGCGAGGGCCGCGAACGCACGATCTTCTCGGGCATCCAGAACGCCTACGCGCCCGAGGATCTGGTCGATCGCCTGACGGTGGTCGTCGCGAACCTGGCGCCAAGAAAGATGCGCTTCGGGATTTCCGAGGGGGGTGCTGGCGGCCTCCGGCGAGCAAGGCCCGGGGCTGCGTTCCTGCTCTCGCCCGATTCCGGCGCGACACCGGGTATGCGGATCAGCTGAAACCTGCCGCGGCGCTGCCCGGGCATGCGCTTGGGCCGATCTCACGTGCGCTGTCGCCGGGCGTGCGCGTGAGCTGATCCCGCCGTGCGCTGTCGCCCGGCCAGGCCCGCCGCGGGGGCTTAACAGTCGCGGGGGCCTTACAGTCGCGGGGGCCTTACAGTCGCGGGGGCCTTACAGTCGCGGGGGCTTCACAGTCGCGGGGGCTTCACAGTCGCGAGGGGTTCAGATCGCCACCCCGTCGGGTGCGTCGGCGACCACCTCGACGGCCGCTTGCCGGCCGCTTGCCTCGAAGATGATCTCCAGCCAGCGCGGCGAGCCGGTCTCATCGCGAAAGGGCCAGCGCCAGAGCGTACGCCCCGATAGCGAGTAGAACGCCGACTGCGCCGGCCCCCCGAAGTGACGACGCAGATCGTCGCGCTGCCAGCGCGGATCGATCCGGGCCACACGGGCCGCGTCGAGCGCATCGAATGCCTCGCGCAGCCGACCGTCGGGCCCGATCCGTACAACCCGCACCGACGCCCCACCCGGGCGTTGCGCGAACTGCAGCTCGCGCGAGCCATCGCCCTGCTCCCAGATGATCTCGGGGCGACCGTGAGTTTCTCGGACATCGGCCTCGGTGCTGAGCCCCGGCACCAGCGCGTGCGGCGCTTCACTGGTACAGGCGGCCAGCGTGGCCAGGATCGCACCGGCTCTCGTCAGAGACCCTACAATAGACATTTCTCCTGCGACCTCCCTGAAAACATGTACGTATCCGAAATCACCCGCTTTCTGAACGAGCTCAAGGCCAAGCAGCCGGAGATCGCCGAACAGCAGCGCGAGGGCCGTGCGCTTTGGTGGGACAAATCGCTGGATCTCGAGGTGCAGGCACGCTTTCGCGACTCACGTGTCGCCCAGTCGCCGTACGTCTATCAGCCCCGCTCCTGAGTCCTCATGACGGCAACGGTCGAGCCCCCGGGCACGGTTGACACGGCGTCTGCGGCGGCGGCTGCGACGGGCGGCGAGCAACTCCCGCTGAGGATCTATGCGCGCCTGTATGGCGAGCCTGTCCTGCAGCTGCCGCGCGACCTGTACATCCCGCCCGATGCGCTGGAGGTGATCCTAGAAACCTTCGAAGGCCCGCTCGATCTGCTGCTCTATCTGATCCGCAAGCAAAACTTCAATATCCTCGATATTCCGGTCGCCGAGGTCACGAAGCAATACCTGGGCTACATCGAGCAGATTCGCCGGCACAACCTCGAGTTGGCGGCCGAGTATCTGCTGATGGCGGCGCTGCTGATCGATATCAAGTCGCGCATGCTGTTGCCGGTGCGCAAGGCCGACACCGACGAGGAGGTCGAGGACCCGCGCGCCGAACTGGCACGCCGGCTGGTCGAGTACGAGCGTATGAAGCTCGCCGCCATGAGTCTGGACGAACTGCCGGTGGCCGGGCGCGATTTCATCGCCGCCCAGGTTCACATGGAACAAACCCTGACCGAGCGCCTGCCCGATGTCGACGCCGACGATCTGCGTCAGGCATGGCGCGATATCCTGCGCCGCGCCCGGCTCGTGCGCCATCACCATGTCGCCCGAGAGGCGCTCTCGGTGCGCGAGCATATGAGCAAGCTGCTGCGCCGCCTGCGCAATACCCGCTTCGCGGAGTTCAGCGATCTCTTCGACAAGAGCGCCAATGTGCCGGTGGTTGTGGTGACCTTCCTCGCGATGCTGGAGCTGGCTCGTGAGTCCTTGGTCGAGATCACGCAGGCCGAGCCCTATGCGCCGATCTATGTCCGTCTGGCCTACCAGCCAACCTGATCCGGCGCCCCCAGGCCACGCTGCGCGCACCGGGCCGGTCGTGACCAATGCCGCCGGGTTGATGCATGACGTGCCATTACAGACGCTGAACACGCTGGGCCTGCCGGCGAACGCGCAGCGCCTCTTCGTGCTCGATGATGAAGGCCAGCTGGGGCCGGTGTCCGGGTTCCTCGCCAGCGATCCGCGCGCGCTGATCCTCGGCAGCGGCAGCAACATCGTGTTCGCCGACGCCGGCGTCGGCGCGGTGCTGCTCAACCGCCTGCGCGGTCGGCGCATCGTCGCCACCGCTGCCGACCATGTCGATGTCGAGTTCGCGGCCGGGGAGTCCTGGCACGAGGCCGTCTGCTGGAGCCTGGAGCAGGCGCTGAGCGGGCTCGAAAATCTGGCATTGATCCCTGGCACCGTGGGCGCCGCGCCTGTGCAGAACATCGGTGCCTACGGTGTCGAGATCGGCGAGCGCGTGCTGGCCGTGCGGGTGCTCGACCGGCACGACGGGCGAATCGACTGGATCGGGCGCCAGGAGTGTGGCTTCGGCTATCGCGACAGCCGCTTCAAGCGCGAGCCCCGCCGCTGGCTGATTCTTTCGGTTCGTCTTCGGCTGTCGCGGCGCTTCCTGCCGCGGATCGGCTATGGTGAGCTCGCCCAGGCGCTTGCCGGCGACGATCCGGGCAGTCTTCGCGCCCACGATGTGGCCGATGCGGTCATCTCGATCAGACGGCGCAAGCTGCCCGATCCCGCCCGGCTGGGCAACGCCGGCAGCTTCTTCAAGAATCCGGTCGTGCCCGCCGCACTGGCGGCAGCCCTCGCCCGCCACGACCCCGGCCTGGCGCGTTTTCCGATCTTGGGCCAGGCCGATCGGGTGAAGATGGCGGCAGCGCAGTTGATCGATCGTCGCGGCTGGAAGGGCGTGCGCCGCGCCGGCGCAGCGGTCCATGCCGAGCATGCGCTGGTGCTTGTCAATCACGGTGGTGCCAGCGGGCGCGATCTGCTCGGTCTTGCCGCCGACATTCAGCGGGATGTCTGGCAGCACTGGGCGATCAGACTCGAACCCGAGCCGGTGATCGTGCGCGCCCCATGCCGGTCCGAGTCGCGCGAGTCGGTCAGCGCCTGAACACCCAGCGCTGCGGATCAGAGACCTCGGCAACGAATCGATAGCCATCACGATCGAAGGCCTTGAGATCCTCGGCCCGATCCACGCGTTGATCGATCGCGAAACGGGTCATCGCGCCACGAGCCTTCTTGGCCATGAAGCTGATCACCGCATATGGCCGTGGCCCATCGGGCCGGCGCTATTCGAACACTGGCTGGACCACCCGCAGACCAAGCGCCCTGCGATCGATCGCGCGCGAGTATTCATCCGATGCCAGGTTGACCAGCGTGGGGTCGGCTCGCTCGGCCAGCGTCTCACGCAGGGCCAAAGCGATCCTCTTGCCCCAGAAGGCGTACAGATCGGCACCACGGCGGTTCTTCAGGCGCGTGCCCATCTCGAGCCGGTAAGGTTGCATCAGATCGAGGGGGCGCAACACGCCATAGAGGCCGGAAAGCATTCGCACATGATCCTGGGCCCAGGCGACGTCCCGCGCGGACAGGCTGCCCGCTTGCAGCCCGGCATAGACATCACCTGCGAATGCCAACAGGGCCGGACGGGCGTTTTCGCGCGTGAACTGCTCGCTGAAGTCACGATAGCGCCGGGCGTTCAACTGCGCGAGATTGTCGGATATCGACATCAGGGCGGCGAGCCGCTTCGCTGAGTAGCGACGCAGACTCGCAACCAGCCGCCCGGTGTGATCGAGCATGGCAGGCAGCGTCTCGCCTTCGAATTCGAGTGGCGACTCGTAGTCGAGCGTTTTCGCGGGGGACAGAACGATCAGCATGAATGCGAGACACCTGGCAAGGGTGTCGAAGGAAACACGCAATCATGCCAGAACACGCGCCGTGGCTGCACGCCGGATCATCGGACGATCGTCGACGGTGGGCGCGGGCTCGAATCCGAGGGAGGACTTTCGCGTCTCGGCCGTGCAGGCGTCAGCGCGGATTTCAGGCGGCGCAGCCCACCGGAAGTAGGAGGTTCAGCCGCGCAACGTCTCGTCGTCCTGCGCCGAGACCAGTTCCAGGCCGGATTCGGCTGGCAGATCGAGCCCGGCGTCGACCTCGATCGCATCGATCGCGGTCAAGTCCAGAGCACCGTCGAGGGCGCTGGCGTCCAAAGCCGGCGGCTGCGTGGATTCGTCCGCACCGAGTCCGCCGAAATCAAAGCCCATCATCAGCGAACCCTCGGCCGTACCCGCGGCACCCAGTTCGGCCGACACCTGGTCATCGACCATCAGCACGCCGGCATCCATCGAATCCTCGCCCGCCGCCACCGCCGCCAAGCCGTCCAGGCCTTCGGCGGCAACACTGCCGGCGACCAGTTCGCCCATCGCCGTTGCCGGCCCGAACGAACGCGCGCGATCACTGACCCAGGCTTCGAATTGATCCTCGTTCAGCGGCTTGGAGACGAAAAAGCCCTGGACCTCATCGCAGCCCATCTCGCGCAGCAGATTCAACTCACCATCGCTTTCGACGCCCTCACCTACGACCGTCAGGCCCAGGGTATGACCGATATCGATAGCGGCCTGCACGATGATCCGACTGCTTTCGTCATCGGAAAGGCCGCGGACGAACTGGCGGTCCACCATCATGTAGGACAGCGGCAACGCGCGCAGCTGATCCAATGAGGCGAAGCCCGACCCGAAATCATCGATCGCCAGTTTGACCCCGAGGCGGGAGAGCACCTCAAGGTTCTGGCGCACGATCGGTGATGCGTCCAGCACCGCGGATTCAGTGACTTCGAGCGTGAGCACCTGGCCACGCAGTTTGCGGGCGCGCAGGCGCTCCACCACCGCGGTGGCGAAGTCCGGACTGTCGAGATCGCGCGGCGAGATGTTCACCGAGATCGTCAACGGCGTACCACGCGCCTGCCACTTGGCGGCCACGTCGAGCGAGGCGCCGATCATCCAGTTGGTGAGCGAGGTGATGAAGCCGGTCTTTTCCGCGAATGGAATGAACTCCCCCGGATTGAGCGCGCCCCGCTCCGGATGCTCCCAGCGCATCAGCGCTTCGGCCATCAGTTCGTCAGTACCCCGCAGCGAAATCTTGGGCAGCAATGCCACGTAGAGCTCGTCGTTCTCGAGCGCGCGCCCGAGCTCCTTCAGCATGCCCAGCTGACGTTCGCGATCGCGCTCGAAGGAAGCATCGAACAGTGCCACTCGCGACAGTTCGGCACCTGCGTTGCTGCCCGCGATGTCGGCCGAATACAGCAGCCCACCGGCGTCGATGCCGTGATCCGGATAAAGCGCCACGCCGATCCGCGCCGACGGCATCACCGATTGACCATCGTATTCGATCCGGCGATCGAGCACCCGCGACGCGTCGCGCAAGACTGCGAGCCCCGTCGGTATCCATTTCAGGGGCGATGATGCCGAACTCGTACGTGGCAAGGCGAGCCACGAAGGTTCCCGATCCGCTGCGCTTGCGGCTGATGCGCAGGGTCTTGCGAATCCGCTCGGACACCTCCATCAGCATCACGTCGCCGGCTTTGCGCCCAAGCGAGTCATTGACATCCCGAAGCCGGTCCACGGCCACCGTGATGAGGGCGAGCTGAGTCTTATTGGTGCGGCAGACCGCCAACAACTCGACCAGCTTGGTCTCGAACAGAGTGCGCGACGGCAGCCCGGTGACGCTGTCGCGATTGGCTGTCTGGAAGGTTTTCGCCTCCCGCTGACTCAGTGTCTGGCCCAGCAGGTTGAAGGTCTCGGCAAAGCGCACGAGTTCGTCCGAGCCGCCGACCGTGACCACGTTCTCATACTTGCCGTTGGCGAACGCGCGCGCGCCGACCGACAGGCGCTTCAGACCATTGACGATGCGGGTGGAATACAACCATGCTCCCGCGCCAAGCGCGACAACCGCGATCAGGCAATAGATGAGTACGCGCTGCGCGGTGCCGTCAAGCATGCCGGTGAGCGAGCGCCCTTCGGGTAAAGACGCCGCATACACGGTGCCGGCCAGCTTGGTCAGCCTGATGGGATCAAGCCCGGCGATCTGCAGATCGCGACTGTCGCTCAGCGAGCCGAGTACATCGGGGGTCAGCCCCTTGTGCAGCGCGGCGCTCGTCATGGCCGCCGCATGCGCACCCAGGCGATTCAGGGAACCGTCTTCGCGGGTACGGAACATCATCAGATCCAGACCTGTGGCGGCGGCCAGTTCACTCACGAATCCGTCGTCGATATCGCGTGCCACGAACAGCAGCATGTCATCGAGCGGAACCGGCAGCCTCAGTCCGGTCACCAGTGCAACGCCCTGGCGATCGGCGACATAGCCGCTGGATTCACCGCGCGCCATCGCATCGACTGTCAACTGCCTGGCCTGGGCACTGGCGGTCAGTCCTTCGCGGGCGCCGATGAAGGCAGCCAGACGGCCATCGCCGTGCATCAACCAGGCATTGCGCGAACCACTGTTGTCCGTCAGGGCAGCGAGCAACTGACCGGATCTTCCGCTCGCCAGCTGCTCGAGGTCGACCGGCGACGCGGCCAGCTTGAGAAGCCGGGTATGCAGCAGGTCGATCTGCGCGCTGATCGCAACTCTGAGCCTAGTCTCTCGCGCCAGCAGCTGTTCCGGGGTTGCCTGAGCACGCGCCAGATTCGCCGCGTCGACCATGGCGAAATAGGCGGCCGCGGTCAGCGTCAGGCAGACGAGCATGACGCCTCCGACGAGGCGCATACGCAGGCTGAGCAGTCGAGACATTGGTGTTGTAGTGATCCGGCTGTTGATTCCCCGCCAATGTGGAACAGTTCCCAAGAGCCGGCCCACGGGGATCTGACAGACGGCATGGCCCCAACACCCGGCGGCACGGCACGCTGACGGCCGGTCGGGAATATTCCAACGGCCGCCCGTCCCCGGCGCACCCGCCGGATACCGGCCTGACGCGCGCCGCCAGGCCCTGAGCAGGCCGCCGTGATCTCTGCTGACCCGAAACGCAGGGAGCGCAAGGCGCCAGTCGCATGGATATGCCGATGGCGCCGCTGCACGCTCAGGCGTCCAGGGATGCCTTCAGTTGGAGCCGGCGGGCATGCAGGATCGGCTCGGTGTACCCGGACGGCTGCTCTGTGCCCTTGAACACCAGATCGCAGGCGGCCAGGTATGCCGGGCCGTTCAGCGCCGGAGCCATCGGGCGGTAGGCCGGATCATGGGCGTTCTGGCGATCGACGACCTCGGCCATACGGGCCATGACCGCCGCAACCCGCTCGCGATCGACCACCCCATGGTGCAGCCAGTTCGCGATATGCTGGGATGAGATCCGGCAGGTGGCCCGGTCTTCCATCAGACCGACGTTGTTGATGTCCGGCACCTTCGAACAGCCCACGCCCAGATCGACCCAGCGCACCACGTAGCCAAGGATGCCCTGTGCGTTGTTTTCGAGTTCCGCTGTGATCTCGTCATCGGACCAGTTCGTATCGGCGGCCAGCGGAATGGTCAGGATCTGATCGAGCGTGGCGCGCGGGCCACCGGCCGCGATCTCTTTCTGGCGCGCGAACACATCGACCTGGTGGTAGTGCGTGGCATGCAGCGTGGCCGCCGTCGGGCTGGGCACCCAGGCGGTGTTGGCGCCCGATTGCGGATGGCCGATCTTTTGCTCGAGCATTGCCGCCATCAGATCCGGCATCGCCCACATGCCTTTGCCAATCTGTGCGTGGCCGGCCAACCCGCAGGCCAGGCCGATGTCGACATTCCATTGCTCGTAGGCCTGAATCCAGGTCTGCGACTTCATATCGGCCTTGCGCACCATCGGGCCGGCCTGCATCGAGGTATGGATCTCATCACCGGTGCGATCGAGGAAGCCCGTGTTGATGAAAACCACGCGCGAGCGTGCGGCACGAATACAGGCCTTGAGGTTGACCGTGGTGCGTCGCTCCTCGTCCATGATGCCCATCTTGATCGTGTTGACCGGCAGGCCGAGTGCCTGCTCGACATCGGCGAACACGGCATCGGCGAAGGCGACCTCCTCGGGCCCGTGCATCTTCGGTTTGACGATATAGACCGAGCCACAGGTCGAATTGCGCGCCCCGGAGGTCTTGGCCAGATCATGCATGGCGATCATCACCGTGCACATGGCATCGAGCAGGCCTTCGGCAATCTCGTTGCCATCGCGATCGAGCACCGCCGGTGTGGTCATCAGGTGGCCGACATTGCGCACCAGCATCAGCGAGCGGCCCTTGAGCGTGAGCTCGGCGCCATCCGGGCCGGTGTAGACGGGATCGGCTTGTAGCACACGCGCGAACGAGCGGCCGCCCTTGTGCACCTGCTCGCTCAGGTCGCCGCGCATCAGGCCAAGCCAGTTGCCATAGGCCAGTGCCTTGTCCTCGCCATCGACCGCGGCGACCGAATCCTCGCAATCCATGATCGTGGTCAGCGCGGCCTCGAGCTGAACATCGGCCAGATGTGCCGGATCCTCGGCGCCGATCGAATGCCCGGCGTCGATGATCAGGGCGGCATGCAGGCCGTTGTGGCGCAACAGCACCTGCGACGGCGAGGCCGCCGGCCCCTGATGGCCGGCGAACACCGAGGGATCGGCCAGACGCTTGTCACCGGCGTTCGTGGAGGCCACCAGCGCGCCAGCTTCGACACGGTATGCGGTGACCTCGTCATGGCGAGCACCCGTCAGGGGCGCAATCTGATCGAGGAAACGCTTTGCCCAGGCGATGACGCGTGCGCCGCGTGCCGGATCGTAGCCGCCCGCCTGCGGCGCATCGCCCATCGCATCGGTGCCATAGAGTGCGTCGTACAGGCTGCCCCAGCGTGCATTGGCCGCGTTGAGCGCATAGCGCGCATTCATGACCGGCACCACCAGCTGCGGCCCGGCAATCGATGCGATCTCGGGATCCACGTTCTGTGTGTCGACCTGGAAATCCCCGCCCTCGGGCACGAGATAGCCGATCTCCGACAGGAAAGCCTTGTAGGCCGCCGGATCGTGCGCCTGGCCGCGACGCTCACGATGCCAGGCGTCGATCCGGGCCTGCAACTGGTCACGGCGCGCGAGCAGCTCGCGATTGCGCGGCCCGTGTTTGGCCACGAGCGCCGACAGACCCTGCCAGAAGCGCTCCGGCGAGATGCCGGTGCCGGGCAGCGCTCGCTCCTCGATCAAGGCAAACAAGGCAGGGTCGATCAGCAGATCGGATCTTTCGATACGTTCGGTCATCGGATTTCTCGGTTCAGGGGTTTCGTCGGGAATATCAGGCGTTGTTCAGCACCAGCGCGGCGACGTCGCTGAGACGGCTGCCGCGATGATGGGGTTCGGTATCCAGGCGCTCGAGCGGCGCGCCGTCGCGATTGATCCAGAAGCTGGTAAAGCCATACCAGCGCGCGGCGATCGCATCCCAGCCGTTGGACGAGACAAACAGCACGCGCTCCGGCTCACAGGCGAATGCCTGGGGCACCAGATCGTAGACCCGGGCCATGGTCTTGTATGTGAGAACCTGTTCGGATGACAGCAGGTGATCGAACAAGCCGTTCATGCCCGTGCTGCGTACGGAGATGTCGATCATCTCGCGGTTGCCGTTGGTGAGGATGCCCAGGGGCACGCCGGCCGCACGAAGTCGGCGCAGCACCTCGAGGTTCTCGGGAAATGCAGACAGGCTCGCATACTGGTTCATCAGGCGCCTGGCGCCATGCTCATCGAGCGTCAGGCCAAGCCTGGCGGCAGCATGCTCGAGCGCATCGCGGGTGATGTCCCAGAAGGGTTTGTAGCGCCCCGACATCGCGCGGATCCATGAGTATTCGAGCTGCTTGGTCCGCCAGAGCCGCGACAAGGGCTCGCCCTGACCGGGGAACATCTGCTCGGCCGCACTGGCCACCGAGTGCACATCGAACAGCGTGCCGTAGGCGTCGAACACCACGGCCGCCCACTTGGCGGGCGTAGGAGCGCTGTCTTTCTTGCGGGTCATGGCGGTGATCGTTCGCGAGTGATGGAGGCGTGCGCCGGAGATCAGAGGGACTCAGGCTTGTCAGCCTGGAACCTTGATGCCGATGCACATGCTATTGCAGCCAATCGATCAAAGAAAGTACCCTAAAGCACATAGACTATTGATCAAAACAGACCTAATTGGATCGCCTTCTTCAGATCGAAACCTTCGTCGCGGTGGCCCAGCGAGGCAGCCTGAGCGCCGCGGCGGGTGCCGCCGGCGTGACCCCGGCGGTCATCAGCCGACGTCTGGCGGCGCTCGAGGCCAGGCTCGGGGTCAAACTGCTGGTGCGCACCACGCGCCGGCTCAGCCTGACCTTCGAGGGCGTTTCTCGAGGACAGCCAGCATCCTGGCCGAACTGCGCCAGGCCGAGGACGCGGTCTCGCTTGGCGGGGTGAAGGCCAGCGGGCATGTCCGGCTGACTGCGCCGGCCGGCTTCGGCAGACGCCATGTGGCGCCGCTACTGCCCGAATTCCTGCGCAACAATCCGGACGTCAGCCTGACCCTCGAACTCTCCGACGGGCTCACCGACATCGTCAGCGACTCGTTCGATCTGGCCGTACGCATCGGTCAGCTGGATGATTCCAGCCTGGTCAGCGTTCGTCTGGCGCAGAACCGTCGGTCGTGGTCGCCAGCCCGGCCTACCTGGCCCAGGCCGGCACCCGGCCACACCAGCCGAACTGGCCCGGCACGCCTGCCTGGACTTCGGCAACTACGGCAACCAGGCCCGCGGCTGGCAATTCCTCGTCGACGGCGAGCCGGTCTCACTGCGCGTGGCCGGGCGCCTGCACAGCAATGACGGCTCGGTGCTGCGCGATTGGGCAATCGACGGCCTGGGATTGGCCTGGCGTTCGCTCTGGGAGGTCGGCGAGGACATCGATGCCGGCCGGTTGCGCACCGTGCTCGATGCCTACGCCGCACCGGCGACCGCGATCTACGCGGTCTTTCCGCAGCGTCGGCAGCTTCCGCTGCGCGTACGCATGCTGATCGACCATCTCAAACATCACTACGGCAGCGATCGCTACTGGCAAGGCGCTGGCAGCGAGACCATCGCCCGGCTGGCCGCGGACGCATAGATCGCCTCGACGACCTCGAGATTGCGCAGGTAGGCGTGGGCGGTGTTCTCCAGCGGACCGGCTTCACGCAGATGCGCGATCACATGGGCCTGCAGCCGCCCGCAGGCGCCTCCCGCGAAGGTATCGGCGCCGCGATCATAGTCAAGCTCGGTCTCGGGCTGACCGTGCGGCTTGAAATGCAGGCGGGCATCGCCATCGAGGCGCAGCACCCCAGCCTCGCCCTCGACCCAGCATTCGCCCATGGTGCGCCGCAGATCCTTGGCCGGATGCTCGTTCAGGCGATTGCCGTCGAACACACCCAGGCGGTCGTCGTCGAACTCGAAGACCACGATGCCGGCGTCCTCGCCCGCGATCACCGGATTGCGCCGGCGAAGATAGGCGCCGACCCGCCTCACCTCACCGAACAGGAAGCGGAAGGTGTCGACGAAGTGCACCGCGGTTTCATGAATGAGGAAGCGAGGCATGCGTTGAAAATAGGCCTGGCGCGCGAGATAGGCATCCGCTCCCTGCCCATCGCCCGGGCGCAATCGAAAGCTGATGCCATGCAGGCGCCCGAGCCGGCCGTCGCGGATCCAGGTGGCGATCTCGCGATACCACGGACTGAAACGAAAGTTTTCGTGAACCACTACCGCCGGGCCCAGGGGATCCAGCCGGTCACAGAGAGCACGCGCGCCTTGCAGACCACCGGCAAACGGCTTCTGGCAGATCACGGGCACGCCCTGTCCGTGCGCGTGCAAAACCAGGTCGGCGTGGGTGTCCGGCCCGGTGACGATATCGATAAGATCCAGCGCCTGCTCGGCAAACATGGCCTGCACATCGCCAGCACGCGCGCACCTGAAGCGATGCGCCAGCGTCTGTGCACGCACGATATCGCGATCGCAGATCGCGACGACCTCGGCATCTGTCAGGGTCTGCCATCCCTCGAGATGGAACTGGCTGAAAAAACCCGCACCAATCACACCCACGCGCAGCGCCCGCCGACTGCCGTGAGCGGCCGTCGAGCCATCGGTATCGACAACACCCGGTTCGCCGATCATGGTGCGCCCCGTCGCAATCAGCGATTCCCGGGCAGCGGCAACTCGCGCACACCGGCCACGACCGCGGCGGTGATTTCTGCGGTTCCCGAGTGACCACCGAATTCCCCGGGCAGACAGGCGCCGCTCGCAAACGCGTGATCGACTGCCGCCGAGATCAGTGCCGCGCCCTGGCGCATGCCCGCGCGTCGCTCGTCCAGCCCGAGCCAGTCGAGCATCATGGCCGCCGACAGAATCGCGGCCGTGGGATTGGCGATGCCCCGCCCCGCGATGTCCGGCGCGCTGCCATGAGCCGGCTGGAACATCGCATGACGATCGCCGATGTCGGCCGAGGGGGCCAGGCCCATGCCGCCGATCAGGGCCGCGCAAAGATCGGACAAGATGTCGCCGAATTGGTTCTCCGTGACCATGACATCGAAGGCCCATGGCTTGCGCACCAGGTTCAGCGCCGTGGCGTCGATATATGCGCAGTCATGGTCGATATCCGCATAGCCCTCGGCAATCTCCAGAAAGCGCGCTCGGAAGTAAGCCATCGACCCCAGCCCGTTCGCCTTGTCCACCAGGGTCACCTGCGCGCGATCGCGCGGCGAGCGTCGATGGCGCGCGAGCTCGAAGGCATAGCGGCTGATGCGGTGCGCACCCTCGGCCGTGATGCGCAGGGTGTCACTGGCCCCTTGTTCGTCGACCCGTGTGCCGCGGCGGTCGAAGAACAGCCCTTCGGTCTGCTCGCGCACCAGCACCAGATCGATATCGGCCGCGCGCGTGTCGGCGAGCACGCGCGGGATGCCGGCGAGCGAGCGGATCGGGCGCACGCCGGCGTAAAGATCGAAGTGCTCGCGCAGATCCAGCTGCGGCGAAATCTCGGTACCGTCCGGATAGCGGATCTCCGGCAGCCCCATGGCCCCCAGGAAGATCGCGTCCGCTTGTTCGCAGGCGGACAGGGTCGCTGCCGGCAGCGCCTGGCCATGGTCGCGATAGTGCCCGGCGCCAGCTGGCAGCGCCTGCCACTGCAGGGCGCACACGGGCAGTCGCTGCTGCAGCGCGTCGGCGACGGCACGGACCGCGTCGCAGACTTCGACTCCGATGCCATCGCCGGCCAGCAGCGCGATACGCGCGGGTTCCATCGGGGTCATGTCATGTCCTCCAGAGAGTTTGCAGGCTGTCGCGCTTGTTCGAGGGCCCATGATTCAATTGACGAAACGGGCGGGTGGCCCTGTTCAAGCCGCCCGAAAAGCGGAAGCTCGCCTGCAATCGGCGCCTTCCCTCTTGCGCCGCGAGTACGGTGTGCGGCGACGTTCATTGCCCGGCAAGCGCCTCGAGAATCGGCACCAGCTCGGCCGCGCCACGCGCGCGATGTGCACGATGCAGTTCCGCGGCGCGCATCGGATCGCCGGCACGCAGCGCGTCGAGCAGTTCGCGATGCTCGCTGGTCGAGGAATGTGGCGGGGGTCGAAGTCGCAAGGTCATCATGCGCGCGCGGCGAACCCGGTCACGAAACCGTGCCACGGTCTCGATGAGCGTCTGATTCCCGCAGCCGGCAACCAGCCGCTCGTGAAATCGCTCGTCGGCATGGGCCCAGGCGGGCAGATCATCATGCGCGAGCGCGGCGGCCATCGCCTGCGTGGCCAGCTCCAACTCGTCGAGACGATCCGATCGCGCAGGGTCGGTCGCCACGGCCTGCGCAGCCGCCACTTCGAGCGCACTCAATACCTGGTAGATCTCTTGCATCAGCCGCGCCGAGACCGGCAACACGACCAGGCCATGGCGCGGCACGATATCGATCAGCCCCTCGTCGCGCAGCCGCACCATGGCTTCACGCACCGGCGTTCGGCTCATCTGCAGCACATCGCACAGGTCTCGCTCCAACGCACGATGGCCGGGCAGCCATTCGTTATCGAGGATCCATTCGCGCAGGCGCCCATAGGCGCCGTCTGCCAGCGATTCGCCGCGCTTGCTGGCGCTGGCCGACGCAGGATCAGTCATCGACATGCCAGTGAACCGGTGCCAGCCCGGCAACCGGCATCTCGATCGTGCCGATGCGGGTGCCGAGCAGGCAGCCCAGGTGGCCAAGCCGCAGATCGGGCCCGCCGAAGGCCAGACTGGAGATGTTGCGCAACACCCGGGCACGGATATCATCGAGATGGGGTCGCCCCATCTCACCGGCGAGGTAGGCGCGTTCCACCTGTTCCAGATGCGCCTCGTCGGCATCTTCCAGCCAGACCGTCTGAGCGCCGTCGGCGGCGCGCACATGGACCAGACGGTTGCTGACGATACTGGTCACCCAGAGATCGCCTCGGGCATCGACGGCCAGGCCGTCGGGAAACATGCCTTGACCGAACTCGGTGACGGTCTCGCGGGCACCCAGCGCGCCGCCCTCGCGCACCGGGAAGCGACTCAGGCGTCGCCCGAAAGTCTCGTTGACATAGAGCCAGCGACCATTCGCGTCGAACGCGCATTCATTGGTGTAGCCGAGCCCGTCGGCCACGATGCGGGTGCCATGGGCATCATGAACCGCGATGAATCCATCGTCGCAATCTGCGCGGTATCCGAGCGCACGCGGTACGCGTGTCGTGCTGACGGTGAACCAGATCCGGGCGTCACGATCCGTGGTGACGAAATTGGTGGGCGGCAGATCGCGCCCGTCGATGCGATCCACCACGGTGGAGAGCTCGCCCTGGCGGCTCAGCCGGAAGATGCCGCCGAGTGTCTCGCCCAGATCGGCCAGCAGAAAATCGCCGCCGGCGAGCAAGGCGATGCCATTGGGGCGCATCGCCCGACCGTCGCGCTCGGGTGCGCGGTAAAGCGTCTGGTGGCCGTCCGGCCAGCCATGGGCGACACCGCCGCGCCAGTCGGCGCTATACCAATGACCGGCGCGCGTGCAGAGCACGCACTCCGGGCGGTTCAGTTCGGCGCCGACGAATCGGACCGCCGCGGCGCGGTCCGCGGCCTGGGCATCTGTTTTGTGCATACGTTAATGTATACATAAAGCGGATGCCCGGGCAAGCCCTGCCCGGTCTTCGCTGGCACGGGCTCGGGCTGGCGCACGTGCGCGTGCGTCGGGCTCAGGCGGCCTGCGACTCGCGCGAGACGCGCCGGCGCTCGTGCTCCTTGAGGTGGCGCTTGCGAATGCGGATGTGATGCGGGGTGACCTCCACCAGCTCATCGTCGGCAATGAACTCGACCGCGCGCTCGAGGGTGAGCGGGATGGGCGGGGTCAGGAGAATGGCATCGTCCTTGCCGGATGCACGCACATTGGTGAGCTTCTTCTCGCGCACCGGGTTGACCACCAGGTCGTTGTCGCGCGTGTGAATACCGATCACCATGCCCTCGTACAAGGGATCGCCGGGCGAAACGAACATCCGTCCGCGCTCCTGCAGCTTCCAAAGCGCATAGGCCACGGCCTGCCCGTCGTCCTGCGATATCAGAACCCCGTTGCGCCGCCCCTCGAGTTCGCCCGCCCACGGCCCATAGGCATCGAACACGTGGCTGAGCACGCCGGTGCCACGGGTGGCGTTCAGGAACTCGTGATGGAAACCGACCAGCCCGCGCGAGGGGATCCGGTAATCGAGGCGAACGCGGCCGGCGCCATCGGGGGTCATGTTCGAGAGCTCGCCACGGCGTGAGCCGGCCAGCTCCATGACCCCCCCCTGATGCACATCCTCGACATCCATCGT
>JAWKYG010000027.1:0-39890 GCA_041396585.1 Burkholderiaceae bacterium | reverse complement strand
GTGCAGATGCACGGGCTGGACGAGCTCACCGCCCTGCCCGAGTACCGCAACGGCGGGCTGCTGATCGACACCGGCGTGATCCTGCCGCGTGACCCCGCCTTGCTGGCCATGCCGCTGACTCCCGGTGACGAGGCCGTGATCGAATGGCGGGCGCTCACCGTGGCACTGATCGACCTTCTGGCCCCGATGGTGCGCGAGCGCTTCGGCGCCGATGCGCACGAGATGCCCCTGGCGCGCATTCTCGAGGGCGGCACCTGGGCCACCGGCCGCGCGCTGGCCAATGAGTTGCGCGACGGCCGACCGCCGTTGAACATCGTCACCGACGGCACGTTTTTCTGATGCAGGCCGGGCGGACGGCGAAGCGTCCGGTCCCCCCCGATCAGCTCAGGGCGGCTTCTCCACTCGGGCGGACAGTACCGGCTCAGCGAGACAGCGGCGCGCTGAGCGGCCTGCCGGCCGGGCCAACACCGGATCCTGGCCGCACCTATGCAGCGCCGGCCGACAGGCGCGGGTTCAGCCACTGCAGAACAGCGCCGTGGCCCGCCCCCAGCCACCGGGCCAAGGCCAACACGGCGAGATCCACCAAGGGCTCGACGATCAGGACGACGCTGTAGGCCAGCGCAAACTGCACCAGGGCCGCCATGGTCTGCGCGCCCGCACCGACACCGACGAGCACCCAGAACACCACCCAGGCCACGACGCCGGCCTGGTAGGTTGCCGACAGCAACAGAGCCTGCCCATAACGCAGATCCACATAGCGCGTGCCCGGCGCGATGGATCTACGCGCGATGGCGGCAATCCCGATCAGGGGCGCGAGCAAGGTGGTGATGTTCATCGCCAGTTGCGGCAGATCCGCGGGCGCCAGCAGCCAGCCCTGCAGCGCGAGGCCCACTGCCAGGCCGATCGCGGCCGGCGCGACGCCGAGCATCAGGAACAGGGTGGAGCCGAAGATGAAATGCACCTCCGAAACACCGGCGCTGAAGTGCGGCAGGACCTCGAAGAAGCCGAACACGGCGATGATGGCGATCAGCGACCGCGCAATGAGCAACACCAGGCCGCTGCGCAGCGCTTCGCGGCGGGCCAGCCATAGTGCATAGAGGCCCACCCCTGCCACGGTGGCATGTCCGATGGCGAGCTTCGCGCCCGTGACGATTCCCGGTTCGATGTGCATGGCGTCTTCCGTGTCGTTGTGCCAACCTGGTGTCGTGCAACACCGCGAATCGAAACCCTGGTTCCGTTGCATGATCGTCGCGCTGCGCACCCTCTGCCGATCCTACCGTGTCCGCAGGCTGAATGAAACGAAACCACGACCCGCATCCTCGGCGACCCCGCGCGACAACGGAACCGGGCAGCGCCGGGAGCCCATCGCGGCCAGCAGCGGCACCACCGAATCCGCACTACATTTCCGAATGACTCATCCAAGGAGAAATCGCGAATGCTCTCGAACAAGGTAGCCCTGGTCACCGGCGGCGGTTCCGGCATCGGACAGAAGATCGCGCTCGCCTATGCGCGCGAACGCGCGAGCGTGGCGGTGGCCGATGTTTCGGCCGAAGCGGCGCAGGCCACAGCCACGATGATCACCGCGGCCGGCGGCCAGGCGATCGCGCTCACGGTCGACGTGACCAGCGCCGAAGACTGCGCCCGTATGGTCGAGCGAACGGTCGGGCAGTTCGGCCGGCTTGACATCGCCTGCAACAATGCCGGCGTTGCCGGCGGCCTGGCACCGTTGGCCGAGTATCCGCTGGATCTCTGGGAAAAACTGCTGGCGGTCAACCTCACCGGCGTCTTCTACTGCCTGCGCCAGGAAATTCCGGCTATGCTCGCCAACGGCGGCGGTGCGATCGTCAACATCGCCTCCGTGCTCGGCATGGTGGGCATGGCCGGCACACCGGCGTACACCGCGTCCAAGCACGGCGTCGTGGGCCTGACCCGCGTGGCCGCGCTCGACTACTCGGCCAAGGGCGTGCGGGTGAATGCGGTCGGCCCCGGTTTCATCCAGACGCCGATGATCGCCCGCATCGAAGACAATGAGCCGATGCGTGCCGAGGTGGAGTCGCGTCACCCGATCGGCCGCCTGGGCAGGCCCGAGGAGGTGGCCGAACTGGTGCTATGGCTGAGCTCGCCTCAGGCATCATTCGTCAACGGCGCCTACTACCCGGTCGATGGCGGCTACCTGACCCGCTGAATGAGAGAACCGGCGCACCTTCGATCGGGGCGGTCCCGATCGCGGTGCTCGGAGGCGGGCCAGCGGGCGCCGGGCCGCCCGGTCTGCGCGCGCCGTTAGAATACGGGCCCACTTGGCCCGAGCCAGGCCGCCAGCCCGGGTCGCTTCGATCCGCCGGCAGCTGCCGTACAACGGGCTTCACGCAGCCTCCAAAGTCCCAGAGAAACCATGGCGACCATTCTCCAGAACCTGCCCGTCGGCCAGAAGGTCGGCATCGCGTTTTCCGGCGGCCTCGATACCAGCGCCGCACTGCTGTGGATGCGCAAGAAGGGCGCCGTCCCCTATGCCTACACCGCCGACCTGGGGCAGCCCGACGAATCCGACTACGAAGCGATTCCGCGCGCCGCGCTCAGCTATGGCGCCGAAAAGGCCCGCCTGATCGACTGCCGGGCCCAGCTCGCGGCCGAGGGTATCGCCGCGCTGCAATGCGGCGCCTTTCATATTTCTACGGCGGGGATCACCTACTTCAACACCACGCCGATCGGCCGCGCGGTGACCGGCACCATGCTGGTGGCGGCGATGAAGGACGACAACGTCAACATCTGGGGTGACGGCAGCACCTTCAAGGGCAATGACATCGAGCGCTTCTACCGCTACGGGCTGTTGACCAACCCGGGCCTGCAGATCTACAAGCCGTGGCTCGACCAGGCCTTCATCGACGAGCTGGGCGGGCGCGCCGAGATGTCGGCCTTCATGCGCGAGGCGGGCTTCGCCTACAAGATGTCGGCAGAGAAGGCGTATTCCACCGACTCCAACATGCTTGGCGCCACCCATGAGGCCAAGGATCTCGAGCGGCTCGACAGCGGCATCCGCATCGTCAATCCGATCATGGGCGTGCCGTTCTGGCGCGACGATGTCCGCGTCCAGCCCGAGGAGGTCAGCGTTCGCTTCGAGGAAGGCCAGCCGGTGGCACTCAATGGCCAGGAGTATCAGGATCCGGTCGAGCTGATCCTCGAAGCCAACCGCATCGGCGGGCGCCATGGCCTGGGCATGAGCGACCAGATCGAGAACCGCATCATCGAGGCCAAGAGCCGCGGCATCTACGAGGCGCCGGGAATGGCCCTGCTGTTCATCGCCTATGAGCGACTGGTCACCGGCATTCACAACGAAGACACGATCGAACAGTACCGGATCAACGGGCTGCGGCTTGGCCGGCTGCTCTACCAGGGCCGCTGGTTCGACCCGCAGGCGATCATGCTGCGCGAAACCGCGCAACGCTGGGTGGCGCGTGCGATCACCGGCGAGGTCACGCTCGAGTTACGCCGCGGCAACGACTACTCACTGCTGAACACCGAGTCGCCGAACCTCTCCTACGAGCCCGAGCGGCTCACCATGGAAAAGGGCGCCTCCAGCTTCACGCCTCAGGACCGCATCGGCCAGCTCACGATGCGCAATCTGGACATCGCCGATACCCGCGCCAAGCTGTTCACCTACACGAAGGCGGGCCTGCTCACCAGCGAGGCCGGCGGGCTGCTGCCCAGGCTCGGGCACGACGGCGAGTAGCGGCGCCGGCCGGCGGGCCGGCGGGCCGGCGGGCCGGCGGGCCGGCGGGCCGGCGGGCCGGCGGGCGGCAAAGTACTGCCGTATTGGGTCGTTTTTCAGACTCTGGGCGGGTGCCACTGCCCCGCACAATGCGGGCATGGGCCCCTTTCCGCACCCTGCCCGCGCCCGGTGGCGAAGCGACCGGGGCGCCCGTTTGCTCGCGCAGCTCCTGCGCGCATGGCTGATATGGTGCCTGGCGTCGGCCGCAATGGCCGCGTCGGCCGACGAACTGCCGGCACCGGCGCGTCCGCAGCTCGCGCATATCACCGAGTCGGCCGGCGGGTTGACCCTCGAACAGGTTCGCCAGCTACCCGAAGATCACTGGCTGCCTCTGCCCTCGCCCGACGGGGCCCTGGGCTTCGTGCGCCAGACACACTGGTTTCGTGCTGACTTCGAACCGGTGAACACCGCGGGCGACTTCCGGCTCGAGATCGGCTATCCGTTCCTGGATCATGTCGAGCTGTCTGTACGCCTCGGCGACGACGGCGCATGGAAGACCTTCAGGATGGGCGATCAACTGCCGTTCCGTGCCAGGCCATACCAACATCAACACTTCGTCGTGCCGCTGCGCATCGAGGCGGGTCAGTCGGTCCGCGTATTCGCGCGCGTCAGCACCAGCAGTTCGATGCAGCTTCCGTTGCGCCTGTGGCAGGCCGACGCACAACGCCTCGCCAATCTCGAGGAAATGCTGTTCCAGGGCGCCTATTTCGGGATCGTGCTGGGGCTGCTCGTCTACAACCTGATGCTCTTCTTCGCCACCGGCGAGAAGAGCTTTCTTGCCTACGTGGCCTGGGTCGCTTCGATTTCGCTGACGATGTTGACCCTGAAGGGCCTCTCTTTCCAATACCTGTGGCCCGACTTTCCCGCCTTGAACGACCGCAGCCTCAGCGCCCTGGTGGGGCTGTCGCTGGCCTCGGCGCTCGACTTCCATCTTCGCTTCCTGCTGGCCGGTGGCGGACATCGACGCCTTGCCACGATCCTGCGCCTGGTTGTGCTTGCATCGCTCGCGATGGTGGTCATCGGTTTTCTGATCCCCTACTTCATCGCCATTCAGATCCTCCTCGCGCTGATCGGCGTCGGGGCGACGACCGCGCTCGTGCTCACCGGCTTACGCATTCGGGAAGGCTTCAGGCCGGCGATCATCCTGGGCATTGCCTGGATGGCGCTTCATGCGTCGGCACTCGCACTGATCCTGCAGCGCTATGGCGTCATGGCGCAGTCTTTCTGGATCGTCAACGCGCCACAGGTCGGGTCGGCGATCGAGATGATTCTGGCGTCCGTTGCGCTGGGCATCCGCGTGCGCGACGAGCGCCGGATGCGGGTCAGGGCTCAGGCGCACGCACTCGAGGTGCAGGCAAGGGCCAGGGAGCAGCTCGAGCAGCAAGTGCAGGAGCGCACCCGAGACCTCGCGGAATCGAACCAGCGATTGGCCACGCTCAGTGAACGCGACTGGCTCACCGGGAGCTACAACCGCCGGTACTTCGACGCCGCGTTCAGCCGTGCCGTCGAGACCGCGCGCGAGAAAGGAGAATGGCTCAGCGTGGCCTTCATCGACGCAGACCACTTCAAGCGAATCAATGACACGCTCGGCCACGCGGCCGGCGACGCCTGCCTGAAATCACTGGCACGCCTCCTGGAAAGCCACCTGCTGCACAGCGACGACATCGCAGCCCGCTTCGGCGGCGAGGAGTTCTGCGTGCTGCTGCCGGGCGCGTCGAAGGACGAGGCGCTGCAATTCGCCGAGCGGATTCGCCTGGCCGCGGAGTCGATGCGCGTCGCCGTCGACGGCCGATCGATCAGCATGACGGTCAGCATCGGCCTCTCATCGCGGCGGCCGCGTGACCAGGAATGCGCGCGCGCGATGCTCGCCGCAGCCGACTCGGCCGTGTACGACGCCAAGGCGAACGGCAGGAATCAGGTCGTTTGGCAGGATGTTGCGGCTCGCTCCACAGATCAGCTGCTGGCCGACACGGCCGTCACCAGAAGCGGGGCTTTTTCCTGACGGACTGTCGGCAGGCGGTTCGAATAGACGCGTCAAGGGTCATGGTGGTCGACGAACCCGCCTGCCTGCGAGCGCATATTGCCGACGACGCCGTCGGCCGGTGCCATGAGGCCCGCCTGCCGCTCGCGCACGCAGGCTCCATGCCGGATCGAAGCGGTGCCGCAACGTGGCGACGCGCAGGGAGCGCGTGCGGTTCTGGCCGATCAGGCGCCGCGTCTGGCCAATCGAACTCCCAGCGCATCCACGGCGACCACGCCGTCAGTCATGACCATCACCGGGTTGACCTCGAATTCCACGATATCGTCGTGGCCACCGGCGGCCAGCATGCTCAGCCGCACGATCGCGTCGGCCAGGCCATCGAGATCGCCGCGCTGCATGCCGCGATATCCTTTCAACGCCGACAAGGCCCGAACCTCTCCGATCATCTCTCGGGCGGTTTCCACCGTCACCGGAGCCATGCGCATGGACAGATCGCCGAGTAGCTCGGCCAGGCGTCCACCCGCACCCAGGACGACGACCGGACCCATGGCGGGATCGATGCGGTACCCCAGCAGGACCTCGGCCAGGGCAACGTGCTGACGCTGTACCAGGACCGCGCTGACCACGGCACCGGGCGAATATTCGGCCAGGCGCTCGGTCATCCGGTGAATCGCCTCATTCAGCGCAGCCGCCGAGCCGATGTCGAGCGTGACCGCTCCGGCCTCCGTCTTGTGCGCAAGGCCCGGGACCACGAGCTTGGCCACGACAGGATAGGGTAGGTCGTGGCGCCAGGGCGGACCGATCAGCAGCCGCCGCTTCACCGTGGGCAGCCCGATGGCGTCGGCCAAGGCCAACGACGTCGCTTCAGCAAGCACCTGGCGGGCCGCCGGATTCTCGCCAGTGCCGCCCAATGCCGGTGGCACCCTCAGTTCGCGCGTGGCGGGCGCCTGCCAACGCGCTGGCACCGACGCGGGGCACGCACCGGTAGTTTCGACAGACGAGGCGCTTGGCCGGGCTGCCGCTTTACTTGCGGCTGCGAGGCGACCTGTCGTGGTGGTCGGGCTCGAGGCGCGAGAACCCGCGATCGCCGAGGCCACACGGACACTCGTCGAGACGCTTTGCTGTCCGGCACTGGTGACCTACAAGGCCAAGGGCGTCATCGCCGACGATAGCGCCGCCTATGTCGGCATCTTCACGGGTGGTGCTGCCGAGCAGGCCGTTGTGCGCGAGGCCGATCTCATCGTCCTCGTCGGGCTCGATCCCGTCGAACTCATTCTCCAGCCGTGGCCCTATGATCTGCCGGTGCTCGAGATCGGCTGGACCCGGCACCCGGTCCACTATGTGCAGGCGGACTGCGCGGTTTTGGGCGACCCGGTCGTGGCGCTGCGAGCGCTGAGCGCCCAAGCCCGGTCCGGGCAGTGGGCCGCCGGGGCCATCGGCGAGCATCGCCAACGGATGCGTGCCTCCCTGAGCTACCAGGGATCCGGCAGCGGCCTCTCACCCGAAGTCGTCGTGGCCACCGCCGCGGAGATTGCCAGACCGCTTGCCCGATGGCCGCGGGTCACCGTGGATGCCGGTGCCCACATGTTCTCGGCCACCGCGTTCTGGCCATGTCACGAGCCCAATGGGCTGCTGATCTCCAACGGGCTCGCCTCGATGGGCTTCGCCCTGCCCGCAGGCATTGCCGCCGCCTTGCACGAACCCGGGCGCAGTGTGGTGGCATTCACCGGCGACGGCGGCCTGATGATGTGCCTGGGCGAACTCGCCACCGCGGTCGAACAGCGGGCAAAACTGGTCGTGATCGTGTTCAACGACGGTGCACTCTCGCTGATCGATATCAAGCAGCAGAGCCGTGAGCTGCCGGCCACCGGGGTACGCTGGGCGCAACCGGACTTCGCTGCCGTGATGCAGGGCTTGGGGGGCCTGGGGCTCGTGGCGGATTCTCCCCATCGCTACCGCGCCGCGCTCGAGCGCGCCTTTGCGGCCGACGGGCCTGCGCTGATCGATGTCCGGGTCGACCCGAGCGGCTATCCGGCGCAACTCCGGGCAATGCGGGGTTGAACCGCCCCGACCCCGCCCTCCCTGAACTGCCCGCCCACTGAGGCGGCACCGCCGAGCGCGCATCTCATGTGGCAGCCCACACGCATCCTCGTCAATGACCAGTTGATTCCATTCGACAGTGCCGGGGTTCACCCCTTGTCGCTCGGCATGGCCTACGCGACCACGGTCTTCGAGGGCATACGGGCCTATCGCGACCCGGACGGCGGCCGGCTGTGGTTCTTCCGGCTCGATGAACACCTGCAGCGGCTCGGTCAGGGCATGAAGGTCATGCGCATGGATCGGCGATTCGATGCGGGCGCAATGCGCGAGGCGCTGTCTGGCCTCGTTCGCGCCAACTCGCCCGACGACGATGTCTACATCCGCCTGCTCGTCTATGTCGAGGCCATCGGCCTGCTCGCCACGACCGGGCCGGTAGGCTATACGGCCGCGGCGATGCCACGGGAGCGTTCAAAACTGGTCGACACCGGCATGAGCCTGGGCGTGAGCAGCTGGCGCCGCCCTCCGGACGATGTCAGCCCCCCGCGCCTGAAGGCCACCGCCAACTATCACAATGCGCGGCTTGCGCACCTGCAGGCCAAGGCCGACGGCTACGACGGCGCGCTCATGCTCACCACATCGGGCAAGGTCTCGGAGACGCCGATCGCCTGCTTCTTCATGGTCCGCGACGGTTGCCTCGTGACGCCGGACACGGGCAGCAGCGTGCTCGAGAGCATCACTCGCGACACCCTGATCACGCTGCACAGGGAACTGACCGGCGATGCCGTACTCGAACGGCCCATCGACCGTAGCGAACTCTATCTCGCCGACGAGGCCTTCATCTGCGGCACCGGGCAGGAGATCATCCCGGTGACTTCGATCGACCGACTCCCGGTGGGGGACGGTTCGATCGGGCCGGTCACACGCTCGCTGATGGCGCGCTACCGCGACGTGGTGCGCGCACTGACGCCAGACCACGCCCAGTGGCGCACCGCCGTCTGAAGCAGCCACGCGCCGGCCACCTCCCGGTGAGCCATGCCGCCAGACCGGCCTGATCACGATGACGAACCGGGCCCCGCCGGCGCTCCCGGCAAGACCCGCAGCTGGCAGCAACCCTGCTGCCCGATACGCCAGGTCCTGCCGGCGAAGCCAAAGCCCGCCGATTCGAACAGGCCGATATCGATGGCGCCGGCGATCTCGCACAGATCCTCGAGCTCATGATCGCGGCGCCCCATGGCCTCCCAGGCTTCCTTCAGCGGGCAACGCATGAAATCGATCTTCAGGCCGTCTTCGCCGACAGCGACCCCGGTCGGCGCGAACAACGCCTCTGCCTCGATGATGCCTCCCAGGAAAGCGTCGCGCAGGCCTTCGAGATCCGCAGGGGCATGATTCGCCATCGGGCGGCCCATCGTTTCTCCCATGCGCCGCGTGGCCGTCTTGCAGATCGCGATGGCCTGCTCACGGCCCACCCGCTCGCGCAGCACATCGTAGAAATGCGCATAGGATGCCGCGCGCATCGCGAATGCCCGACGCAGCAGTTCGTGGACCTCGCCGGCGTCGAAGCGTCGCGACATGTCTGTACTCATGGCAACTCCCGTTTATCCAGGGCCCTGTATTGGAGCAGGCGCAGCGGCGCGACCCGCCGCAGTACCGGGTGCGCCGGCAGCGGCCGCGGCTCGGTCAGGGGTAACGCGAGATCCCGTATCGGCTGCCCGGCAAGCGCACGAGCGAATTCACGTCCGAGCGCGATCGACAGAGCCACCCCGCGCCCATTGCAGCCGACCCAGGCGAACGCACCCTCGCCGAGCCTGTGCAAGCGTGGCATGAAGTCCGTGGTCATGCCGATATAGCCATTCCAGACATGCTCGAACGTCGGCCGACCAAGATCCGGGAACACCCGCGCGAGGCGTTCGCCGATGCGCCTGCGCAGCCGCGCCGCGCCCGCCGCGGGCACCACCAGGGCGCCGCCGGTGACAAGACGGTGGCGCGCGTCGTAGCGCATGAAGTAAAGATCGCCATGGGTGTCGGAGACCGCCTGGCGCCCCGGAATCACCCGCTCGCGCACGGACTCGTGCACCACGTCTGTCGCCATCTGCCAGGACAACACGGGCACGACCTCGCGGGCGACCTCGGGGGCCAGCCGCGATGAGAAGGCATCCGTGTACGAATGCGTGGCAAGCATCAGGCGCTGCGCACGAACGCGCCCCATGGGGGTCGACACCTCCCACGCCCCGGGACGACGATCGATCGAAAGCGCGGGCGTGCCGTCGAAACGCTGCACGCCCTCGCGCTGCGCGGCCGCCGCGAGCGAACGCGCGAGCGCCAGCGGATTGACATGACCCCCGCTGCGGTTCGTGAAGCCGCCATGCCAGACGGAAGATCCGGTCAACGCCCGTACGGCGGCCGCATCGAGCAATTCGACCGGCGCGCCACGACGCCCCCACTGTTCGACACGCCGTTCGGCAATTCTCATCCGGCCTGGTGTGTGCACGGGCTGGATCCAGCCCGTCTGCTCGGCCTCGGCCTCGAGCCCGGCTTCCCTGACCAGATCGAACAGCGTCTGAGCGCTATCTCGCAGCAGTGTCACGAAACGCGCTCCCGCCTCACCATGCATGCGCTCGATGTCGTCCGGGTCCGGACGGGTCAGTGTCGGGATGACCTGACCATTGTTTCGCCCGGAAGCCCCCCAGCCCGGGGCCTGCGCTTCCAGCAGAACGGTGCGCACACCGGCCCGGGCCAGATGCCAGGCCGTGGAGAGCCCGGTAAATCCGGCGCCGATGACAACTGCATCGGTATCGATGGTGTCGGTCAGCGCGGGTGCCGGCTCGATGGCGGGCGTGCACGCCACCCAGTGCGAGTCCGGCCAGCTGACCGGGGTTGGTCCGGTCACAGCACCTGCTCGATGGCCGTGGAGCGAACATCCATCTCGAATGCCAGCCCCTCGATCGGCGGCCGGGCAAGATGCCAGGTGACGCCAGGCCCCGACAGACCCGCGGGCGCGAGTACGCTTTCCAACAGATCTCTGAGTGGTTCCACGGTATAGACCTGCACGGCGCTCAATGCAGCGGGATCGTGCAGGCCGAGAGCGGCCATGCGTTCGCGCATACGTTCGACGACGAAATCGGCCTTGCGCCGCATGCCTGTGGCACTGGTGTCGCCCGGCGCCACGATATGGGCGCCATAGCTGTTCCGCCCCTCGGGCACCTCGCCACTGCCCGAGACCACAGCCGTGGGACGTGCCCCCGGTTTCTCCACGGTGAACGCAAAAGCGAACAGGGACGGCTCCGACGGTGGATCGAGCAGCGGACAGACATTGCTTCGCGCCACCGGATTCACGCCGTCGGCGCCAATGATGCCCCACGCCTGCAACCTGCCGGTGTACAGCCGGTTAAAGGCCTCGAAGCCGGCCTCCGTGAACGGAGCCGGAGAACGCAATTCACAGGCGCAGAACGCGGTCAGCGGTCTGCCATGAGCAGCGAGATGACCGGCCACGCAATCGAAACCCGCCGCCAGCGGCAGTGGCGCGCGAAGGCGCACATGGATGATTTCGTGCGCCTGGTCGGCGACGACACCGGCTGAATACTGAAACACGCCCGGCACGAATCGATAGCCACCCGCGTCGAACCTGGAAGTGTGGGACATGAGTTGTCGCCTCAAGGGTTGCGAAGTACCGGCCGCGCCGGAACGATAACGGGGGGTCGCACGGGCCAACGCGCCCGCGACGTTACGGCTGCCGCTTCCGCCACCACTCCTGAAGGGTACCGAGAATGCCCTTCGGCATGTAGATGATGAACAGGATCAACAGCAGACCGTAGATCGCGGTATCCAGCGACAACGCACCGGATCCGAGCAAGCCTTTGAGGGTCTCGCTCGACTGGATGGTCACCCGCAGTGTCTCCGCGAGCATCTGGGTGATGATCGCGCCGAGCGTGGGTCCGAGCAGCACCCAGATCCCGCCGGCGATGGCCGCGAACACCATGTTCAGCGAGATCGCGAGCCCGGCGATGGTGTCCGGCCCGATGTACATCTGGTATTGACCATAGATAGCGCCGCCGAAGGCGCACATGGCGGCCGATATCGCTGTGACCTTGAGTTTCTCGCGCGTGACATTGATGCCAACCGAGGCTGCGGCTTCTTCGTCCTGGCTGGCCGCATCCAGAGCATAGCGATCCATACTGCGATCCACACGCAGCCAGATCCAGAGGCCGATCACCCAGACCACGAGCGCGACGAAGTAAGAGAGCATGCGATCGGGTTCGAACTGGACGGCGTAGAGCGAAATACCGTCGTCGTAGCGCTTGGGCTGGGTGCCGAGCGAGCCGCCGGTCAGGTCGCGCAGGCCCACGATGCACAAGCGTACGAACTCGGTCATGGCGAGGGTCAGCAGCGCGAAATAGTGACCGCGAATGCGCTGCAGGAAGCACGGATAGCCCACGATCTGGCTGAGCAGGACAGCCAGCGCCACCGCCACGGGAATCCCCAGCAGCGGCGTGAGCCCGAGATTGTTCCAGAGCAGTACCGTCACGTAGGCCCCGATACCGGTGAATGCCGCATGACCGAGCGACACCAGCCCGAAGCGGCCCATCAGCGACCAGCCGGTGTAAATGAACGCCCATAGCAGGATCTGGATCGCCAGGTGCAGGTAGTACTTCTCGGCCTCGGGGAAAACGGCGCGAACGCCGAACGGAAACGCGATCAGCGCCAGCAGGCCGCAGGCGTAGAAGATGCGGGTGCCCGTGCTCATGCCTTGTCCCCGAACAGCCCCTGCGGCCGGATGAACATCATCATCATGAAGAACAGGAAGGCCACCGCGTAGCCCCATTCGGTGGCGAAACAGGAGCCGCCGATCGTGATGAACTGGGCGATGATGAACGCCGCGACGAAGCCGCCCAACATGTTGCCCAGGCCGCCCAGCACACAGATCATGAACACCAGCGGCCCGAACTGCAGACCGATCTGCGGATAGATGTCGTATTGAAGGACCATCAGCGAGGCGGCCAGGCCCGCGAGACCACCACCGATCGCGGATGTCACCAGGTAGACCTTGCGGCTATCCACGCCCATGAGCGGCATGATCTGACGATCCTGGCTGATCGCGCGGATCGCGGTGCCCACGAAGGTGCGGCGCAGAAAGAACCAGAGTACGGCCATCGTGGCCAGTGCCACGCAGAACGTGATGATCCTGTTCCAGGAGAAGAACATGTCGCCAAAGGACACCGAGCCCAGATGCACGCCGAGATTCTTGAACTCGATGCCGAACGCCATCGTGGCCACCGCCTGCAGGAAGAAGAGCACCCCGCCCGTGACCAGGAGCTGGTTGATGGGTGGGGTATCGAGCACCGGGCGGATCACCAGGAAATGCAGGATGAGCCCGATGACCGCCACGATCACGATGCCCAGGGCCATCGCCAGCAGCAGCGGCAAACCCAGCGTCTGGTAGCCGTGGAAGACGCCGTACATGCCGACCATGACGAGCTCCGCGTAGCAGATCCAGACGACGTCGATGACACCGAAGATCAGGTTGAGCCCGAGCGCGAGCAAAGCCAGCAGGCCCGCGAGCAGCACGCCGTTGAGCACGGCCTCGAGGAAGAAGATGTCGAGTGCGCAATCCACGCTCAGAGCCCCATGTATGCCTTGCGGATTTCATCGGACGCCGCCAGCTCGGCAGCGCTACCCTCGGCCTGCATGCTTCCGACCTCGAGCAGATAGGCGCGGTCCACCACCTTGAGCACCTGGCGCACGTTCTGCTCCACGATCAGCACTGTGTAGCCCTCGGCGCGAATCCGGCGAACCAGGTCGAACACCTGCTGCACGATCACGGGCGCGAGCCCCATCGATGGTTCATCGAGCAGGATCAGCTTGGGCTCGCTCATCAGGGCGCGCCCGATCGCGCACATCTGCTGTTCGCCGCCCGACATCGTTCCCGCGAGCTGATGGCGCCGCTCACGCAGACGCGGGAACAACTCGTAGACATACTCGAGGCGGTCACGAAAGCGTGGCCGCGCGGTCGCGACGAACGCGCCCATGCGCAGATTGTCCTCGACGGTGAGCCGGGGGAACAGCCGACGGCTCTCCGGCACATGCGCGATGCCGGTGGCAATGATCTTGTGAGGGGCGATGGCCGTCAGATCCTGCCCTTCCATGGACATTCGCCCCGAACTGACCGGGAGCAGCCCCGAGATCACCCGAAGCAACGTGGTCTTGCCGGCGCCGTTGGCGCCGATGACCGCGACCGCCTCTCCCGCGTCGACCGACATGCTGACATCGAACAGCGCCTGGAATTTGCCGTAGCCGGCGCTGACACCCTGCAGCTCGAGCATCATGGCCGCACCCGCCCTGCATGGTCTGCCTTCCTGCCTCGCATCGCTCAGGCCTCCGCGCCCAGGTAGACCTCGATGACACGCGCATCCGACTGCGCGGCGTCAGGCAGGCCGTTGAAGATCACCTCGCCGTGATCCAGCACCACGACGCGGTCCACCACGCGCATCAACACGCCCATGATGTGCTCGACCCAGACGATGGTGATCCCGCGCTCGGTGCGGATTCTCTCCAGCATGTCGGCGGCCTGGTCCATCTCGGCGTGATCGAGACCGTTCAGACTCTCGTCGGCCAGCAGCAGCCGCGGCTGCGTGGCCAGCGCCCGGGCCAGCTCGAGCTTCTTGAGTGCCGCCGCGCCCAGGCCTTCCGTCGAGGCGCCGGCATCGGTCGGCAGGCCCACGAGCTCGAGTGCCTCGCGGGCCTGATCCCAGGCGAGCTCGCGCGAAACCGACTTGTCCTGGCCGAAATAGGCGGACAGCGCAACGTTTTCGACAATGGAGAGATTCTGGAACGGGCGCGGAATCTGGTAGGTGCGGCCGATACCGGTATGACAGATCCGGTTGGCCGTAAGCCCGCCGATGTCGCGACCTTCGAAGCGGATTCGCCCGGCCGTCGGTGTGTACATCCCGGCGATGCAATTGAAGGTCGTGCTCTTGCCCGATCCGTTCGGGCCGATTAGTCCCAGGATTTCTCCCTGCCCGACTTCAAAGGACACGTCTTTGATGGCCGTGAAGCCACCAAAGGTCTTCGTCAGGTCCTCGACCTCGAGGATCGCCATGGATGTCTCGACCTCAGCTCGGACCGGGGCGATATCGCGTCGCACCCGGCCGGTTCTTGTTGATTCGATGTGTCGGGGCGGGCGCACCCGCCCGGGGTCCCGCGGGGAACCCGGGCGGGTGGCCTTCCTGCTCGCAGAGCCGGCCCGGTTCAGCGGGCGTACGTATGCCCGCCAGGCAGCGGCAGCACCGGATCGACCGTGCGGATCGCGGCCGGCCAGGCGATCTTGGTTTCGCCGTCGATGTACTGCATGACGACCGGGCTCGAACGCGAATTCTGACCCGCCATCTCGTGGCCCGGCGGATTGAACTTCACGCCGTAACCCTGGATCGTGCCGCCAACCGGGATATCGGTGTCGAGCGCGGCCTTGCGAAGCGCCTCGGGGTCGATACCACCGTACTTCGTGATCGCGCGCGGCAGCACGTCGGTAAAGAAGATCCAGGCCTGGTTGAAGCCCATGGAAACATGCGGTGGCACCTCGTTGACCTTCTCGATCGCCTTGTAACGCTTCACCATCTCGGCCGTGACATCGCCAAGGCCCGCCGCCAGGGTGGATGGGTCGAGCAGTTGCGCCGCGACCGGGTCGACGTTGTACAGGTAGTTGACGTCCTTGCCGAAGGTAGCGGTCAGCTTGTCGATCTGGCCGTAGCCCGCGCCGTGGCCGATCAGTGCTTTCCAGCGCAGGCCGGCTTCCTTGGACTGGCGCAGAAACAGCGTGATATCCGGGTTGTAACCCGTGTGCAGGATGACGTCGGGACGCGCGCGGCGCAGCTTGGTCACCAGCGCCGAAAGATCGGTCGAGGTGGCCGCGTAGCCCTCCTCGTGCACCACCTTCATGCCCAGCGCCTCACACTTGGCCTTGTTGCCCTTGGCCACGCCCGAACCGTAGGGGCCGTCCTCGTGGATGATCGCGACCTTGACGTCTTTGACGTCCATGCCCAGCTTGCCCTTCGCATTCTCGGCCACGAACGTGCAGGACGCCTCGCCGAACTGATCGGAGTGCACCTGGCCGCGGAACACGTACTTCAGGTTCTTGCCCTTGAAGACCGCCGAGGAAACGCAGACATTGGCCCACATGAACTTCTGTGCGGCATCCACCTTCGCTGCCATGGGAACGCAGTGAGCACTGGAGAACACGCCCATCAGCATGTCCACCTTTGCCTCGTTGAGCAGGCGCTCGGCCTCGTTGATGGCGACATCCGCCTTCGACTGTGCGTCGGCCATCTGGTACTTGATCTGGTAGCCCTCGACACCTCCACGCTCGTTGATCATGTCGATCGCGATCTCGGTGCCGATGGCCGCTGCCTTGGACCCGCCCGCGGCGAACGGCCCGGTCAGATCGTAGATGACGCCCAGATTGATTTCCTTTGCCGATGCGCTGCCGAACGCCAGCGCACCACTGGCCGCAAAAACGGCCGCAGCAAGCCATTGCCGATTGAATCTCATGCATGTCTCCTTCTTATGGACCCGACCGCTGATTGACGCCGTCGATTTCTCGGGGGATCGTGTCATGCGTGGCCAGCGCTGTCAAACATCTTGTCGGCGTGACGGGCCGCGCCCGCCGGCCGGCAGAATCCCGCCCGTACCGGCCTCGCCAGTCAAGACAGCGGCTGCGGCGGAACGCGGCGCGGCGCACGCCCTGCTGCCGATCGGCCCATCCCATCAGAGCGGGAAATCCCGGCGCAAGCCTGCGCTTCATTCAATCGACGTTGCACCGCCCCTCCACCCCCGTGCCGCCGAGGGATGCCGCGACGCCGCCGATCCGGCAAACGATGATGCATGAGCGGGCAGTTCGCATCATCCACGGTACCGGTCATCCGTGTCGCGGCCCGGGCGGCCTGCGCACGACACACCGGGATCGCAAAGCACAGGGACCCACCGCCAATGAACGACCCGACCCACCCGACGGATCCGAACACCGCCGCCGCCGACCTCAGGGCCGCGCGTCGATCGGCACTCGCATGGGCATTGCTGGCCTTGGTAGCGGCGGCGGCCGTCACACTGGTGCTGCTGAGTGTCACGCTGCATGCGCATGCCCGATCGCGGGGTGAGGTCGTACGTCAGCTGACCGCGCTGGAGGTCAAGGCAGCCGACCAGAACACGCTGGTCTGGCGCGCCATGACCCAGTTGATGGCTGGCGACACCCACCCGTTCATTCGCACCCGCGGCACGGAGCAGCGGCACCGGCAGGGCATCCTGGCCGATCTCGCACGGCTGATGGCTCTGGAGCGCGATGGCGATCTTTGGAACGCCCGGCTCGGCTTCGCGCCTGCACCGGAGTTGCTCGACGGCCTGGCCCGCGGCACCGAGCGCTTTCTGAGCGCGGTGCAGAGCGCATTCGGGCTCATGAAGCTGACCCGCGAGCAACTGCGGGAGCGGCTTGGCCATTGGGACATGAACCACGGCGAGTTTGCAAGCGCCCTGGAGGCCGTGCGTACGCGTGACGAAATGATCGCCATGACGTCGGCGCGCATCGCCAACCGCGTCACTGCGCTTGCCGCACTGATCTCGCTCGCTGCCGCATTGCTCTTTGTCGCCCGCCTCGCCCGCGCTCGTGCACGCCGGCTCCATGACCTGCAACAGACCCGGTTGCGGATGCTCGCCGCGAGCGAGTCGCGGCTGCGCGCACTGGTGGAACACTCGACGGACTTGATCATGGTGATCACCCCGCAGGGTGCGGTGCGCTTCGCAACCCCGTCGGCAACACGCCTGAACCGCGGGCACGGTGGCGGATCCGGTGCCGGCGCGCCCGAACTCACGCTCGAGGGGATCACCGGGTTGGACGTCGATACCCTGCTCTCACGTGAACGCAACGAGATCGCGGTGCACGACATCGAGGGTCGTCGGCGTGTCTTCGAGATACGAGCGAACGACCTGCGCGGCGACCCCGCCATCGCCGGCATCGTTCTGAACGGCCGTGACATCACCGAGACCAAGGCGCTCGAGAACGAGTTGCGCCACCAGGCGCTGCACGACCCGCTGACCGGGCTGCCGAACCGGCGATGCTTCGTCGCACGCTTCGATGCGCTCGATGACGCCGAGCGCCGATCGCGTTGCGTGCTGTTCGTCGATCTTGACGGCTTCAAGCTGGTCAATGACTCATATGGTCACGTGGTGGGCGACCAATTGCTGATTCATACGGCGGCCCGCATCGGAACCTGCCTGGGCCAGGGTGATCTGCTCGCGCGTCAGGGTGGCGACGAGTTCATCGTACTAGGCGACGACGCCGCGACCGCGGCGCATCCGGTCGGCGCTGGTTGCACCGTTCGAGATCGGTCACGGCATCGGCCCCGATGCAGTCGGTGACGGGCGCGGCGCAGATCTTCGTCAGCGCCAGCATCGGTGTGGTCGATGATCTGACCGGCCTCGACGCCGAGCAGGCGGTGCAGCGCGCCGATATCGCGATGTACCGGGCCAAGCAGGCCGGCAAGGCGCAGGCGATCGTGTTCGCCGACGAGATGCTCGCGGGCGCTCCGGAGCGCCTCGCCCTCGAGGCCGACTTCCGGCGCGCCCTGGAACGCGATGAGTTCACCGTTGTCTACCAGCCCAAGGTGGGCCTGAAGAGCGGCATCACCGAGAGCCTGGAGGCACTGGTGCGCTGGATCCATCCGCGCCGTGGCTTCGTCGGCCCCGATCTCTTCATTCCCTTTGCCGAAGAATCCGGCCTGGTCCACGAACTGAGTCGTCAGATCCTGCGAAAGGCCTGCGCGGATGCCGTTCGCTGGCAGCCCTATGGCGTGGTCGTCGCCGTGAATCTGTCGCCGATCCAGTTCCGCAATCCGGATCTGGCCAACGAAGTGCGCGAGGCACTCGAATCGAGCGGTCTCGAACCCCGCTTTCTCGAGCTCGAGATCACCGAGTCGGCCGTGCTCGGCGATGTTCAGAACACGATCCGGGTCATGCGTGAACTCAAGGCGCTCGGAATCCGCCTGGCGATCGACGACTTCGGCACCGGCTACTCGAATCGTGCCCATCTGAAGCACTTCGATGTCGATGTCTTGAAGATCGATCAGGCCTTCGTGCGCGGTGACGGCCGCGGCAGTGACCAGCACCTGTCCGATGGCGCGATCGTGCAGGCGGTGATCGGCATGGCCAGGGCCTTCGATATGCACGTCGTTGCCGAAGGCGTCGAGAGTGCAAACCACGCACGAGAACTGACGACTCTTGGTGCCGATCTCGGTCAGGGATACTACTTCTCCAAGCCGATCGACGGCCGAGGTATCGATCACTTTCTCGAGGCAGAGATCGCCGACGGCAGGCGCATCAGCCCGCTGCCCGAGACCGCCTGAGCCATCCCCTGGGGACCGGCGCACCAGCATCATAGAAGCCGCATCCGCCCAGCCCGCCACGGCGGCCTGCTAGACTCGAAGCTCTGGAAGCGTCGAGGTACCCCGGCCGGGTAGACCATCGGCGCGGCGAGCACACGCCGCCCCGCATGGCGCCGGCCCCAGACACTGCATGGCCGCCCAACGGCCAGGAGAGGAGATTATGAATAAGCTTCGCAAGACCGCATTGGCCGCCACCATGGCCGCGGCCGGATTCTTGTCCGCACCGCTCGCCCAGGCCGAGCAAGTCACCCTGAAGGCAGCCTCGTTCATCCCCGAGCGGGTCGTCGTCGCCAAGTATTTCTACGAATGGGTGCGCGAGGTCAACAAGCAATGCGCGGGCAAGGTCAACATCACGGTGGTCGGCCCCGAGGCCGTTCCCACGCTGCAGCAGTGGAACGCGCTCAAGGACGGCGTGATCGACATGCACTACGGGCCGGCGAACTACTTCCGTGGTGCCGTGCCGGCCGGTGATGTCATCAGCCTGGCCCGCAACGAGACCGCCGATCAGCGCAAGAACGGCGCCTGGGAGCTGATCAATGCCGAGTACAACAAGAAACTCAACGCCCAGTACCTGACCCACCTGACCGGAGGGGTCCGGTTCCACCTGTACACCACCAAGGCAGGTGCCAACGGCCGCTTCGAGGGCTTTCGTCTGCGCTCCGTGCCGATCTACGACGCCTTCTTCAAATCTTTGGGCGCCAATCCCGTGCGCATGGCGCCGCCGGCTGTCTATACCGCGCTCGAGCGCAATGCGGTCGACGGCTACGGCTGGCCGCTGTGGGGTGTTCAGGACTTCGGCTGGGATAAGTACACGAAGATCCGCCACGATCCCGGCTTCATCAGCGCGGCCGTCGCGATTCTGGTCAATCTCGACAAATGGAAGTCTCTCGCCGAGCCTCAGCGCGCCTGTCTGAACGACATGACACTGTGGGTCGAGGCGCAGTGGCCGAAGTGGCGTGCCGAAGAGGATGGCAAGCAGATGGCCGCGCAGAAGGCCAGTGGCATCGAGGTGGTGGATCTCGGCGCCGACTTCGCCAAGCGGGCCGAGGACACCTACTGGGCAGACCTCGAAAAGGCCGACCCTGAGTTCGTTGGCAAGGTCAAGCCGCTGCTCACCCCCCAGACCAAGTAATGAGCCACCGTCCCTCGCGCCGCTCAGGGTGGCGCGGGTATGCCGATGCATAGGGCCCTCAACCATCTGGTCAACGCGCTGGCGGTCATCGCCGGCGCGTTGCTTTGTGGGTTGGTCGTGCTGATCTGCTTCGACGTCGTCGCGCGCAGTTCACGGGCCTTTTCCCTGCCCTGGGCACTCGACATCGCTGAATGGGCCTTGTTCCTGATCACGTTCCTGGGCGCGCCGTGGGTGCTGCGCGAACATGGCCACATTGCCATCGAGATCTTCATCGCGCGCCTGCCCGGCGCCGCGCAGCGCGCACTGGGCTGGCTGGCCAATCTGATCGGCGCACTGGTATGCGCCGTGTTGCTGGTCTATGCGGTGCGGCAACTGCTGCGCTCGTTCGATTCGGGCAACATGGTCTACGAAACCTTCGTGTATGCGGAGTGGTACCAGTACGCTGTGCCGCCGCCGATCTTCGCACTGTTGCTGATCCTGTTCGTGCTGCGCCTGATACACCCCCAAAAGCCTCCGCCGCAGGCGCTCGACGAAGGATTCTGAGATCCCATGGCCTGGTACGAGATCCTGTTGCTGCTGCTGGGGCTGCTGGTCGCGTTCATGGCCATCGGGCTGCCGGTGGTGTTCGCATTCTTCGCGGTCAACCTGATCGGCGCCTATGTCTTCATGGGCGGCGACAACGGCGTGCTGCAACTGGTGCGCAACGCGGTCGATTCGGTGCAAAGCTTCGCCTTGCTGCCGATCCCGTTGTTCATCCTGATGGGCGAGATCATGTTCCACACGGGCGTGGCCTCGCGTGCAATTGATGCGGTCGACAAGCTGATCGCGCGGGTGCCGGGGCGCCTGTCGCTGGTGGCGATCGTTGGCGGCACCCTGTTTTCCTCGCTGTCGGGCTCGACCATCGCGAACACCGCGATGCTGGGCTCGACCTTGCTGCCCGAGATGTACCGACGCGGCTACAAGCCGTCGATCTCGATCGGCCCGATCGTCGCCGTGGGCGGCATCGCGATGCTGATCCCGCCCTCGGCCCTGGCCGTGCTGCTGGGTTCGATCGCACAGATTCCCATTGGTGAATTGCTGATCGCCTCGATCCTGCCGGCCATCATTCTCGCGGTGCTGTTCTTCGTCTATGTGATCGTGCGCTGCCGGCTCGACCCGACACTCGCGCCCAGCTACGACGTCGCCGAACTGAGCTGGCGCGAGCGCCTGATGCCTTTTGTCATCTATGTGCTGCCGCTGTCGCTGATTTTCATCGTGGTTGTCGGCAGCATTCTCGGCGGCTTTGCCACGCCCACGGAATCGGCAGCGCTTGGTGCTGCGGCCACGTTGGTCGCGGCGGCCGCCTACCGGCGCCTGACCTGGGCCAGCATGCTCACTTCGGTGCGTCAGACGCTGCGCTTCTCGGTGATGACCCTGTTCATCATCTGCGGGTCGATCACGTTTTCGCAGATCATGGCGTTCTCGCAGGCCTCGGCCGGCCTCGCCGAAGCCATCTTCAGCGCCGGCCTCGGGCCGATGGCGCTGTTGGCCGGGATGTTGCTGATCCTGCTGTTCCTGGGCTGCTTCATGGATCAGGTCAGCATGATGATGATCACCGTGCCACTTTTCATGCCGATTGCACAGCAGCTGGGCCTTGACCTGGTCTGGTTCGGCGTGTTGATGCTGCTGGTGCTCGAGGTCAGCCTGGCCACGCCGCCGTTCGGGCTGCTGTTGTTCGTGGCCAAGGGCGCGTCTCCGGAGACCGACATGCGCGACATCGTGCTCTCGGTGCTGCCGTTCGTGCTGATCGTGCTGGCGGTGGTCGTGTTGCTGATCGCATTCCCGGGCATCACCCTGCTACTGCCACAACTGATCGCGCGCTGACCGCGCCGGTGCAGTAGCAGGCGTCGGCGCGCGGCGATCGGTCATAATTCTGGTCTATGCTCCCGCTGCCCGCTTTGCGATCCCGACAACGTTGGCACATGTGGCTTGCGATGCTCGTCATCGCCGGCCAGGTGTTGTTGCCACTGTTCAGTGTTTCGATCGCGAATGCCTCGGCTGCCGGCGAGCGCGTGGCGGTTTGTACGTCGCTGGGCATCGCCTGGGTGAATATCGGCGAGCCCGCGCCCCATGAAGGCGACACGGGCGGCCATCTTCACTGCGCCTTCTGTGCGGCCGGCGTGCCCTTGCCAGCGAGCGCCGCCCCGTTGGGGCTCTCCTTTCGGGCGCCGGCGCAGGCGAGCCTACGGCATGACACGGGTCAACCCGCGGTTGCGCCTGCCCCCGAGGGCCAGCCCCCGCCTTCGCGCGCGCCGCCGATTCCGGCCTGAATCCCCTGCGAGGCTTGATCCGGCCGCGACAGCACGCCGCGCCCGGCGGGCGATGTTCGCCCGAACCCGTGCACCCCGAATTTCCAAGAGATTTCCTATGAAAAAGCAATTCATCGCATTCGCGCTACTTGGCGCACTGCTCTCGCCCGCCAGCGCGCAGACCTCGGTCACGGACGCCTGGGTACGCGGCACCGTACCCGCTCAGAAGGCCACCGGCGCATTCATGCGGATCGTTTCTCAGAATGGCGCTCGCCTGATACAGGCCGACTCGTCGGTGGCCGATGTGGTCGAGATCCACGAGATGGCCATGGAAGGCAACGTCATGAAGATGCGCCCCGTCACGGGTCTCGACCTGCCGGCGGGCAAGGCGGTGGCGCTCGAGCCCGGCGGCTATCACATCATGCTGATGGGCCTGAAGCGGCCATTGAATGAGGGAGAGCTGTTGCCGATCACGCTCGTCATCGAAGGCCAGGATGGCGCGCGCGAATCGATGGAACTGAACGTGCCGGTCCGGCCGCTGACCGCCGCCATGCCAGCCATGCAACACGGGGCCGAGCACGGCAAGCATCGTCACTGACGCGGGACGGGATCTAGGTGGGTCACCATGGTCGCGTGGCCCGCCTTCCGAGAGACATCATGTGATTGTCCCAGGCGGCAACCGGCGCAGAGGCGCGTCCGGCCGCCGTCCGCGCCTGCGCCAGCATCAAGAGCCCGTCGCCGGTGGAAAAGAGTGGTTGCCGGCTCCCCCGCGGCACCGCCACGCCGCACACATCGTGCAATTGCCAATCGTCGGCATCCAGGCGATTGACCCCGACCAGCCAACGCAGCACCCGCCCCCCGCGAGGCGAACTCGCCCAGGCCACGGCACCGTCTTCGGTCATGGCCACGCTGCCCACATAGCCGCGCAACGCGCGCCACTGCCGGGCCTCGCCCAGAACCGGACGCGGCGCGTCTTCGCCCCGGTGCGAGCCCAGCAGCGGCACCGTCGGGTCGATCGATGCCGCCGCCCCACGCCACTGCGTTCCGAAGACCACCCGGCCATCGGGCGCAACACCCAGGTGACGAATGCTCAGCCTCGGATGCCAGGCCTGGTATCGGCCGAGACAGCGGCCGTCACGTCGATCGAAATAGGCCAGCGAAGAGCGTGGCGGGATTCCGCCCCCGCCTTTCGTTACATCGCCCTCGTGCTCGCGCGCACCGCCGATCGCCACCACCACGGTGTTGCCGTCGGGGATGAGCGAGATCATGTGGGGGTCGAAGCCATGGCAATCGAAACGGGTCAGCAACCGGCCGCCGACCGACTCGCGCACGGCGATGGATCCGGCGCCATCCAGGCGCCGCGCCTCGGTCGTGAACAACAGACCGTCACGGGTCGCGATGCCGTGGCCGCAGAACACGTGTTCGGGGCCACTATCGCCCCGCTCCAGGATGGCCCCGTCGGCCACGGACAGACACCAACGCTCGCGGCCCGGCCGGCGCGCAATGACATGCAGACAAGCATGCGCAGGATCCATGAGGACTTCGTGCACCCGTGCCGCAAGTGGCCTGACCCAGCGCAACGTGCCGTCGGCCGCGACCCGCGCGACCCCCATCCGACCATCGACCAGTCGGCAACCCGAGATGAAATCAGGCTGCGAGGGCCCCCGGCCAGGATGCATCGAGCCGGACAAATCACCCGGCCCGGCAATGCCGGACCACCTGTCGGCCGACGCGGATGACAGCGCCGAGCGGGTGGGCAGCACGCCGCAACCGGCGAGCGACAGTACGCCGGCCGCGATCCATGACACGCGACGCCGATCGGGACCGACCCATGCCCCGGCGGAACCGATCCGCACTTCGGAGTCCGTGGTCGATTCGTGCGCCATGTGTGTCAATGCCGGCCCTCCGATGTCAGAGCGAATGCAGGAAGGCCCTCAGGCCTGCCCTGGTCGCCGCATCTAGCCCGACGAAACGATCGCGCGCTGCCCTGGCCTCGCCGCCATGCCAGAGAATGGCTTCGTCGATCGTGGCCGCACGGCCATCGTGCAGGAAGCCGGCCAGCGGATTCACGGTGTGCGTGAGTCCGAGCCCCCACAGCGGCCGCGTGCGCCACTCGCGGCCGTTGGCCAGGAACTCGGTGCGACCATCGGCCAGACCGTCGCCCATGTCATGCAACAACATATCGGTGTACGGATGGATGATCTGCGACCCGACCTCGGGCACGGCGACATTGCCGCCCGGCCCCCAGATGCCGGGATGGGATCCGGTGCGAAACGTCGGCACATGGCACGATGCGCAGCCGATCATCTCGAAGGTATCGGCGCCCGCGCGCACGGCCGGATCGTCGACATTGCGGCGCGCCGGCACGGCCAATGTGGCCGTGTAGAACATGACCGCCTTGACGACGTCTTCAGCGACCTCATGGCCTGATGCGGCCTGGCCGTCATCACCCGGATGGCGGGTGCGGTAGTCGTCATGGAGCGCGGTACCGGCGATGCTTTCGGTGGGAAACAGATAGCTTGTGATTCCCATGTCGTTGCGATAGGCGCCGGTACCCTGCGCCTGAACCGACGGCGTGCCCGCCTTCCAGCCGAAGCGGCCGAGCACCGGGCCTGGCACCTCCCCACGCGCGATCGCGACCGGATCGAGCACACGATTGGGCCGACCGGAGATGCCGTCGCCATTCGCATCGTCGGGGTCGGCCAGGGCGAGGATGTCGGCCTCGGGGATGGCCTCGAGCAGACCGGAGCCGAACACGGGCGGGCCGATACGCAGGCTGGTGCGCACATCGGCGGCGAGCAGCCTGCTGGCCGCGTTCTCACCCGCCGTCTGACCGGGGGCGTCATAGGGATTGCGGATCTCCGCGACCGGCCGGCGCAGCGGGGTCGTGATGCCATCGAGCTCGACCGTATCCGCGATCACGAAGCTCAGCCAGACATCCGCCTGGCCGCTGAACACAGAGTCGGTGCGCAGGTCGAGTACACCGCGATGAAAGAGCTGGCCTGAAAATCCCGGTACCGGAACCGGAGCGCAGAAGTCGTTGCCCGCTGCCGGCACGCAATCCGCACCGCTTTCGACGCTGATGCGTAGAAAGGCGCCGGCACTCGCATCGAGCCGGATGGGCGCGGCCTGGCCGGCCCCGGCCAGTACACCCACCGGATAGTTGGCCCTCCCGTCGCGCACATGGCAGGCGATACATGAACTGTTGTTGAACGCCGGCCCAAGGCCGTCGAATGCCGGGAACTGCGCGCTCGGCGCCTTGATGAACTGCCGCTCGAACTCGCTGTCACCAAACCGATGCATCTCGAGCGCAAGTGCAGCCAGGTTCGGGGCCGGGGTGTCGAAGCCGGTACTCGACTGGCTGCCTTCGAAGTTCGTCGTGTCGCCGCCCGAGGCGGCGGCCGTCTTCCAGCTGATGTCCGTCGCGGTGGCGACCACGGTGTCGTCGCCGCCACAGGCCGTCAGGCAGGCGAGGAGCCCGACGGCCGCGGCCAGAGCACCGAGGCGTCGCGGGCACCAGGCACCCGCTGCCGATCCGCGCACATGCAGGGCATCGCGCAACGGGTTCTTCATCGTCAGTTTCCTAGGGTATTCGTGATCACGGTCGCGGCCACTAGCGGCCGCACATCCTGCGCGAGGCTGGTTTGCACGATGCTGATCGCCGCTATCGCCTCGCTGATCAGTGTGCGCCCGGTGGCATCGCCGATCTGCTCGCGAAAAGGCCTGGCGATGCCGGTGATCGCCGTCGTGCGGTCGTTGCCGTCGCCCTTGATCAGCGCCACCTTGCGTTGCGCGGCGATGATCTCGGTCAGTACCCGGTCGGCAAGCGCCTGGTTGCCGAACGCGACGACCGCGTAGAGGCCCGGGCTCGCCGCCGAGACCGTGTTCGCATCCGGATCGAAACCGCGCTGCCCCGTGTACACATTCAGGATGCTCTGAATGTTGTTGTGGAAGTCGGTCAGCGAGTTCCAGCTGAATTGCGACTCCACCAGGCTGGTGTCGGCCGTGGCGGCGGAATCTCCGAAGGGTTCGGCGATCTTGGCATTGGCCACCTCGTCGGCGATACCGGTGATCGCGTTGATCAGTTCCTCGAGCACGGCCGCAGCCGAGACATAGGTCGTGTTACCGGTTTCGCCGGCGGTCTTGACCAGGGTCGCATACGCGATGCCATTGTTGAAGGCCGTGGTCCATGCGCTCGCAAGCTGCCCGGTGCGGGCCGCGAAGGCCTGCGCGAGCGCGACCAGGTAGGAAAGCTCGGGCACGGTCAGATCAGCCGCATTCCGGTCGTTGTCGGCCACGCCATCGCCGAACAACAGGAACTCGATGGCGTGGAAACCGCGCAGATCATCGCCCGCATTTTCGATGTCGGCCTGGGTGACCGTGGGATTGGCCGCCAGGAAGGCGCGCAGGTCCGGCGTGTTCAGTGGCCAGGAATCGATGGCCGGGTCGATGCCCAGCGAATCCACCGGTCCGAACAGGAAGCCCTCGGAGCTTTCCCAGGGCATGCGCGCAGCCCGCCAGGCCTCCTGCGCGGCATCGAGTTCGGGTTCGGTCGCGCCGTCGGTCTGCAGGGCCTGCACGGCCGCCAGCAGGGTGGAAGCACGATCGTCGAGTTCGACATAGGTTGCCGTGATCACGTTGTCGACGATGTTGTCGATCAGGCTTTTGGCCGCGAACGCGTTGTCGCTCTGCACGGCCGGCGCGCCGCTACCACCACCGCAGGCGGCCAGCCCGAGCGAAGCAGCGATCAGCAGCGGGGGAATCCAGGGTTTCGAAATCATCATGTGCTCTCGTTCAAGGGTTGATCGACGGCCTGGCCCTCCGCCCCCTTGCGGATGCGCAGACAGGATTCGAGGAAGCCCGCAGGCCTGGCTCAGAAACGGAAGGCGACGGCCAGTCCCAGGACGTCCTGCTCATTGGCCGTCGTGCCGCCGTTCTCGCGGCGCGAGTACTCGGCCTTGAACATGAGCTCGCGCGTGGGCGAGTAGTTCAGGCCGACGGTCGTCGCCGTGCGCTCGTAGCGGAGGTTCTTCGTGATGCCGGTTGCGACTGCGGCATGGGTGTCGAACGCCTCATGGCGCGCGAAGACCACCAGCGAATCGCTGCGCCCGGCGCCGGCGGCAAAGATGTCGTAGCCGGCCTCGATGAAGTAGCTCTCGGCCTCGCTGCCCACGGGCGTTCGCGATACGCCGAGCTCACCGGCATTGAAGGTGTTGAAGTTCGCCTGCGTGACCGCGGCGGCGTCTTCCAACCTGCCATAGGTGAACTGACCCCGCACCGTGAGCGGGCCCCGCTGCCAGCGCCCATGAACCTCGGCGAGCGTGAGTGGCGCATCGGCCTGCAGATTGGCGCGGGCGCGGTTGCCGCCGCTATTGCCGTGATACAGCGCGCCGCCGACGATGGCGCCCGGTATCAGCGTGTGCTCGGCAGCCAGCACCAGGGCGAAGTCGTCGGCACGGCGACTTTCCAGACGCTGCGCGGCCCCACCGGCCACGAAGTCGTAGCCCGTGAACAGGCTGGAATCGAGCGCGCGCACCAGCATGAAGGTGAACTGCGTACGGCCGGCGAACAGGTCGAACGCAAGCCCGATGTCGTGCCATGTCGAGGGGATCAGCGCCGTCTCGGCCAGCGATCGCTCGATCGTGAAATGCTGATCGGGCCGGTGATAGCGGTTGACCATGCCGAAGGGCACGGTCATTTCCCCACCCGCCAGCGCCGGGCCGGCGTGCCCAGATACTCCAGAATGGCATTCTCGAGAATGACTTCGCCGCCCCGCTCGAGCTCCAGCTCGAACTCGCCGGCCTCCTCGGGTTCGTATTCGACCGTGCTGCCGGTGCCACCATGCTCGAACTCGATCTCGGCCACGAATCGCAGCTTCGGGGAGATTCTCACCACCGGCTCGAGCACGAGCCGGCGCAGATCGAGCTCACCCCGGGTCTCCGGGCTCAGGTCCTGCGCGTTCTCGTAGAAGTCGAAACGTCGATAGTCGAACTGACCGTACCCGGACCACTGCCAGATCGGCCATGTCGATGCGGCCTCCATGGTCAGCGCTCCGCTATCGCCATCATTGAAGCCGCTGGTTTGGGCAAGAGCGGATGGCGCGGCCAGACTGCCAGCCAGCGCCAGCGTGAGGGCGATCCAGGCCCGCGGGCTCGAGTGAGATCCGAACAATTGATTTCCTTGGGCGGCGGAGCGGGCCCGCCTCAGCACGAAGAGGGATCGATGATAAATGCTAATGCGAATGATTCGCAATACATATTTATTGCCTCTCCGGTCTGCTCACGCCGACCAGGGATCGCGCCATTGCATTCGGCACCCAGTGCCGCGACACTGCCCCGATGACCCGAGCGCCCACACAGTCCTCCCTGAGCTTCGATCCGGCCGGCCCGGGCCTGGCCGTGCTCGGCGATGGCATCGTCTTGCTGCCGGGCTTCGCATGCGGCCTGGCCGATGCCCTGTTCGCAGGCATCGATCGCGTGAGCACATCGGCACCGTTTCGCCGGATGCGGGTGCCGGGCGGACACACGATGTCGGTCGCCATGACCAACTGCGGGCAGTTCGGGTGGGTGGCCGATGAAACCGGTTATCGCTACAGCGAGCTCGACCCGCAAAGCGGCCGAGCCTGGCCGCCGATGCCCACTGTGTTCACATCTCTGGCCATTCGGGCGGCGGCAGCCGCTGGCTTCGCCGGCTTCGCGCCGGATGCCTGCCTCATCAACCGCTACCAGGCGGGTGCCAGGCTCTCTCTGCATCGCGACAATGACGAGCACGATTTCGATCAGCCGATCGTGTCGGTCAGTCTGGGCTCGCCGGCGCGGTTCGTGATCGGCGGCCTCAGGCGGCAGGATCCGACGAGCGCCATCTTGCTTGGGCATGGCGATGTGTTGATCTGGGGCGGGCCGGCGCGGCGAATCCACCATGCAGCCGGCGCTCCCCGGCGGCGCGCCGGGCAGACGACCCTGCGTCTGAATCTGACCTTCCGTTTCGCGGGCCGCAAGCGGTTATGACCGAATCGAGACCGATACCAGACCGGAGCCGCCCCGACGTGGCACTGACGAGATCGCGCACCGCCATCATGAAGCGGTCGGCGAGGCTGGAAAACGCTGGCCCAACCGGCGCAGTTGGCCCCTCACAATTCATTGCACACGCGCCAAAGTGCGTACCAGCGGGCCGATTCGGGCTCGCCCCTGGCGCACCGGCACCGAACTCGCAGCCGGGCCCGCGCCACTGTGTCCAGTGCCTTGCCGACCTATTCGGTCTTGTCCTGTTTTGCCCTGCCCCGTGTCGCCGTGGCCGCTGCGATCACCACGCCTGATCGGCACCGGGCATGCGCGCTTTGCCCCGCGACGGCGCTTTCGGATCGATCCCCAGGTGATTTAGGTTCTTATCAATCGCCGCCTGTTCGGGCGCCAGCAGATCGAGCCCGGAAATGTCGGCGAAGCGTGCCGCCCCGCCCGGCACGTTGCCGCGGGCCGCACGCGCAGCCAGCAGGCCTGGCCGCGTGCGTACACGGTCCGGCGCGGATCAACGACGATAACGCGGGCGCCGGCGCGCATCGCCTTCTAGCCCGCGCGCGAGCCAGGTCTCGGACGGGTTGTTGCCCCACAGCAGCACGCAGTCGGTGTGTGCGAAATCGGGGGTGCCGATGTCGAAACCGTAGGTCAGGGCGCCTCGTCCCAGCCGAGCGGCCGGCGTGCGGATCGGCATAGCAGCGCTTCTCAGCCGCCGCTCTTCAGGCGTTCGTTCTGCGGGAACATGTGGCGCTGCGCGTCGGCATCGTTTTCGGCCTTGAACGTGTGCCGGGTGCGCAGCTGTTCGACGCGCGCGACCGCCGGGCGGGCGCCGACCTCGTCGAGCAGGCGCTTGACGTTCGCGTACTGGATATACGGGTTCTCGATGCCCAGCACATAGGGCAGCAGGCGGGCCCAGCCCCAGAACGCCATGTCGACGATGCTGTACGCGTCGCCGGCCAGGAAGCGCCTGCCGGCCAGACGGTCGTCGAGGATCTTCCAGTGCCGGTGCGCTTCGAAGTCGTAGCGATTGAGCGCGTAGTCCTTCGGCACCGGCGCGGCATGGCGGAAATGGACCGATTGCCCGGAGAACGGGCCGATGCCGCTCGCGATGAACATCAGCCAGCTCAGCATCTCGCCACGGGCGGGCGACGCAGCCGCGGTGGGCACGAAGCGCCCGTGCTTGTCGGCCAAGTACAGCAGGATCGCATTGCTGTCGAACACGACCGTGCCGTCGTCGTCGATGGCCGGCACCTTGGCGTTCGGGTTCACGGCCCGAAACGCGTCGGTGTGCTGTTCGCCCTTGCGGGTATCGACCGGAATGGCTTCGTAGGGCAGCTCGAGCTCTTCGAGCAGCAGGGCCACCTTCATCGGATTCGGGGCGGCGTTGTAGTAGAACTTCAGCATGCGTGTGTCTCCTGGGGCCGGGCCGGCGCTTCAGGTGTCTCCTGGGGCCGGGCCGGCGCTTCAGCACCGTCGCTGGGGCCCGCGCCAGTATGCCACGCAGCCCTCGTTCAGCGCGGGTGCCACCCACTCAGCGGGTGGCGTCGCGCAGGCCATCGCCCAGCAGGTTGAAGGACAGCACCAGCATGAAGATCGCGAGGCCCGGCCAGATCGCCATCCAGGGTGCGTTGTCCATGTAGTTCTTCGCGGTGTTCAGCATGCTGCCCCAGCTCGGGTCCGGCGGTTGCTGGCCCAGGCCGAGGAAGGACAGGCTCGCCTCGGCGATGATCGCGCTCGCGATCGCCAGCGTCGTCTGGACGATCAGCGGCGCGATGATGTTCGGCAGGATGTGGCGCACGGCGATGGCGATCGGGCCGTTGCCGATTGCCCGGGCGGCCTCGATGTAGTTCTCGACCTTCGCGTTCAGCGCCTGGCCGCGCGTCAGGCGCACGAACACCGGCGTCGAGGACACGCCGATCGCGATCATCGCATTGGTGAGACTGGGCCCGAGGAAGGCCGCGAACGCGATCGCGAGGATCAGGAAGGGGCAGGCCAGGAATGCGTCGGTGATGCGCGATATCAGCATGTCGATCCAGCCGCCCGCGTATCCGGCCAGCAGCCCGATCGGCACGCCGAGCATGATGCTGATGCCGACCGAGACCACCCCTGCCAGCAGCGAGGCCCGCGTGCCCCAGATTACGCGCGACAGTACGTCGCGGCCGAGTTCGTCGGTGCCGAACCAGTGTGCGGCGCTCGGCGCCTTGCGGATCGCGCCCCAGCTGGTCGCCAACGGATCGTAGGGCGCGATCCACGGTGCGCACAGCGCGAGCAGCACGAAGCCGGCGACCACGACGAGGCTGGCGAGCGCGGCCGGCCGCGCGCTCAGGCCGCGCAGCAGCCGTCGCGCCGGGCCGCCGGAGCGCGGCGGCGTGTCGGGTTCGGGTGGCACTGCGTTTGCTTCGCGTACTGCGGCACTCATCGCGCGCTCCGCAGGCGGGGATTGGCCAGGTAATAGGCGATGTCGGCGGCCAGATTTAGCACGATGTAGGCGGTAGCGGTCACCAGCACCACGCCCTGCACGACCGGGTAGTCGCGATTGAACACGGCGTCGACGATCAGCTTGCCGAAGCCGGGAATGGTGAACACCTGCTCGGTCAGCACCGCGCCCGACAGCAGCGTGCCGAGTTCGAGCGCACCGAGCGTGATGACCGGCGTCAGCGCATTGCGCAGCCCGTGCTTGACCACCACGACCGTTTCGGAAAGGCCCTTCGCGCGCGCGGTGCGCACATAATCGGAACGCATCACCTGCAGCATCGCGCTGCGCGTGTGGCGCATCAGTACGGCGGCGAGTCCGGTGCCGAGGACGAAGGCCGGCATCAGCATCGCGGCCAGGTTCGCGCGCAGGTCCTCGAAAGGCGACACATAACCCGACGCGGGCAGCCAGCCCAGGTGCACCGAGAACAGCATGATCATCAGGATGCCGAGCCAGAAATTCGGTGTCGAGATGCCGGCCAGCGCGACCACGTTGGCGAGGTAGTCCCAGGCCGAGTTCGGCCGGATCGCCGACACGACGCCGGCCGGCACGCCGATCGACAGCGCGATCAGCATGGCCAGCACCGCGAGCTCGAGCGTGACGGGCAGCTTCTGCAGCACCAGCCCGAGCACCGGGTCGCGCGACCGTAGCGATTCACCGAGATCGCCCTGCAACACGCCACCCAGCCAGTACGCATAGCGTACCGGCACGGGCTCGTCGAGATGCAGCGTCGCGCGCAGGTGGGCAATCAGCGCCGGATCCTGCTCCTCGCCCGCGAGCACGGTGGCCGGATCTCCGGGCAGCAGCTGCTGCAGCCCGAAGATCAGCATCGACACGAAAACCAGGGTCGCGAGGATCGCCGCGATCCGGCGGCCGAGGAAGCCAAGCATCGGCACGAACCCCGCTTTACTTCATTGCCAGGCCATCGACCCGCAGCAGGCCATCCGGGAGTTCACGCACGCCGGTCAGCTTCGGCGAGAATGCCCACAGCCACTTGCGGTGGTACAGGTAGACGATCGCGCGCTCTTTCTGGACGATCTGCGCGATTTTCGCGAACGTGGCTGCGCGTTCGCCGGTATCGGCCTGGGTGCGCTGCAGGTTCAGCAGCGCATCGAGCTCCGGCGTGCAATATCCGGAGTAGTTGAGCGGCTGCTTGCAGCCGTGGAAGATGTACAGGTTGCCGTCGGGGTCGGCACGCCCGCTCCAGGCCAGCACATAGGTGTCGAAGTCGCCGGCCTTCGCCATGTTGAGCGAGGTCGCGAACTCGCTGGTCTGGATCTTCACGTCGAAGCCCGCTTCCTTGGCCATCGCCTGGACCACCTGGGCGATCTTCTGGGCATCCGAGGTCGTGGCCGCCAGCAGGCCGATGGTCGGGTTCGGCATGCCCGCCTCCTTCAGCAACGCGCGCGCACGCGCGACATCGCGCTTCGGAATGGCGACGCTCTTCGCGTAGAACGTGTTGTCCGGAGCCACCCACTGGTTTCCGATCACGGCTTGGCCTTCCATCACGACCTGCACGATGCCTTCGCGATCGAGCGAGAGCTCGAAGGCCTCGCGCACGCGCGGATCGTGCATCGGGCTCTTGGCCGCACGCTCGCCGTTGCCCACGTTGACCGTGATGCCCTGGTAGCCGATCTCGGTGATCGCGGCCGTCTTGAACTTGCCGTCGCGCGCCAGCCCGGCCATGTCGGATGCCGCGACGCGCTCGATGAAATCGAGCTGACCCGACTTCAGGTTCGCCAGGCGCACCGTCGCGTCGGGGATAGGCAGATAGATAATCTTGTCTAAATGGATATTCGCCTTGTTCCAGTGCTCTTCGAAGCGCTCGAGCACGATGCGGTCCTGCGGCACGCGCTCGACGAACCTGAACGGGCCCGAGCACACCGGCCGGGTTGCGAAGTCCCCGCCTTCGGCCGCCTTGGGCGACACCATCATGCCGGCCCGGTCGGCCAGCGCCGCGAGCAGCGGCAGATAAGCCGACGACAGATCGAGGCGCACGGTCAGAGGGTCGAGCACCTCGACGCCGGTCACCGGCCTCAGATCGCCGCTGCGCGCCGAGCCCTTCGCGGTCTTGTGCCGCTCGATGTTCGCCTTGACAGCTTGCGCGTCGAACTTCTCGCCGTCGTGGAAGCGCACCCCGTCGCGCAGCGTCATGGTTAGCGACTTGCCGTCGGCCGACCACTTCCAGGAGGTCGCGAGCTGCGGCACGTACTCGAGCTTCTCGTTCACGTCGACGAGCTTGTCGCACAAGGCGTCGAACACGATGCGACCGACGAACGTACGCGCCAGCGTCGGATCGAGTGCGTCCGGGTCTTCGGCCAGGCCGACGCGCAGGGTCTGGGCCGCTGCGGGCAGCGCGAAGCCGGCCGTCAGCGCCAGTGCGATCGCGAGTTTGCGGGTTGGTGCGCTCATTGCGGTGTTCTCCTGTTTCAGCTCGGTGGTGGATGGGCGGGCCGGGTGTCGCCGGGCCGCGAGGAACGGGTGGTGAAGGCCGACTGCAGCGCGACGAGGCGCGCGTCGGGGGCGGACGAGGCCCGTGCCGTCGATCCGGGCCGGCCGAGTTCGCGCCAGAAGTGGCAGGCGACGCGCTGCCCCGGCGCGGCGGGTTCGAGGGCCGGCACGCGGTGCCTGCAGAGATCCCGCGCGTGCGGACAGCGCGTGTGGAAATGACATCCCGGCGGCGGATCGAGCGGACTCGGCGCATCGCCGGCGAGCGGTTGCGTATCGGTCGCACGGCGCCGCGGCGAAGCCGCCGGCACGGCGTCGATCAGGGCCTGCGTGTACGGGTGGGCTGGCGCGGCGAACAGCGTGTCGGCGTCGGCCAGTTCGACGATGCGTCCGAGGTACATGACGGCCACGCGGTGCGCGATCTGGCGCACGACGGCGAGATCGTGCGCGATGAACACGTAGGACAGGCCGTGGGCCAGTTGCAGGTCGCGCAGCAGATTCACGATCTGGGCCTGCACCGATACGTCGAGCGCGCTGACCGCTTCGTCGCAGACGATCAGGCGCGGTTGTACGGCGAGCGCGCGTGCGATGCAGACGCGCTGGCGCTGGCCGCCCGAGAACTCGTGCGGGTAGCGGTCGCGGTGCGCGGGATCGAGGCCGACCTGCTCGAGCAGGCTGCCGACGCGGGCCAGGAGCTCGGCGCGCGTGCGCGCGAGCCGGTGCAGCGTGATCGGCTCGGCGAGCGTCGCTTCGACGGTCATCTGCGGATCGAGCGACGAGTACGGGTCCTGGAACACGATCTGCAGCGCGCGCCGCGTCGCCCGCATTTCTCCGGTGCGCAGGCCGGCGAGCGCCCGCCCCTCGAAGCGCACTTCGCCGCGGGTCGGCTCGACCAAACCCAGCAGCAGGCGGCCGAGCGTCGACTTGCCGCATCCCGATTCGCCGACCACGCCGAGCGTCCGGCCGGCCTCGACGACCAGGTCGACGCCATCGACTGCGCGTACCGTCGCCGCCCTGCCCCAGCCAGTGCCGTGCCGCACCGGGAAATACCGGGCCAGGTCTCGCGCCTCGAGCAGCGGCGGCGCCGTCGGCGCGTTCACGGGTGGGCCCCGCGGTCGTCGGCGCGTCGACGCAGGCGATGCACGACGGCGGTCATGCCGGGGTCGCCGTCGATGGCTCCGGCAGCAGCCGTGCGGGATCGAGCGGCGCGCGCCGACATGCGCTTGCATGGCCGGGCGCGACCTCGGCCAGGGACATCGGCTGCCGGCGACAGTCGGCCTCGGCGAACGGGCAGCGTGGCGCGAAGCGGCAGGCCGCGGCACGCTGGCCGGGCGCCGGCAACTGGCCGTCGATCGCGGCGAGGCGCCCGCGCGCACCATGCAGCGACGGCATCGAGCCGAGCAGGCCGACGGTGTACGGATGCTCGGGCAGGTCGAACAGCGCCTGGACCGGCGCGCGCTCGACGATGCGCCCCGCGTACATCACCGCGACGTCGTCGGCGAGTTCGGCCACCACGCCCAGGTCGTGCGTGATGAGCACTATCGCCATGCCGGTCTGCTGCTGCAGTTCGCGCAGCAGCGCGAGGATCTGCGCCTGGATGGTGACATCGAGCGCGGTGGTCGGCTCGTCGGCGATCAGCAGGCTCGGTTCGCAGGCGAGCGCCATCGCGATCATCGCGCGCTGGCGCATGCCGCCAGAAAGCTGGTGCGGGTATTCGTGCATGCGCGCCTCGGGCGCCGGTATGTGCACGCGCCCGAGCACCTCGATCGCGCGCCGCGACGCGTCGGCGCGCGACATCCGACGGTGCCGCAGCAACACCTCGATGATCTGCTCGCCGACCGTATAGGACGGATTGAGCGAACTCATCGGCTCCTGGAAGATCATCGCGAGTCGGTTGCCGCGCAGGTTGCGCAGGGCACGCGGGTCGAGCGCGAGCAGGTCGCGTCCGTCGAACGAGATCCGGCCTCCGGTGACGCGCGCCGCCGGGCGCGGCAGCAGGCCCATCACGGCAAGCGCGGTCACGCTCTTGCCAGAGCCCGATTCGCCGACCAGCGCGAGCGTGCGCCCGGCATCGAGCGCGAGGTCGATCCGTTCGATGACCGGATGCGCGCCGAAGGCGACTTCGAGCCCGTCGATGCGCAACAAGGCGCTCACGGGCCTTCGCCCACTGCGCGCGCCGCCTGGAATGCGCGCACGCGCGCTTCGATCTCGTCGCGGTCGGTGATGCCCTCGGGCGAGCGCCGGCCGGGCAGGCAGGCCACGAAGGGCTGATAGCGCTCGAGGCTCTTGTCGAGCAGCCGCGCGAGTTCGGCGATCGGGTCCGGATGGTCGTCGACCCGCAGGTCGAGCTGCGGGTATTCCTCGTCGGCCTGGATGCGCAGCGCCGCCGCCTGCTTGCCGCGCTTGTCGCCGCCGGCCGCGTCGCCGGCGCGCAGTGCGCAAAGCAATCGCGCCGCGAACGGCAGGCGCGGGTTCGCGAGATAGGCATCAGCGGTGGCATCGACCACCTGCGGGCCGGCCAACATGTTGCCGGCCACCGAGAATTCGGCCTCCAGCCGGTGGCCGCACCAGTCGACGCAGCAAGCGCCGGTATGCGCGGCCGGAGGCCCTTCGGCACCGATCGCGTGCACCTGGCGGTGGGCCCGGCCCGGGTCGCGTTCGAGCAGATCGCTCAGCACCTCGGATGCGGTACCACCGGCTTCGAATGAGCGCAGGCCGTGCGGCCCAAACAGCGGGTTCATCAGCGCCTGCGTCGACAGTGCACCGCGCAGCGCCCGCGTGTGCATGGTGAGCGCGCCGACTGCGAAGAAGCGACTGGCGATCGCGATGCCCAGCTGCCCTGCGGGATCGCGCGCGACGATTGACCAGGTCATTCCAACCCCGAACCCGGAACCCCCCGGGTACTCGGGCCGAGCATGACAGAAGCTAAGCCGCGACCGCGAGGCCATTGCGCTTTGACGCGGCCGGTCGCCTTCCAGGGTTTTGCGATGCATGACGGGCCGGAAGCCGTGGTAGTCGCTGACCCGGCTGCGCTGGCCTGGCTTGCCGACAGCATCCGCCGGCGCCGACTGGCGGTTCAGACGACCAGTGCCGCGCTGCCGAGCATCGGTTCGCGCGCCGCGCGCTCGACCCGTGCCACCGGAGCCCGTGCCGGCGCCGGCGCGCGGAACGAAGGCACCGGCCAGGCGGCATCGTCCAGGCTGAATGCGGGCTGCCTGCCGGACATCTCGCGTCGCGCCGCATCGAGTGCCGGCAGTGTGCCGACGTCGCGCCAGTACACCGTACGCTCGCCGTGCGCGGCGCGCGCGAGGCGGTTCGCCGAGAAATCATAGGCGTGCACACTGGCGTGCGCGAGCAGCGCCGGCAGCACGTCGCGCCCGAAATCGGTATGCCCGGCAAGGCGCGCGCGCTCGAGAATGCCGCCGAACCGCGCGGCATCGAACACATAGTTGCCCATCGACACGAAGCACTCGCCCGGGCGGTCGGGGATGACCCGGGGTTGCGCGGGCTTTTCCTGGAATTCCACCACGCGTCCGCGCCGGTCGGTGACCAACACGCCGAATTCCGAGGCCTCGGCCTGCGGCACGGTCAGGGCGGCGATGGTCGCGGTCGCACGACGCGCATGGTGCTCGGCCAGGAACTGGCGCACGTCCATGCGGTACACGTGGTCGGCGGCGAACACCGACACGGTCTTCGGCCGCCAGGCACCGACACGCCCCATCAGCCGACCGACGGCATCCGCGGTGCCCTCGAAGCGTTCGATGTCGGCATCGATGCCGGGGCCCGCTATCACCAACTCGCCGCCGGCATTGACGAAAAAAGGCTGCCAAAACCGCCGCAAATGGTCGATTAGTGACGCTGGCTTGTACTGCACCGCGACGAGCACGCGGCGCACGCCCGAATTGGCGAGGTTGCTCAGCGCGAAATCGATGATCCGCAGTCCATGGACGAATTCGATCGCAGGCTTGGCCTGCTCCTGAGTGAGTGGACGCAAACGCGATCCCTCGCCGCCGGCCATGACCACAGCAACGGTATCGGCGGGCGAAGGGGACGATGCCTCGGCGAGGAGGAAACTCATGGTCACCCTGTCTGGCTGTTGGTATGGGCGCAGCCAAGCAATTTGCGTTCCCGATTCGAACACGTGCGGAGCGGACCCCGGATGTTTTCATTGCAGCGGCCCGGGTGCGACAGTACGGTGCTGCCGACCGCCGGTCGGCAGCCATTCATTCGGACGGAGGTGACATGGATCTCGGACTCAAGGGCAGGCGCGCACTGGTGACGGGCGGCAGCAAGGGCATCGGCCGCGCGATCGCGGAGGGCTTCGCCGCCGAGGGTGCGGATGTCGCGCTCTGCGCACGCCATGCGGCCGAAGTCGATGGCGCCGTCGCCGCAATAGCCGGCCGCGGCGTGAAAGCCTTCGGGCGCGCGCTCGACGTCGGCGATGCCGCCGCGCTGAAGGCCTGGGTCGACGACAGCGTAAGCGCCCTGGGCGGGATCGATGCGCTGGTGTGCAACGTGAGCGCGCTCGCGGTCGGGGATTCCGCCGAAACCTGGGAAAAATCGTTCCGCGTCGACATGATGCACACGGTCAATGCGGTGGCGGCGGCAGTGCCCTATCTCGAGAAATCGGGCGCCAGATCCATCACGATCATTTCCAGCGTGTCGGGATTCGAAGTCGATTTCGCGGCCGGCTCCTACGGTGCGATCAAGGCCGCGCTGATCCACTACGCGAAAGGCTTGAGCCGGCAACTGGTCGGCAAGAACATCCGCGTGAACTGCGTGTCGCCGGGCAACACCTACTTCGACGGCGGCATCTGGCAATCGATCGAGAAGAACATGCCCGACCTGTTCGTGTCCACCATCAAGGTCAATCCGACCGGCAAGTTCGGCACGCCGGCCGAGGTCGCCAACGGCGTGGTCTTCATCGCCAGCCCGGCAGCGAGCCGGATCTCCGGAACCAACCTCGTGATCGACGGCGCGCTCACGGTCGCCGTCTAGGGCCTGTTAACACTCATCCGATACCCGTCGTGGAGGCGAGAAATGGCGAAATGCAGGCGCAAAGCGCAGACGTGGCGGGGCCACGGCGAGCATTTGCAACGCCCAGTTCGCCATTTCTCGCCTCCACCCGAAGGGCAGTCAGCCAAAACACGCCCCAACCGCGTTGCTCGCTCCTCATGGGCGCGCGCCCACATCGTCGCTCGCGCCTCGTTGGCCCATGTTTTGGCTGACTGCGACGGGTATCGGATGAGTGTTGACAGGCCCTTGCGTCATCTGCACCAGAGGTGCCGCCAGCGCGAAGGTCAGCGCGAACACCGTGACCATCATGGCG
>JAWKYG010000026.1:0-48330 GCA_041396585.1 Burkholderiaceae bacterium | reverse complement strand
CCTACGGTCGCTCTGCCTTTGCTGCGGCGCCTCCGGGGCGCCTGTGCGTTGCCTACTCTTCTTCGTCGCCGGGGAGCACCGAGCCGACCGCCTTGGCGCCGAGTTTGACGGTGCCGACGGTGACATCGACTGCGGTTTCGGCCACGGTGGCGGCCACGCCCACGGCGGCTCCGGCGACCGTGATCACGGTGCAACCGGTGCCGAAGATCAGGCTGGCGATCAGGGCTGTCAGCAGGCCCGTGCGACGCGCGAAGTGATTCATGGCTTGCTCGCTCCCGAATACTGTATAAAATGACAGCCTGTGAATACAACGAGGCAAGGCCCCGAACATGCGTGCACTCACCGCCCGGCAGCAGGAGATTTTAGCCCTGATCAAGCGCCATATCTCGGAAACCGGTTTTCCCCCCACACGGGCCGAGATCGCGCGCGAGCTGGGTTTTCGCTCACCCAATGCGGCCGAGGAGCACTTGAAGGCCCTGGCCCGCAAGGGGGTGATCGAGCTCACCTCGGGGGCTTCACGCGGCATCCGGCTCAAGATGCTGGGTGACGAGGCCGATGGCCATGCCCCCTCTGCCGTGCAGATCGCACTCAGCCTGCCGCTGGTGGGCCGGGTGGCCGCGGGCAGCCCCATTCTGGCGCAGGAACACATCGAGGCCAGCTATGCGATCGATCCCAGCCTGTTTGCGGCCAGCCCGGATTATCTGCTCAAGGTGCGCGGCATGAGCATGCGCGATGCCGGCATCCTCGATGGCGATCTGCTCGCGGTCAAGCGTGGCAACGAGGCCCGCAACGGCCAGATCGTGGTGGCCCGCGTGGGCGATGAGGTCACGGTCAAGCGCTGGCGCCGGCAAGGCCATCAGGTCGAACTGATTCCCGAAAACCCTGATTTCAAGACACTGGTGGTGGATACCCGGCGTGATGACTTCGCGCTCGAGGGCATTGGCGTGGGCCTGCTGCGCACCGGCCACTCGCTCTGAGCCCGGCGGCACGCCTCCCGGGCCAGGCGCGGTCGTCGCCGGTTCGGCCAGCCGCCAATTCACCCTCTGGCTCATCTCCCGACCCACCCAAGCCAATACGCTGACCACCTCGAATCATCCCAGACCAGTCCGCCATCAGCCGACACCGCCCCGCCATGTCCACCCCACCGCCCGTCCCTGCCTTGCGCCATGTCTGGCGAGCCTCGCGGCTTGCCAGCCCCACGGTCATGGCCATCGACAGCGGCTTTGCCCGGCTCAATGGTGAGTTGCCCGGCGGTGGCTGGCCGGCCAGCGTGCTCACCGAACTGATCACCCGCGAGCCGGGCATTGGCGAGTTGCGGCTGCTGGTGCCGCTGCTGCGCCGGCTCACCCGTGAGCGCAAGGTGGTGGTGTTACTGGCGCCGCCGCTGCTGCCCTATGCGCCGGCGCTGGCCAGCTTCGGAATCGATCTCGACTATCTGCTGATCGTGGAAGCCAGGCATCCGGCCGACCGGCTCTGGGCAGTGGAGCAAACACTGACCAGCGCCAGTTTCGGCGCGCTGCTCGCCTGGCTGCCCGAGCGCCGCACCCGGCCCGAGCATCTGCGCCGCATGCAGCTGGCCGCCCAGGGGGCCTCGGGGCCGGTGTTCCTGTTCCGTGAGCTCTCGGCCCAGTTCGATGTCTCGCCGGCGCCGCTGCGCCTGTTGTTATTGCCGCGCCCGGGCGAGCAGTTGTCGGTGCAGATCCTCAAGCGCCGCGGCCCGGTCATGGCCATGCCGATGATGCTCGATCTGCCCCGGCCGCTGGCCTCGATCCATCTGCGCGCCCCCACCACCGACACCGAGTCGGTGCATGTGCTGAGCACCGCGCATTCGCTGCAGCCGGCCATGCCGGCCAGCACCCCGGCGCCCGTGTCGGCAACCTCCGGCGCCTTGCCCGCAGCGGTGGTGCCCAAACCGGGCACCACCGCTGTGCCGCAAGGGCCCGGCCGGGTGCCGGTGGCCAATGAACCGGTCCGTGCAGGGCCGCTGCCGCTGCGCTCCTGAGCCGGGGCGTGCATTTCATGAACGGGGCCGGCTGGCCCATCACCTGACCGGCCCTTCTGGCTTGCGCTCTGCTTCCCACGGCTGCCGCTGGATGTGCTCGAACGGGCCGATCCGGCCTGGACGAACAACCGCTGGCGATCACGGACCGGCTTGCGCTGCGCTTTGTCAATGCACCGGCTCGCGCGGCCGGGCTGCACCGGCATGAAGCGCGCCACCGCGCTGGCCCTGGCCCCCGATACGCTGCTACAAGACGATGACCCGGCCGGCAGGCAACAGGCGCTGGAGGCTCTGGCCTGTTGGGCGCAACGTTTCACGCCCTCGGTTTCGTTGTGGCCTGCGCCGGTGCCCTGGCGCCGCGCGCGGCCCGAGCCCGGCGAGCCGCACGAGCTCGGGCTGCTGCTCGAGGTGGGCGCCAGTCTGCGTTTGTTTCATGGGCTCGATGCCCTGCTCGAACGGCTCTCTGCCGAGCTGAACGAGCAAGGCATCCGGGCCCGCGCAGGGATCGCGCCCTATCCGCTGGCGGCCTGGATGTTCGCACTGCAGGCCGCCGCAAGCTGCACCGAACCCGATGCCTTGCAGGCCTTGGCGCCGCTGGGCCATGTTGATGACGGGCAGGCCTTGCGCAGCGCGCTGGCCGCTCTGCCCCTGCATCATCTGGCACCTGCCCGGCCCGCGCTGGGTCCGCTGCAGACCATGGGGGCGCACACCTTGGGCGAGCTGCTCGATCTGCCGCGCGCGGGGCTGGCCAGGCGCTTTGGCCGGCCGCTGCTCGAGGCCCTGGATCAGGCCTTCGGCCAACGCCCGCAACCGTTGCCCGCATTTCAGGCACCCGAGCAGTTCGAGCGCCGGATCGAGTTACCGATCGGTTTCGAGACCACGACCCTGGTGCTGCAGGCGGCCGATTCGCTGATGAATGCGCTGATCGCCTGGTTGCAGGCGCGCCAGGCCGCGCTGCGCCGCTTCGAGCTCTGGTTGGATCATCACGAACCACCGCCCACCCAGTTGGTGTTGCATACCCGCGCACCCACGCGCGATGCCGCCAGGCTGCGCGAGTTGCTGGTCTCGCGGCTGGACATCCTGCAGTTGCGCGCGCCGGTGCACGGCCTGCGGCTCAGTTGCACCGAGACCCAGCCGCTGCTGGCCAGCGCCGGTGATCTGTTCGCCCGCGATGAAGACAATCGCGATAGCCTGGCGCGCCTGCTCGAACGCCTGCAGATTCGGCTGGGCCCCGAGCACATCCGCCGCCTGGAGCTGGCGGCCGATCATCGCCCCGAGGCGGCTTATCGGCTGCAGGTGATCGATTCGCTCGATCGCATCGGCCCGGGCCGCGACACCGGGCAGGCGGTTGAACCCGCCGATGCCGGCGCGCGCCTGCCCCGCCCCCTCTGGCTGCTACGCGAGCCCCGTCCGCTGAATGAACGCAACAACCGGCCATGGCTGCAGAGCGCGCTGCAGATCGTGGCCGGGCCCGAGCGCATCGAATCCGGCTGGTGGGACGACCACCTGGTGCAGCGCGATTACTTCGTGGCCGAGGACGACACGCACCGGCTGTACTGGATCTATCGTGAACGCGGCGGCGGCGCGGGCGGCTGGTTTTTGCAGGGGTGTTTCGGCTGAACGAGGTGAAGGCGAAAACAGGCTGATCCGAACAAACAGTGGGGGGCGCCCGACCAAGCCACTTCGGCTGAACGCGGCGACCGCACGAACAGACCATTGCGGCCAGACCGGACAAGCACAGGAACACGCCGTCCCGAACAACCCGGGCAAGGCTCTACGGCACGAGCCTTCGGGCGCGCCGCGCGAGACACGCCACGCGGCGTTCCAACAAACACCCGCTCAGACGCCGCGCCGCTGCGCCAGAAACAGCAGCAAGGTACGCGCGGCCGGCGACAACATGGCCGGCGGATGATGACAGATGACAAACTGCCGCTTCGCCCAGGCATCGGTCAGCGGCACCACTGCCACCGGATGTCGTTGCGAGAACTCACGCGCGATGTCGCGCGGCGCCAGCGCAATGGCCAGGCGCGCCGCGACGGCGCGCAGCGAGATCTCATGATTGGCCATCACGACACGGGGCTCCAAGGCCTTGTCTGCGCGCGCCGCCTCGCGCGCGGTGATCTGATACAGCAGGCTGGTGACCGGCAAACCGACCTGTTCCCAGGCCAGGGTGTCGACAAAGGCCACGCCCGCCTGGCCTGCCAGCGGATGATCATCGGGCACCACCACGGCCAGTTGATCGCGGATGTACGGGCTGCTGCTCAGCCCGCGCAGATCCACCTCATCCCAAGCGACCCCGAGCGCCGCCTCGCCATCGGCCACGCGGCGCGTGATCTCCGGGCTGATCGACTCCTCGAAGTCGACCCGGATGTCGCGATGCGCCGGCTGGTGCAGAAAGGCGGCGATATCTTCGACCAGGCCCTGGGCGATGTTCGACGCCGTGCCGAGCACCCTGACCTGGCCGCGCACACCACCGCCGTGATCACGCATCGAACGTTGCGCGCGCTGGGCCTGCTGCAGGATGGCCCGCGCATGACCCAGCAGGGTTTCTCCGGCCGCGGTGGGCACCATGCCGTAGCGCTTGCGCACGAGCAGGGGCGTCTCCCAGCGCGCCTCGAGTGCGGCGAGCCGTTTGCTGATCGCCGAGGCGGCCAGGGCGGCGCGATCGGCCGCCCGGGTGACGCTGCGCTCCTCGCAGACCAAAACAAACAGCCGCAGCGAGGTCAGATCCAGATCGTCTCTGGCACTCAGATTTTCCATTTCGACAAATCTTATCGGACAAATCGGCACTCCGATCGAATCAGGAAATTCTAAACTCTGGCGTATGAGATGGCTCGGTGGCCGCGATGTCCGCAGCACCGCCGCACGCCCCGCACGCCCCGAACAACCCGAACGACCCAACGACCCGAACAACCCAACGACCCGAACAACCCAACGCACCAAAAGTCACCGCATGACATCGCATGGCATGCCATGGCAAATGGTCAGGGATCCGCGCCGCGGATCGGCGGCAAGCGCGGCGCGCGGCCCGACGTGCCCATGATTCGGAGGAGAAGCCCGTGTCAACACCCACCGTGGCGATACGCGAGGTCGGTCTGCGCGACGGCCTGCAGATCATCGACCGCGTGATGCCCACCGAGCACAAGCTTGCGTGGCTGTGCGGCGCCCACGCGGCCGGTCTGCGCGAGATCGAGGTCGGATCCTTCGTTCCGCCCGCGCGCATGCCGCAACTGGCGGATACCGATCAACTCGTGGCCGCCGCGCTCGAACTGCCCGGGCTGCGGGTCTCGGTACTGGTCCCTAATCTGCGTGGCGGATTGCGCGCCATCGAGAGCGGCGCCCACGCCATGATGTTCCCGGTCTCGGCCAGCGAAGCGCACTGCCTGGCCAATCTGCGCAAGACACCCGATCAGGCCGTGCTCGAGGTGGCGCGAATTCGCGAGGCACGCGATGCCGGGGGATCACGCTGCGAGATCGAGGTTGGCATCAGCACCGCATTTGGTTGCACGATCCAGGGCCAGGTCGCCCCCGAGGCGGTGCTCGATCTGGTGGCGGCCGCGCTGGCCGCCGGCGCGGACACGATCAGCCTGGCCGACACCGTTGGCTACGCGGATCCGCGCGCGGTCGAATCCCTGTTCGAGGCAGTGCAGGCAATGGCACCCGGCCGCCTGCGCTCGGCACACTTCCACGACACCCGCGGCCTGGGCATCGCCAATGTCATGGCCGCCTGGCACACCGGTATCCGCCGCTTCGACGCCTGCCTCGGCGGCATTGGTGGCTGCCCGCATGCCCCGGGCGCCAGCGGCAATGTCGCCACCGAGGATCTTGCCTATCTGTTTGCCAGCATGGGCGAGGAATCAGGGCTGAGCCTGCCGAGCCTGTTCGCGCTGCGCGAGCGCGTGGCCCACTGGCTGGTCGATCAACCCCTATATGGGTCGATCGCACGCGCCGGCCTGCCGAAGACGATGGAGATCAATCCCGCATGATCGACGCACCGCACGATCCACCGGCCGAGCCACCGCAACCACTGAGTGGGCTGCGCGTGATCGAGTTCACCCACATGGTGATGGGCCCCACCTGCGGGATGCTGCTCGCCGACATGGGCGCCGAGGTCATCAAGATCGAACCGATCGAGGGCGAGGCCACGCGCCGTCTGCTCGGCGCGGGCTCGGGCTTCTTCCCGATGTTCAATCGCAACAAGAAGAGCATCGCGCTGAATCTGCACGAGGCAGAGGGCGCCGCACTGGCGCGCCGCCTGTGCGCCACGGCCGATGTGGTCATTGAAAATTTCAAGCCCGGCACCATGACCAAGTACGGGCTCGACTATGACGCGCTCAGCCAGTCGAATGAGCGCCTGATCTATGTCGCCTGCAAGGGCTTCCTTCCCGGGCCCTATGACCATCGCACGGCGCTGGACGAGGTAGTGCAGATGATGGGCGGCATGGCCTATATGACCGGGCGCCCCGGCGACCCGCTTCGCGCCGGCAGCAGCGTGAACGACATCATGGGCGGCATGTTCGCCACCATCGGCGTGCTGGGCGCACTGGCCCAGCGCGGTATCAGCGGCCGCGGCATGGAGGTGCAGTCGGCGCTGTACGAAAACAATGTGTTCCTGATGGGCCAGCACATGCTCCAGTACGCGATGACGGGCCAGCATCCGAAGCCGATGCCCGCGCGCGACAATCCCTGGGCCGTGTACGACGTGTTCACGGTGCGCGACGGCGAACAGATCTTTCTGGCCGCGGTCAGCGATGCGCAGTGGCAGGTGTTCTGCCGTGTGCTGGAAATGCCCGACCTGCTCGGGCGTGACGAACTGCGGTCGAACAATGACCGTGTGCGCGCGCGCCCCTGGTTGCTGGAGATGCTGCGCGAGCGCCTGGCCGGCCGCAGCGCAGCCGAACTGTCGGCCATCATGGAGCAGGCCGGCCTGCCGTTCGCGCCGATTCGCCGCCCCGAAGATCTGCTCGAGGATGAGCACCTGCTGGAAACCGGAGGATTGGCCGATGTGCGGGTTGCCGACGGGCCGATGGCAGGCAGGATGGTCAAGACCACGCTGGCGCCGATCACGCTGGCAGGTATGCGCCTGCCGGTGCGCCTGCATCCCCCCGGGCGTGGCGAGCATACGGACGAGTTGCTCAGCGGCCTGGGTGCCGACGCCCAGGAGATCGCGCGCTGGCGCGCCGCCAAGGTGGTGGCGTGATGCCCGTTCGCACGGCTAAGATCCGAGCCGCCGAAACTTACAAGGCAACGGCTGCCCGGCTGTCAGCCGCCCCCGCCGGTGGCCCTGCCTGCAGTTGGATTTACCGCGGTGGTCGCGCCGTTGGTTGATGCCGGTGTCACCCACCGCGCCAGCCGAGCCGCCGCCACCGTTTGATCATCACCCCTGCACGAGGAGACAGGACATGACCATGACCCCACGTCGTCGTTTCATCATCGGCACCGCGCTTGGCGCGGCCATCGCCGGCGCGGCGCTTTCGCCCGTCTATGCGGCCGACCATACGATGCGCATCAGCCATCAGTTCCCGCCCGCCCACCATTCGGCCAGGAACATCGACCAGTTCGCCAAGGAAGTGGCCGCCGCCACGAACGGCAAGGTCGAGGTCCAGATCTTCGGCGCCGCCCAGCTCTACAAGCCCAATCAGCATCATGCGGCGGTGGCCAGCGGCAAGGTGGAATCCGCGCTGGTGCTGAGCTTCCAGTGGGGCGGCACGATCCCGGAGATGAGTGTCAGCATCATCCCGTATCTGATGACCAGCGTCGCCAAACAGAAGGCGTTCGTGAAATCCGATGCGGCCGCCATGCTCGATGCGAAGATGCAAGCCAAGGGCGTGAAGAACATCGCCTGGATCGTCGATACCAACTCTGGCATCTTCACCTCCAATCCGCGCCCGCTGGTGACCCCGGCCGACTTCAACGGCGTGAAGATCCGCGGCCTGAACAAAATGTTCAACGAAGGGCTGATCGCCATGGGGGCCACGCCGGTGTCGATGCCGGGTTCCGAGGTCTATCAGGGTCTGCAGACCGGTGTCATCGATGCGGGCTTCACGGGTACGCAGGCGGCCAACAGCCGCAAGTTCTATGAGGTACAGAAATACGGCGTGGCCTCCACGATCCTGCTCGCCTTCGATAACCTGATCGTCAATCCGGCCTGGTGGAACGGTCTGCCGGCCGACATCCGCAGCGCGATTCAGGCTGCGGCCGACGCGGCGGTCGAGCGTTCGATCACCAAGGAAGACGGCATTCCGGCCGCGGATATCGATGTGCTCAACCAGAAAGGCATGAAGGCCGTGGCACTGACCGCCGAGCAGGAGAAAGTGATGGCCGATGCGATGCAACCGGCCGTGCGCAAGGCCTTCATCGAGGCCGCCGGCGCCGACGGCGAGAAGTTGCTGCAGATGCTCGACAAACTCTGATGAGCAGCGCCTGCGACACCGTGAGCGCCGAGTCGCCCGCGCTTCGGCTGTTCAGCCGCTGCGTGGGCGGGCTGGCGGTCGCGGCGCAGGCCCTGGCCGCCATCGGCATCCTGTTCTGTCTGGTGGCCATCGGCGCGGCCGTCGTGCTGCGCTACGGCTTCAACGCCGCCCCCCTCTGGGTCGATGAGGCGGTCGGTTTCACGCTGATCGCGATCGTCATGCTCTCCGCGGCGCAGTCCCTGCGCCAGGGCGAGCATATCGCGGTCGATCTGCTGGTCAGCCGGCTCGGCCCGCTCGGGCGCCGCCGCATGATCCTCTGGTCGATGTCCGCCGCGCTGCTGGTTGCGATTATCCTCATCTACAACGGCTGGCAGTCGATCGCGCTTGCCCGCATGCTGGGGCTGCTCACCGAGGGCTATCTTGAATGGCCCACCTGGATGCTGATGTGTCTGCTGCCGGTCGGTGGGCTGCTCCTTGGGCTGGCCGCGATCGAGATCGGCTGGCGGGCCTGGGTGGGGGCACCGTTGCCCGCAGGCGGGCATGGTGCGATCGATGAAGCCTTGCAGGGCGCGGCCGCCCCCGACGCGCCCGAGGCGAAGCGATGAGCATCGCCCTGTTCTTTCTCGGCCTGCTGCTGGTGCTGTTCACAGGCATGCCGATCTTCGCCGGGCTGATGCTGTTCGGTGCCGCCGCGCTGCAGATCACCCAGGGGGGCATGAGCGCGGTCTCGGAGACCGTGTTCGTAGAACTCAATCACTATCTGCTGGTGGCGATTCCGCTGTTCGGCTTCATGGCCCACGTGATGATCCGCGGCAGGATCGTCGATGATCTCTACGACACCGCCTATACGTTCACCCGGCACCTGCCCGGCGGCCTGGGGATTGCCACCATCGCGGCCTGCACGGTGTTCGCCGCGATCTCGGGCTCGAGCGTGGCCACCGCGATGACCATCGGTGCGGTAGCGATTCCGCAGATGCTGCGCTTCGGTTATGACCGGCGTACGGCCTACGGCCTGGTTGCCGCCGGGGGCACACTGGGCATCCTGATTCCACCTTCGGGGCCGATGGTGCTCTATGGGGTGACCACCGACACCTCGATCGGCGGTCTGTTCATGGCCGGGATACTGCCGGGCATGCTGATGGCCGGGGTGTTCATTGTCTGGGCCATTGCCCGCACCGCGTTCTCGAACGAGCAGGTGCGCCGCGAACCGCGTGCGTCCCTGCCCGAACTCTGGCGCGCCCTGCGCCAGTCGGCCTGGGCACTTTCGCTACCGCTGTTCGTGCTCGGCGGCATGTACGCCGGCGTGTTCACCGCCACCGAGGCCGCCGCCGCCGGCGCCTGGCTGGCGCTGATCGTGGGCGTGGTGGTCTATCGCAGCCTCGGTCTGCGCGACATCTGGCAGTGCGCGATCGATGCCTGCAGGCTTTCGGCGATGCTGTTCATGATTCTGGCCGGCGCCACGGTGTTCGGCCATGTGCTGACCAAACTGCGCATACCGCAGCAGATCGTGGAATCGGTGATCGCGGCCGACATCGGCGCGGCCGGTTTCATCCTGGTGATGATGGCGCTGATCTTCGTGATGGGCATGTTCCTGGAGTCGATCGCGATCATCCTGATCACCACGCCGGTGATCCTGCCGGCCATGATGCATCTGGACATCAACCCGATCTGGTACGGGGTGCTGCTGGTGATCAACCTGGAACTGGCGCAGATCACGCCGCCGGTGGGCATGAATCTGTTCACCATCAAGGCGATCACAAAGGCGCCGATCGGCGAGATCGTGCGCGGCGCCCTGCCCTATGTGCTGCTGATGCTGATCGTGATGGCGCTGGTCATGATCTTTCCGGGAATCGCGCTGCTGATTCCCAACCGCATGTTCGGCTGAACCGGCCTCACGGCGAGAACTGATCCACCTCGTCGGTGATGATGGTATCGACGCCCCAGGCAGTAGTTCGTCGAGCCGCTCGGCCGCATTCACCGTGTACGAGAGCACGCGCAGGCCGGCATCATGGGCGGCATCGACCAGATCTTCGGTGATCTGGCTGAAGTGCGGATTGATGGCCACGCAGCCCAGCGCCATCGCGCGCGCGAGCCAGTCTTCGGGGAGCTTGTCGAACAGCAACCCGCGCGGCAGATCCGGCGCGGCCTCGCGCGCGCCCTCGAGCGCGATCTCCGAGAACGAGGTCAGCAGCGGTGCGATGTCGGCATCACGAAAAAGATGATCGGCATCGAGCGCGATCGCCGCGCCGGTTTCGAAGTCGCGCCCCACGCAGGGCTTGATCTCGATGTTGGCGAGGTAATCGTTGGTAAGCAGCCAGCGGGCCAGGCGCGCGAACGTGGGCACGCCTTCCCCCGCGTATTCGGGTGAATGCCAGCTGCCGGCATCCAGGCGCATCAGATCGGCGAGCGAGGCCTGCGCCACGCGGCCGTGGCCGTCGGTGGTGCGCTCCAGGGTGTCGTCGTGCATGATCACGATGCTGCCGTCACCGGCCAGCTTGCAATCGAATTCGAACATCCGGTAGCCGTGAGCCGCACCGACCCGCATCGCGGCCAGCGTGTTCTCGGGAGCCAGCGTGCCGGCACCGCGATGGGCGCAGAACGTGGGGTATGGCCAATCGCTCGGGTGCATCGGTTACCTCATCGGCAAAACACGGTCATCGGGCCGGGGGCGGAGCATGCCTGCTACCCCCCGGCCGGTGGTCTTGCGCGGCGGCCAGATCGGGCGCCCCCGCGAGGATCTGCTCGGCCTGCCGGCAACGTTGCTCATCGGCGTCGATGATCACGCGGGCGTGCGCAATCGCCTCGCAATGCCAGGCCGGCAGACCATGATGGCGGGCGCCGGCAAGCACCAGTTCACGATACCAGTGATAGGGCCGCAGACCGTTCACGATTGCGTCGGGCGTGGCAAGATAGGCATGCGCCTGACATGGCTCACCGGGCAGCCCGGCCGGATCGAGCGGCAGCACCTCGACGAGAGCGCGCACATAACCCTGGCCGACCCCTTCGTAGACATCGAGCGCCTCGAGCGCGGCCCCGACCTCGGCGGCGCTGCCCTCGTAGGCGTAGAGCACGCCCGGCGTGGCGGCGTCGGCATCCGGGGCGAGCCAGCACTTGCCCGAACCATCGCGACCGCGCTTATCGAAGCGCAGACGGTGCCCGCGAGACGGGCCACACCGATGACCCGCGCCAATGGAGTTCGCAACTGCAGACGCGCCGGCAGCATGTTCGAGCCAAAGGCGAACACCAGCGCACGCCCGGGCGATCCACTCATGCCGAAGCACCGCGCATGTGCCTGCATACCTCGACGATGCGCTCGCTGGGAATGGACAGCGCCTGCAAGAGATAGCGCTGGAACTTCTCCGGATAGGGCTGCCGGCGCAGCGCCTGCTCCATGCACCAGAGCCAGGCGTCGCGGTCTTCGCCGGTGACGGGCAGGTGCGCATGCGCCATGGGCAGGCGGATGGGACCGTACTTCTCGCTGTAGCGGGCCGGCCCGCCCAGCCAGCCGCACAGGAAGCGCGCCAGTTTGTCGATCGAGATCTCGATGTTGTCTGGGTGCATGGAGAACAGGCGGGCGCTGCGCGCCGACCCGCCCATGATCTCGTAGAAGTCTTCCACCAGCTTCTGAATGCCCGGCTCTCCACCGGCGGCCCGAAACGATGCATCACCGATGCCGTAGGTATCTGGGGCGGGGGGTTCCTGTGACTGCATCTCTTGATCGCGTGCCTGTGCGGAAATCGACGTTTGAAGATTTGACATGATGACTTGCCAATACGCATTGTCGACCAAAGCCTGCGGACTTGAAACCATACTTGTGGCCGGGTTGCCCATCATGATTCGTGAACCGCGAACGCGCCTGAAACCGGCCCAGACAAGCCCCGGCGGCCATCGATGTCGAAAGTTTCGCGCGCGGGCGTGTCATATGTCACAGACCGCCTGCGCGCGCGTACCGACCCGGCTCGACAAACCCTCGCCTTTCATGGCAGCGACGCGGCCGTGCCGAGACCGATGCCAACGCGGCGGCCACGGCGTTCGTTTGTCAGCTGTCGGATAATGTTGGAAGACAGCCAGGGTGCCGCCAGGGCAGGAGAGGAAATTTGGCCACGATCATCGAAGCCATCGCAGCAGATGGCCGGGTTGCCCGCATTGAGTTGGCGGGCAAGGACCTATCGTTCCCGGTCGATCCGGGGGTCCGCTATCGCGTGATCGATGGCGACAGCGGCGAGATGCCCGATGCCCTGTCATTGCGCCGTGAAGGCGGCGATCTGCTGGTCAACGGGCTGCCCGATGGCGAGCGCGTGCGCATCGAGGGCTTCTTCACGGATTGTGGCACCGAGAGTTGCGAATTCTCACTCGGTGAGTCCGGCGAGTCGATCCGCCCGGGCAGCGAGCCCGTGGCCGCACTCAAGGACGGCTCCTTTCTCATGTGGGCCAGTGAGGGCACGGTCAGCACGCTGCCTGAGGCACCGGAGTCCGAGTTCAACTGGCGTCCGGTCGCCGGCATCGGGGCCGGTCTGGCCGTCATTGGTGCCGGCGCAGGCGGTGGCGGTGGCGGGGGCGGCCCGGCGGACACCACGGCACCCGATGCTCCCGCGATCAAGACACCGGCTGCCACCAACAATCCTTTCCCGAGCATCTCGGGCACAGCCGAGCCGGGCAGCACGATCACACTGACCATCGACATTGGCGGAACCGGTAACCGGGTCAGCTACTCCACCACGGTCAACGGCGATGGTCAGTGGGTGATCGACACCGCGCAGCAGACACCGTTCGCCGGCGCGATGCCGGCCACCGGGCTGCCGGCCGACCAGCCCTCGACGCTGCAGGCGATCGCCACCGACAGCGCGGGATTGAGCAGCACGGTTTCGTCCTCGCAGATCAGCATCGACCTCACCCCGCCTGAACAAGTGGCCAAGATCACCGCAGCCGCCAGCGATGCCGCTGCGCCGCTGGATGATCAAGGGGTGGCCATCAACACCAATGGCGCGGTGCTGGAACCGGGCCCGCTGGCGGATGGCTCGCAAACCAATGATCGCTCGCCCACGTTCAGCGGCACCATCGATGCGGCACTCGCAGACGGTGACCGGGTGGTCATCTATCGCGATGGCGCGTTGGTGGGCGAGGCGACGCTCAATGGCCTGCAATGGACGTTCACCGATCCCAATGCGCCCGCGGGCACCCATGTCTACGAGGCCCGCACTGCCGACGCGGCGGGGAATGTGGCCGCCAGCGGCAACACCTTCACGCTGACCATCGACGGCACCGCGCCGCTCTCGCCTGTGGTCGCGACGGTGGCCGGCGATGACATCATCGATTTCCTAGAGGCCGATGCCGGCGTCAGCATCTCGGGCACTGCCGAAGCCGGCTCGCGCGTGCGCATCACCTGGGGCGACGTGGTGCGGCTGGTGCAGGTCGATGGCACCGGTCAGTTCACCACCAGCTACAGCCGTGAGCAGCTGCCCGGTGACGGCGCAATCCCGATCGCCGCGGTGGCGATCGACAGTTTCGGCAATCAGAGCCCGGTCGCGCTGCACCCGGTGAACCTGGTCACGCATCTGCCGGATGCGCCGGTCATCAACACGGCAAACGGGATCCTCGCCGGCAGCCCGATGGCGATCAATGCGCTCGAGGCAGCGAATATCGCGATCACCGGTACGGCCACACCAGGCAACCGGGTCAGCCTCACCTTCACGCCGGACAATGGCGGACCGGCACTGCGCTTCGAAGGCGATGCCGGCCTCAACGGGCAGTTCTCGGTGCCTATCGCACGCAATGCCCTGCCCGATGGCCAATACCAGGTGCGCGCCGTCTCCACCGACATCGTCGGCAACAGCGCCACCGGCAATCAAAACCTCTCGGTGCTGGTCGACACGCGCGCCCACCGCGCTGGTAGGCTTCGATTCCGCCACCGACGATGCGCCGCGTATCACCGGCCCCCTGACTTCGGGTGCGGTCACCAATGACACCTCGCCGACCCTGACCGGCGCGCTGCCCGCCGCACTGGCCAGCGGCGACAAGATCATGGTGCTGCGCGACGGTGTCGAGGTCGGTCAGGCCCAGATACAGGGCAACCAGTTCGTCTTCACCGACGGCGGTCTGGCCGATGGCCGCTACGCCTATGCTGCGCGCCTGATCGATGCCGCCGGAAACGCGGGCAACGAGGGCTCGTTTTTCGAATTGCAGATCGATGCCACGCCGCCGGCCGCCCCCACGATTGCGGTGGTCGCCGGCAACGATGTGGTCGTGGCCGGTGAGGCCCCGGGCGGCGTCACCGTTAGCGGCTCGGCAGCGCCCGGCGTGGCCGTTGAGCTCGACTGGAACGGGCAGACCCGCACCGTCACCAGTGACGCCGGTGGACAATGGAGCGCCCTGTTCGGCAGTTTCCCCCAGGGTGTCCATGACATTCGCGCATCGGTGGTCGATGTTGCGGGCAACGTCGCCACCACCACCCGGCGGGTGACCGTGGACACGGTCGCGCCGGACGCGCCGCAGATCTTTGCGCCAGAGGGCGGCGATAACGTGGTCAATTCGGCCGAGGCCGCGGGCGGAATCGGGATCAGCGGCCGCGCCGAGGCCGGTGCACGCATCGAACTCAACTGGGGTGGCCGAAGCGCCACGGCCACCGCCAACGCCCAGGGCAACTGGAGCACCAGCTTCTCATCGCCGCCCGGGCAGGGCCAGAGCACGATCACCGCCGTCGCGGTCGACGGGGTCGGTAACCGCAGCGCGCCGGGGTCCCGGACCGTGACGGTCGACACGGTCGCGCCTGCGCCGCCAGGAATCAACGCGGTCAGCGTCGATGACAGGATCACGGTCGCGGATCTCGCCGGCGGTATAACGATCTCGGGCAACGCGGAGGGTGGCGCACAGGTGCTGGTCAGCTGGGCCGGCGTGACGCGCCAGACCACGGCCAGTGGTGGCGGAAGCTGGTCGGTGAACTACGCCGACGCCCCGCTGCAGGGCCCATCGACGATCACAGCGCGCGCCACTGACGGCGCCGGCAATACCGGGGCGACGGCGAGCCGCAATGTGACCGCGAACACGATTCCGCCACCGCCGCCGCCAGGCGTCGACACCGTGGCCGGCGACAACATCGTCAATGATGCGGAGAAGCGCGCAGGCGTCACGATCACCGGCGCGGCACAGGCCGGCGCCACGGTCGAGGTGCTCTGGGGTGGCGAGACACAGACCACCACTGCCAATGGCGCCGGTCGCTGGCAGGTGGGCTTTGCCCGTGGCGACGTCCCGTCCGACGGTGACACCACAGTCCGGGTCACGGCCACCAACAGCGGCGGCACCAGTGCCGCCACAAGCCTGGGCGTGGAGGTCGACACCGACGCTCCTGCGCGTCCCGGGGTTACGGCGGCGGGCAACAATGTCGTCTCGGCCGCGGAAGGCGTGAATCCGATCCTGGTCACCGGAGCCACCGAGGCCGGGGCCACGGTGACTGTCACCTGGGGCGGGGTCCAACTCACCGACGTGGCCGACGGTAGCGGCCAGTGGGAGGTGACCTATAACACCCTGCCGGTGGGCGAGGGAACGAGCCGCATCGACGCCTTCGCCACCGATGTCGCGGGCAATCAAGGTGCGCTCACTCGTCAGAGCGTCACGGTGCAGGATCAATTTCCGACCACCGCGGTGACGATCACGGCCATTCAGGACGACCAGCCTCCGTTCATTGGCAATGTCGCGCCAGGCGGGGTGACCAATGATGCCACCCCGACCCTGACACTCACGCTGAACTCGCTGCTGCAAGCCGACGAATCCGTGGTCATCCGTCGCAATGGCGCGGTCGTTGACACCAGCAGCCCGGGGGGCAACTCGTTCACTTTCGAGAATGAAGCACTGATCGATGGTGCCTACACGTTCACCGCGCAGGTCACCAACGCGGGCGGGCTAACCGGCCCGCTGAGCCCGGAGTACGCGATCTCGGTGGCGATACTCTGAGTCTGAACGCGCGGGCGCCGGGCCCGCGCGTTCGCTCTACGGCACGGCGGGTTCGCATGCTGAGCGCCATGCGTGTCACCGCGCGCACCGGCGCGATTCAATCTTCGAACAATTCGAGCACGGCATGCGGTGGCCTGCCCAGGCGTGCACGCCCGCCGCGAACGACGATCGGGCGCTCGAGCAGTGCCGGGTGTTCGGCGAGCAGACGGCACCACTCATCCGGCGCACGGGCATCACTGGCGCTGACGCCAAGCTCCTTTGCCGCGGCCTCCTTGAAGCGAATGGCGTCAGTCAGCGGGCGATCGAGTTGCCCGAACACCTGACGCAAGGTGGCCGCGTCCGGCGGGTCTTGAAGATAGAGCACGATCTTCGGCTCGATGCCTCGCTCCTGAAGCAGCGCCAGCGTCTCGCGCGACTTGCTGCAACGCGGGTTGTGATAGATGGTGACAGTCTCGGTTTTCATGGTCGGCGTGAACTGATGTCAGGGCGAGGTTCGTGACAGCGCCTGACGGGTGAGCATGGACAGCGACACCCGCTGGCGCCCGCGCTCGTCGAAATTGGCATCATCGAGCCAGGCAGAGTGCGCTGCACGAACGGCCGGCCATTCGCGGTCGATGATCGAGAACCAGGCAGTGTCGCGATTGCGCCCCTTGACCACGCGCGCCTGACGGAACTCGCCCTCGAACGTGAATCCGAGCCGCAGCGCCGCGCGCCGCGAGGGCGCATTGAGCGAATCACACTTCCATTCGTAGCGGCGATCGCCGAGTTCGAACGCATGCGCCATCATCAGGCTCATCGCCTCGGTGGCCATGCGTGCACCGCGCATCGCCGGCCCGAAGTGCAGATGGCCGACTTCGATACAACCGCCGTCGGGGTCGATCCGCAGATAGCTGGCCTCCCCCATCGCGCGCCCGTTCGTGGCATCCACGATCGCGAAGAACAGCGGGTCTTCGGCACGCGCATGGTCTTCGAGCGCAGCCTGATAGGCGGCACGGTCGGCGAACGGCATCGCCGGCAGGTAGGTCCAGCCGGCGTCGTTGTCGGGCGCACAACAGGCGGCAAACAGGTCATCGCCGTGGCGGACCGGATCGAGCGGCTCGAGCCTGGCGAAGCGACCGCCGAGGACATCTCGCTGCGGGCGTGGCGGTGGCTGCCAGTCGGGGACCGGCTCGCCCACCGGCTGGCCGAATCGGTTCAGGATCACAGGAGTTTCCATGGCGTGCGCGAAACCGGCGCTTCAGCGCATGCCCGCGGTGACATGGCGCAGGATCTCCACCACCTGATCGGTACTCTGTGCCCACGCCATCGCGGCCGAATCCACCTCCTTGAGCGCATGCACGATCTGGTCATCGTGCAAGGTGATGTAGGGCTTGCCCAGCGCCGCGCAATAGCCGGCATCGAAGGCTGCATTCCATTGCTTGTATTTGTCGCCAAAGCGGATCACCGCCAGGTCGCACTGCTCGATCAGCGTGCGAATGCGGATCGCATTGACCTTGGCCGACTTGTGATCACGCCAGAAAGGATCGGACTCGGCGCCCAGATGATCGCCGGCGGCATCGCTGGCATCATGGTCGGTGATCGCCGAACAGAACTCGATGGGCAGATCGAGTTCATGGGCGCCGGCGATGATGCGCTCCCGCCAATCGGTGTGAATCTCGCCGGAAAGATAGACGCTCCAGGTCATGGGCTCCTCGCTGGGTATAGGCATGCGGACAGACACAGCGCTCGCCCGGGCTCCCGGGGAGCGTGCAAACCACAAGACTAGCAGGCTGCCGAAAATCCCCGTGTGCCAACAACGCCACCATGGCGCGACGACCCACCAGGCACGCGGCTGGCACGGGCAACACAGGGTTGGCCGCTCTCAGAGATCCGGCCGCTCTCAGAGATCCGGCCGCTCTCAGAGATCCGGTCGCTCTCAGGGGCGCGGCCGCTCTCAGGGGGTCCGGCCACTGCGGGATTCGGGTTCGACGAACACCCGGCAACGATGGACCCGGATGTCGATCAGGACCGGCCCGGGCAACGCACGGGCGGCTGGCCCCAGTGGGGTGACGATGCGCCGGCTCGGATACCGGGGCCCCTCGCCTTGCGCATGTTCGAGCACCCTGTTGGCGGCCCGTGCAAATCGGCTGATGATCCTCGCGACATACTCATGCTGGCGTAGCAGACCGGTATCGGGATCGAACCGGAATACCTGCTCCTCGCTATGCGTTGGCATGCTGTTCGGAAACCTGCCCTGCAGACAGTCGTCGCCAAGCGGGCGCCAGCTCACGGACGGGTTCATCAGCAAGGCCGGCAAGGTGAAGTAGTTCCAGAAGGCGTAGTTCGCGAAATACGCCATGTCGAGATCGTCCCAACGAATCAGGCGGCGGCCGGCACCGAAGGCGGAGCGCGCGTTTCTGCGCTCGGCCAAGACACCACCGTCGGGGCGCTCGAGCCGGACATCGAGGCCGTCGAGCACGCCGGTGATCTCACCGTGGCACCCGATCGGGGTCAGCCGGCAATACGGGCGATGCACGAGCATCTCCAGCCGGGCATGCGTGAAGAACGGTCGCCGCTTGAGCCTAAAGGCGAGACCACCGGCACTGATCTGCGCCTCGATGCGGGTGGCCGAGCGCCAGAATGAGGCCCCGCCGTAGGCGGCCACGGCGCGCGCAGCGAGCTCAGCGGGCATCGCCTGCTCCGCCGAAGCGCCGGACGAGCCAGGCGGCGACGAACACTTCCAGCAGACTCAGCGGCACCGCGAACACGAGCAGGCCATGAGGCAGCACGTTCATGTTCCAGATCACCACCCACATCATCACGAAGGCCATCAGCCAGGCCAGCAGCGTGGTTTGCAGCAAGGTGAAGCGACGGGCAATTATCGCAATCGCTGCAGCCAGCAGCAGTGACCAGAGACCCCAGACCGCTCCGTTGACCGGCCCAGACGGAAACTGCAGGCCGAGCCCCAGGTAGTGGGCGCTCCAGTACGACTTGAACAGAAGTTCGTTGCGAACGAACTCCGAGACGATGATCCAGACGGTGGCGGCAAGAACCGACACGACGGCCGCGCGACGTTGGTTTGCCACGGAATGCTCCCTGTCATGGCCAGTGATTGGCAGGCCGCTGGCCCGACCGACGATATGCACCCAGCCGAGCGGATCGGCATGGGATGCGCATTGTGCCGTTTCACCAGTCGGGGACGCGGCCACGGGAGAGAGTGCACGACGGTAGAGCGGCGGACCGACGCTGGAGCGGCGGAACGACGCTGAAGCGGCGGCACGACGAGCGGGTCGGGCGCAGGTCCGATCCCCGATCAGACCCCTGCCTGGGTCCGGGTGCCGCCACCCGGCCAGCGCCCAGGCCTGGACGCCGACCATCCGAATACTGTATTTTCATACAGTATGATTGCCTCGTATGCCGAACTGCACTGCGCCAGCAACTTCTCGTTCCTGCGCGGCGCCTCGCACCCCGAAGAACTGGTCGCCCGGGCGCAGGCGCTCGGCTATGCGGCGCTGGCGATCACCGACGAATGCTCGCTGGCCGGGGTGGTGCGCGCCCACCTGCAGGCGCGCGAATGCGGCTTGGCACTGCTCATCGGCAGCGAATTCGGGCTGCACGGGCTACATCCGCCCACCCATGCTCAAACTGCCGCCAGCGGCAGCGCCCTGCCCGTTGCCGTGGTCGACCCCACACCCCCTACCCGCCCCGAGCAGGCGCCGCGCCTGGTGCTGCTGGCCTGCGACCGCGACGGCTACGGCAATCTGTCCGAGCGCATCACGGCCGCGCGCCGGCGCGCGCCCAAGGGCCACTACCAGCTCGCCGCCGAAGACCTGGCCGATGGCGTGCCCGGCACCGTGGCGATGTTCGTGCCCTCGGCCGAGTCGCTGCTCGATCCCGCCCGCCGGCAAACCGACCTTCGCTGGTTGCGCTGGTTGCAGCCCCGCTTCAGCGGCCGGCTCTGGATCGCGGCCGAGTTGCTCACCCGCGGCGATGATCTGGCCCGGCTCGATCTATTGCGCGACTGGGGCAAGCGCCTGGGCCTGCCGCTGGTCGCCGCCGGCGATGTCCACTATCACCGGCGCTCGCGCAAACCCCTGCATGACACACTCACCGCAGTACGGCTGAACAGCCCCATTGGCCGCTGCGGCTTCGCGCTCGGCCCCAATGCCGAGCAACACCTGCGCAGCCGCCTGCGGCTGGCGCAGCGCTATCCGGCCGAACTGCTCGAGGAAACCCTCGAGGTGGCCTCACGCTGCCGGTTCTCGCTCGAATCATTGCGCTATGAATACCCACGCGAAATCGTGCCGGAGGGCCACACGCCGGCCAGCTGGCTGCGCGAGCTCACCTACGCCGGCGCGCCCGCCCGTTATCCGAGCGGTCTACCCGATCGGGTGCGCGCCCAGATCGAACATGAGCTCGCACTGATCACCGATCTGCACTACGAGGCCTATTTCCTCACGGTGGCGGACATCGTTCGCTTCGCGCGCAGCCGCGGCATCCTCTGCCAGGGACGCGGCTCGGCGGCCAATTCGGCGGTGTGTTACTGCCTGGGCGTCACCGAGGTCGACCCGGCCCGCACCAATCTGCTGTTCGAGCGTTTCATCAGCCGCGAGCGCAACGAGCCGCCCGACATCGATGTCGACTTCGAACACCAGCGCCGCGAAGAGGTCATGCAGTATCTGTACGACAAGTACGGTCGTGACCGGGCCGCGCTCACGGCCACGGTGATCAGCTACCGGCCGCGCTCGGCACTGCGCGATGTCGGCAAGGCCCTGGGCATCGATGCCCAGCGGCTCGAGCGCCTGGCCCGCAGTCACCAGTGGTGGGACGGTCGCCAGGTTCGCCCCGAGAGCCTGGCCGAGGCCGGCTTCGACCCCCGGGCCAGCGTGGTGCAGCACTGGATCCAGATGGTCAACACACTGATCACGTTCCCGCGTCATCTGTCGCAACACACCGGCGGTTTCGTGATCGCACGCGACAAGCTCACCCGGCTGGTACCGGTCGAGAACGCCGCCATGGCCGATCGCACGGTTATCCAGTGGGACAAGGACGACCTCGATGCCCTGGGTCTGCTCAAAGTGGATGTCCTCGCGCTGGGTATGCTCAGCGCGATCCGCCGTGCGCTCGAGCTGATCGGCGCAAGACGCAGCCCGCCCGGCGCAGCGGCCCGGCCATTCCGGCTGCAGGACATCCCGGCCGAAGATCCGGCCACCTACGACATGATCTGCGCGGCCGATACCGTCGGCGTGTTCCAGATCGAATCACGCGCGCAGATGAGCATGCTGCCCAGGCTGCGCCCGCGCTGCTTCTACGACCTCGTGATCGAGGTCGCGATCGTGCGCCCGGGGCCGATTCAGGGCGGCATGGTCCACCCTTACCTTCGCCGCCGCCAGGGCCTGGAACCGGTGATCTATCCGCGCGAGGAAATCAAGCCGGCACTCGAGCGCACCCTCGGGGTGCCGATCTTTCAGGAACAGGTCATGCAGGTGGCCATTCTGGCCGCCGGCTTCACCCCGGGTGAGGCCGATCAACTGCGCCGGGCGATGGCCGCCTGGAAACGCAAGGGCGGGCTCGGGCCCTTTCAACAGCGGGTCATCGACGGCATGCTCGCGCGCGGCTACGATCAGGAATTCGCCGATCGGATCTTCAAACAGATCGAAGGTTTCGGTGAATACGGCTTCCCCGAAAGCCATGCCGCCAGCTTCGCGCTGCTGGTCTACGTAAGCTGCTGGATCAAATGCCACGAGCCGGCCGCGTTCCTCGCCGCGATGCTTAACAGCCAGCCACTGGGCTTCTATGCACCGGCCCAGCTCGCCCGCGACGCCCGCGAGCACGGCGTGCAGGTACGCCCGGTCGATGTCCTGATCAGCGGCTGGGAATGCACGCTCGAGGAAACCGCCGGGATCGGCTCGCGCATCGCTGATGACGCCATCGATCGCCGGCCGCAGCCGGCGGTCGGCTCGGCCTGAACCGGGTGCGCGGGCTGGCGCAGGCGGCTGCCGAGGCCTTGCTGGCGGCACGTGAGCAGCGCTGTCGCGCACGCGGCCTGGGCGGCTGCCGCGCCGGCCTCGAGCACGATGACATCGAGCGCGATATGCGCTTCGCCTTCGATGATGTCGATGATCTGGCCCATGCCAGCGGGCTGGATCGACGTGCGCTCGAGGCGCTGGCCCAGGCCGGCGCGCTGCGCTCGCTGGCCGGGCATCGCGCCCAGGCACATTGGGCGGTGGCCGGTGTGCAGCGCCTGCCGGAACTGCTGGCCGACACCCGTATCGACGAAGCGCCGACGCGGCTCGCCCCGGTCGGTGAGGCCGCCGATCTGGTGGCCGACTATCAGGCCATCGGCATTCCCATGGGCCGTCATCCGCTGGCGTTGCTGCGCCCGCAACTCGAGCGCTTTCGTGTGTCGCCCGCGATCGAACTGCGCGACTATCCCCATAACCGCCTGGCCCGCGCCAGCGGCCTGGTGACCCATCGTCAGCGGCCGTCCACCGCCAAGGGCGTGGTGTTCGTCACGCTCGAAGACGAAACCGGCCAGGTGAATGTGATCGTCTGGCCGCAGATCATCGAGCGCTATCGGCGTGCACTGCTCGGCTCACGCCTGATGACCGTCTACGGTGTCTGGCAACGCGATGATGACACCGGCGAGGTCTGTCATTTGGTGGCGCGCCGCATCGAGGATCACAGCGCGATGCTGGGTGCGCTGGCCACGCGCTCGCGCGACTTCCGCTGACACACGACCCGACCCACACCCCGATCGACGCGACGACGCAGGGCACCCGGAAAAAGCGACGGCCCGGTATCAGCCGGGCCGCCGCACCACGGAAACCGACGGTTCAGAACGAGACGTTCGCGCGCAGACCGATCACCCGCACCGTACCGGCATTCGGATCGCCACCCGGACGACGCACCCATTGGACCGAAGGGCTGACATGAAAGCCCTCCCCCAGCCCGATCCGGTAGAACAACTCCATCGAGCTCTCCCGACCGCTGGCCGCATAGCCGACCGCCGTGCCATTGGCCGTGTGATCGCGATAGGCCTTGTCGGTATGCAGACTGCCCAGCGCGAAGCCCAGGGCATCATCAGGCCGCCCCATGCGCCCGGCCTGCCACTCCAGGCCGGTGGTGACCGCCCAGTCGAACGAGGCCACGCCACTGGTGCGCTGGCCCAGCCGGGCGAACATGGTCAGATCATCGAGAATACGCTCATCGGCCGACAAACCCCAGCCCGAATGCGTTTGCGTATTGCCATTCAGATCCTCGGACTGGCGGTTCTGCCAGAACAGCAGACGCCAGGTGCCCACGGGCTCGCCGTCAGCATCCAGCCGTGAGGACTCGGCCTGCACCAGCCACCAGGGCCGACGCGGCGAAGCATCGAACGTGGTGCCATCACCGGCCGCGAACACCCCCGCCGACACGCCCCATGAACGGGTCGCCGAGGCGGTGCCGCCGAAGGCCAAAACCAGACCGGGCGTGAAGCCATAGTCATCCGCACTGATGTCGCCCCCCGAATCCAGCATCGGGTTGTGCACGAACACGTTGTTCAGAAAGCCGGCCGACTCGTCGTCGGCGATCGCGTTCTGATCGAAGAAACCAAACGGGTCGAGCTTACCCACGCTGATCCTCGCGGACATGCCGCTCTGGCCGACCGGGAAGCTGGTCTCGTAGTACGCCTGCGCCAGCACGCCCACGGCATTGCTACTGCCGGCGGCGCTCGAAAAGGCCAGGCTGTTGACCGCGCCGGTATAGGTGTCGCGCGTGGACACGCCTTCACCCTGCCCGAAACGCAGATGCAGATTCAATGTACCGTCTCCGCCACGCAGACCGGGCGTGTTGATCGTGGCCACCAGATCGCCCCGATAGCCAAGACGGGTCTGCGACTTTCCGGTTGCCGACCCGGCGCCGTTGACGCTCTGAGCCAGCCCGGTGAGCGCACCCTCGATCGTGTATCGCGGCACGGGCTCATCAGAAGCATTGGCCTGGCCCGCCATGCTCAACAAAGCGGCCGCGACCATCCCCTGGACAACGTTGCGACAGACGCGTTGCGGCCAGCGCGCGCCGTGCGCTTGCGGATGCCGTGCCAAGACGGCTCCTGCCACGAACTGGTGTTCTTTGAATCTTTCGGTCATTTGGAACTTCCCGCGAATTGGACAACCGACGGCCACAGACTGCCGACTCTGAAAGCTCGATGATCGTGGAGACGCGGGCACGCTGATGGGCGCAAAACCGCAATCCCCGATCGCGAGATCAATGGCAAGTACCGCTCACGGAGCGGGGCCCGCCGCCGGTCGCCGGGCCACCGCCGGCAAGATCTCGCTCGTGCTGCCGCCAGCCCCAGGCGCGCACGGAAGGCACCAGTGCGTCGGAATGCCCGCCCACGCGCGTCCGACCCACGTGACATACCGCACATCCGTCAGCGTAGGCCGGTCGTGCATCCGCCACTGATCGGACTCGAGCCGACGTCGGTAGGGCGATCAGCGCTATGTCCGTCCCGTTTCACTACAAATAGGCGCTTCGAGGGCCCGCAGTTCCGGATCCGCTCATGAAACGGAAGCGGCCCTGTTGTGGCGGTCGCGCCCACACGGGCACGACCAGTCTTCACGAACACGCAACGCACATGAGAAGGTCGAAATGAACGCACATCTACTGGAGCCGACAGACGCCCTGCAAAACGAATCGTTGATCCATTGCATCTACGCCAGTACCGCCGTCGCACCGCTCGCGCCCGGTGAACTGAACGCCTTGCTGGCCAAGGCCAAGCACAACAACGCAGGCCTTGGTGTGACCGGAATGCTGCTGTACGAGAATGGCGACTTCTTCCAGGTGCTCGAGGGCCCGGAGGAAGTCGTGCATCGGCTCTTCGAGAAGATCGCCCGCGACAGGAGACACAGCCATGTCACCAAGATCATCGCCGAGCGCATCGAACACCGGCGCTTCGCCGACTGGACCATGGGCTACACCGCCGTGACCCAGGAACAACTGCAGGAGCTGGAAGGTCTGAACGACTTTTTTCGCCAGGGCAAGTGTTTCAGTGATCTCGATGAAGGCCGCGCGAAGCTGTTGCTGCAGGCGTTCAAGGAGGGCCGCTGGCGCCGGACGATCCGATGATCTCACGCGCTTGCGCCGGCCCGGTGCGGGGCCAAGGCCGGCGGCAGGCTCCCGAGATCTCTCTCGCTCCCGTGGTGAAGCTCTGGCGCGAAGCGCCACAAAACGGCATGATCGCCATCATCAGGGGGCGAGATGAATACCGGGAAACACTCAGCCGAAACAAAATCGCGTCAATTCGGCGCCGGTGCCACGGCGAAGGCTGCCGGTCGGCGCCGCATCATCCAGATGATCGCGCTCGGGGTCCCCGCGCTTGTCGGCACAGGCCGCAATGCGCTGGCTCAGACCACTCCGGATCAGGCGCGCGCGTCGGCGCTTGATCGCCTGTTCGAGGCTCTGGGCAGGGCATCGAACGAGTCAGAGGCACGCGCGATCGAAAATCGCATCTGGCAGACCTGGACATCACATCCGAACCCGGAGATCCATGCGCTGATGCAGGAAGTGCTCGCCGACCGACGGGTCGCGGCTTTCGAGCGTGCACTGGCCAGGCTCGATCGCATTCTCGCCATCGATCCCGACTATGCCGAGGCATTCAATCAGAGGGCGACCATCGAGTTCAATCGAGGCAACGATTTCGCGTCTTTGCAGGCGATTGCCGAGACGCTGCAGCGCGAACCGCGACATTTCGGCTCGATCGCCGGCCGCGCCGTGATCCGGCTGCGCCAGGGCAAACCCGCGCTGGCCGCCCAGAACATTCTGGCAGCGATGCGCTTTCACCCGTTCCTGAAGGAGCGCCATCTGCTGGCGCAATTGGGCATCACACCGGGTGCGCCGTTACAGCGATGACCCGTAGGCGCAAGCGCCATGCCGGCGTTGCGCCTCAGCCGTTGGCGTTGATCTCGGCAATGATCGCCGCCTTGGCCTGCTCGACCTTGTCATTGTCGATCTGGCAGGTGCCGGCATTGCGGTGACCGCCGCCCTCGTAGCGCAGACACATCTCGCCGATGTGGGTCTTGCTGGTGCGGTTCAGAATCGAGGCGCCGATCGCGAACACGGTGTTCTGCTGGCGCAGCCCCCAGAGTACATGCATCGAGACATTGCACTGCGGATATAGCGCATAGATCATGAACCGGTTGCCGGCGTAGATCGGATCCTCATTGCGCAGATCCAGGATCACCAGGTTCTCGTGCACCGTGCTACAGCGGCGCAATTGCGCCTCGAATGGCTCGCGGTGCTGCATGAACAGATCCACGCGCTCACGCACATCGGGCAAGCGAAGAATGTCGTCGATGTCATGGTCGCGGCAGTAATCGATCAACTGCATCATCAGCTGATAGTTTGATATCCGGAAGTCACGGAACCGACCAAGCCCGGTGCGCGAGTCCATCAGATAGTTCAACAACACCCAGTCACGCGGATCGAGAATTTCGTCGCGACTGAATTGCGCGCTATCGGCCTTGTCCACTGCCTCCATCATCGCGTCGGAGACCATCGGGAAGCGCCCACGCCCGCCGTAGTGGTCATAGACCACGCGTGCGGCCGAAGGCGCCTTGGGGTCGATGATGTGATTGTCCGGCGCCTTTGCGCCACGGCGCACCAGTTCGGAGGCGTGATGGTCAAAGCACATGTGACAGCCCTTCACGTACGGCAGGTTCGTGATGATGTCGCGCTCACCCACCTCGATCTTGCCATCCTGCATATCCTTCGGATGCACGAACAGGATGTCATCGATGATGTCCAGCTCCTTCAGGAGCACCGCGCATACGAGCCCATCGAAGTCGCTGCGGGTCACAAGTCGATACTTTGCCGCCACGGCCGTTCCTCACCGGTAGTCGTTACCCCCTAAGGATAGCGATGGCACGGGCAATCCGGCGGACCCATTAGCGGCCTGAGCTTGCCGTAGATCGGGCGATTCGAGCGCGTGCGAAGCCACGTGTGGCAGGCCTCGCCGGTGGTCGATCAGAGTGCGCCGGTGATCAACGGGCGAGATGATCGATCAGCACGAGAAAACCCATGCCGACCCCCGCCATGACCGCGACGAATGGCCAGTTGCGCATTGCCCCCCGAAGGCTCGGAATCCCGAAACGACCCTGGAAGATCAGGTGGGTGCCCGACAGCGGGCTGGCACAGGTGCCCAGGCTCCAGCCGAACAGATAGGTCACCGCGAGCAGCTCCGGATCGGGGTTGAGCGGCAGAACCAATGGCGTGATCACAACAATGAAGATGACCGGATGGGCCCCCAGGGCGGAAATGACGATCATGGCCAGCAAAAGACCGCACGCCTGCGGGGCGCCGAACGCATCCACCGGCAGGGAGAAATGAGCGGCCGAGACTGCGGCACGCAGGCCGACCGCGAGTACCCCTGCCGCCAGGAAAAGAAACAGCTCGCCGGACATGGACGGCAGGCCGAACTGGATATGTTCGACCAGACGTCGCCGCGCCATGCGCGGCCCTTCCGTGATCCAGAGCACGATGACGGTCACCAGCAAGGCGCAGACCGAGATCACCACCAGAACCGAAACCGAACTCAGGAACAGGTAGCCCAGACTCACCACGATCGCGAGGACGGCGGGCACCCGCAACGCCTCGACGGAGATCGGATATCCCTCGAACTGCGCGAGATCTTCAGAATTGCGCCAGTGGGCCTCGGCCAGCACAACCAGGTAGCCGATAAGGGCGAACGGCAGGCCGACCGCCATGACCATCGGCAGATGCATTCCATGCACCAGGGTGAGTACCACCGCCATGCCGCCAAAGAACGGCGACCAGGCGGGACAGCCCGAGAACACGCGCGTCAGTGAGCGTGCCTCGAAGGGCCTGAGCGGGCGATCACGCGCCAGCTGCTCGCCGATCAGGATCGGCGCGGAGATATTGATGAACGCGCCAAACAGCGCCACCCCGAACATGGTTTGACGGAAGGCACCGGGCCCACGCGGCGCGGCTCGCTCTCCGTCAGACCTGGGAAGCGCCACCATGCGCAGGAAGCTGACCGCGGCGATCATGGTCAACAGACCCGCGTTGGCATCGAGCAAGCGCGGCCACGGCGGTTGCTCGCCATGCCAGAGCGAGTACGCCACACCCAGCAAGCCCACACCGACAAGAACGCCGACCTGCCAGATCTGCGCGCGCGACATGCGCCGCACCAGAGCCAGCGCCGCCAGCCAGGCGGCCACGCCAGCAAGCCATCGCGGAAAGCCGTCGATCAGGCCGGCGAACACCACACAGAGGATCATCACCGCAAGCGACATGCCGGCCAGGCGGCCGCTGACGCGTGCGGCAGCATCGAGGGTCATCGGATCGGATTCTTCGATATGGCCGACGCACCGACGGAGTGCGCAGGCCAGACAAACAAGCCCTCGATGGTAGCAGCCGTACCCACCACAGGCCGGTCCGCGCACGAGCCGCTCGGTGGCGCGCGACGAATGGCGACGATGGCCGGTCGAAGGCATTCGACAGGCGGTCGCATCGAAAGATGGCGCTGAATTTTTGCGTGAACTCGCACAACTGCCCGTCGCGCCAGCGAATACTCTGCCGATGTCGCGCCGACCCCGGACCGGCGCGGCCTGTCGTCGAACATGGGTCCGGACATCCCGCTGATTGGAAACCCTATGGATCTGCAAAAGGCCATCGCCGCCCATGGCGAGTGGAAGATGAAGTTCCGCACCGCGATCGCCGACAAGGCGAAGCTGGACGCGGCAGCAATCTCGACCGACAACGCCTGCCCTCTGGGCAAGTGGTTGCACGGCGAAGCAAAGATCAAATTTGGCAAGATGGGCACTTACGGCAAATGCCTGGCCGAACATGCCGCATTCCACAAACTCGCCGGCCAGGTGGCCACCGCGATCAACGCCGGCCAATATGACAAGGCGAATGCGATGATCGGCATGAACACCGACTACTCGAAAGCCTCCACCGCCGTCACTTCCGCGATCATGGCGCTCAAACGCGAAGCGAAGATCTGAGACGCACCCCCTGGCCGATGATGATCCTCTCGAGGCCAGCCACGCCCTGATCGCCCCCGGACCCAGGGCGGCACACAAAGGCCGACAGACTGCTGCCGGCCTTTCCCACATGCAACTGACGCTCGTCGATCGACTCTGAGCGCCCCACTTGAGCGCGCCCGAAAGGGCTGCCGATGCGCCTCACCGGCCGACGACGACACGCGCGTGCGATGAAGCGCGCGTATTTCAGCAGCCTGTAGCGGATTTCCTCGCGCCGGCAGGCGGTTCGGCCGATCATTGTCGATCGCTCAACCCGGATTGCGGTGGCCCGCGAGAATGATCAACCGAACGCACGCCCTTTGCCGGCGGGCTCGATGCCTCGCCCGGCCTTACGCCTGGCGCGGCGCGGTGTCATGGCTTGCACTCACCGTCGCCGGCGCCTGCGGCATGGCGGCCGATCCGGACAGCGCCCGGCCCGGCACCAGCGACTCCAAGGCCGTGATACTGGACATCCCGGCCACACATCTGGGCACGCTCTCCGGTTCGATGGTCATCCCCGGAGGGAGCGAGCCGGCAGAATTCGAACTGGCGGTCGGTCTTTACCCCGGTGGCATCCGTCAAGCCGGCGCCGGCGCTTCCGAACCCCATTACTGGCTGCTGCCCGTGCGGCCTGCCGAGCGGCTCAGCCTGATCCTGCCCGGATCGCGAGACGCTTCCCGCACGCTCTCGACCCTCCTGCCCTCCTGGCAGATCAGCCTGCCGATCTGGATCGAGAACGGGGCCGCGCGCAGCCTGGACGGAATCGGTCTGTCCGGCACCCTGGACCAGGTCTCGGTCGCATTGAACATCACCGGGCTGAACATCGGCGGCATCGCCATGGGGCCGCTGAGGGTGGTGGCGAGAAGCGCAGACTGAGCTTGGCCAGGCCTGTGACGCGGGCCCCGGGTGATACGATAATCCTGCTCTGCCGAGGCACCCCGGAGGGTTCCGCCACGGCTACGAAACCATCAGGAGAGACAAGACATCATGGCCAAGGTCACTTACATCGAATTCAACGGAACCGAGCATGTCGTGGACGTGCCGGTGGGGCTGTCGGTCATGCGCGGCGCCATCGACAATGATGTTCCAGGCATCGATGCCGACTGCGGTGGCCAGTGCGCCTGCGCCACCTGCCATGTGTTCGTCGAGCCGGAATGGTTCGAGAAGACCGGCGCCCGCACCGAGATGGAAGAAAGCATGCTCGAGTTCGCCGCCGCGACGCAGGAGAATTCGCGCCTGGCCTGCCAGATCGAAATGACCGACGCGCTGGACGGGCTGGTCGTGCGCATGCCCGATGGCCAACATTGAGCTGGAGAGCGAAATGACCACAGCGACCGTAAACGAAGCCGATATCCGGGCCCATGTTGCCAGCCTCGATCTGGATCAGATCGACGTCAGCGACCCCAGTCTGCACCGGGATGATTCCATTCACTACTACTTCGAGCGTCTGCGCAATGACTGCCCGGTGCATCACGCCAGTACGGAGCGTTTCGGTGATTTCTGGTCGGTGACCCGCTACCAGGACATCATGCAGACCGAGCTCAACCACAAGGTGTTCTCGTCTGAACCGGCGATCACGCTACGGGACATCCCGGAAGAGTTCCGCCGGCCGATGTTCATCGCGATGGATCCACCCAAGCATGATGAGCAGCGCAAGGTGGTCAGCCCGATCGTCGCCCCGGCCAACCTGGCGCGCATGGAACAGACGATCCGCGAGCGTACCTGCCGTGTGCTCGATAACCTGCCGCGCGACGAAACCTTCGATTGGGTGGAAACCGTCTCGATCGAGCTCACCACCCTCATGCTGGCCACGCTGTTCGACTTCCCGGTCGAAGACCGCAAACTGCTCACCTGGTGGTCTGATGTGGCCACCGTGGATCTCACGGCCGGCGGCCCGATCGACACCGACGAGAAGCGCAATGCCGAGTTGCTGAAGTGTCTCGAGTATTTCACCCGCCTCTGGAACGAGCGGGTCAATGCCGAGGAAAAGCCGGATCTGATCTCCATGCTCGCCCATGCGCCGGCCACCCGCAACATGAATCCGTCCGAGTTCCTGGGCAACCTGATGCTGCTGATCGTCGGCGGCAATGACACCACCCGCAACTCGATGTCCGGCAGCATCGTGGCGCTGAATCAGAACCCTGACGAATACCGCAAGCTGCGTGAGAATCCCGGCCTGATTGCCACCAGCTTCGTTCCCGAGGTGATTCGTTGGCAGACCCCGCTTGCGCACATGCGTCGCACCGCCCTGGTCGATGGCGAAATCGCCGGTCAGAAGATTCGCGCCGGCGAAAAGGTGGCCATGTGGTACCTGTCCGGCAATCGCGATGGCAGCGAGATCGAGAACCCGAACTCGTTCATCATCGATCGCAAGCGGCCGCGCCAGCACATCTCGTTCGGTTTCGGCATCCATCGCTGCGTCGGCAATCGTCTGGCCGAACTGCAGGTGAAGATCCTCTGGGAGGAAATCCTCGCGCGCTTTCCCGTTATCGAACTGGCGGGCCAGCCCGAGCGCTCATTCTCGAACTTCGTGCATGGCTGGGTGAAGGTGCCGGTGCGCATCCCGAGCTGAGTCGGCAGCCGTTGTGAATCCGCCGGCCGGTGGCCGGCGATTCACCCGAAACGGCCGGCTTGGAGGTCGGCCACGGCAGTCATGAGTTCTGCGCGCGTATTCATGACAAACGGCCCATATTGAGCGATAGGTTCGTTCAGTGGCTTGCCGGCGACGATGATCGCCGACGCCGGGCCTTCACTGCGGATCTCGAGCCGATCGGCCGACGGATCCGTCTCGAGCACGGCCAGTTGGCCCACCGAAGACGACCGCCGCCCGGCGCCAAGCTGCAGCGCGCCGCGATACACCTGGACGAAGGCGTTATGGCCGGCAGGTATCGGCAACGACCACTCGGCAGCGGCCTCGCACTCGCAGACGACGAACAGGGGTTCCGTACCGTCACGCTGCACTGCGCCGCGCTGCCCCGTCTCGCCATCGGGCCCGGCCAGCGCCAGCCGCCCGGCCACTAGCCGCAGGTTCACGCCCGGCGCGGGCCGCACGCTCGGAATGCTGGCTGCGGAGAGATCCGAATAAGCCGGCTCGCACATCTTTTGACCCGAGGGCAGATTCAGCCAAAGCTGAAAGCCCTCGAGCAGGCCGTCTTCCTGCTCGGGCATCTCGGAATGCAGAATGCCCCGGCCGGCGGTCATCCACTGAACATCGCCCGGTCCGATGACACCCTCATTGCCCCGGTTATCGCGATGGCGCATGCGCCCGGCCACCATGAAGGTGACGGTTTCGAAACCGCGATGCGGATGCTCGGGAAAGCCTGCGATGTAGTCATCGGGCACATCCGAACGAAACGAGTCCAGCATCAGAAAGGGATCCAGACGCCTTTGCAGCGTGGAGCCGAGCATCCGGGTCAGACGCACGCCGGCGCCGTCCTGGGTGGCCTGGCCCGCAACGATCGTTTCGATTTCGCGCGATCGGCTCATGGTGTCATCCGCGTTTTGGAGGGCTCGAGGAAAGGCGCACGCGCAACGGTCTCACCCGCCGCCGGGCTCGAGCGCAAGATCGAGCTGGTTGCGCGCGGCTTCGTCGGCAGCGCGTTGACGCTGGCCCACCTGCAGCGCGGCCAGACGATCCAGATAGGCATCATCGACATCGCCGGTGATGTAGTGACCATCGAAACAGGACGACTCGAAGCTCACCAGCCGGGGATTGATCTCGGTGATCGAGCGCATCATGCCTTCGAGCGACTGATACACCAGGGCGTCGGCACCGAGGGCGCGACAAATCTCGTCCTGGGTTCGGCCGTGGGCCATCAGCTCGCCGCGGGTGGGCATGTCGATGCCATAGACATTGGGGAAGCGCACCGGCGGCGCGGCCGAGGCAAAGTACACCTTGCGCGCACCGGCCTCCCGGGCCAGCTGGATGATTTCGCGCGAGGTGGTGCCACGAACGATGGAATCGTCCACCAGCAGGACGCTGCGCCCCTTGAACTCGACGCTCATTGCATTCAGTTTCTGACGCACCGAGCGCTTGCGCACTTCCTGGCCGGGCATGATGAAGGTTCGCCCGACGTACCGGTTCTTGATGAAGCCCTCCCGGTACGGAATGTTCAGGCGCATGGCCAGCTGCATCGCCGACGGCCGCGAGGTGTCGGGAATCGGCATCACGACATCGATGTCACCCGCCGAGATCTCGCTGGCGACCCGTTCGGCAAGCAATTCGCCCATGCGCAACCGGGCCGAGTACACCGACGCGCCATCGATGATGGAGTCCGGGCGGGCAAAGTAGACATACTCGAAGACGCAGGGATTCAGGCTGGTGTTTTCAGCGCAAGAACGCGAATGGAAGCCTCCTTCGGCATCGATGAACACGGCCTCGCCGGGCTGGATGTCACGCACCCGCGTAAAGCCCAGGCCATCGAGCGCCACCGATTCCGAGGCCACCATGTAGTCCGTGCCCGCATCGGTTTCGCGAACACCGTAGCAGAGCGGGCGGATGCCATATGGATCGCGAAACGCCGCCACGCCATAGCCGGCGATCTCGGCGACGCAGGCATAGCCGCCGCGCACCCGGCGATGAACTTCGGAAACCGCCGCGAACACCGCCGCCGCGTCGAGATCGACACCGGCCACGGCCTCCTGCAGGGCGTTGGCGAACACATTCAACAGCACTTCCGAATCGGAATCGGTATTGATATGGCGCCGATCGAGCCGGAACATCTCTTCTTTGAGCTGGCGCGAGTTGGTCAGATTGCCGTTGTGCGCAAAGGTGATGCCGAACGGTGCATTGACGTAGAAGGGCTGCGCCTCTTCCGCGTTGCCCGAGGCACCGGCCGTGGGATAGCGCATGGCCGACCCCGCTGCGCCCGGGCAGCGAGCGCATGTTGCGGGTGCGAAAAACGTCGCGCACCATGCCGTTGCCACGATGGGAATTGAAGGTACCGGCCTGCCAGGTGACGATGCCCGATGCATCCTGCCCGCGATGCTGCAATAACAAAAGGCCGTCATAGAGCAGTTGATTGACCGGCTTGGTCGAGACGATGCCCAGGACCCCACACATGTTCGTTCTCCAACGATTCAGGCTAGCCACTACCACGTCTTGGACCCTTGCCCAGCGCAGGCAGATCGGGCAGGTAGACCTTCAACAGATCAGACAGGACATCGAGCACGGGCCGCGAGACGGCATGCGTCCAGGCGGGCTCCTTGTTCATGTCGAACATGCGGGCACCAGTGGCCAGCACGGCGATGACCAGGATCGCGCGCAATGTGCCGATCAGCCCCCAAGCGCACGATCCGCGCCGGCCAGGCCATCGCGCTCAGGCCACGCGCCGACCGCCCAACCCAGACGCACCAGCATGAAAACCGCCACGAAACCCAGCGTGATGACCAACGGCCGGTACCACTCCTGCAAACCGAGCAACGGGGCCACCAGTGTGCCCACCACCGGTGCGGCGAGGAATGCCACCAGCCAGCTCGCCAGATCGGCCACCGTGCGCGCCATGCCGCGCAACATACCGATGCCGATCGAGAGCAGGGCCACGAGCAGCACCAGGTAGTCCCAGCCGGTCAGTTGCTTCAGCAGCCATGGTGAATGGCGCTCGGGGGCAATCAACACCGTATCGATGCCTTCGGAACGCAGCCTCGCCCGCGCCATTGGCCTGCTCGCGGGTGAGATATGGACCCACACGCGCACCCGCACCCGATCACCGCTGCGGGTGGATATCGTCTCGGTGTAGGCATCGAAGCCCAGTTTGCGGGCCCGGTCGATCTGGGTTCGCGCACCCTTCAGGCTGGAGAAGGCGCCGATCTGCACCACATAGCCGCTTGGCGAAGCAGCCTGCACCGCATTGCGATTCTTGCGTCGCTCGGGCATCGGCGGCGGCTTGGTCTCCGTCGCGGCGAGCTTGCCACGCTGGCTGGCCCGCTCGGCAGCCTCTGCATTGGCCTTGGCGACCTTCCTGGCCCGCTCCTCGTGTTCGAGGCGCGGATCGGCCTTGTCCACGGACGGACTGCTGCCACCGGCCGCCTTGGCCGCGACGGCAGCGGCCGCGGCAAGAGCCGCCGGCGAGCGCTCGAGCTGCACGGGCCTTCAGCGCAGGTTCGGTGTCGGCTTCAGGCTTTTCCGGTACCGGCAACGTTTTGTCGTCGGGAGGGGCGATATCAACCCGTGCGACGGCGCCGGGAGCAAGCTCCGGAGGCGCCCCCAGTTCAGTGGGAGCAACGTCTGTGGCGCGGCTCTCGAGCCAGCTGCGCCCCTGATCAGGCGAGGCGCGTTGGGAATCTGGATCTGGACCTTGCTGAGCGTTTGTTTGGGCTCGGACCGAGCGCCAAAGGCAGCACGACCTCGCCGCGAGCGCGGCACAGACGCACCGATAACCCGCCAGCGGGCCCGCTGCCGATGCGGCAGCGTCCAGGTCTTGCAAGCTCGTTCTTGGGAGGAGATCTTCGCCATGCTCATGTCTTACGACCACCTCAAAGCGGCGGTCGGCGCTGCCCATTGTAAGCCCTGACGTCGGCCTTCATGGCCTCGGCCACGGTAAAAAACAGGCCGAACACCACGATCCGGTCACTCTCCAGAGCAGGCGGCGCAGCCGCAGCGCGCCGCCGCCTGCATGGACGGCGCAACCCTGGCGGTACGATCGCCCTGCCCGCCAAAGCCCAAATCACGAAGGCGGGCCAGCAGATCGGCAGGATCGGCGGCACGCGCCACTGGCAACGGACACAGCCACCAGTGGTCTACCCGGTCGGCGATGGCGGCCAGCACGCCATCGATGTCCTTGTCGCGCATGATGCCGAGCACCGCATGGGTCTGTGGGAAAAAGCCCATGTTGTCGAGATTGACCGCAAGATGCGCCGCCGCATGCGGATTGTGGGCGACATCGAGCACGATCGCCGGCTGCCCGGGCACAGTTCAGAGAAGCGCCCCGGCAGACTCACCCGGGCCAGCCCTTCCCGGACCGCCTGCTGCGACACGGGAAGACGATCGCTACCGCAACGACTCAGATACCGCCAGCACCGCGCCCGCGTTGATGAGCTGATTGGCACCGCGCAGGGCCGGATAGGCAAGCGCATTGCGGCGCACCGCCCGCCCGCCGTAGGCCATTGCTGACGATCGCCCATCACGTTGAAATCGCGACCGGACAGCCTGAATCGGCGCCGATCGCCTGCGCATGTTCGAGCACGGACCGGGGCGGTTGCGGATCGGCGCAGATAGCCAGGCGGCCAGGGCGGAATATGTGCGCCTTCTCTCGGCCCCGACAGCCTCACGGGTGTCGCCAAGCCAGTCGCGATGATCGAGCGCGACACTGGTCAGGACCGCGCAGTCGGCATCGACGATATTGACCGCATCCAGGCGCCCGCCCAGCCCCACCTCGAGCAAGATCAGATCGAGCGGCTCGCGCGAAAGTACCAGAGCGCGGCCAGCGCCGGTGAACTCGAAATAGGTCAGCGACGTCGCCACGCGCAGCCTCGACCGCCTCGAACGCCGCGATCAGCCGCTCATCGTCGATCTCACGGCCATCGATGCGGATCCGCTCGGTGAAGCGCAACAGATGCGGTGAGGTGTAGAGACCCACGCGGTATCCCGCACAGCGCGCGATCGAGTCCAGCATCGCACAGACCGACCCCTTGCCATTGGTGCCTGCCACCACGATCCTGACTGCCTCGAGTGGAACATCGAGGCGCTGCGCGACCCGCCGAACCCGCTCCAGCCCGAGTTCGATCTCGCTCGGGTGCAGCCGCTCGATGCGCGCCAGCCAGGCGGCCAGCGCTGGGGAGTCAGTCGTCACGACCGTCGCGTCCCACCACCGCGGGCATCACTGCCGCGGGAGCCGGCAAGGCCTTGGCCAGCGGGTCGACCACCGCGCTGGCCGGCCGCCTCTGCATCAGGGCCAGCAAAGCCGCGATCTCGGCGCGCAACTGGCGCCGGTCGACGATCATATCGAGCGCGCCTTTCTCGAGCAGGAACTCGGCCCGCTGGAACCCCTCGGGCAGCTTCTCGCGCACGGTCTGCTCGATCACACGCGGGCCGGCAAAGCCGATCAGGGCACCCGGTTCGGCGATGACGACATCACCCAGAAAACAGAAGCTGGCAGACACACCGCCCATGGTGGGATCGGTCAGCAATGAAATGAACGGCAGGCGCTTGCGCGCCAGATGACCGAGGATTGCGGTGGTCTTGGCCATCTGGAACAACGACAAGACGCCTTCCTGCATGCGCGCCCCGCCCGAACTGCTCACGGCCAGAAACCCGCAACGGTGCTCGACCGCTTCCTGAACCGCACGCACGAAGCGCTCACCGACTACCGAGCCCATCGAGCCGCCAAGGAACTCGAATTCGAAACAGGCCACCACGACCGGCATCGATTCGATGCGACCGCGGATCACGATCAGCGCCTCGGTCTCGCCGCTGGATTGCGCGGCCGACTCGAGGCGGTCAGGATACTTGCGGGAATCGCGAAACTTCAGGGCATCGACCGCACGCACCGCCTGACCGATCTCCACCCGGTCTTCCGGATCGAGCAGGCGATCAAGCCGCTCGCGCGCGCGCATACGAAGGTGGAACTGGCACTTGGGGCAAACATGCAGGTTCGCGCTCAGGTCGGCCGCATAGAGCACCGTGTCACAGGACGGACATTTGACCCAGATGCCCTCGGGCACCTTTTTCTGATTGGCCGTCGATCGCTTGATGCGCGGCGGAATCAGACGATCGAACCAGCTCATCAGGCCCCCCTGGCCGGCGTGGTCAGGCCATCGAGTGCGCTGCGGATCTCGGCGACGAAAGCGCTCAGCGCAGACCGCGCCTGTTCGGGGGTGGATGCCGAATTCAGCACCTCGATCACCCGCGTGCCGATCACCACCGCATCGGCCTCGCGGCCGATCGCGACCGCGGTCTCAGCATCACGGATACCGAAGCCGACACCGATCGGCAGATCGGTGCGCATGCGCAGCGCCTGCAGCTGCCGGCCGACCTCGTCGACATCGAGGTGTGCGGCGCCGGTGACACCGCGCAGTGAGACGTAATAGATGAAACCGCTCGATTGCGCGAGAACCGCATTGATCCGGGCTTCGTCGGAGGTCGGCGCCAGCAGGAAGATGTTGTTCATTCCGCAGGCGCGGGCCCCGGCGGTGAAATCGACGGCCTCTTCCGGCGGGCAGTCGACCACGATCAGGCCATCGACACCTGCAGATCGAGCCGCCTCGAAGAACTTGCTCTGGCCCATCGCCTCGATGGGATTCGCGTAGCCCATCAGGATGACCGGCGTGCGACCGTCCTCGCGTCGGAACTGGCGCACGATATCGAGCACCTTTGCCAGGGTGATGCCCTGGGCCAGCGCCTTGTCGTTGGCGGCCTGAATCTTCGGGCCATCGGCCATCGGGTCGGAGAACGGCACACCGAGCTCGATCAGATCCGCGCCAGCCGCCACCATGTCGTGCATGAGCGCAACGGTGACATCCGGCCACGGGAAACCCGCGGTCACATAGGGAACCAGCGCCTTGCGGCCCTGCTTGGCCAGATGCTCGAAAGTGGCCTTGATGCGTTCTGTCATGGGTTCAGAAGGAAAGCCCGGCGCGCTCAGCGACGGTATGCATGTCTTTGTCACCACGCCCGGACAGATTCACCAGAATCGTCTTGTCGGGCGGGAGCGTCGGTGCGAGCGCGACCGCATGCGCAATCGCGTGGCTGGATTCGAGCGCCGGGATGATGCCCTCGATCCGGCAACAATCATGGAAAGCGGCCAGCGCCTGGCTGTCGTCGATGGTCACATAGCTGGCCCGGCCGCTGTCCTTGAGCCACGCATGTTCCGGGCCGACGCCGGGATAGTCCAGCCCCGCGGACACCGAGTGCGTATCGATGATCTGACCGTCTTCGTTCTGAAGCAGATAGGTACGGTTCCCGTGCAAGACCCCCGGCACGCCCGCCGTCAGCGAGGCCGCGTGGTGGCCGGTCGCAATGCCCTCGCCCCCCGCCTCGACGCCGACCAGCTGCACCTCTTCGTGATCGATATAGGGGTGGAAGATACCGATCGCATTCGAACCACCACCGACACAGGCGACCACGACATCAGGCTGACGGCCGGTCATTTCGGGCATCTGAGTCAGGCATTCCCGACCGATGACCGATTGAAAATCGCGCACCATCATCGGGTACGGGTGCGGCCCCGCCACCGTGCCGATGATGTAGAAGGTGTCCGCGACATTCGTGACCCAGTCACGCATCGCATCGTTGAGTGCATCCTTGAGCGTCTTGGAACCTGATTCGACCGGCACCACGTCGGCGCCCAGAAGCCGCATTCGATACACATTCTGTGCCTGGCGGGCGACATCGGTCGAGCCCATGTAGACCACGCACTTCATGCCGTAGCGCGCCGCCACGGTGGCCGTCGCCACACCGTGCTGACCGGCACCGGTTTCGGCAATCACCCGCGGCTTACCCATGCGCCGGGCAAGCAAGGCCTGCCCGATGGTGTTGTTCACCTTGTGCGCACCCGTGTGATTCAGATCCTCGCGTTTGAAGAAGATCTGTGCACCACCCAGCATTCCCGACCAGCGCCGGGCGTGGTAGATGGGGCTGGGCCGACCGACGAAATGGGCCAGTTCATCCTCGAACTCGGCGATGAATTCCGGATCACGCTTGTAATGCTCATAGGCCTCGCGCAACTCGGCCAACGCGTGCATCAGCGTCTCAGAAACGAACACGCCGCCATAGGGGCCGAAGTGGCCGGTGGCGTCGGGAAGATCATAGGGTTTCAAGGCGTCCTCACGCGTAAGCGGGTGTCCGTGTCGAGCACCTGAGCCATGAACGCCGCCATCTTCTCGGCGTCTTTCTCACGCGGGTTCGATCCCTGGATACCGGTGGAGACATCGACCCCGACAGGGCGCAGCGACTCGATCGCCTGCCCCACCGAATCAACCCCCAGACCGCCGGATACGATCAGACGGGAAGCGTGCTCGGCCGGGATCAGGGACCAGTCAAAGCGCCTGCCGCTGCCCCCGTAGCCGGCGGAATCGGCATCCAGCAAAAAACTCTCGGCGTCGACGAACGATGCCCGCGATGTTAACAAATCGGCGGCGGTGCGCATGCGCACCGCGCGCCAGTAGGGCTGTTGCCCGAGCAGACTCGCACTCACCGTGGCGTGAGTCTCATCGCCGTGGAACTGCAGCACATCCAGCCCGAGCCGCCGCGAATGCGCCAACACCCGCTCGGGTTCGGCATTGACGAACAGGCCCACCGCAGCCACCCAGCTCGGCCACGCGCGTCGCAAGGCCCAGGCCTCGTCCAGTGTCAGGAACCTCGGGCTCTTTTCATAAAACACGAGCCCCAGCGCATCGGCGCCGACCTCGGCCGCGACGGCGACATCCTGCTCGCGCACCAGCCCACAGAACTTGACACGGGTGCGTCGTGCCGCCGGGACGGGTCTCAGGCTCATGGCAGCCAGCCGAGATCACATTCGACCACCGGCCCACCCGGCTGAGGATAGGTCGGCCCCAGGAAATACAGACCGTCGGGCGCGAAGGTGGGCGCCCCAAGCCGCCGATCGCGAGCATGCAAGAGATCTTCCAGCCAGGCGCGCGAGCATGAACCCGAACCCACAGCGACCAGCGCCGCAACGATGTTTCGGACCATATGGTGCAGGAAGGCGTCTGCCTCGATGTCGATGAAAAGCCAATCGCCACGACGACGGATGGAAAGTCTCGAGATCGTGCGCACCGGCGATCTGGCCTGGCATTGAGCAGCGCGAAACGAGGAGAAGTCATGGCGGCCGATCAGGCATTGTGCCGCATCACGCATCACCTGATGATCAAGCCCTCGAAATGACCAGCCGGCGCGCCCGCTCCAGAGCGGGTCGCGCACCGCGCCCACGCGTAGCAGATACCCGTAGCGTCGCGCGCTGGCCTGAAAGCGCGCATGAAAATCATCGGCCACCGGCCAGGCCCGCACCACGGCGACATCGTCGCCCAACAGCGCATTCACACCACGAACCCAGGCAGTTAGCGGACGTGCGCTCGGCGCATCGAAATGCACCACCTGCGCAAGTGCATGCACGCCGGCATCGGTGCGTCCGGCGCAGATCGTCTTCACCGCCGCCCCGGCGATACCGGTCAGGGCGGCCTCGAGAGCCGCTTGCACTGTTGGGCGATCCGGCTGAATCTGCCAGCCGGCATAGCGTCGCCCGTCATAGGCGACTTGCAGCGCCAGTCGTGTCGACATCCGTGTTCCCGCGGCTTGCCGCGAGCCAAGCTCGCAATGAAAAACGGGGAAGCCGTACGGCCTCCCCGTGTCAAGGGTCCCTGGCTGGACCTAGCTTATTTTCGAAAGCATCGCTCGCGCTTTCTGTTGTTGTGAGTTGTCGCCACCCTTGAGTACTTCCTCGAGCAACTCACGGGCGCCTTCGCGGTCTCCGATTTCCTCGTAGGCCGAGGCCAGATCGAGCTTGGTGGCCATCTCTTGCCAACGTGCCCCGTCGCCGCTGGCCTCGAGAGGCGCGGCATCATCGTTCGGAGCAAGATCGAGGCCGATCGAGGAAAGATCGACCTCCGGCGTATCGGCTGCCGTCGCGCCACTGAGTGTGTCGATCGACGGAATATCCAAACCGAGATCGGACATATCGTCACTGGTGATCGCCACATCGGATTCGAGCGCCAGGCCGGATTCCGTGCCGGTGTCGAACGACATGGACATCGAGGGTGTATCGGCATCCAGATCGAGCGAGAGCGACGGAACATCGAGCGTGTCGGTGTCGAGCGATTCGGTGGACGCCGACAATGAAGGTTCCGCACTGGCACGGGTGTCGAGGTCGAAATCGAGCGCGCCGAGTTCATCTTCGACCCGGGCAAGCGTGTCTTGCGCGAGCGCATCATCGGCCAGTGGGCCCGAACCGGCGGAACCGGTCGATCCGGCAATCGAACCCGGCCCGCTCTGCGACAAAACGCCCTCGAGTTCATCAACCATCGAGTCGGCGTCGGCAAGGGAGGTGTCCATGCGCGATGCGCTCCGCGCCTCCGATCCGGCAGACTGTGCCGACACCTGATGCGCGACCGCGGCAGCGGCGGCGCCCGCGGCGGGCTGTGCAGACCCGATCACGGTATTTGCATCCCCGGTGTACAAGGGATTGTCGTGATCGATGGCCAACCCCATCGTGATGACCTTCGGCCATTCCTCGTTCTGGCCCCCACTTTGGTCGTACATCTCGCGGGCCAGATGCGCGAAGGTGGTGGCGTCCTTGCGGCCTGCGTAGATCTCGAGAAGCTTGAGCCGGATCGCCTGACGCTCGGGCTGGCGCTTCAGAGCCTCCTTGAGGATCTCCTCTGCCTGTGCCTCGCGACCATAGGCGATGTAGACCTCGGCTTCCGCGATCGGATCGACCTCCGTGGAGTGCACGTCGACACTGGATTCGCTATCGGCCGCGACCGAGCCGAACAAGCTGTTGCTGGTGTCGACATCCTGCCCGCCCGTGGTCCCGAACAGCGAGTTCGAGGTAAAGGCATCATCGCCACCCAGCGTGTCTTCGATCTGATCGGCAGGGTCGGCGGAACGACGCCGCTTCCACGCGAACAAACCGGCCAGTGCCAGCAAGACGGCCACGCCGGCCGGTACATACGGATTGCCGAGAACCTGATTCTTGACCGTGTCGAGCAGACTCTCCGTGGGCTCGGCCGTGGATTCGGCCGCCGATTCGCTTTCATTGAGCGCCGGCTTTTGCTCGACGGGCTCGGCCACCTGGCGGGCCCTGTCGAGCGCCTCGCCGGCACGCGCCTGCAGCGGCGTGCTCTCGGCAGCCGGCGCCGGTGCTGTCTCGGTCTCGGACGCCGCGGCCGGTGGCTGCGATTCCGTAACAGACGGTTGCACAACGGCGGCAGGCGCCGGTGCGACCTCCGTGGGCGCGACCGTCACGGTCATCGGCGTGGTCGCCGCGGTCATGGCCGCCGTGCTCTCTGACGAGCGTTCCGCAGGGGCGGCCTGCTCGGCACTGCCGAGCTCGGCCAGCTGGCGGTTCTTCAGCTCCAACAGGCGCTGCAGATCGTTGACATTGCGCTCGAGTTCACTGACCCGCTCCTGCGCGTTGCGCAGGGCGATATCACGTGCAATCTGCGACTCGGTCTTTTCCGCGGCATCCGACGAACCGGTGCTGGATACCGGCGCCACACCAGAACCCGCAGCCGGGCCTTCACGTGAAAGTTCGAGCTGATCCCCCGAGGGGCGGGTCTCGAGGATGGGCTTGGGCGCCTCGCCGATCTGGCCGACCGCGGCAGTGGCCGACGGGGACGCCGGCGACTGGGCGAGCGCCTGCGCCTCACGCGTACGCTCTGCAATTCGTGCACGGTAATCGCGAAAGACCTGATTGCCGCGGACGATCTCCTCGCGCGCCTGTGCGACCGACACATCGGCCATTTCGGCGGCGCTCGGAATTTCCAGCGTTGCCCCGGCGCGCATCTGGTGCACGCTGCCAAAAACGCCTGCGGGTTGCGCTGATAGATCGAGACGATTGCCTGATCGAGCGAGACACCGGCCGGACGCACCGACTCGGCGATCTGCGCCAGGGTCTCGCCGCGCTTGACCGCGTAGCTGGCCGGAGCCTGAGCACGCTCGGGGCACGCTCGAGCGGCGCTGCCGGGGCGGCCGCCTGCGCCGGCGGCGGCTGCAGCCTTGGCTGCGCGAGCTGCGCGCGCGCCTGCAGCGGGGTCGGTCGGCGCCAGGGCCGGTGCGCGGGGCGTCAAAGCGGGACGGGCCGCGCTGGGTGTCGGCGCGGCCCGTTCGGCGGCCACCGGCTGCTGCGGCAGCGCGGCCGCCGGTGCCGGCCGGAATCACCGGCGCAGCCGGTGCGCCGGCACTTGCGGGAGAGCGTGATGGGCGCGCCGACATCCTGGTTTGGCCCGCCCGAGCTGCAACTCGGGGGATCGAGCAGGAAGGTGTATTCGCGCACGAACTTGCCGGTCGCCCAGTTCAACTCGATGAGCAGATCGACAAAGGGTTCGTTGATCGGCCGCAGCGAACGTATCGCCACCACCGGAACGCTGCCGTCGCGCTGTTCGATCGCAAAGCGCAGACCGGTCAGAGCGGGGTTGAACTCGAGACCCGCCTCGGTGAATGCCTCTGGCGATGCCAGCCGGGCATTCAGCGAGGCGGCCTCTTCGCGGGTCAGTGCAGTAATCTCGACCTGAGCCTGCAGGGGCTGCCCCAGGCCGCTGTTGACAGTCAGCCTGCCCAGTCCGGCCGCATCACTATTGACGGGCGGCAAGGCGAACGCCACCGCGAGCGCCGCGGCTAGCGTCGTTCTCACGAGCGGAAACTTCCCGCCGGCATCAAAATCCTCGGACGGACTCACGGCCTTCCCCAAAGCGATCTCCTCAGTGATTGCAGCGTAGCATCAAGCACTTAGCCTATCAAGCTAAGGCAAGCCTCGAATTATCCATGATGTTGCAACAATGGAACGATCGGTCCATTCGAAGCCGCCCGGCCCACGACACCTGCACGGCACCGCATTATCGTCATCCGAGCAACCGTTTGTCGACTGCTTTGACAGCCTTGAACGGCAAGCTCAGGCGCGAACGGCCTGTCCCAGGCGACCAGCGGCGCGCGGCGCTGCCAACATCTTCCCAACTAAGCGCGTTTCGGGTGTCAGCCCCGCTCGACGAGGATGCGCAGCATGCGTCGCAGTGGCTCTGCCGCACCCCAAAGTAATTGATCGCCCACGGTAAACACGCTGATCATGCCCGGGGCGATGGCCAGCTTGCGAACCCGGCCCACCGCGATCTGCAAACTGCCATTGACCGTGACCGGGCTGAGCTCACGCATGCTGGCTTCGCGCTGATTGGGAACCAGGTGAACCCATTCGTTGCCCTGCGCGATCAGCGTTTCAATCCGCTCGAGTGGCAGGTCTTCGGTGAGCTGCACCGTGAGCGCCTGACTATGACAACGCATCGCGCCGATCCGCACGCAAAGGCTCTCGATGGGAATCTGCGCGTCGGCCGCGCGGCCGAGGATCTTGTTGCACTCGGCGTGACCCTTCCACTCCTCACGGGACATGCCATTGCCGAGATCACGATCGATCCACGGGATCAGGCTGCCTGCCAACGGGACGACCGTATGCTCGGTGGGTAAGGCGTCGCTGCGCAGGGTGGCCGACATCGTGGCATCGATCTCCATGATGTCGCTGGCCGGATCGGCCAGCAAGTCAGCCGTGGCAGCATGAGCGGCGCCCATCTGCGTGATCAGCTCGCGCATTTGCTGCGCACCTCCGCCCGAGGCGGCCTGATAGGTCATGGCGGTAATCCAGCGCACCAGACCCGCCTCGAGCAGGCCGGCCAGACCAAGCATCATCAGGCTGACCGTGCAGTTACCGCCGATGTAGTCGCGAATGCCGGTCTCCAGACCGTGGTCGATCACGCTACGGTTGAGCGGATCCAGCACGATCACCGCATCGGCGTTCATGCGCAGGCTGGAGGCGGCATCGATCCAATAGCCTTGCCAGCCCGCGGCACGCAGCCTGGGATGAACCTCCTGCGTGTAATCACCCCCCTGGCAGGTGAGGATCACATCGCACGCTGCCAGCGCGTCGATGTCAAAGGCATCGGCCAGCACGCCAGCCCCGAGGGGCGCCTGCCCGCCAACATTGGATGTGCTGAAAAAGCGCGCCGATATATGCGCAAAATCCTGCTCGGCCTGCATGCGCTGCAGCAGCACCGAGCCCACCATGCCCCGCCAGCCAACGATACCGACACTCGGCTTCATGATGCACTCTGCTCCAGCTCCGCCAGCACCGCGTCGCCCATGGCGCGGGTACCGATCACCTGATCACCCGCCCGGGCGATATCCGCGGTACGCAGACCATTGGCGAGTACCCGTCGCACCGCCCCTTCGATCGCATCGGCCGCCTGCGGGTGATCGAGCGAGTAGCGCATCAGCATGGCTAGCGAAAGGAAGGTGGCCAGCGGATTGGCACGATCCTGGCCGGCGATATCCGGCGCCGAGCCGTGGATCGGCTCGTACATGCCAAAGCCGCTGGCATTGAGCGAGGCCGAGGGCAGCATGCCGATCGAGCCGGTCAGCATGGACGCCTCGTCGGACAGGATGTCACCGAACATGTTGCCGGTGACGATCACATCGAACTGGCGGGGGTCGCGCACCAGCTGCATCGCCGCATTGTCGACATACATATGCGAGAGCTTGACATCCGGGTAATCGGCATGGACTTCGGTGACCACGTCGCGCCAGAGCTGCGTGGTCTCGAGCACGTTGGCTTTATCGACCGAACACACGCGCGAGCTGCGCTTGCGCGCGGCCTCGAAGGCGCTGCGCGCAATCCGGCGGATCTCGTCCTCGTGATAGCGCATGGTGTCGAAACCCTCGCGCTTGCCATCTTCGGTTCTGCGGATGCCACGCGGTTGACCGAAATAGATATCGCCGGTGAGTTCACGCAGGATCAGGATGTCCAGGCCGGCGACGACCTCGTCCTTGAGGCTGGACGCATGGGCGAGCTCGGGATAGACGATCGCGGGGCGCAGATTGGCGTACAGATCGAAGTGCTTGCGCAGGCGTAGCAACCCTTGCTCCGGACGAAGCGCACGCTCCAGGGAGTCATAGGCCGGGGCCCCCACCGAACCGAACAAAATCGCATCGGAGCGCTCGCACAGCGCCAGTGTGTCCGCTGGCAGCGGATCGCCGGCCGCCTCGTACCCGGCCCCGCCGACCGGCGCGGTCTGGTATTCGATGTCCAGGCCGGTGCCGCGCAGCCATTCGATGACGCGCAGGGCCTGGTCGGTGATTTCCGGCCCGATGCCGTCGCCGGGCAGAACCGCGATCTTCATGAGTCGTTCCGTGTCGGAGAGTGTCTGGTAAGGGGGTGTGGCGCGCGGGCCGGGGTGCTCAGCGGATCAGCCGCTTGTCGAGCCATGGCTGGGCGGCCAGCCTGCGGGCCTCGTAGCTGCGGATCAGATCGGCCTTTTGCAGCGTGAGGCCGATTTCATCGAGCCCGTTCAGCAGGCAGAAGCGGCGATGATCACTGACTTCGAAGGGCTCGGAGAAGCCACCGTCGACCGAGCGCACCAGGCGCTGATCGAGATCGACGATCAGCTCGAAGCCCGGAAAGCTCGCCACCTCCATGAACAGCCGGTCGACCGCCTGCTCCGACAAAGGCACGGGCAACAGCCCGATCTTGAAGCAATTGTTATAGAAGATGTCGGCAAAAGACGGTGCGATCACCGCCCGGAAGCCGTAATCCTGCAATGCCCAAGGCGCATGCTCCCGGGATGAGCCGCAGCCGAAATTACGCCGTGCCAGCAGGATCGAGGCACCCTTGTAGCGCTGCTGATTGAGCACGAAGTTCGGATTCAGGGGCCGCTTGCTGTTGTCGATGCCCGGCTGGCCGACATCCATGTAGCGCCATTCATCGAACAGGTTCACGCCGAAACCGGAGCGCTTGATCGACTTCAGAAACTGCTTGGGGATGATCGCGTCGGTGTCCACGTTGGCGCGGTCCAGCGGCACGACCAGACCGCGATGCACGGTGAGCTTTTCCATGATCGTTCTCCTGTCAGCGAACGTCGACGAAACGGCCGGCGATACCGGCCGCAGCGGCCATCGCGGGGCTGACCAGATGGGTTCGGCCGCCGGCGCCCTGGCGGCCCTCGAAGTTACGGTTCGAGGTCGAGGCACAGCGTTCGCCCGGCTCGAGCCGGTCATCGTTCATGGCCAGACACATCGAGCAGCCGGGCTCACGCCACTCGAAGCCGGCCGCCTTGAATATTTTGTCCAGCCCTTCGGACTCGGCCTGCGCCTTGACCAGGCCCGAGCCCGGCACCACCATGGCCAGACGCACCGAATCAGCCTTGCGCCGGCCCTTGACCACCGCGGCTGCCTGGCGGAGGTCTTCGATACGGGAATTGGTGCACGAGCCGATGAATACCTTGTCGATACGGATGTCGCTGATCGCCGTGTTCGGCTTCAGACCCATGTAGACCAGCG
>JAWKYG010000025.1:0-66222 GCA_041396585.1 Burkholderiaceae bacterium | reverse complement strand
GCGTTTCCTCGATTCGGCGCGTACCGTCTGGCCTTTCGTGCTGACTCTGATCGCACTGATCTGGCCGGCCAGTCAGCTGGCCGCGCGTATGGATCGCGACACCCTGGCCATCATGGTCGGCGTGATGATCGTCGTGTTTGCCTCGGTGAGCATGATCAAGGCCCCGCCGCGTATTCCGCCGCGCCTGGACCGCCTTGCGCAGGTGATCGCCGGCGGCGTGGCCGGCAGCATCGGTGGGGTGACCTCGATCTGGTCACCCCCGATGGTCATCTACCTGCTGGGCCGCGGGGCCGACAAGGATGATTTCGTCCGACTGGCCGGTTTCATCATCCTGGTGGGCACCGTGCCCCTGACCGCCGGTTATTGGCATGCCGGGCTTCTCACCCGCGAGCTGGCCTTGAGCTCGCTGGCGATGGTCGTCCCTGTGCTGGCCGGATTCGCCATTGGCGAGAAACTGCGCCACCGGCTGAACCCCATGGTGTTTCGGCGCGTGGTGCTGGTCTACTTCTTTCTGATGGGCCTGAACCTGGTGCGGCGCGCATTTTGAATCTGCGGCGGGCGCGTGGCCGACCCCCGCCGCCCGCGCATCAGAAGGACTTACTCACCGACAACACGATCCCGGTCTTGCCGGCGTTTTCGGATGACGATGCGGTGCTGGCCAGCGCCTTGTCGCTGACACCGATGATCGAAGCGCCAACGCTCCAGCCATTGATGTCCTTGGTCACGCCCACCGAGTAGTCGGTGACCTTGTCGGCCAGCGCACCTGCGGGATCCTGGTAACCAATGCTGGCCGCCACGCCCCACCCGTTGCCGAGTTCGCGTGAGTAGCTGAGCTGCACATAGCTGTTGCCATCGGAGTTCGGCACACCGAAGAAGTCGGTGATGCCGTATGACACCTTCAGGCCGAATCCGCCGGCGCTGACCCCGGCATAGATCTCGGTGTTGTCGATCTCGTTGCCCGAGGCGCTGCTCGGATAGGCGTAGTGCAGCACCCCGACGTCATACTCGAGCGATCCACTCGAACCGGAATAGCCGGCATAGAAATCCATCTCGAGCGACGCGCCGTTATACAACCCGGCCTCGACATTGGAGTTCCAGTTGCCGACATAGAAGCCGGAACTGTGTGTGAGATCGAAGCCGCCCTGGAAGGCAGGTTTGTAGGCGGTCTGGGTGAACCCACGGAAGCGATAGTCCGAGTAAAGGCCTGCATTGCCCGAGAAGGTCCATTCGGACTCGGCCATGGCCTGTTCCGCGACGGGCAGCAGCGAAACCAGGAGGGCGCCGGCGATCCATTTCTTGTGCATTTCGGTAAGACTCCACGTATAGGCGAACACGGACGTTCCGTGCAGTCGGGTCAATGCACGAGTCGTGCCAAGTCTCTTACTGATGCGAGGAGCGGCCGCGCTCCGGCCGATGGGTGCGTCAAAGCGGCGCGTGCCGATGCGGACTGCGCCGTTTCGGTGCATGAAGCGCACAAGAATCGCGCAAGCGGCGCGGGTTCAAGGGCTTGGACGGACCCGCTTCTGGCGCCGTTCGAGGCCGGCCTGCATGCGCTCCAGTGTGAGCCGCACCTCGAGCAGCGCCTCACCGAGCGCCTGTTCGTCCTGATGGCGCGGCGGGCCGCTGTCAATGGCACCGGCCGCCATGTCGAGCGCATCGCCGATGCGCGCCAATTCCGCCTCGATCTCGTCCAGGCGGGTCAGCGGGTCCGGTTGTGCAGATCGCGCGGCATGGCCTGGCCCGCATAGCGGGCCACCATGGCCACCCGCAGTTGCGCCAGGCGGCAGACTTGAAGCGCGTGCTCGCCGGCGAGCCGGGTCGGTGAGGAGGGCTCTGGCGCTGAGGCGTGCCCGTCGGGGGCGGCGGCGAGTTCGTCAGCCGCGCGAGGCGGGTCGCCGGCGGCGGATCGCCGGCTCAGGAGACGTCGGGTCAGGGTCAGGCCAAGCATCGTCCGGTGGGCGGGCGTGCCACCCGACGGGATGAGGAGATACTGCAAGCCTAGCCCGTCGGCGATCGTCGCTGGGCCCTTGCGCGCCGGCCGGTCATCGTGCCGGGGCAGGCGGAATCGGATTGTCCCGATGCCGCGACCGGGGACGCGGCGTCGCCTCTTGCTCAGCCGACCTGCGGCTGCGGGCTGCGCCCGCCCGCGCCGAGCCAGCCGGGCCGTTGATAGCGATCGATGGCCAGGCCATCGGTGCTGATTCGCGGCGTGGTGCCCGTGAGCAGGTCCGCCAACAGCTGACCGGAGCCGCAGGCCATGGTCCAGCCGAGCGTGCCGTGGCCGGTGTTCAGCCAGAGGCCGGGCACTGCGGTTCGTCCGACCACCGGCGTGCCATCGGGCGTGGCCGGGCGCAGACCGGTCCAGAAGTTGGTTGGCGCCTCGGCCGCTGTGGCTCCCGGAAACAGATCGTCAAGCACCATGCGCAATGTGGCCTCGCGTCGGCGGCGCAGGCGGGTGTCGAAACCCGCGATCTCGGCCATGCCGCCGACCCGGATACGCTCGTCGAAGCGCGTGATCGCGATCTTGTAGGTCTCGTCCATCACGGTCGAAACCGGGGCGCGCGGCTCGCTGGCGATCGGCAACGTGAGCGAGTAGCCCTTGAGCGGATAGACTGGCAGCGAGACACCGAGCGGAGCCACCAGTTTCGGGGTGTAGGCACCGAGCGCGCAGACCACCTGATCGGCCCGCCAGAGCGCGCCGTCGGCGTAGGCGCCGATCACGCGGCCGGCCTGATCCTGGGCGAGCGCATCGATATTTGTGCCGTGCACGAAGCGCACACCGGCCTGACTGGCCAGCGTCGCGAGTTCGGTCGTGAAGCGATGGCAGTCGCCGGTTTCATCATCGGGCAGACGCAAGGCGCCCGCGAGTTTGTCGGCCACCTCGGCCAGCGCGGGCTCGGCGTTCGCAATCGCCGTGCGATCGAGCAACTCATAGCGCACGCCGGTGCTCTCCAGCACCCGGATGTCGCGTTGCGCGGCCTGCCATTGCGTGTCGGTGCGAAACACCTGCAAGGTACCCTGCTGACGCCCTTCGTAGCGGATGCCGGTCTCGGCGCGCAGATCGATCAGGCACTGCCTGGAGTAGTTCGCCACGCGCAGCATGCGCGATTTGTTGGTCGCATAGGCGCTCTCGTTGCAGTTGGCCAGCATGCGGGCGAGCCACAGCCACTGCTCGAGCGAGCCGTCGGGGCGGATGGCCAGCGGTGCATGCTTCTGAAACAACCACTTCAGCGCCTTCAATGGGACTCCGGGCGCCGCCCATGGCGCCGAGTAGCCCGGCGAGACCTGCCCGGCATTGGCAAAGCTGGTATCCAGCGCCGGCCCGGCATGACGCTCGAGCACGGTGACCTCGCAACCCTGGCGGGCGAGATACCAGGCACTGGTGACACCAATGACACCACCACCGAGGACGAGGACATGCATGGACGTGCTCCGAAACGTCGATCGAAGGTCACATCGTAGCGATTGGCGGCAGATAAATCGGCTGTTTATCGAACAGAAAGGAGAGATACTTCCAAAGTGATCGGATAAGAAGGCGGAAAAATCTAAAAATGCGCGTAAAAAGAGAGAGCCACCGCGATCTGGACCGGATCGACCTGAACATCCTGCGCCGCCTGCAGGCCGACGCACGAATCACGATGACCGATCTTGCCGAGGCTGTCGGTCTGTCGGTCACGCCGTGTGCGGAACGGGTGCGCCGCCTCGAGCGCGAGCGCTTCATCCTCGGATACGCGGCGCGCCTGAATCCGGGCCGCCTGGGCCTCGCGCTGCTGGTCTACGTGGAGCTCAAACTCGCGGCCAAGTCCGGGGCAATGTTCGATCGCTTTCGGCGCGAGGTCAGCCGCATTCCGAGCGTGCTCGACTGCCATCTGATATCGGGCGATTTCGACTACCTGATCAAGGCCCGCATTCCGGAGATCGGTGCCTATCGTCGTCTGCTCGGCGACCGCCTGCTGGCGCTGCCCGGCGTCACCGAGTCGCGCAGTTACGTGGTCATGGAAGAGATCAAGGAGACGTTGGAATTGCCCCTGGAGGCCGATGCCGGCGCCGACTGAGCGCGCGACCATGCCCGGCACGACACCGCATAGGGCGTGGCGCGGGTCTTACCGGGCCGTGTCGGTGTTCACGGGCAACCAGCGCTCGGCCAGGCGCGTGAACAAGGCTGCACCCAGTGGGAGAATCGCGTCGTTGAAGTCGTAGCGGGTGTTGTGCAGGAAGCAACCGCCGGGCTGGCCCGCCTGGCCGATCCGGAAATAGGCGCCGGGACGCTCCTGCAGCATGAATGCGAAATCCTCGGCGCCCATCGACGGTTCGAGGTCACCCACCAGGTGATCCGGGCCGACCAGCCCGGCGGCGACCTCGGCGGCGAATGCTGCCTCGGCCGGCGAGTTCACCGTGGCCGGATACAGGCGCTCATAGGCGACCTCGGCGCTACCACCAAATCCGGTGGCGATGGATTCGATCAACTCACGAAGACGGGTTTCGACGCGATCCTGGGTTTCGCGCCGGAAACTGCGCACGGTGCCCACCAGGGTCGCGCTGGGCGGGATCACGCTCATCGCGCCCATGTCGCCGGCCTGCATCGCACAGAGGCTCACCACGGCCGAATCCACCGGGCTGACATTGCGCGAGACGATGGTCTGCACCGCGGTGATCACGTGCCCGGCGATGACCACCGGATCGACCGTCATGTACGGGTGGGCACCATGACCCCCGCGCCCGTGGATCCGGATCGTGATCCGATCCGCGGCGGCCATGACCGGCCCGGGGCGCACCGCCAGGACACCGGCCGGCAGCCCCGGCCAGTTGTGCATCGCAAAGACGGCGTCGCAGGGAAAGCGTTCGAACAGCCCGTCATCGATCATCGCCTTGGCGCCGGCAAAGCCTTCCTCGCCGGGCTGGAAGATCAGATGCACAGTGCCGGCGAATGCCCGGGTCTGGGCTAGGTAGCGGGCAGCGCCCAGCAGCATCGTGGTGTGGCCGTCGTGGCCGCAGCCGTGCATCATGCCGGGGATGCGCGAGCGGTGTTCGAACTCGTTCTCTTCGTGCATCGGCAGCGCGTCCATGTCGGCGCGCAGACCGATCGTGCGCCGCGCGCCCCGCGCCGGCTCGCGGCCCCGGATGACGCCGACCACGCCGGTGATGCCCACGCCCGTATGGATCTCGTCGACGCCGTATCGTTCCAGTTCGCGAACCACGAGCGCCGCGGTGTCGTGCTCTTCGTAGCCGATCTCCGGATGCTGATGGAGATGATGACGGATTCGGGTGAGCTCGTCATGCCAGGCGCTGATCCCGGCAAACGCGGGATCACGGGCAACGGTGTCGGCACAGGCAATCGCGGCAAGCGCGGATTCGTCGGGAGCGTTCATGGCTTGGCAAGGAAACGAGATCGGCACATGGCAGAGCGTTTCGGCGAGTGGATCATGGGCAGGTGCGGCAGTTCAGGCGCCTGTCAGCGAGCGAGCCAGGCCCGGGCGAGTCGCACCCAGTAGCTGGCGCCGATCGGGAGCAGGTCGTCATTGAAGTCGTAGCTGGCATTGTGCAGCATGCACGGGCCGGCGCCGTGGTCGATGTCGCGGTGCGTGCCATCGCCATTGCCGATCATCACGTAACAACCGGCCTTGACCTGCAACATGAAGGCGAAATCCTCGCCGCCCATGGTCGGTTCGAAATCGAGCACATTGTCGGCGCCGACCATATCCGTGAGCACCTTCCGGCAGAAGTCCGTTTCGGCGACATGGTTGATCAGGGGCGGGTAGTTGCGCTCGAACTTGAGGCTGCCCGTGGCGCCGAAAGCCGGCGGCAACTGCGCGACGATTGCCCGCATGCGATCCTCGACCAGATCCAGCACCTCATAGGTGAAGGTGCGCACCGTGCCACGCAGCACAGCCTGATCCGCAATCACATTGAAGGCATCCCCGGAATGAATCTGGGTGACCGAAACCACGGCCGCGTCGATCGGTTTCTTGTTGCGGCTGACGATGCTCTGCAAGGCCTGCACCAGGTGGCTGGCCACCAGCACCGGATCGACCCCGTTGTGGGGCAGGGCGGCATGCGAGCCCCGGCCAAGGATCTCGATTTCGAACTCGCTGCTCGAGGCCAGCATCGGCCCCGCGCGAACGCCGAACTGGCCGACGCGCATGCCGGGCCAGTTATGCATTCCGAATACCGCTTCACACGGAAAGCGCTCGAACAGACCATCGTCGATCATCGCTTTGCCGCCAGCGCCGCCTTCTTCCGCCGGTTGGAAGATGAAGTGCACGACGCCATCGAAATCGCGGCTGGCCGCCATCTCGCGCGCGGCGGCCAGCAGCATCGCGGTATGGCCGTCGTGCCCGCAGGCATGCATGCGCCCGGCATGTTGCGAATGATGTGCGAAGCGGTTGGCCTCCTGCAGCGGCAGCGCATCGAGATCGGCTCGCAGGCCGACCGTGCGCTTGCCCGTGCCGGCACGCAGTGTGCCCACTACGCCGGTGCGGGCGATCCCCGTGTGCACCTCCAGACCATAGTCGCGCAGAAGCCCGGCGACCCGTTCGGCGGTGCGGTTTTCCTGATAGCCTAGTTCCGGATGGGCGTGAATGTCGCGCCGGATCTGGCGGAACTCGTCCTGTCGGGCGATGATGTCGTCAATCAGTTTCATGGGATGTTGCCTCGATGTGGCCGGCCAGTCCCTGGAAATGTACCGTGGCCTCGACCATTCGTTCATGACAACCGCATTCGCCGTCTGTGCCTGGAAAGGCAAAGGGCCCGCGTCGGCTGCGCACCGCAACCACGCTGCGGGTTCTCCGCCGACGCGTCCACGATTGGCGGGTCTCGCGCCGCGCCTGCTGGCGATCCTGATGCTGCTGGCCGCGCTCGGCGGTTGTGCCAGCAGGCTGGAGGGCGGCGGCTATCTGTGGCAGTCGGTCAGTGGCCATCTCGATCTGCTGCGTCGGGCACAGCCGATCGAGCAGGTGATCTCCGATCCGGCCACCGATCCGGCCCTGGCCGAGAAACTTCGCTATGCGCAGACCGCCCGGTCGTTCGCGGTCACCGAGCTTCGCCTGCCCGACAACGGCAGCTATACCCGTTACTCGGCGCTGGCGCGCGATCATGTGCTCTGGAATGTGTTCGCGGCACCCGAGCTCTCGCTGGAGCTCGAGCGCTGGTGTTTTCCGGTGGCCGGCTGCATCGGCTACCGGGGCTACTATGACCAGGCCGACGCCCGTGCCTTTGCCGACACGCTGAAGGCACGTGGTCTGGATGTGCGGGTGGGCGGGGTGCCGGCCTATTCGACGCTCGGCTGGTTCGATGATCCGCTCACCAGCGCGATGATGCGCTATCCGAAATCCGAGGTGGCGCGAATCGTTTTTCATGAACTCGCCCACCAGATCGTTTATGTGAAAGGCGATACCACCTTCAACGAGTCGTTCGCGACCGCGGTCGAGCGCCTGGGCATCGAACGCTGGCTGGCGCGCGCGGCCGCGCGCGGCGAAGACCAGACCGAGCGCGCCCGCTATCAGGATTACCAGGGCCGGCGGCTCGATTTCCTCGCCTTGCTGCGTGATACCCGTGCGCAACTCGCGGCGCTCTATGCCGACACTTCCCGCGATGATTCGGCCAAGCGGCGGGGCAAGACGGCGATTCTCGCCCAGATGCGCGAGCGCTACGAAGCGCTGAAGGCGTCCCGCTGGCAGGGCTGGGCCGGCTATGACCGCTGGTTCGAGGAACCTGTGGGCAATGCGCATCTCGCGGCCGTCGGTGCCTACCATGACCGGGTCGATGCATTTATTGCGATGTTCATGGCCGCCGGAGAAGACTTCGAGCGTTTCTATGTGGCGGTTCGTGCGCTGGCAGAACTGTCGGCCGGGGCGCGCAATGCCGAGCTGGATGCGCTCCAGCACAAGGCGGAGCAGGTGGCCGGGCTGCGTGCAGGGCCCTGAGCGCGGTTTTGACCATAATCAGCGGTCCGGATCCGGGCCTGCAATCGCGTGACCGGATCACGAAACCACCGGTGCCGGCGTGGCCGGGCGCCTGGCCTGGGTAGGTCCGACCAACAGGAGTCATCGCATGTCGCATCCCTGGCATGAGCACTATCCGGCTGGTGTGCCCCAGACCATCGATCCCGGCGAATACATGTCGCTGGTCGAGTTGCTCGAACAAGCTTTCAAGCAGTACGGCAAGCGCGACGCCTATGTCGGCCTTGGCAAGAAGGTGTCGTTCGCCGAGGTGGATTCCACATCACGGCTGATCGCGGCCTGGCTGCAGTCACGCGGGCTCACCAAGGGTGATCGTGTCGCGATCATGATGCCCAATGTGTTGCAGTACCCGATGGTGCTGGCGGGCATCCTGCGTGCCGGCCTGGTCGTGGTCAATGTCAACCCGCTGTATACGCCTCGGGAACTCGAGTACCAGTTGCGCGACTGCGGCGCCAAGGCAATCTTCATCCTCGAGAATTTCGCCGCCACTTTGCAGCAGGTGATCCGCGAGACCCCGCTCGAGCATGTCGTCGTGACTGCGATGGGCGATCCGCTCGGGCTCGTCAAGGGCACCCTGGTGAACCTGATCGTGCGCAGGCTGCGCAAGTTGGTGCCACCGTGGCGAATCGCCGGCGCATTTCGCTATCCCGCGGTCCTTGCGGAGGGCGCTGCGCTCCCGTTGACATCACCCGAACTCGGCCCGGATGATCTTGCCTTCCTGCAGTACACCGGCGGCACCACCGGGGTCTCCAAGGGCGCGATGCTCAGCCATCGCAACATCGTTGCCAATGTGTTGCAGTCCGCGGCCTGGAGCGAGCCTGCGCTGCGTGGCACCCGCAAGGGGCCCATGCCGGATCAGCCGGTGTATGTCTGCGCGCTGCCCCTCTATCACATCTTCGCGCTTACCGTCTGCTGTCTGCTCGGGCTTCGCCAGGGCGCGCTGGTCATCCTGATCCCGAATCCGCGCGATCTGCCGGCACTGGTCAAGGAGATCTCGGGTTTCAAGATCACCCACTTCCCCGCGGTCAATACCCTCTATAACGCGCTGCTGCACTTCGAGCCTTTCCGCAAGCTCGATTTCTCGCAGCTGCGGGTCTCCAATGGCGGCGGCATGGCGGTACAGGAAGCCGTGGCCAGGCAGTGGTTCGAACTTACCGGCTGCCCGATCGTCGAGGGCTATGGCTTGTCCGAAACCTCGCCCTCGGCGACCTGCAATCCGGTGGATGCCGATCACTTCAGCGGGACCATCGGTCTGCCCCTGCCCTCGACCGAAATCGCCATCCTCGATGAGCACGACCAGGCGCTGCCGATCGGTGAGGTCGGGGAGATCGCGATTCGCGGCCCGCAGGTGATGGTCGGATACTGGCAGCGGCCGCAGGAGACAGCGCAGGTCATGACGGCCGACGGATTCTTCAAGTCCGGAGACATCGGCCAGATGGACGAGCGCGGCTATCTGCGTATCGTCGACCGCAAGAAAGACATGATTCTGGTGTCCGGTTTCAATGTCTACCCGACCGAGATCGAACAGGTCGTGCAGCAGATGCCTGAGGTCTTCGAGTGCGCCGCGGTGGGCGTGGCCGATGACCGGTCGGGCGAGGCGGTCAAGCTCTTCGTCGTGCGCAAGGATCCCGCGCTGACCGCAAACGACGTGGCCGAGTTCTGTGCCCGCAACCTCACCGCCTACAAGCGGCCGAGGGCCATCGAGTTTCGCGACGACCTGCCCAAGAGCACGGTCGGCAAGATCCTGCGACGGGAACTACGCGACGCGTGAGCCGCCCGCCAGGTGAGGCGCCTGCCGATGCCCGCGCAGGCCAGGCTGCTTTCCAGAACCCGGCAAATGCAAGGCCGACCGTCGTCGGTTTGTCTGCCGCTGCCCCGCCAGGTCAGGAACGCAGCTTGAATCGTTGCAGCTTGCCGGTCTCCGTGCGTGGCAGCGCATCAAGATACTCGATGCTGCGCGGGTACTTGTAGGGAGCGATCTGTCCCTTCACCCAGTCCTGCAACTCGCGGGTCAGTGCGGCATCGGCCCGGCGCCCCGGCTTGAGCACCACGTAGGCCTTGACGATCTGGCCACGCGCCTCGTCGGGCACGCCGATCACGCCGCATTCGGCGACCGCGTCATGGCGCAGCAAAGCATCCTCGACCTCGGGCCCGGCGATGTTGTAGCCGGCCGAGACGATCATGTCGTCCGAGCGTGCCTGATAGTAGAAGTAGCCGTCGTCGTCCATGCGGAAGGTGTCGCCGGTGAGGTTCCAGCCGTCACGCACATACTGAAGCTGCCGGTCATCGGCCAGGTAGCGGCAACCGGTGGGCCCGCGCACCGCCAACCGCCCCACTTCGCCAACCGGCAGGGTGTGCATCTGATCATCGACGATGCGCGCCTCGTATCCCGGCACCACCTTGCCGATCGCGCCATCGCGGATCTCGTCACCGGCCGAGGAGATAAAGATGTGGATCATCTCGGTGGCGCCGATGCCATCGATGATGCGAATGCCCGTGGCCTGCTGAAATGCCTTGCGCGTGGCATCGGGCAGCGCCTCGCCCGCCGACACACAGGCGCGCAATGAGCCGAGGTCGAACTTGCCGGCCTCGGCGGCCATCTGGCGATAGAAGGTGGGCGCTGTGAACACGGTGCTCACACGATGGCGCTCGATCGCGGCCAGCAGGCCGGCCGGCGTCGTGCGCTCGAGCAACAGCGTCGAGGCGCCCACACGCATCGGAAAGCAGAGCATGCCGCCCAGGCCGAACGTGAAGGCCAGCGGCGGCGTGCCGCAGAAAACATCGGCATCGCTCGGGCGCAGCACATGGCGCGGAAACAGGTCGCACATCGCGATGATGTCGCGATGAAAATGCATGGTGCCCTTGGGTTTGCCGGTGGTTCCCGAGGTGAACGCGATCAGGGCCACATCGTCGGCTGCGGTATCGCAGGCGGCCACCCGGGTGGGCGCGCCGGCAAGCCGGGTCTCGAGCGCATCGTCGGCGCCGCTGCCGTCGTTGAAGAACAGCAACTGTCTCAGGCCCGGGCAGCGTTCGCGCGCGGCGCGCATCTCATCGGCGAGCGCGATGTCACAGAGTGCGGCCTGGACCTGCGCCTTGTCGATGATCGGGGCCAGCTCGGCCGCGCGCAGCAGCGGCATCGTGGGAACCGCCACCAGGCCGCAGCGCAGGACCGCCAGCAGGCAGGCGGCCATCATCGGATTGTTGGCCCCGCGCAGCAGCACGCGATTGCCCGGCACCAGACCGAGATCGTCGCGCAGGACCGCGCAGATCTGGTTGACCCGCACGAACAATTGGTAATAGGTGGCGGTGGCCTGTTCGGTGTGCAACACCGGCGCATCGCCATAGCCTTTGTGCAGCATCGCGTCGAGCAATTCGACCGCGGCGTTCATGCGCGCCGGGTAGTCGAGCCCGGCCTCGCCGAGCAACAGATCGGGCCATTGCGCGCGCGGTGGCAGATTGCGCTGCGCGAATAGATCGATGTGGGCAGTTTCGGTCATGACTTGAGCAACTCCCGCGCGATGATCAGTTTCTGGACCTCGGTGGCGCCTTCGTAGATGCGCAGCGCGCGAATCTCGCGATACAGGCTTTCCACGATCTCGCCGTGGCGCACGCCGCGACCGCCGAACATCTGGACCGCGCGATCGATCACCTGCTGCGCCGATTCCGTGGCCGTCATTTTGGCCATCGCCGCCTCGCGGGTGGTGCGCACACCCGGCTGGCTGTCGCGCAGCCAGGCCGCACGGTAGGTCAACAGCGCGGCGGCATCGATCTCGGTGGCCATCTCGGCCAAGGCGGCCTGGGTCAGCTGGAAATCCGCCAATGTCTGGCCGAACATCTTGCGCTCGCGGCAGTGGCCGATCGCCTCGCTGAGCGCGCGGCGCGCGAATCCCAGTGCCGCGGCGGCCACCGAGCTGCGGAAAACATCGAGATTGGCCATCGCGAGCTTGAATCCCTGGCCAGGTTCGCCCAGCTGATGCGTGAGCGGCACCCGGCAGGCCTCGAAGTGCAACGTCGCCAGCGGATGCGGCGCGATCACATCGATGCGCTCGGCGATCGTCAGACCGGGATTGTCGGCCTCGACCAGGAAGGCCGTAATCCCCCGTGCTCCTGGGTCGTCCGAGGTACGCGCGAAAACGCAGTAGAAGTCAGCGATTCCGCCGTTGGAAATCCAGGTCTTGGCGCCGTCCAGCACCCAGGCGTCGCCATCGCGTTCGGCGCGCGTGGTCATGGCCGCCACATCGGAGCCAGCCTGCGGTTCGGACAGGGCGAAGGCGGCGATCGCTTCGCCGCGCGCCACCGCCGGCAGCCAGCGCTGACGCAGCGCATCCGAACCGGCCAAAGCGATCACGCCACTGCCCAGGCCCTGCATCGCGAAGGCGAAATCGGCCAGGCCGTCATGGCGCGCGAAGGTCTCGCGCAGCAGGCAGATGCTGCGCGACTCGACCGACTCGAGCGCGCCACCCCAGGCCGCCGGTACCGCGTAGCGCAGCCAACCACCGGCGCCCATCGCCCGGACCAGCTTGCGGCAGGTTTCATCGGTGTCGGCATGGTCCAGCCCGGTGACCGCGGTGCCGGCCCACTGGTCTGCCTCGCGTTCGAGCGTGCGATGTCGTTCCTCGAAGAACGGTGTCTGCAGGATGCTGCGGTCGCGCATGACGATGGTCTCCAATCAGTATGGTGTCGCACAAAAAGACCCGGCGCTCGTCCTCGTCAGGCCTCGTGCCCGGGGATAGCGGCCCGCGAGCGGCACGCGCGCCTGGCGCGACGGCCGATGATCTCGCGGTCCGGGCTCAATCCCCCTTGAATTCCGGCTGCTGGCGCGCGACGAATGCCTCGTAGGCCCGCACGAAATCCCGGGTCTGCATGCAGATCGCCTGGGCCTGAGCCTCGGCCTCGATCGCCTGTTCGATCGTCATCGACCACTCCTGGTGCAGCATGGTCTTGGTGACGCCGTGGGCGAATCCGGGGCCGGCGGCAATGTCCTCCGCCAGTTCCGTGGCCCGTACCAGCAGCGTATCGGGCTCGTGCACGCTGTTGAAATAGCCCCAGGCGAGGCCTTCGTCGGCTCTCAGTGTGCGGCCGGTGTAGAGCAGCTCCGAGGCGCGCCCCTGGCCAATGATCCGCGGCAGCATCGTGCACGCGCCCATGTCGCAACCGGCCAGGCCCACCCGGTTGAACAGGAATGCCACCTTGGCCCGGTTCGAGGCCAGCCGGAAATCGCTGGCCATCGAGATGATCGCGCCGGCACCCGCGCAGATGCCATCGACGGCCGCGATCACCGGCTGCGGGCAGCGGCGCATCGCCAGCACCAGATCGCCGGTCATGCGTGTGAACTCCAGCAGCTCGGGCATGTCCATGCGCACCAGCGGACCGATGATCTCGTGCACATCGCCGCCGGAGGAGAAATTGCCGCCGGCGCCGGTGATGATCACCGAGCGCACGTCGGTGGCATAGACGAGATCGCGAAACAGGTCGCGCAGTTCGGCATAGGAGTCGAAGGTCAGCGGATTCTTGCGTTCAGGCCGGTTCAGGGTCACGGTGGCCACGCCGCGCTCGCTGAGCTCGAACAGGAAGTGCTCGGCACGGTGCGCCGCGAAGGGCCGGCGACGGGCCCGGTTCAGCGTCGCGCGGGGGTCGGGTTCTTGGGTCATCGCTTCAGCCTCCGGTTGCGGTAAGGGCAGGGCAGGGCGTTCAGGCGCCGCGGTCAGGGCGTTCGATGCATTGCCTCATGGGCCGATTCCCGCCTTCAGTTTGCCAAGCAGTGCGAGCAGCGTCTTTTGTTCGTCGCGAGACAAAGGGGCGAGCAGATCGCGCACCCAGCGCTCGTGTTCACCGGCCATTGCCGCAAAACGCTGCCGACCGTGGCGGGTCAGACGGACCCGGGTCGCGCGCCGGTCGGCCGGGTCGGGATCCCGGGTCAACCAGCCCTCGGCAACCAGTTGTTCGGTCAGACCGGTGATATTGCCGCCGGTCACCATCAGGCGGCGCGACAACTCGCTCATGCGCAGGCCCTCGTGGCTGCGTTCGAGTTGGGCCAGCAGATCGAAGCGGGGCAGGGTGCTGGCGAAGCGGGCACGCAGCCGTCGCCGGACATCCGCCTCGATCAGGTTCGTACAGGTGAGCAGGCGCAACCACAGGCGCAGGGCGGTGTGATCGGCATCGGTGACGCGGGTTTCGAGATCGACTTGGCCGGCGGGCATGCAATTAGTTTAAGCCTAAACTAATTTTGCGGCGACAGACATCGAAGCACGCGGTGGCTGGCGCGCGCAATTGCGCCGCCCGCTTGCGATGCGCAATAAAAAAAGCGCCGGATTTCTCCGGCGCTTCAGTCACTTCACATTCGGCGCGAAGGCCGAGGGTGATTAGAACTTGTGACGAATACCCACTTGGATGGTGCGCGGATCGTCGGCGTTCTTGATGCGATCCATACCCAGCGTGGCGTACCAGTTGGTGCGCTTGGACATGTTGTGGGTGTAGGACAGACCGATATCCATCTGGTCGTTACCGCCCTCGACCGACTTGTCCAGCAGCTGCAGGAACACGTTGCCAGCCGAACCGACTTTCAGGCCGGCCGACAGCCAGATGTCGGTACGGTCACCGGCGCCACCAGCGGCACCCAGATCCGACGAACCGTAGTTCAGGCCCAGCGACAGGGCGCCCAGGGCAACTTTACCGCCCAGGTGCATGATCTTCTTGTTGTTGCCTTCGTCGTGATAACCGAAGCCAACACCCCAGCTGCCGCCGTTGTAGTTCAGACCGACACCGAACATGTCCTCACCACCGCCAGGCGTTTCGTCGGGCGCGTAGCCAACGATCAACTGCAGCGGGCCGAAGGCATTGCGGTACTCGATCTCGTTGCTCCAACGCACGCCCGAACCAGCGATGGCGAGGTGGTTGTTCTGCAGACCGTAGCCGGTGAAGTCATACGGGATGGCCGACCAGAAAATCGGGGTGTACTGACGACCAAAACGCAGTTCGCCGAAACCACCCTTCAGGCCGACGCGCGACTGACGGGTGAACTGGTCGTTGCCGGTGCCGTCATCAGCGCCGATGGCCGATTCGAAGTTGAACACGGCCGACAGACCGCCGCCCAGATCCTCCGAACCCTTCACGCCCCAACGCGAACCGGACTGGCCGCCCGAGGTCATGCTGGTGCTGCTGCCGGCGCCACCATTGGCGGCCGAGTTGTTCAACTGGATATTCACGTCCGCGATACCGTACAGCGTAACGTTGGACTGTGCGAACGCTGCTGCGGGGAGGGCTGCAGCGACCGCTACCGCGATGAGCGATTTCTTCATTGAGTAATCTCCTAAGGTCTTTGACATCAAAGGTGGTAGGTCATCCACCGCAACTCCCCGAAGTACGAACGAGTGCCCCGGCAAGAAGTCAGAGTTATTCTCGCCAAATTCCACCCTCGGTCAAAGCACTGCCGGATTCGAGAGTCCATTTTTTCCCCTACCTGTGGCCGACCCGCAACAAGCGAAGGACTTGACATGACCATCCGAACCCTGGGACTCGCCGATCGCCTGATCGCCGGTGCGCAGCGCGCGCTGGACATCCTCGACGGACGCGTTCAGGCGCAGCGCCCGAACCCGGCCGGCCCGGCGCCGGCCGACGGCGAAGAGCCGGCGATGAGCCCGGCGCAACGCCGCCTTTCGGGTGCGCTGATGCGGGTGAATCACGTTGGCGAGATCTGCGCGCAGGCGCTCTACGAGGGGCAGGCGATCACCGCCCGTGATTCGCGGGCGCGGCATGCTTTCGAGCACGCGGCGGCCGAAGAACGCGACCATCTGGCCTGGTTGGCGCAGCGATTGAATGAACTGGACGATCGGCCGTCGCTGCTGAATCCGCTCTGGTATGCGGGCTCACTGACCCTCGGCGCGGCGGCCGGTCTGGCCGGTGACCGGATCAGCATGGGTTTCATGGACGAAACCGAGCGTCAGGTCGAGGCGCATCTGGATTCCCACCTGAAGCGTCTGCCCGTGCAGGATCGGCGTTCACGCGAGATCGTTTCGCAGATGAAGATCGACGAGGCCGGTCATGCGGCAACCGCCCGGCGCCATGGCGCGGCGCCCATGCCCTGGCCGGTGCGCGCCGCGATGCGGGCGACCGCGAAAATCATGACCGGCACCGCGCACTACTTGTAACAATCTGTATACATGTTGCCGGCGCCGACGTTGACCGCCCGAAACGGCTTTCGGTAACGCCGGCTTTTGCGGGCCACAGGGCTCCGCCCCGACGGTCCGCGACCCTGCGCCATGACCGGGGGCGACACCCGGCGATGGCTGTGCCCGGCGGGTTCGAGTGCCGCCCGGGCGCCGGTCGTTCAAGCCTCGTCGATGATCTCGTAGTCGTGCGTGATCTCGGCCGTCTTGCCGAGCATGATCGAGGCCGAGCAATACTTCTCGCCGGACAGGCGGATCGCATGCTCGACCAGGTTGCGGCGCAGATTGCGGCCCCGCACCGTGAAGTGATAGTGGATCCGCGTAAACACCTTCGGGTCGGTGTCGGCGCGTTCGGCTTGCAGATCGACCTCGCAACCGAGCACGTCCTGGCCGCTCTTGCGCAGGATGACCACGACGTCGTAGGCGGTACAGCCGCCAGAGCCCAGCAGAACCATCTCCATCGGCCGGGGTGCCAGATTATTGCCGCCGCCCTCGGGCGCGCCGTCCATGACCACCGAGTGACCGCTTTCGGTGTTGGCCACGAAGCTCATGCCATCCGGCCCCAACCACTTCAGTTTGCAATGCATGCCCGCTCTCCGCTTGCGATGCCCGATCATATTTCAGGGCGGAACATGGGGCGACGGTGACGGCGCAGGCGTGGCTTGCGGCGAGGCTTCGGGCGAAGAGCGGCGAGGCTTCGGGCGAAGGTCGGGCGAGGCTTCGGGTGGGGCTTCGGGCGAGGCTTCGGGTGGGGCTTCGGGCGAGGCTTCGGGTGGGGCTTCGGGTGGGGCTTCGGGTGGGGCTTCGGCCGAAGTTCGTGCAAGGCCGGTCATGATATCGGCGGCCCGTATCGGGCTGATGCAATGCAGCAATCGAAGTCCGAGAAAGCGCCTTGAAAGGATCCGTGCAGGTCGTCGAGGGAGCGCGTGACGGGTCGCCCGCCGCTTGGAGATGGCGGCGTCGGGGCTATGGCGCCCGGGGTGATATCGTCCCGAATGGCACATGGATTGTCCCGCCCGGGCCGAAAGCCGACCGATAACCCGATTTGGTCATGCATTTCGTTCCGAAAATGATCGGTTCATGCCGGTGCAGGGCTGATTTCGAGGTGTATCGGTTTGCCTCGAGGTTGTTGTCTGACCTTGGATGAGGTGGCTGGCGCAAGCCGTCTGCGCCAGGCTGATGCGCATCCACAACATAGATCTTGCAACGCACAAAAAGTGTCGGTAGGATGGAGTCATCGATCGCTTATGCGATCCCCTTTTTGTCTCCTCCACCCTCCTCCTTTGGTGGATTCAGCCCAGGACATGCCTGGGCTTTTTCTTGTCGGGCCCACAGAGGCTTTGACGATTGAGGGGGCAGCCCGCTATACTGATGGGCTTTCCAGAATTCGCAATATTTTCAAACATCGGTGATGCCCGCGGATTGCGATCATTGCCGGTTTGCGGATGTGCGTTCCGTGCGCATCCGATTCAGAGGTTTTCATGAAGACTTTTTCCGCCAAGCCCGCCGAGGTACAGCGCGACTGGTTCGTGGTCGATGCCAATGGTCTCGTGCTCGGCCGCCTGGCCGCCGAAATCGCCCGGCGCCTGCGGGGCAAGCACAAGCCCGAATTCACGCCGCACGTGGATACAGGTGATTTCATCGTCGTGGTCAATGCCGACAAGATCCGTGTCACCGGCGCGAAAGCGACCGACAAGATCTATTACCGGCACTCGGGCTACCCCGGCGGAATCTACGAAGACAGTTTCGAGAAGCTGCAGGCCCGCAAGCCGGGCCGCGTGCTGCAACTGGCGGTCAAGGGCATGCTGCCCAAGGGCCCGCTCGGTTATGCCATGCTCAAGAAACTGAAGATCTACGCACGCGGCGATCATCCGCATGCGGCCCAGCAACCGAAGGTCCTGGAGATGCAGGCATGATTGGCGAGTACAACTACGGTACCGGGCGTCGCAAGACGTCGGTCGCGCGCGTCTTCATGAAGCGCGGCAATGGCCGCATCATCGTGAACAACAAACCGGTCGACGAGTTTTTCGCGCGCGAAACGGGCCGCATGATCGTCCGCCAGCCGCTGGAGCTGACCAATCATGTCGACACCTTCGACATCATGGTCAATGTGCATGGTGGTGGTGAATCCGGGCAAGCTGGCGCGGTTCGCCACGGCATCACGCGTGCTCTGATCGAATACGACGAAGCGCTCAAGCCGATGCTCTCGCAGGCCGGGCTGGTCACGCGTGATGCGCGCGAGGTCGAGCGTAAGAAGGTCGGTTTGCACAAGGCGCGTCGTCGTAAGCAGTTCTCGAAACGCTGATCGTCGCGCGTTGCCCGCGCCACGTATCGAAAGCCGGGCCTCGCCCGGCTTTTTCATTGTCGCGACACGCGCTTTTACTCGGAGCTCATCATGATCAAGGTCGGCATCGTCGGGGGAACCGGTTATACCGGCGTGGAGTTGCTTCGTTTGCTGGCCCAGCATCCGCATGCGAGCCTGCAGGTCATCACCTCGCGCACCGAGGCGGGCATGCCGGTGGCGAAGATGTTTCCGTCGTTACGCGGGCATGTCGATCTCGCGTTCAGCGAGCCGTCGATCCACGCCCTGTCGGCATGTGACGTGGTTTTCTTCGCCACCCCTCACGGGGTGGCCATGGCGCAGGCGCCGGATCTTCTGCGCGCAGGTGTGCGGGTGATCGATCTGGCGGCCGATTTTCGTCTGAAGTCGGCCGAGGCCTTCACGCGTTGGTACAAGATGGAGCACTCGGCCACGGATCTGCTGGCCGAGGCCGTCTATGGTCTGCCCGAGGTCAATCGTGAGGCGATCCGTCGCGCGCGCGTGATCGGCATGCCCGGTTGTTATCCCACGGCGATGCAACTGGGCCTTCTGCCGGTGCTCGAGCCGGCCGCCGGGGCGCTCATCGAGCGCCAGGGCATCATCGCTGACTGCAAGTCGGGCGTGTCCGGCGCAGGGCGCAAGGCCGAGGTCGGGTCACTGCTGGCCGAGGCCGGTGACAGCTTCAAGGCCTATGGCGTGGGCGGTCATCGGCACTGGCCCGAGACCGAGCAGGGGCTGGCCGCAATCGCCGGGGAGGCGGTGGGTCTGACCTTCGTGCCGCATCTGCTGCCCATGATCCGCGGCATTCATGCAACGCTCTATGCGCGACTGACTCCCGCCGGCCGTGAAGCGGATTTTCAGGCCCTCTATGAAGCGCGCTATCGCGACGAGCCCTTCGTCGATGTGATGCCCGCCGGTTCGACGCCAGAGACCCGTTCGGTGAGGGCGTCGAATTTTGTGCGTATTGCCGTACATCGCCCGCCCGGTAGCGATCTTCTGATGGTGCTCGTGGTCGAGGACAATCTGGTCAAAGGTGCCTCGGGGCAGGCGGTCCAGGTGATGAATCTGATGTTCGATCTGCCGGAAACTGCCGGCCTGATGCAGGTTCCCGTGATGCCCTGAATCGGGGCGGTTTCGGCGCGCGCCCGGGGGTGTGCAGCAAGACCGCGGGCGCATCGTGGCTATGGCCGCTGGCAGCGCTCGCAGCCCCTAGAATGGCGTGATTGGAGGTTCCACGAATGAACGCAGTGACAGAAATGCCTGATCCGCTCGTCTTCACCGAGAGCGCTGCATCCAAGGTCAAGGAATTGATCGAGGAAGAGGGTAATGATGCCCTTAAGTTGCGCGTTTTCGTGCAAGGCGGCGGTTGCTCGGGTTTCCAGTACGGATTTACCTTCGATGAGGAAACCGCCGAGGATGACACCGTGATGCAGAAAGGTGGTGTCACGCTGCTCATCGACGCCATGAGCTACCAGTATCTGCTGGGCGCCGAGATCGATTACAAAGAAGATCTGCAGGGCGCGCAGTTCGTGATCAAGAATCCGAACGCCACCACAACCTGTGGCTGCGGCTCGAGCTTCTCGGTCTGAGGATCTTCCGCGCCGTTCAGCGCCCGCCTCCGGCGGGCGTTTTCATATGCGCTGGCGAATCACGCGGGCTGGCATGGTGCACGGCTGCGGGCCGCGTGCCCTGAGATGCGCGCCGGACGCCGCTGTCGGTCTGTTTCAGTGCGGCGCGGGCAGATGCAAGGCGCCCAGAATGGCCGCCCGGCTCGCGCCGGTAGCATGCGCCAGGGTGCCGGTGAGCCCATGCCAGCGTCGCCAGGCAAGCCAGGCAAATGCCATCGCCTCCACCGCGAGCGGCGCGATCCCGCCGGCCTGATCCGAGCGCATGCATGGCAGCGGCGCGACGCCGGCCGCCAAGGCATCCATCAGGGCCCGGTTCAGCGCGCCCCCGCCGCAGACGATGACCCGGTTCACCGCGAATTCGCCAATCGCAGCGGCGATCGAGCCCGCGGTCAGTTCGACCAGTGTCGCCTGGACATCCACAGCCGTGATCGGCCGCTCTTGTGCGGCGATCGCTGCCGTCAGCCAGGCACGGTGGAATTGCTCACGTCCGGTGCTCTTGGGTGCGGGCAGTGCGAAATAGGGGTCGGCCAGAAGCGACGCCAGAAGCCCGGGGTCTGCGCAGCCGCCGCGCGACCACTGGCCGTCGCGATCATAGGGCCGGCCCAGGGTCTGTTCGATCCAGTCATCGAGCAGACGGTTACCCGGACCAGTATCGAAGCCAGCCAGCACGGTTTCGGCCTCGGCATCGATGATGCTTACATTCGCGATGCCGCCGATATTGACCACAGCCGAGCGCCCGGGTAGCGTGCCAAAGGCGGCCAGATGAAAGGCCGGTACCAGCGGTGCACCCTGGCCGCCGAGGGCGATGTCGGCGCTGCGCAGGTCGCAGACCACGGGCAATCCGGCATGTTGCGCCAGGCGCGCGCCATCGAGAATCTGCAGGCTGAATCCCTGCTCGGGGCGGTGACGGATCGTCTGGCCGTGGGCGCCGACACAGACCGCTTCGGCACGCACTGCGGCGGGCAGCAGGGCGATCGCGTCGGCGTACAGATCCGCGAGGTCGCGACGGCAGCGGCCGAGAAGTTCGATCGGGTCGTCAGGGGCGGGGCCTTCACCGGTGGCCAGCCAGCGCAAACCCGCGCCGAGCTCCGCTGGCATCGGCAGATGGCTGTCGGCAATCAGTTCGGGCTGCGGGTTGAAGCGAACCGCACAGGCATCGACACCGTCGAGGCTGGTGCCGGACATCAGGCCGATCGTGCAGGCTGCGCCGATGGGCCGGGCCACGTTATTCGAAGCGGCCGGCGAGCTGGATGGTTTCGACCTGCTCGAGTTGGGCGCGCAGCTGGGTTGCCCGCTCGATCTGCAGGCGGCGCATTTCGGGCTCGAGCGGGCTGGCCTCGGGCAGGCTGACGGTGAGCGGGTTGCGGTGCTCGCCGGATACCCGGTACTCGTAGTGCAGGTGCGGGCCGGTGGCCCAGCCCGAGGAGCCGACATAGCCGATCACGTCACCCTGGCGCACGGACTGACCCCGTTTCAGTTTCTTGGCGAATGCGCGCATGTGTGCGTATAGCGTGGTGATGCCATCGCTGTGACGGATGATCACGGTGCGGCCATAACCGCGTTGCTCACCGATGAATTCGATCCGGCCGTGTCCGCTGGCGCGGATCTTGGTGCCGGGGACGGCGACGAAATCGACGCCGCGGTGCGGAACGCGCCGCGCCAGAATCGGATGCCAGCGCCCGCGGGTGAAGCCGGAGCTGATGCGCGCGTATTCGATCGGGTAGCGCAGAAAGCTGCGGCTCGAGCGGCCGTCGAAGTCATAGTACTGGCCCGAACCGTCTTCGTTTTCGAGCCACATTGCGTTGAGCGTTCGTTCCTTGCCTTTGTACTCGACCGCCAGCAGCTTGCCCGCATATTCGGTGTCGAGCCGGTCGGGTTCGGTGAGGGTTTCGTAGAGCACGCGCAGTTCGTCGCCCTGGCGCAGATCATGCTGGAAATTGAGTTCGCCGCCCAGGACGTCGACAATCTGGCTGGCCACACGCTCCGGGATGTTCGCGCCCTCGGTGGTTGCGAACAAGGTCGAGACGATGCGCCCATAGCCCATGCGGCTGTTGCGAATGAGGTCGATCGTCTGGACCTCGGCCCGCAGCCCGGCGCGCCCGCGTGTGACGATCAGGCGCTTGCCCTGGCGGCGATCGAGGTCGACCTCATCCTCGCCCAGTGAGAGTCGCACTTCCTGGACGCGGCCGATGGAGTCGATCCGCGCATGAAGCTGCTCACTGGGCACCAGCTCGAGCAGCCGCCGTGCGTCTTCGTCGCGCGAGACGAATTCAATGAACTCGGCATCGATCGCGCCGCCGCGCAACAGGATTTTGTCCAGGGTATCGCCCTCGCGGACGATGAAACTGTGATCGGCAGCCGTGAAGTGGCTGCCTTCGACCGTGGGAATGACCAGCCGGTCTACCACCAGCTGGTTGATCACCGAGCCCTGCTCATTCGGAGACGAGACGCCGAAGGCGGTCACCGCCACGCCCATGGCAGCCAGGCTTGACAGACCGATCTTGACGGAACTCACAGGCATTCAACGGCATCCGCTAACTGGGGGGGCCGGCCGGGTATCGTCTGGGCTTGGATACACTTCGTTGCTTCGGTATCCACCGGGAAAGCATGGTCCGGCTCGGCATCGCGGGCAAACCCGCGCGACGACAATGGCCTTTTCTTGTCAGACGATTATACGAAAGGGCGGCCAATTGGCCCGCCTGAGCGCGGAATGAACGGTAAAAACAAGCAGATAAGCGACAAAACCCGTGACGCCATGGCCACCACGCGCCGTGGTTGCGACGAATTGATCGTCGAATCGGAGTGGCTGGACAAGCTTGCCCGCAGCGAGGCCGAGGGCCGGCCGCTGCGCATCAAGCTCGGCCTGGACCCGACCGCCCCGGATCTTCATCTCGGCCATACCGTGGTGTTGAACAAGATGCGCCAGCTCCAGGATCTTGGCCATACCGTCATCTTTCTTATCGGCGATTTCACCGCGCTGATCGGCGATCCGTCGGGGCGCAATGCCACGCGCCCGCCGCTGACCCGCGAGGAGATCGAGGCCAACGCCCAGACCTACTTCCGCCAGGCTTCGCTGGTTCTGGACGAGTCGCGCACCGAGATCCGCTACAACTCGGAATGGAGCGATCCGCTCGGAGCCCGCGGCATGATCCAGCTGGCCGCCCGGTACACGATCGCCCGCATGATGGAGCGTGATGATTTCACCAAGCGCTACAAGGGTGGCATCCCGATCTCTATCCACGAGTTCCTGTATCCCCTGATGCAGGGCTATGACTCGGTGGCCCTGAAATCCGACCTGGAACTGGGTGGCACCGACCAGAAATTCAATCTGCTGGTCGGCCGCGAGCTGCAGCGCGAGTACGGCCAGGAGCCGCAGTGCATCCTGACCATGCCCTTGCTCGAGGGTCTGGACGGCGTCGAGAAGATGTCCAAATCCAAGGGCAACACCGTGGGCATCACGGATACGCCCGACGAGATCTTCGGCAAGTTGATGTCGATCTCGGACACGCTGATGTGGCGCTATTTCGAGCTGTTGTCGGCCCGCACGCTGGATGAGATCGCTGCGCTCAGGCGGGCCTGCGACGAAGGGCGCAATCCGCGTGACGTCAAACGCGAGCTCGCCATGGAGATGGTCGCTCGCTTCCATGATGCTGGGGCCGCAAGCGATGCCGCTGAGCGATTCGAAGCCCGTTTCCGCCACGGTGCGTTGCCCGAAGACATGCCCGAACTCACGGTCGCCGGTGCGCCGATGGCGCTGCCCGCCCTTTTGCGCGCAGCCGGTCTCTGTGCTTCGGCGAGCGAGGCCGTGCGCAATATCGAGCAGGGCGGGGTGCGCGTGGATGGTGAGCGCATCGGCGATCGTCAAGTGACCTTCGGGGCCGGCACCTACGTGATCCAGGTGGGCAAACGACGCATCGCGCGCGTGCGGTTGCAATGATCGCGCTGTTGCAGCGGGTGACGCGGGCGTCCGTCGAGATCGACGGTGAGTGCGTCGCCCGCATCGGTCGCGGTCTGCTGGTGCTGGCCTGCGCCGAGCCCGAGGACGATCTGGCGGTCACCGGGCGGCTGCTCGATCGTTTGCTGCGCTATCGGGTGTTCGCCGACGGGCGAGGCCGGATGAACCGTTCATTGCTGGATCTGCGAGACGAGCGGGCCGGCCAGGCTCAGGATCTGCTCGCGCACGCCGGCCAGGCTCAGGATCTGCGCGCGCACGCCGGCCTGATGCTGGTGCCGCAATTCACGCTGGCCGCGGATACCCGCAGCGGTCTGCGGCCGAGCTTCACGCCGGCCGCGCCGCCGGAGCTGGGTCGTCGGATGTTCGAGGCTCTGGTGGAGATGGCGCGGGCGCGGATCCCCGATGTCCAGTGCGGGCGTTTCGGTGCCGACATGCAGGTCGGTCTGGTCAATGATGGGCCGGTCACTTTCTGGCTGCGGCTGCCCTGAGCAACGATGGGATGGCCGCCCTCCGGCGGAGGCTTCACCGCGCATGTGATGCCGGGAGCGTGTCGGAGTCCAACGCCGACACGCTCCCGGCCTTCCGGTTCTGGCTGCCGTGACCGTGTCCGCAGGCGGGCTCCGCCTCTGCGTGATCGGTCGCTGCGCTAACATGCGCGACAGGACCGGGATGTCCGAGCGGCGCGCGCCCTGGCGGCCGCGACGCCCCGGGATCTTGTCCGTGACAGGTGGTCATTCGGAGGCCCGATGCAGCTGTTGAGCGATTCGTTCAGGGATGGTGGCGCAATACCCGAGACCCACGCATTCTGTCGGCTGGAAGCGCCGGCGCGCGTGATGTTCGCGGCCAATCGCAATCCGCACCTGCGGTGGTCCGAGCCGCCGGCCGGAACCCGCTCACTGGCGCTGCTTTGTCGAGATCCCGATGTTCCGGCGAGCACCGAGGACGTCAATCGCGACGGGGTCGAGGTTGCCGCCAATGTCGAACGGGTGGATTTCTTCCATTGGGTGCTGGTCGAGCTGCCGGCTGATCTGCGCAGCATCGCTGCGGGCGAATTTGCCGACGGGGTCACGCCCAAGGGCAAGGGCGGGCCGGCCTCGCTGTATGGCGCTCGCTCAGGCATCAATGATTACACGGGCTGGTTCGAGGGCGATCACGACATGGCCGGAGAATACTTTGGCTACGATGGCCCGTGCCCGCCCTGGAACGACAGCATCGTGCATCGCTATGTGTTCACGATCTATGCGCTCGATGTCGAGCATCTGCCCGGCCTGCACGGCCGTTTCAGCGGCGCCGACGCGCTCGAGGCAATGCGCAAGCATGTGCTCGATACCGGTTCGATCACCGGCCTGTTCACGCTCAATGCCCGGCTGCGCGCCGATCTGCCCGCGTGATCGGCCCGGCCGCGCGCCTGACCCTGGTCCGTCATGGCCAGACGGACTGGAACGTCGAGCGCCGCATCCAGGGGGCGACCGATACCGATCTCAACGATCGGGGGCGCTGGCAGGCGCAGCGGCTGGCCGACCGACTGGCCGATGAGCCCTTCACCGATGTGATCTGCAGCGATGCGCGCCGTACCCGCCAGACGCTCGAGCCGCTGGCCAGGCGGCGTGAACTGGCCGTGGTGTTCGAGCCGCGGCTGCGCGAGCGCCGTTATGGCGTGTTCGAAGGGCAGGTCCTGAGCGCTCTGTCGGGTCTGGATGCCGGGCAGGCCGCCAGGCTGCGCAGGCGGGATCCGGATTTCGCCCCGGACGGCGGCGAGACGCTGCACCAGGTGACCGCGCGGGCGCTTGCCGCGCTGGCACCGGTGCTGCGCCCCGGTGCGCACGCACTGATCGTCACCCACGGCGCCGTGCTCGACTGCCTGTACCGCCATTTCACCGGCCTGTCCCTGCATGCCCCGCGCGAGGTCGAGATGCTCAACGCAGCCGTGAATCTCGTGCATTGGCAGGGCGGCTCGTTCAGCGTGGCGCGCTGGGCCGACGCTTCGCATCTCGATAGCCCGGATTGAGCCGCAATAGGCTGTCTGCCCCGCAGGGGCGGGGCCCGCGCACGCGCCCCCGGCCTGCTAAAATCGTCGGTTTTTCCCAAGGTGCGCCCATGTACGATCTCAATCGCCCGCTCGCCGATGTCGACCCGGAGGTTTACGCCGCGATCCGCGACGAGAACGCGCGCCAGGAGGCGCACATCGAGCTGATCGCCTCCGAGAATTTCGCCAGCCCGGCCGTGATGGCGGCTCAGGGCTGCCAGATGACCAACAAATATGCCGAGGGTTATCCCGGGCGGCGTTACTACGGCGGCTGCGAGCATGTGGACGTCGTCGAGACGCTCGCGATCGAGCGCGCCAAAAGGCTGTTCGGCGCCGAGGCGGCCAATGTGCAGCCCAGTTCGGGCTCCCAGGCGAATCAGGCGGTCTTCCTGGCCTTCCTGAATCCGGGCGACAAGATCATGGGTATGAGCCTGGCCGAAGGCGGCCATCTCACGCATGGCATGCCGCTGAACATGTCGGGCAAATGGTTCGACGTGGTCTCCTACGGGCTCGATGCCAGCGAGGCCATCGACTATGACGCCATGGCCGACACCGCACGGCGCGAGCGCCCGAAGCTGATCATCGCCGGCGCCTCGGCATACAGCCTGCGCATCGACTGGGCACGCTTTGCGGCCGTCGCCAGGGAGATCGACGCCATTTTCATGGTGGACATGGCCCACTACGCCGGCCTGATCGCCGCCGGTGTCTATCCGAATCCTGTGCCGCATGCCGATGTGGTCACCACCACCACCCACAAAAGCCTGCGCGGCCCGCGCGGCGGCATGATTCTGATGCGTGCCGAGCATGAGAAGCGCATCAATTCGGCGGTCTTTCCGGGATTGCAGGGAGGGCCGCTGATGCATGTGGTGGCGGCCAAGGCGGTGGCGTTGCATGAGGCACTGCAACCGTCGTTCACCCAGTATCAGCAGCAGGTTCTGGACAATGCCCGCGCATTGGCCGAGCGGCTCACCGAGCGCGGTCTGCGCATCGTCTCCGGCGGCACCGAGTCGCACGTGATGCTCGTGGATCTGCGGCCCAAGAACATCACCGGCAAGCAGGCCGAGGCCGTGCTCGGCCAGGCGCACATCACCTGCAACAAGAACGCGATCCCGAATGATCCCGAAAAGCCGATGGTCACCAGCGGTGTCCGGCTCGGTTCGCCAGCCATGACGACGCGCGGTTTTGGCGTCGAGGAGTCGCGCCTGGTGGCCGACATGATTGCCGATGTGCTCGATGCCCCGGCCGATGAGGCCAACATCGCCGCCGTGCGTGGCCGGGTCGCTGCATTGACGCAGCAGTTCCCGGTCTACGGCAGCGGCGATTCCCCGGTTCGCAAGGCGGCCTGAGCGAGCGGTGCGCTGCCCGTTTTGCGGAGCCGACGAGACCCAGGTCACCGAGACGCGCGACTCGGACGGTGGTGAGGCCCTGCGTCGTCGTCGGCGTTGCCTGACCTGCGACAAGCGTTTCACCACCTATGAGCGGGTCGAGCTGGTCATGCCGATGGTCGTCAAGAAAGACGGCCTTCGAGCAGAGTTCGAGCCCGCCAAGCTCGAGGCCTCGATGGCCCTGGCCTTGCGCAAGCGTCCGGTCAGCGCGCAAGATGTCGCCGATGCGATCGGCCGGGTGATCGAGCAGGTACGCACCTCCGGGGCCCGGGAAATCTCGTCCGAACGCATCGGCGAGTTCGTCATGGCCGAGCTCGAGCAGCTCGATCATGTCGGCTATGTGCGCTTCGCGTCGGTCTATCGAAACTTCGAAGACGTCGATGAATTCACCAAGGCCGTGCGCGAGGTGCGGCCCGGCCGGCGCCCGCGCAAGCCCTGAGCCGGCGCTCGCCGGCGTCAGCCCGCAATGGAGACATCTCGATGAGCCTTCTGGAACCCTATGACACCTTACGCCCGCCCGGCATGGCGCTGTCGGAGTGGCGCGCGAGGCTCGAACTGGCAGCCTGCTACCGGCTCTTCGATCACATAGGCTGGTGTGAGGGCATCTACAACCATCTGACCTTACGCGTCGACGGCGGTACTGACGACTGCCCGCACTATCTGATCAATCCGTTCGGTCTGCACTACAGCGAGGTCACCGCGCGCAATCTGGTCAAGATCGATGCGCGCGGCCAGCGGATCGGCGATTCCGATGGCATCGTCAACCCGGCCGGGGTGGTCATTCACAGTGCGGTGCATGCGGCGCGCGCCGATGCGCATTGCGTGATGCATACCCACACCACCGCCGGCATGGCCGTGGCCTGCAAGCAGGGCGGGCTGCGCTATGACAATTTCTATGGCGCGCTTGTCTATGGCGAGGTGGCGTATCACGACTTCGAAGGCATCACCACCGACAACGACGAATGCGCTCGCCTGGTGGCGAGTCTGGGTGCGCGGCGCCTGCTGATTCTGCGCAACCATGGCCTGGTGGCGGTCGGGCCCGATGTGGCCCACACCTATGCCTGGCTATGGATGCTGCAGCGTGCCTGCGAGGTTCAGGTCGCCACCGACGCGATGCCTGGCGACAATGTTCCGATCGATGAATCGGTGCTGCGCGGCAATGCCGCCAAGAGTGAACGGATGTCCGCGCAGATCGATCCCCTACCAGATGATGTTCGATGCTCTGCTGCGGCGCGCGCAGGCATTCGGTACTCGGCGCTGGTTTGATCCGGCGCAGCCTGCGCGCGGCGCCGCCCGCGCCGTGCGACACCGAGCACCCGGCCGGTTTCAACGCGCGTTGGTGGCGGCGATCTGATCGAGCGTGCGCCCAGGCGAGATCATCTGTGGGTCGACCACCATCTCGATGACCGCGAAGCGACCTTCGTCTTCGATGGCCGTCAGCGCGGCCTCCAGGCCCTGGTCGAACTCGTCGTTGCTGGCAATCCGCACCCCGAAGCCGCCGAAGGATTCGGCAAAGCGGACGAAATCCGGATTGACCAGCCCGGTGCCAAGCACATTGCCCGGATACTCGCGTTCCTGGTGCATGCGGATCGTGCCGAAGATGCCGTTATTGAAGATCACCACCAGGGGTTTGGCGCCATGAGCCGCGGCGGTGGCCAGTTCCTGCGAGGTCATCATGAAATCGCCGTCGCCGGCCAGACAAAGCACCGTGCGATCGGGCGCCACGATGCTGGCCGCGACGGCGGCCGGCAGGCCATAGCCCATCGCGCCGGAGGTTGGTGCGAGCTGGGTGCGGATCGGCCCGTATCGCCAGAAGCGATGCCCCCAGGTTGCGAAGTTGCCCGCCCCGTTGGCCAGAATGGTGTCTGCTGGCAAGCGTTCGCGCAGCCGCTGCATCACGCGCCAGAGATCGAGCACCGGCTGCTTGCGCATCGCGGCCACGGCATCGATCACCGACGGGCGTTGCTGCCATTGCTCGAACGCGGCGCGCGCCGCGCTCAGCCGGCCGGCCCAGCGGCTGCCGTCGGCCTGCACGGCTTCCAATGCGCGCACGAACTGCGCCATGCCGGCATTGATCGCCAGCACCGGCTGGTAGACGCGGCCCAGTTCCTCGATGCCCGGGTGGACATGAATCAGAGGCATCTGCGGCACCGGGACATCGAACAAGGTGTAGCCGCCGGTGGTCATTTCGCCCAGGCGCGGGCCGATCGCCAGCACCAGGTCGGCCGAGCGCAGATGTTCGGCCAGCGCCGGATTGATCCCGATGCCGACATCGCCGATGTAGCAGCGGTGGGCATTATCCAGAAGATCCTGGCGCCGGAACACACAGGCGGTCGGCAGTCCGAGGCGCCCGACCCAGGCGGCCAGGCGATCGCAGCTGTCGCGATCCCAGCCGCTGCCACCCAGCAGCACCACGGGTCGCTCGGCGGCCTGCAGCCGGCGTGCCAGTTCTTCCATCTGGGCCGGGCCCGGTGACGGTGCGACATCGCGATACGCCTGCGTGTCGATGGTGTTGGCCGTGGCGGTCAGCATGTTCTCGGGCAGCGCCAGCGCCACCGGACCCATGCGTCCGGAGGTGGCTCGCTGGAATGCCTGCGCGACATATTCGGGAATGCGCTCGACCTGATCGATCTGGGCGCTCCATTTGGTGATCGGGCTCAGAAAGCGCCGGTAGTCGATTTCCTGGAATGCGTCGCGGTCCATCATGTCGCTGCCGACCTGGCCGATCAGCACCACCATCGGCGTGGAGTCCTGGTGGGCGGTGTGGATCCCGATCGAGCCATTTGTGGCACCAGGGCCGCGGGTCACCATCAGCACGCCGGGCTTGCCGGTCAGCTTGGCATAGGCATCGGCCATGAAGCCGGCCCCGCCCTCCTGGCGGCATATCACGTAGCGCATCTCGCGCTGGCGGTGGTACAGGCCCTCGAGCACGGCCAGATAGCTCTCGCCCGGTACGCCGAAGATCGTGTCCACGCCATGGGCAGCCAGTGCATCGGCAAGGATCTGTCCGCCGTGGCGGGTCATGGCTGGGTTCTGGGGGCTGGTGGCTCTGGACATGGCAAGTCTCGGTTCGGCGGCAGGCGTTGCGCGCGGCGGATGACAGGCATCGGAGACCGGGATTATGGCGCATGGAAAGTCCCGTCGCCCCGCCCCCCGATCGCCTGAAGCGGCAAGGCGGGGAAGGCGAAGCCGGGCGCGGCGCATGGAAGGCGCAGGGAAGGCGCATGGATAACAGGGGGATCGCGGCAGCGCCCGCGGCGACCTGGCGTGGGCAGCCAGCATCTCCCTGTTAGTACACTTGCGGGCTGATGCTGGCCGGCGGCGCGTCGGTCAATGCGTGGATCATCATCCTTCGCCGCCGGTCATCGCGTGCGACGATGACCTTCACCGAACTTCGCAGGAGCGAACGTATTCAGAGACCGATCACGCCTTCAAGGAGCCGGGCGCTCAGAACCTGGCAGAGCGCGGCATGTTCGGCACGACACCGAATCCGCGCGTGGCTGCGTGATCGTCAGGGACGGGCAGGTTGGCGAAGGCTGGTATCGCCGGGCTGGCGCGCCGCATGCCGAGGCCCTCCCGGCGCTGGCCGAGGCAGGGCGCGCGCGCGGTGCTACCGCCTATGTGACGCTCGAACCTCAGAGCCACGTGGGGCGCACGCCTGCGCCGATGCGCTGATCGAGGCCGTGGAATTACCCGGGTGGTCGCGGCCATGAAGATCCCAATCCGCAGGTGGCAGTGGTCTCGAGCGGCTGCGGGCGGCGGGCATCGAAGTCCGCTTGCGTTTCGGTTGCAGCCGGCCGCCGAGGCCTTGAACATCGGTTTCGTGACCCGCATGCGCACCGGCCGGCCGTGGGTGCGCATGAAGATCGCCGCCAGCCTGGACGGGATGTCCGCCTTGCCAGATGGTCGCAGCCAGTGGATCACGGGCGAAGCCGCCCGCGCCGATGGCCATCGCTGGCGCGCGCGCGCCTGTGCGTTGCTGACCGGCATCGGCACCGTGCGCGACGACGATCCCCGTCTGAGTGTGCGCGCGGTTGCCACCGATCGTCAGCCGCTCAAGGTTCTGGTGGATTCTCGTCTCGAGGTCAGCCCTGGCGCGCGCCTGTTCGAGGGCGCCGCACCGCTGATATTCGCCGCACTCGACGACGATGCCCGGCGCCTGGCGCTGGAGGCCGCCGGTGCCGAGGTGATCGTTCTGCCGAACCCGGCCGGCAAGGTCGATCTGCCCACGCTGCTGGCGGTGCTTGGCGAGCGCGGCATCAACGAGTTGCATGTCGAGGCCGGTTCGAAGCTCAACGGATCGCTGATGCGCGAGCGCTGTGTCGACGAGCTCTTGATCTATCTGGCCCCTTGTCTGCTCGGCGATGCGCAGCGCATGATCGCCATGCCCGCCGTGGATGCGCTCGATCGCCGTATTGCCTTGCATTTCGACGAGGCGACCATGATCGGCGGTGACCTGCGCCTGCGCGCCCGGTTGGGCGATGCCCGAGAGGCAACGCCCAATGGGCCGCATGCGGCGGTCGTTGATGCATCCTGACATGATCGAAGCGTCTGCCCGGATGTCACTGCACCTGATGAAGCCCTGATTGCCATGTTTACCGGAATTGTCGCCGCATGCGGCCAGATCGTCTCCTGCAAGCCGCTGACCGAGGGTCAGGGGCGCCGCCTGCGTGTTCAGGCCGGATCACTCGAGCTTGACGATGTCGCGATCGGCGATTCGATCGCGATTCAGGGGGCCTGTATGACCGTGATCGAACTCGAGCCCGGGCATTTCAGCGTCGATGTCTCCGAGGAAAGCCTGGCCAAGACCGTCGGGCTCGATGCGCCGGGCGAGGTCAATCTCGAGAAGGCGATGCGCCTGGCGGATCGTATCGGCGGGCATCTGGTGACCGGTCATGTCGACGGCATCGGGCGGGTACGCGTATTCGAGCAGGTAGGCGAGAGCCATCTGTTGCGTATCGAGGTGCCGGCCGCTCTGTCACGCTACATGGCGCGCAAGGGCTCGGTGACCATCGACGGGGTCAGCCTGACGGTCAATACGGTCACCGACGAAGGCAGCGGCTGCGTCATCGACATCAACCTGATACCGCATACCGTTGCGGTCACCACCTTGCGGCGGCTGAGTCCGGGCGCCAGTGTGAATCTGGAGATCGATCTGATCGCGCGCTATCTGGAACGATTGGGCGATCCGCGCGCGCCGGCAGGTTCATAAGCCGGTCGCGACCGGGCTGAGCGGCGGGCCCGCCTGCTCTGAGATCTCGCAAAGCAGATGCGCGGCTTCGGCGATTGCCTCCTCGCCCGCATCCCAGACTGTGACCGGGCGCGCCACATGGGGGCGGCGCAGCACCACCGCTTCATCGAACACGGCCAGGCCACGCTCGTAGTGGGCCGCTGCACCGCCGGCCTGGCGCACCAGAATGCGCTCGCCGTGGCGCAGCATCAGCGACATCAGACGCGGGCAGCGCACCTGGAAGTCTTGGGTCTGCTGCAACAGGATCTCGATCCGTGCATCCGGGCCGCGCCTCAGAAACTGATCGAAATGCCCGGCCAGTTCGGCGCGCGACAGACCGTAGTAGGTATCGTCGCGATCGAACACCAGAATCCGCCGGCGGGCATTCTCGGTGGCGGTATCGAAGGCCGAACGCGCATCGGTGCGCGAGTCCATGCGCTGGTAGGCGAAATCGGGCAGTGTGTTCATGGCGCCAGTATGGCCGGGCCCGCGCCGCTTGTGTCCCGGCGTCCCGCCCGCCGGGCCGCTCGGGGCGGCCGCCGGTCGCTCGTTCGCCAGCGTAGAATGCGCGCATGAGTCTGTCGCCCATCCAAGAAATCATCCAAGAAATGCGCGCCGGGCGCATGGTGATCCTTGTCGATGACGAAGACCGCGACAACGTCGGTGAGCTCGTTCTGGCGGCCGACAGGGTGTCAGCCGACGCCGTCACTTTCATGGCACTGCATGCGCGCGGTCTGATCTGCCTGGCGCTGACCGAGGCCCGTTGCCGGTTGTTGCAGCTGCCACTGATGGTGCCGGATGTCGGTGCCCGCTCCAGTTCGCGCTTCACAGTGTCGATCGAGGCCACCGAAGGAGTCAGCACCGGCATTTCCGCGGCCGATCGTGCGCGCACTGTTGCAGCCGCGGTCGCGCCGGGTGCGCGCGCCCAAGACATCGTGCAGCCCGGGCATATCTTCCCGGTGATGGCGCAGCCTGGCGGCGTACTCGTGCGTGCCGGGCGCACCGAGGCCAGTTGTGATCTCGCCCAGATGTCCGGGCACTCTGCGGCCGCAGTCGTCTGTGAAATGCTCGCTGAAGACGGCAGCATGGCGCGTATGCCGCAGTTGATCGCTTTTGCGCAGGCTCATGGTCTGAAGATCGGGTCGGTGGCCGACCTGATCCATCTGCGCAGTGCGCAGGAGAGCATGATCGAGCGGATGGCAGAGCGCGAGACCGACACGCCGTGGGGGCGCTTTCGCATGACCGGCTACCGTGACGTCACCGGCGCCAATGTGCATCTGGCGCTCGTGCATGGGCGGATCGAACCCGATCGCGATACCCTGGTGCGCGTGCACGAGCCGATCTCCGTACTGGATCTGATCGACGCCGGGCAGGGCACCCATTCTTGGCCGGTGGCCAGGGCACTGACCCGCCTGCGCGAGTCGCCGGCCGGCGTCATGGTGATGCTCAATGCCAGTCAGAGCAATGACACGGTGCTGGCACAGCTGCAGCGATGGTCCGAGCCGGCAGCGGCAGCCGAACCGGCGGGCCACAGCGCCGTTCAGTCGGCCCGCAAGATCGATCTGCGTACCTATGGCATCGGCGCGCAGATCCTGCGCGACCTCGGGGTGCGGCGAATGCGCCTGCTCGCCGCGCCGGTCAAGATGCCGAGCATGACTGGATTCGATCTCGAGGTAACCGGGTTCGAAAACTGAACCGGTCTGGTCGCCGACCAGACCGGACGCCCCGGTCCGACGAGATTGTCCGGGGCTTATCTTCTTCTACAGGAAATAAAAGCGTGAACATCGACGACATGCAGGGCAGCCTGGAAGGCAATGGCTTGAGCATTGGCATCGCGCAGGCAAGATTCAACGAGCCGCTTTGCGAGGCGCTGCGCGAGTCCTGCCTGGCCGAGTTGGCGCGGCTGGGGGTGTCCGAGGACGATGTCGTGCTGGTAACGGTGCCGGGTGCACTGGAACTGCCGACGGCGCTTGCCCAGCTGGCCCGGCTGCAGCAGTTCGATGCGCTGATCGCCCTGGGTGCGGTGGTGCGCGGCGAAACCTATCACTTCGAGGTGGTTTCCAATGAGAGCGCGGCCGGCATCAACCGGGTGGCCCTCGATTTCGGCGTTCCGATCGCCAATGCCGTGCTGACCACCAATGATGATGCCCAGGCCCAGGCACGGGTGCAGGTCAAGGGTGCCGAGGCCGCGCGTGTGGCGATCGAGATGGCAAATCTTGCCGAATTGATCGAAGAACTTTCCGAAGACGATGGCGACGACGACGAATGACCGATCCGCAAGACGATCAATCGGGCCCTCCTGCGCGAGGCCCGGGAGCGCGGGCCGGGGGCGGACGCAACGCCCGCCGGCGTTCGCGTGAGTTCGCGCTCCAGGGCTTGTATCAGTGGTTGCTGGCACGCGCCGAGCTGGGCATCATCCTTGCCGGCCTCGCGGATGCGCCCGGCTATCGCAAGTGCGACCGCGAACATCTCGAGGCCTTGCTTGGCGGGGTGATCCGCGGTCAGGAGCAGCTCGAGGCCATGATCGGCCCGCATCTCGACAGGCCGATCGCGCAGGTCAGCCCGATCGAGCGTGCAATCCTGATGATCGGCGCTCAGGAACTGCGCGCTCACCCCGAAATCCCATATCGTGTGGTGATCAACGAGGCGATCGACCTGGCCAAGGCCTATGGGGGTACGGATGGCTTCAAGTTCATCAATGGTGTGCTCGATCGCGTGGCGGCCGATTGCGGCGTCGCCCAGGGGCGTCGTTGAGTCCGCGGCCGTCCGGCGCAGCAACCATGGGTGAGTTCGACATCATCGGCCGCTATTTCGATCGCGGGCCGGCCCGCCGGGTCGACCTCGGAGTCGGTGACGACTGCGCGCTGCTGGGCGCGAGCGTCTCGGATCAGCGGGCGATCACCACCGATATGCTGGTCGCCGGCCGGCACTTCTTCGCGGACGTCGATCCCCGCTCGCTGGGTCACAAGGCGTTGGCGGTGAATCTTTCGGATCTCGCGGCAATGGGCGCGCGACCGGAGGCGTTCACGCTGGCGATCGCGCTGCCTGCATTCGAGCCGCAATGGCTCGACGCCTTTGCCGCCGGCCTGTTTTCCCTGGCCGATGCCGAGGGCTGCGAGCTGATCGGTGGTGACACCACACGGGGTCCGCTGTGTATTTCAATCACGGCGATCGGGCGCCTGCCGGCGGGCAGCGCCTTGCGCCGCGACGGCGACCAGCCCGGAGATGATGTCTGGGTGTCGGGGGCGCTTGGCGGTGCGGCGGCGGTGGTGGCGATGCGCGCGGGGCAGCTGGCCGGGCGCGATGCCACGCATCTTCCCGAGACGCTCGCTCTGCGACTGGACTGGCCGCAGCCCAGGCTTGCGCTGGGCACGGAGTTGCGTCATCTGGCCAGCGCTGCGATCGATGTTTCCGACGGCCTGCTGGCCGATCTCGGTCATATCGCCGATCGTTCGCGCCTGGCACTGCAACTACAGGCCGAGCGGGTGCCGGTCGATCCGTCACTGAGCGCTCTGGGCGCGGCGAGAGCGCTCGATTTCGCGCTGGCGGGTGGCGACGATTACGAGCTCGCGTTCGCTGCGCCGGCGGAAAACCGGCTGGCGATCGAAGCGCTGGGCGCGCGTCTGGGCCTGCCGCTGTCACGCATCGGGGTGGCGCTCGCCGGCGAGGGGGTGTCTGTGGCGGATGCGCACGGTCGCCCGGTGGCGGTAACGGCGCGCGGCTTCGATCACTTCGCGGGCGAGCCGCAGCATTGAGCGCGCCCCACGAAGCGTCCGGGGCATCGGCGGCCAGGTCGTTGCCGGCGGGTTTCGCGACCGCGCACTGGGCCCATTTCGTGGCCCTGGGCTTTGGTAGCGGGCTCTCGCCGGTCGCGCCGGGAACCGCGGGCACGCTGATGGGCTGGGCGCTCTACCGGATTCTCGATCGCTGGATCACGGACATCGGCTGGCTGATGATCGTGATCCTCGGGGTGATCCTGGGCGTGTGGGTCAGCCAGCGGGTCATCGATGCGCTGAAGGTTCATGACCATGGCGCGATCGTCTGGGACGAGATCGTGGCATTCTGGGCGGTGCTGGTGCTGGTTCCCGGCAGCGCCTGGCAGCAGGCAGGTCTATTCCTGTTGTTCCGGCTGTTCGATACCGTCAAGCCCTGGCCGATCGGATGGCTGGACCGACATGTCAAGGGAGGCTGGGGCGTGATGGTCGATGACCTCGGCGCGGCCGCGGCGACCGTGATCGTCGCCCTGATCTGGCGGAGTGTGGGATGAGCGACTCTCTTCTGGCCTATGCGTCCGATGATGAACAGGCCCTGATCGCGGCGGCGACCGAACTCGGTCGCGCGCTGGCCACGCGCAGCCTGATGATCGTCACGGCCGAGTCATGCACCGGCGGCGGCATCGCCCGCGCGCTGACCGAAACTGCCGGCTCCAGCGAATGGTTCGACAGCGCGTTCGTCACCTACAGCAATCGCGCCAAGCAGCGGATGCTGGGTGTAAGTGCGACGGATCTGGCCGATCATGGCGCGGTCAGCGAGGTGGTGGCGCGTGCGATGGCGGCCGGCGCGCTCGCGCAGTCTTCGGCCCAGGTGGCGATTTCGGTCACCGGCGTGGCCGGGCCCGGGGGTGGCTCACCTGACAAGCCAGTGGGCACCGTATGGTTCGGGTTCGCGCGGCGTCTTGCCGATCCGGCCTTGCCCGATGGCATCGAATGCATGGCCGAGTGCCATCGGATCGACGGCGATCGCAGCGCGGTACGATTGCGCACGGCGCTGCATGCCGTCAGACGAGCTGCCAATCTCTGGTTATAACAACAGTCTGATTGTTTATACAGTGTTTCCGTGCCATACTGAACGTATTCCCCATCGGTACCGGCAGGAGATCGAATGAACACCGTGGTCAAAATGGATCAAGCCAAGCAAACCGAGCGTGCCAAAGCCCTGGCAGCCGCACTTTCGCAAATCGAGAAGCAGTTCGGCAAAGGGTCGATCATGCGTCTCGGCGACGGCGAGCCGGCACCGGATATCGAATCGGTCTCCACCGGCTCGCTCGGGCTGGATATCGCGCTGGGCATCGGCGGCCTGCCGCGCGGCCGGGTGGTCGAAATCTATGGCCCGGAATCTTCGGGCAAGACCACGCTCACGCTGCAGGTCATCGCCGAGATGCAGAAGATCGGCGGCACCGCGGCCTTCATCGATGCCGAGCATGCTCTCGATGTCCAATACGCGGCCAAGCTCGGCGTCGATCTCGAAGATCTGCTGGTTTCCCAGCCCGATACCGGCGAGCAGGCGCTTGAAATCACCGATGCCCTGGTCCGTTCCGGCTCGGTCGATCTGATCGTGATCGACTCGGTGGCCGCGCTCACGCCGCGCGCCGAGATCGAGGGCGACATGGGCGATTCCCTGCCCGGTCTGCAGGCGCGTCTCATGTCGCAGGCGCTGCGCAAGCTCACGGGCACCATCAAGCGCACCAACTGTCTGGTCATCTTCATCAACCAGATCCGCATGAAGATCGGCGTCATGTTCGGTAGCCCGGAAACCACCACGGGCGGTAACGCGCTGAAGTTTTACGCATCAGTGCGGCTCGACATCCGCCGTACCGGCTCGATCAAGAAGGCCGATGAGGTCATCGGCAACGAAACCCGTGTCAAGGTCGTGAAGAACAAGGTGTCGCCCCCGTTCAAGACGGCCGAATTCGACATCCTCTACGGCGAGGGAACCTCGCGTGAAGGCGAGATCCTCGATCTCGGTGCCAACTGCGGTGTGGTTGATAAGGCGGGTGCCTGGTATAGCTACCAGGGCGAGCGCATCGGTCAGGGCAAAGACAATGCCCGCGAGTTCCTGCGCGGCAATGCCGAACTCGCGCTGGAGATCGAGAACAAGGTGCGTGAGCATTTCGGCGTGCGCGCCCGCGGCAAGGCTGCCGAGCCGGGCGCCGAGCAAGCCGCCTGATCGCGCAAACACGGTGCCGACATCGGCGGCCCATTTGCAGGGTAGGGCGCTTGGCAGTTTGCCGCTGGCGACACAGGCGGCACTGAAGCAGTTGCGCCAGCGTGCCATTCGGCTGCTGGCGCGGCGTGATTTCAGCCGCGCCGAACTTGCGCGCCGTCTTGCCAGCCCCCCGGCAGGGCGCCGGCGCCGGCGGACGGATGACGCGCTCGATTCCGACGTCGCCGATTCCGACGCCGCCGATTCCGACGCCGCCGATTCCGACGCCGCCGATTCCGACGCCGCCGATTCCGACGCCGCTTTTGCGCCTCCTGCCGCACTCGATTCTGAGCCCCTCGCGGATATTGCCGAGCCCCCAGTGCCGGCGCTTGCGCAGTGCATCGAGTGGGTGCTCGATGATCTCGCGGTTCGAGGCTACCTCGATGATCAGCGTTTCGCCCGTGGTCTGATTCGGCGCGAGTCCCCGCGCCGCGGTGTGCTGCTGCTCGCACGCAAGCTTGCCGAGCATGGTCTCGAGGGCGACGATGCCGCCAATCTCCTGGCCGATGCCCGCCAGCGCGAGCTGGCGCGTGCGCACGCACTCTGGCAGCGACGCTTTGGCGCCACGCCGGCCGATCCGCGCGAGCGGATGCGCCAACTGCGATTTCTGGCGCAGCGTGGTTTCTCGGCCGAAGTGGTTCGTAAGGTGGTCGCCGGGCGGGTGGCGCCCGACGACCTGGTGTTGCCAGACGGCTGAGGCCGGTGTCCGCTGTTCGTTGCCGGCTGCCCTTTGCCTTTTTGCCCCTTGCCCCTTGCCCGCAGTCCCTTGCCCGCAGTCCCTTGCCCGCCAGGATCGGCGTCGCCTTGTCACGCTCTCGCGATCACGGCCGATCTCATGCCGGGCAACCTCGGACGGGCCTTCATGGCCGCGAGCGCGCGCGCTGTTGACGGCGATATCCGTGCGCGCGGTGTGGGATGCCGTTGCGCACACACGTCGGCCGTGCGGGGGCGCGTGCTAACATCGCGCGTTTCTCGGGGCCGGAAAGCTGGCTGCCTGCGAGTCGCGTTGAGGACGACGAATGAAAATTCACGAGTATCAGGGCAAAGAAATCCTGAAAAAGTACGGGGTTCCCGTTCCGCGCGGCATCCCGTGCTTTTCCGTCGACGAGGCGGTCAAGGCCGCTGAATCCCTCGGCGGCCCGGTGTGGGTGGTCAAGGCGCAGATCCATGCCGGCGGTCGCGGCAAGGGCGGTGGCGTCAAAGTGGCCAAGTCGCTCGACGAGGTGCGCAGCTATGCCGGTCAGATTCTCGGCATGCAGCTGATTACCCACCAGACAGGGCCGGAAGGCCAGACCGTGCGCCGGCTGCTGGTCGAAGAAGGCGCCGATATCAAGAACGAGCTCTACATCGGCATCGTGGTCGATCGCGAATCCCAACGGGTGACGATCATGGCCTCGAGCGAAGGGGGCATGGACATCGAAGAGGTGGCCGAGAACCATCCCGAGAAGATCCACAAGGTGGCGGTCGATCCCGATGCCGGCCTGACCGATGCCCAGGCGGACGAGCTGAGCGCCAAGATCGGGATTCCGGCGGCATCGCAGGCGCAGGCGCGTGTCGCCCTGCAGGGCCTGTACAAGGCATTCTGGGATACCGATGCCAGTCTGGCCGAGATCAATCCGCTGGTGCTGACCGGCGACGGCAAGGTGATCGCGCTCGATGCCAAGCTGAATTTCGATTCGAATGCCCTGTATCGGCAGGCCGATATCGTCTCGATGCGTGACCTGGACGAAGAGGATCCGGCCGAAATCGAGGCGTCCAAGTTCGACCTCGCCTACATCCAGCTCGACGGCAACATCGGCTGCCTGGTCAACGGGGCGGGTCTGGCCATGGCCACGATGGACACCATCAAGTTGTTCGGCGGCGAGCCCGCCAACTTCCTGGATGTAGGCGGTGGTGCCACCACCGAGAAGGTCACCGAGGCCTTCAAGATCATGCTGCGCAACCCGAATCTGAAGGCGATCCTGGTCAATATCTTCGGCGGAATCATGCGCTGTGACGTGATCGCCGAGGGTGTGATCGCTGCCAGCAAGGCTGTTGGTCTGAAGGTGCCGCTGGTGGTGCGTATGAAGGGCACGAACGAGGACATCGGTCGCAAGCTGCTGGCCGAATCGGGCCTGCCGATCATCTCGGCCGACACCATGGGCGATGCCGCTCGTGAGGTGGTGGCCGCAGCCGGCAAGGCGGCCTGACCGCCAAGCCCGGGGTCACGCCCGAACGAATCGAGGCCGCAGGGATAACCGCCGCCCGAGCGATACCAGCAAGGACACCAGCGCGATGAGCATTCTGATCAACAAGGACACCAAGGTCATTACCCAGGGCATCACCGGCAAGACCGGGCAGTTCCATACGCGCGCCTGTCGCGACTATGCGAACGGCAAGGCCGGGTATGTGGCCGGCGTTCATCCCAAGAAGGCCGGATCGGATTTCGAGGGGATTCCCATCTATGGCACCGTTCGCGAGGCCAGCGAGAAGACGGGTGCCACGGTTTCGGTGATCTATGTGCCGCCGGCGGGCGCGGCAGACGCCATCTGGGAGGCCGTGGAGGCCGATCTCGAACTGGTGGTGTGCATCACCGAGGGGATTCCGGTCAAGGACATGATCCGCGTGCGCGACCGGATGCGCAAAGAGAACCGCAAGACGCTGCTGCTCGGGCCGAACTGTCCCGGTGTGATCACCCCCGAAGAGCTGAAGATCGGCATCATGCCGGGCCATATTCACAAGAAGGGGCGGATCGGCGTGGTGTCGCGCTCTGGCACGCTCACCTACGAAGCGGTCGGGCAGCTGACCAGCCTCGGTCTCGGTCAGTCGTCAGCGGTGGGCATCGGCGGGGATCCGGTCAATGGTCTGAAACACATCGACGTGCTGCGCATGTTCAATGATGATCCCGACACCGACGCCGTGGTCATGATCGGCGAGATTGGCGGCAGCGACGAAGAAACCGCTGCCTACTGGGTGCGCGACAACATGAGCAAGCCGGTGGTGGGTTTCATTGCGGGCGTTACCGCGCCACCGGGCAAGCGCATGGGCCATGCGGGCGCGATCATCTCGGGGGGCAAGGGCACGGCCCAGGAGAAGCTCGCGATCATGGATGGCTGCGGCATCAAGGTCACCAAAGACCCCTCCGAGATGGGGTCGCTGCTCAAGAGCGTGCTCTAAGCACGTTTTCGCCTGCCGCATGGGCCGGTTCAGGCACTCTGGCGTGATGAACCGCCCGAGTGCCAGACATCACTCCGAGGAGTGCGGCCCGCAGACTCTCCGTGGTGATCGCCATGCCCGGGGGCGGCATGGTGAGCGGTCGCTGTGGGTTGCGGGTCGTGTGGCGCCCCCGGTCATTCAGAATCCGCCCGCTGGCCGTCGGCCATTTCCCGCTCGAGAACGGCGCACGTGATCGAAACGCTCACCAACCTGAACTGGGCTGCTGTCGGTCAGATCATCATGATCGACATCCTGCTCGGTGGCGACAATGCCGTGGTGATCGCGCTCGCCTGTCGCAATCTGCCCGAGTCGCAACGCAGCAAGGGCATCATCCTGGGCACCATCGGTGCCATCGTACTGCGGGTGCTGTTGATCGCCTTCGCGGTCAGCCTGCTGGCGCTACCGACGCTCAAGCTGATCGGCGGACTTCTGCTCGCCTGGATCGGCATCAAACTGCTGCTGCCCGAGCCCGACGGCACCCACGAGGGTCTCGGTGGCGGCACCACGTTGTGGGCGGCGGTACGCACCGTGATCGTGGCCGATTTCGTGATGAGCCTTGACAATGTCATCGGCATCGCCGCGGCCGCCGAGCGCGCCGACAGCGAGCACCGAATGGGCTTGGTGATCTTCGGCCTGCTGGTCAGCATTCCGATCATCGTCTGGGGTAGTCGTTTCGTGATCGGCATGATCGAGCGCCAGCCCTGGCTGATCTGGTTCGGGGGAGGGCTGCTCGGCTGGATCGCCGGCGGCATGATCGTCGGTGATCAGTGGTTTGCCGAACGCGGATGGTTCGCCGCGCCGATCTGGGTCTGGGTGGGATCGATCATCGGCGCGTTCGGCGTGATCCTCACGGCAGTATTGTTGCAGCGGCGTTCGGGCGACGACGCGACCGGTCAGTGACGGCGCTGCCCGGCTGCCGGATGCCTGATCCGGCCCATTTCGCGGTCCGCCTCTTTGCGTCGATAATGATTGCTGCGAAGGCGAGCGCCGGGCCCCGGTACTATTGCTGTCCGCAAGACGCCAATCCGACCGGCCTTGCCCGCTGACAGCGAAGACCGGCCAGGTCGGGCGCAATTGCCCGTTCATCTGAGGAGACCTCCATGAAGACCCGCTTCATTTCCGCTGCGCTTGCCAGCGCGCTGATCACCGCTCTGCCCGCGCTGCCGGCCGCTGCCGCCGATGTCACGCTCAAGGCTTCCCATCAGTTTCCCGGCGGCAAGGGTGACCCACGCGACGAGATGGTGCAGATGATCGCCCGCGATGTCGCCGCTGCCAACGTTGGCCTGGAGATCAAGGTCTTTCCGGGCTCCAGTCTGGTCAAGGCCAAGGAGCAGTGGAAGGCGATGCTCACCGGCCAGATCGCGATGACCTCGTTCCCGCTGGACTACGCGTCGGGTTTTCATCCGCAGTTCGGTGCCACGCTGATGCCGGGCCTGGTCAAGGGCCATGCCCACGCCAAGCGTATCAATGCCAGCCCGTTCATGGATGAGATCCGCAGCATCATCGAGTCCGGCGGGGTCAAGGTGCTGGCCGATGCCTGGCTGGCCGGTGCCTTCGGTGGCAAGGACAAATGCATCCTGGTACCCGAGGATGCCAATGGCCTGAAGGTGCGTTCGGCGGGTTCGACCTTCGCCGAGATGTGGGCCGGCGCGGGCGCCTCGATCGTTTCGATCCCGTCTAACGAGGTCTATAACGCCTTGCAGCAGGGCGTGGCCCAGGGCACCGACACCTCGACGGGCAGCTTCGTGTCCTTCCGTCTGTACGAGCAACTCAAGTGCGTGACCGCCCCGGGTGAGAATGCGCTCTGGTTCATGTACGAGCCGGTGCTGATCGGCAAGAAGACCTGGGACAAGCTCAACGCTGCCCAGCAGAAGGCGCTGATGGCTGCGTCCAAGAAGGCCGAGGATTGGTTCGCCGCGCAGTCCAAGGGGCTGGATGACAAGATGGTCGCCGCCTACAAGAAGGCCGGTGTCGAGGTCGTCGAGATGACCGATGCCCAGGCCGACGCCTGGCGCGGTGGCACAGAAGACCTCCTACAAGACCTTCGGCGAGAAGGTCCCCGGTGGTGCCGAACTGATCCAGAAGGCCCTGGCCGTCAAGTAAGCGAAGCATGAGCAACGTCGCGAACACGCACACGCCGCTGCCCGGCTGGGTGGCGGCGGTACACGCCCTGTCGCGGGTGCTTGGCGTGTTCTCGGCGTTGCTGATCGCGCTCTCGATCGGCGTGATCTGTCACATGGTGTTCGTTCGTGCGGTGCTCAATGAGTCCTCGATCTGGCAGACCGAGTTCGTCACCTACAGCCTGATCGCGGCAACTTTTGTCGGTGCGCCGTACATCCTGCTCACGCGCGGCCATGTGAATGTCGATGTCGTGCCGCTGATGGCCGCACCCGGGCCGCGGCGCGCGCTGTACCTGATCGGCAGCACGATCGCGCTGATCTTCTGTGGGATCTTCTTCTACGCTTCCGTGTCCTGGTGGTACGAGGCCTGGGAAGCCGATCTGACCACGCCGACCATCTGGCGCGTCCGGCTCTGGATTCCCTACCTGGCCGTGCCGGTGGGCTTGGGTCTGCTGTGCCTGCAGTTCATCGCGGATATGTGGCTGGTGATCAGTCGGCGCGTGCACCCGTTCGGGCTCGCGCCCGATGATCGTCTCTAAGAGGTCGTGAGGCCGCTATGACACCGCTGACCATCGGCCTGCTGATTTTCGTGGTCACGATCGCCTTGCTGGCCACCGGCATGCCGATCGCGTTCGCGTTGGGCATGAGTGCGCTGATCTTCATGGTCGGATTCAACGGCTGGAACAGCATCGCCTATATCCCGGAAACGGTGTTCGCCGGGCTCGATGACTTCACGCTGGTGTCGCTGCCGATGTTCATCATCATGGGCGCGGCCGTGGCCAGTTCACGCGCGGGCAGCGATCTGTACGAGGCGTTGGCCCGTTGGTTGCACCGGGTGCCCGGATCCCTGGTGATCAGCAATATCGGCGCCTGTGCGCTGTTTTCGGCATTGACCGGTTCCTCGCCGGCGACATGCGCGGCGATCGGCAAGATGGGCATTCCCGAGATGCGCCGGCGTGGCTATGACGCCGATCTCGCCACAGGCGCGATCGCCGCCGGTGGCACCCTCGGTATCCTGATTCCGCCGTCGATCACCATGATCCTGTACGGCATCGCGTCCGAAACATCGATCGGCCGGCTGTTCATTGCCGGCGTCATCCCCGGCCTGCTGCTGACCGGCTTGTTCATGTGCTGGGCGCTGTTTCTGAGCTGGAAGCGGGGTACCCGGCTGGTCGACGCCGACCGCGTGTTCACGCTGGCCGAGAAGCTCGAACTCCTGCCACGCCTGATTCCGTTCATCATCGTGATCGTCGGCGTGGTCTATGCGCTCTACGGCGGCATCGCCACCCCATCGGAGGCGGCCGGGGTCGGCGCGCTGCTCTGCCTGGTGATGGTGATCATCATCTACCGGGTGTGGACGCCGTCCGCGCTCTGGGCGATCCTGCGCGACGGGCTGCGCGAGTCGGGCATGCTGATGCTGATCATCGGCACCTCCATCCTGTTCGGCTACATGATGTCCTCGCTGCAGGTCACCCAGTCGGTGGCCGAAGCGATCGCCGAGATGCAGGTCAACAAGTGGGTGGTCCTGGCGGCCATCAATGTGATGCTGCTGGTGGCTGGCATGTTTCTGCCGCCGGCCGCGATCATCCTGATGACCACGCCTATCCTCATGCCGGTGATCACCTCGGCCGGATTCGACCCCATCTGGTTCGGCGTTGTGCTCACCATCAATATGGAACTCGGCCTGATCACACCGCCGGTCGGCTTGAACCTGTTCGTGATCAACGGCATCACGCCCGACATCAAGCTGCCCACCATCCTGAAGGGGCGCTGCCCTTCATGGGCTGCATGGTGGTGGCGATCGTGATTCTGTGCGTGTTCCCGGAGCTGGCAACCTGGCTGCCGGGCGTGCTGATGGACTAGGGCCTGTTAACACTCATCCGATACCCGTCGCAGTCAGCCAAAACATGGGCCAACGAGGCGCGAGCGACGATGTGGGCGCGCGCCCATGAGGAGCGAGCACGCGGTTGGGGCGTGTTTTGGCTGATCGCCTGGTGGAGGCGAGAAATGGCGAACTGGGCGTTGCAAATGCTCGCCGTGGCCCCACCACGTCTGCGCTTTGCGCCTACATTTCGCCATTTCTCGCCTCCACGACGGGTATCGGATGAGTGTTAACAGGCCCTAAACCCGGCACGGATGATCCCGGGCAGCCGGCCTCGCCGTGCGTCTGGCGGAACCGCGCGGCCGTTCATAAACGCGGCGCTTAGCCGCTTGCCCGTGCCTCGATAGGCTTGCCGGTCATGAATAGACTGGCAGAAGCAGGCGTGATCGGCGCACCTCCCCGGGCGGGCAGTGACTCGCCCATCGACGACAGCGTTTCGAACCGGGTTGCGGCAGGCGGTCACTTTGCGGCATGGCCTGCGCACGGTGCGCACGATGGTGCGCGCGCGAATCGCGGGTTTGCCCGCTTCTCAGGTCAGACGGTGGAGTCTGACCGATGAGCGGCGGCCCATCACTGCTGAGCGCGGATCAGGCTCTCGAAACGACTGCCGAGGCATACGGCGATTGTGCGCCCGCCGAGGTTGATCTGCGAGAGATCGCCCACCTGAGCGTCGATCATGTCGAGACCCGCCATCGCCAGATCGTGCCATTGGCCAAGGATCGCTGGTCGATCGGGCGCGCCAGCTACAACGACCTGATTCTCGAGCATCGCTCGATCAGCGCCGAGCATGCGGTGATCGTGCGCAACTGCGACGGATACCGGATCGACGACCTGAGCAGCCGCAACGGCACCATCGTCAACGGCAATGCGGTCGATCGTGCGCCGCTTCGCGATGGCGATCGTATCGAGATGGGCGTGTATGAGATCGCGTGCCACCTGCCGGGTCAGCAAGCCCTCGCGCGGCCGTCGCGGCGCGCGCCCGTGGTTCTCGAGTTTCTCACCGGCGGTATGCGTGGCATTCACCAGCGCTTCACGCAGAGTACCAACGAGGTGATGGTCGGCGCCGACACCTTGCTGCTCGCCCGCCGCGAAAGCGGTTGGACCCTGACTCATCTTTCGGGCGATGCGTCACTGCAGGTCGATGGTCGCCGGGTCGGGGATAACGGTTGCGTGCTCAGGCATGCCAGCGAGATCGAGCTCGGCAAGACCCGGATCCGCTTCAGGCATCTCTGAATGACCCTGACCAGGCTGATGACATGCCCTGCGCGCCCCTGACGCAATCGATCTACCGGCCTGGCGATGAATGAGCGCCGCGGCGAGGGTCTGCGCTGGCTGCGCGCGCTTCTGGGTGTCGTTATTTGTGCCGGATTCGCCATCGTGCAGTGGCGCGCGATGCCGGCCGATGGCCTGTCTACCGCGGATCGCTTTCTCTATGATGCCCGTCTGCGGGTAGCGCCGCCGCTCGAGCAGAGCCCGGTCGTCATCATCGACATCGACGAGACCAGTCTGGCCAAGGTGGGGCGTTGGCCCTGGTCGCGGCGGACCATGGCAGAGCTCACGCGCCGCCTGTTCGACAAAGGGCAGCCGGCGGTGGTGGGCTTTGACGTGGTGTTCGCCGAGCCTCAGCTCGATGACCCCGATGCCGATCGAATGCTTGCCCAGGCCATGTCATTGGGCAAGGTGGTGCTCGGCTATTACTTCACCAGTGACCGGGGCGGATTCACCAGTGGCGAGCTGCCGGGCGCGGCCTTCGACAGTGCCAACCTGGGAACCGGCGTTCCGCGCCTGGTCTGGAACGGCTACGGGGCCAATCTGCCCGTGTTCATGCAGGCGGCTGCCAACGCCGGGTTCGTCAATCCGATGCTCGACCCCGATGGCATGACCCGATCACTGCCCTTGCTGGCCGAGTACGCCGGCCAGATATATGAATCGCTTTCGCTGAGGGTACTGCGCGAGGCATTGGGCAACACGGTGATGGCGGTCGGCACGGAGTCGATCGAGATTGCCAATGCCGCACGTCAACTGAGTCTGCCGCTTTCGGAAGCCTTGACCGTATTGGTGCCGTTCACCGGCCCACGCGACAAGAGCGGTCGCAACTTCAAGTATGTTTCCGCGTCCCATGTCCTTGATGGCAGTGCCGATTGGTCCCTGTTCAAAGACAAGATCGTTCTGATCGGCACCAGCGCGCCTGGCCTGGCCGATCTGCGGCCGACGCCGATCAGCGAGAGCCTTCCCGGTGTCGAGGTGCATGCGTCGCTAATCGCCGGTGCGCTCGAGGGGCGCCTGCTGGCCCGGGTGCCCGAAGGCAATCAGATTGCTGCGATCGCCATCCTGCTGATCGGCGGGCTGTTCGCCGTGGCGGCGCCAAGGGCCGGCGCATTCGGCGTGGTGCTGGCCACCTGCACCTCGGCCGGCGCACTGTTCGTCTGGAACATCGTTGCCTTTGTCCATCTGGGCTGGGTGCTGCCGCTGGCCGGATCATTGCTGACGATCGTGGTCATCGGATTGTTCAACCTGGCGGCGGGATATGCGATCGAGGGCAGGGCGAGGCGCGCGGTGGTTGATCTGTTCTCCGAGTATGTGTCGCCCGATGTGGTCGGCACGATGGCGCGAGATCCGCTGAACTATCACGGCCAGATCAGCGTGAATCGCGAGCTCACCGTCATGTTCGCGGATATTCGCGGTTTCACGCGTATCGCGGAGAAGATGCCGCCGGACATGTTGCGTGAGTATCTGAACGAGGTGCTCACCGATCTGACCGAATGCATCTATCGTTATCGTGGTACCGTTGACAAATACATGGGCGATGCGGTCATGGCCTTCTGGGGCGCGCCGGTCGAAGATCCGGCCCATGCCCACCATGCCGTGCTCGCCGCGATCGATATGCAAAAGGCCATCGCCCGCCTGTCCGAGCGCTTTGCGGCCCGCGGCTTTCCTCCGGTGGCGATCGGCATCGGCATCAACACCGGGCTGATGCGGGTCGGTGACATGGGATCCAAACTTCGCCGCGCTTATACCGTGATCGGAGATTCGGTCAATCTGGCCTCGCGTCTCGAATCCCTGACCAAGCACTATCGAACGCCGATCATCGTCGGCGAGTCCACCGAGCAGGCCTGTCCCGACATTCGTTTCACGCCGATCGACACCGTGGTCGTCACCGGCCGTCAAGGCGCGGTACGGATCTTCGCGCCCAGCGAAACTGCCGGCCGTGCATTCCACGCGTCGGCCGGTCAGGCCCCTGCCGCGCCGGCGCCGGTGGCGCCCGCGCTCGAGCCCGTCGACGCTGGCGTGGCGGGTGAACGCATCATAGAGTCTCGTGATGAAGCTGCGCGTACTTGGCTGTAGCGGCGGCATCGGTGCGCAGGCGCGCACGACCTCGTTCCTGGTCGATCACGACATCCTGATCGATGCAGGTACCGGTGTCGAGGATCTGTCGGTCGAGGAGCTGACCGCGATCGATCATGTGTTTCTTACGCACTCGCATCTCGATCACATCGCGGCGCTGCCCCTGCTGATCGACTCGGTGGGCGCGCGCCGGGCAACGCCTCTTCTCGTCCATGCGCTGCCGGAGACAATTGCAGCCCTGCGAGCCCATGTCTTCAACTGGACGATCTGGCCGGATTTCACCGAGATTCCGCACTACGACAGCCCATGGCTGCGCTTCGAGCCCCTGGGCATCGGCGCCAGCGTGGTGCTGGACGGGCGAACGATACGCGCGCTGGAGGCCCGTCATACGGTTCCGGCGCTGGGCTTTCATCTGAACTCCGGCCAGGGATCACTAGTGTTTTCGGGCGATACCGGGCCCAACGATGGTTTCTGGCGCGAGGTCAATGCGATGTCCGATCTGCGCCATCTGATCATCGAGACCGCATTCTCCAATCGCGAGCGCGACCTGGCGGTCACAGCCAAGCATCTGTTCCCGATCCAGCTCAGCGAGGAGCTGGCGATGCTGTCGCGAAATCCCACGCTGTGGGTCACGCACTTGAAGCCGTCGGACCGCCACACGATCGCGCGTGAGATCGAAGCATGGGCAGGACGCCATGCGCCCAGGCTGCTCGAGCGGGGTCAGGTCCTCGATTTCTGAGACGCATCGTTCTTGCGTCGTGCGGTCCGCGGCGACCCGCCAAGCCATGTTCCTGGGTAGATCGTTTCGACGCCATGCGAGGTCGGTCGCGGATCAAGTGCCTGGAGAAATCCGCCATTTCCTCCTGTCCGGGCGTATCTGTCAGGGTCAGGGTCTGACTCTCAACGGCAGGTGATGACCCTGTGCGTCACCCGGCCGGGCCTCGGGTGTTCGTTTCATTTCCGAAGCGCAAGACCAACGATGCGTCGATAGCGACCCGCAAACAGGGGGAAAGTCGACCGCTCGACCCATTGCATCGACCGTTCATGGTGGTAGGCACGCAATCTGCGTTCAGTGCCTGCAAGGGCCCGCACCACGGCGAGCCATTTTCACCTTGGAGTCAATGCATATGTTTTTGAAAGTTCAAAAGGGTTTCACACTGATCGAACTGATGATCGTCGTGGCGATCATCGGCATTCTGGCCGCGGTGGCGATCCCCGCATACCAGGATTATACGGTTCGAGCGAAGGTGACCGAGGGCTTGTCACTGGCCGCGGGTGTGAAGGCCACGGTGAGTGAGAATGCAGCCAATGGTGTGACGCTCAATGCCGCCACCCCGGGTCAGAACGGTGTGCCGACGATCCGCACTGCCGCGGTCAATTCCGTGACGGCGTCGGCCGCCAATGGTGAGATCACCATCGCCTATTCCGGCACCGCGGGTGCGGGCACGCTGATCCTGGCGCCGCGCAATGGCCGCGTCGGCGGTGCTGCCCTGGTCAGCGGTACCGTGCCGAGCATGAATATCGTCTGGAACTGCAACTCGCGTGGCTCCACCAAGGCCGGCACCAAGGGCACGTTGCAGGACAAGTACGCCCCGGCCAACTGCCGCAGCTGATCGCGAGCCCATCGGCCCTGGCTGGAAAGCCCCGCTCTGGCGGGGCTTTTTTTGCTTGATAGGACAGTTGACCCGTACCGCATGAATGCGGGCGCACTGCGGGAATCCCGGCTCCGGCCGGCGAAGACTGTCCCAGATGACCAAAACGGTCAGTCCGGATCGCCCCGAGTGTCAAGAATTGGTGATGTGATGCCAAAATTGGCAGCGGCGCGGTGGATGAGTGTGCGAGCTTGCAGCAAATCGGCCCGCTCGAAGCCGCGTTTATCCGTGATTTGCGCCAGTGCAACGCGGTTTTCGACCGTTCGTCGGCATGAGCGGTCCGGCGATGACCTCTGGCATGGCAGTTGCCATGACTTGCACGCCGGGTCTGCAAGCTCGCAGCCCTTCCTTCGGAGCTATCCAAATGTCGTCCAAAGTGCAAAAAGGTTTCACCCTGATCGAACTGATGATCGTCGTGGCGATCATCGGTATTCTGGCTGCGGTTGCCATCCCGGCCTATCAGGACTACACGGTCCGCGCCAAAGTGACCGAGGGTCTGTCGCTGGCCTCCGGTGTCAAGGCCACGGTCAGTGAGAACGCAGCCAACGGCGTGGCGCTCAATGCCGCCACCCCGGGTCAGAACGGTGTGCACGACCATCGTTACCGATGCGGTCACCGGCATCGTCGTGGCGGCCGCCAACGGCGAGATCACGATCTCCTATTCGGCCACCGCCGGCGGTGGCACGCTGATCCTGTCGCCGCGCAATGGTCGCGTGGCCGGCGCTGCGCTGGTCAGTGGCACGGTTCCGAGCATGAACATTGTCTGGAACTGCAACGCGGTGGGTTCCACCAAGGCCGGCTCCAAGGGCACCCTGCAAGACAAGTACGCCCCGGCCAACTGCCGCAGCTGATGCTCGGATTCGATGGCTCGAGAAGGCCCCGCTTCGGCGGGGCTTTTTCTTTGGTTGCCGAGGCGACCGATGGGCGCCCGGCGCCATGGCGTGGGACGACACCCGGTGGCAGCCGACGCGTTGATCGTGTGGCGGATCGCAAATCCCCGCGCGCCGCAAGCCACGAAAAATGGGTATTAGGTGACGCAATAGGGCAGATTGTTTGGCATGAGGTCCATGGCGGGTGTCGGCAACGACATTTCTTCGCTGCGGTTCACGGCGACGCTATAGCGCCAAAGCAACGAAAAATGGGACCATTCGTCGCTGTCAGCATGCCGTAGATGTCTGCTGGCACGCGAATTGCCATGGTTGGCTCGCCGGGTTCGCAAGTTCGCAACCCATCATCTGGAGCCTTCCAACATGTCGTCGAGAATTCAAAAAGGTTTTACCCTGATCGAACTGATGATCGTCGTGGCGATCATCGGGATTCTGGCCGCGGTCGCGATTCCCGCGTACCAGGATTACACGGTCCGGGCGAAAGTCACCGAGGGCCTGTCGCTGGCCTCGGGTGTGAAGGCTACGGTCAGTGAGAATGCGGCCAATGGCGTGGCGCTGAATGCCGCCACTCCGGGGCAGAACGGCGTGCCGACGATCCTCACCCCGGCGGTGAACAGCATCGTGGTGGCGGCCGCCAATGGCGAGATCACGATCTCCTACTCGGCCACGGCGGGCAATGGCACGCTGATCCTGGCGCCGCGCAACGGCCGTGTCGGCGGTGCCGCGCTGGTCAGCGGTACGGTGCCGAGCATGAACATCGTCTGGAACTGCAACTCGGTGGGTTCGACCAAGGCCGGCAACAAGGGTACGCTGCAGGACAAGTACTCTCGGCCAATTGCCGCAGCTGATCTCCGGATCGTGTCTCGAAAAAGCCTCCGCTGCTGCGGGCTTTTCCTTCTCGTGCCCTGCACCGCGTGCCCGCGCAATCGCCCGAACGCCATCGGTCATCGGCGCGGGCACGTCCGGGCCGCAACGCCGCGCGCTTCGAGCCAGGCGGTGGCAGCGAACGGTGTCGAGAATCGCGCAATCGTTGACGCAAATGGGCAGATTCTTTCGATGTGCGCGCCCTGGCGGGCGCCGGAACCGAATGCTCGATGACCGGCAGAACCCGACCGATATTGCACGCATCGAGCGCCTGGCCCGCCGTTCATCGGCGTATCGCCGCCGTCCATGGTGACTGGCATGCGACTTGCCTTTGTTGGCTCGCCGGGTCTGCAATGGTCGCGGCCCGAATCTATCTGGAGCGAATCAACATGTCGTCGAAATTCCAAAAAGGTTTCACTCTGATCGAGGTTGATGATCGTGGTTGCGATCATCGGCATCCTCGCAGCCGTGGCGATTCCGGCCTATCAGGACTACACGGTCCGTGCGAAAGTGACCGAGGGCTTGTCGCTGGCCGCTGGTGTCAAAGCCACCGTGAGCGAGAACGCCGCCAATGGCGTGGCGCTGAATGCCGCCACTCCGGGGCAGAACGGCGTGCCGACGATCCTCACCCCGGCGGTGAACAGCATCGTGGTGGCGGCCGCCAATGGCGAGATCACGATCTCCTACTCGGCCACGGCGGGCAATGGCACGCTGATCCTGGCGCCGCGCAACGGCCGTGTCGGCGGTGCCGCGCTGGTCAGCGGTACGGTGCCGAGCATGAACAGTGTCTGGAACTGCAACTCGGCCGGCTCGACCAAGGCCGGCAGCAAGGGCACCCTGCAGGACAAGTACGCGCCTGCCAATTGCCGCAGCTGATCGCCTGCCGTCTGAACGGGAAGCCGGGCAATGCCCGGCTTTTCTATCTTTGTACGCCGCCAGCGGCCACCCGTCGGTCGTGCTCTTAGCGCACGCCCGGCCCGGCCGATGGTCTGATGTGAACGTGCGAGCGGATCGCGCCTGCCGGAGCAACGAAGAATGAAAGCCAAAGACCAACGCGGCTTTACGTTGATCGAGTTGATGATCGTGGTTGCGATCATCGGCATCCTCGCAGCCGTGGCGATTCCTGCCTATCAGGACTACACGGTCCGTGCGAAGGTGACGGAAGGGATCGTGCTGGCCGTGGGCGTCAAGACGATGGTCAGCGAGAATGCCTCGATCGGCCTGACTCTGGACAACGGCACCCCGGGCAAGAACGGGCAACCGCAGATCATCACCGATTCGGTCGCGGGCGTGGATGTTTCGCCGGCCAACGGTGAGATCACGATCCGCTACTCCGCCACTGCCGGAAGCGGCACACTGATCATGGCCCCGCGCAATGGCGCACCCAACGGCCCGGCATTGGTCAGTGGCGTGATTCCCAACTACAACCTGGTCTGGAACTGCAACTCCGCCGGTTCGAGCAAGGCTGGAACCAAGGGAACCCTGGCCGACAAATACGCGCCGGCCAACTGCCGTAACTGAACCCCGGAGATCTTTTGTGCCGACCCGTTGCCGCGGCTATACGCTGATCGAACTGATGATCGTATTGGCGATCGCAGGGCTGTTGGCCGCGGTGGCCCTGCCGGTCTATCTCGACAGCCAGGTCCGCGCGCGGGTGGCCACGGCCATCGTCCTGGCGGCGCCGGCGAAGTCGGCTGTATGGGACAACGCGGTTGCGGGCAGTGCGAGCTTGAATCAGAATTTCAAGACGGTGACCGACCCCGTTCCCGAGGTTCGCAAGATTCAGGTGAACGGCGAGAACGGCACCGTGATCATCACGTTCACGGCGGTCGTGGAGGATGGCGCCACGCTGGTCTACCGCCCGTTTGCCAATGATCAGCCGTTGCAGGCTGGCGTGGTACCCGATCGTGCGATCGTCTGGACTTGTGATGCGCACAACTCCACGCTCGAATCCCGCTATCGGCCTCCGAACTGTCGCTGATACCTCGATCTTCATGTCTGGTTCACTTCTGACCGCCAAGGCGAAAGCCGGTGGCATTCATTTCTTGCTCAGTGCCATGGTGGTTGCCGGCGTGCTCGGTCTGGCCACCTGGCTCTGGTATCCGAGCGGCCTGCGCCTGGCCGCGGGCCTGTTCAATCTGGCCCTGATCATGGTGCTGGTAGATCTCGTCCTCGGGCCTGCGTTGACGATGCTGGTGTACCGGCCGGCCAAGCCGAGCCTGCGCTTCGATCTGGCGGTCATTGCGCTCATTCAACTGGCCGCCCTGGTCTATGGCGTGAACAGTATCCATCAGGCGCGCCCGGCCTACGTGGCCTTCGTGGTCGATCGTTTCGAGATGGTCTCGGCGGCCGACCTGGAGCCCGCATCGCTGGCGCAGGCCCAGGCGCCCTATAACCGGATGCCGGACCGGGGGCCGACCTGGGTGCGGGTGGAAATGCCCACTGATCCGGCGCTTCTGGCGGATCTGACACTGGCCGAGGCAGTCAGCGGAGCGGGGCCGGCGATGTTGCCGCGGCTCTATCGGCCCCTGGAGAAACTGCCTGCGGCCGACATGTCACGGGCCAAGCCGGTGCGCGAACTCGAGCAGTTCAATCAGAGTGCGCGCGTCGAGCAGGTGATCGCCGATCTGAAGCGTTCCGCCGAGGGCCTGCGTTATGTGCCCATGAGGGCGATAGGTCGCGACATGACCGTCATCGTCGACGCACAGGATGGACAGGTGCTGGGCATCGTCGATCTGCGCCCCTGGAGCTGAGCGCGAATGTGCCGTTACATGCGGAACGGCACACTAGGCGCGCCCGGGCCTACGAGTCTGGCAGGGCATTGGATGCCGCCAGAGCGGTGAACTCACCGGCGCGCCGTTCGATCTCGTCGGCCGGTGCCTCGAACAAGTCGGAGATCACCGCCACCGCGTGCGCGCCGGCCGCGAACACCTGGGCGGCGTTGGCCCGGCTGATACCGCCAATCGCCACGGTGCGCAAGCCGGCGGCCCGCGCCCGGCTGAACAGCGATAGCGGCGCCCGCACCGCATCCGGCTTGACGCGCGAGACGAAGACGCTGCCGAACGCGACATAGTCGGCCTGCGGATACCGGCCGGTGCGCGCGAAATCGTCATAACAGGAGACGCCGATGAGCGCCCGCGGGCCGAGGCGATCGCGAGCCTCGCTCACCGAGCCGTCGTCGGCGCCCAGATGAACACCATCGGCGCCCAGTGCGGCGGCGAGCTCCACATCGTCATTGATCAGACACAAGGCGTCGTGGGCACGCACTGCCTCCAGAGCCGCCTGCGCGATCGCACGACGCAGTCCCGCATCGGCTTGTTTGCTGCGGACCTGGACCACGTTCGCGCCACCGCGTAGCGCCGCCGCCACCGCCGCCGACAGCCGTTCCACGTCCGTCCAGTCGGGCGTAACCGCATAGAGTCCGCGAATCCGTGACGAATGCCCTTGTACGTCTGTCGCAACGGTATGGCCACTTATCGGCATTGGGTCGGCCCGAAAAAGGGCGAAGCGTACCATCCGGGGCAAAATCCGTGCTGTTCATCAGACTAGGACAGGACGGAGAAATGAGTGTGAACGAGCACGACGGTGGGACCAGCGGTGCCGATACCCTACCAAACCTGGATGTGTTTGATCTGTGGATGGGTGTACGACGAACAAGCCGGCGCGCCAGAAGAAGGATTGGCGCCCGGAACTCGTTGGCAGGATGTACCGGTGAACTGGACCTGCCCGGAGTGTGGGGCCCGGAAGGACGATTTCGAGATGGTCGAGATCTAGCGTTCGTCCCGCGCATCACGCGCACCCGCTTGCGGCCGACTGCGACCGGCCGCAAGCAATCGACGGCGCTGTTCAGACCGGAGTGGGTTGCCTGCCTGCAGGCACCGGGTGCATCTTTGTGAAGTGACGGGACAACGGCATGAGTGAATCGCTGAGCCTTGCTGGCATCAAGATCATGGTGATCGATGACAGCAACACCATTCGGCGTAGCGCCGAAATCTTCCTCGGCAAGGCGGGTGCGCAGGTCACCCTGGCTGAGGACGGCTTCGATGCGTTGGCCAAGATTGCCGACTACCGGCCCGATCTGATCTTCTGCGACATCCTGATGCCACGCCTGGATGGCTATCAGACCTGCGCGATGATCAAGAAGAGCCCGCGATTCGGCGACACACCGGTGGTCATGCTCTCGAGCAAGGATGGTTTGTTCGATCGAGCCCGCGGCCGCCTGGTCGGCTGCGACCGGTATCTGACGAAACCTTTCACGAAAGACAGTCTTCTGCGCACGGTCAGCGATCTGACCGGCGTTGCCGAGCAAGCCTGAGCGGAGCCCACATGAATAACAAGGGGCCCAAGGTCCTGGTCGTCGATGATTCGCCGACCGATCGATACTACATGGCCGATCTGCTCGACAAACGCGGCTTTTCTGTGATCACGGCCGGTTCCGGGGACGAGGCGGTCGACAAGGCGCACTCCGAGAAACCACGTCTGGTCGTGGTCGACGTGGTGATGCCCGGCCTGAGCGGCTTTCAGGTGACCCGAAAGCTTCGACGTGATCCGCAGACCGAAAGCATTCCGGTGATCATCGTCAGCAGCAAGGACACCGAGACCGACCGCATCTGGGGTCTGCGTCAGGGGGCAACCGAGTATCTGATCAAACCCGTCAATCCGGAAGACTTCATCGCGCGCGTCGAAGCGCTCACAAACTGACCGGGGGCGCCATGAGTGAGCTTGTACTCGAGCGGGGTGATGCAACCCATCGGCCGGCTGAAGATCATGCGGAGGCCGGCTCCAGGCTGGGCATCGCCATTGGTGAGCAGCGTTGGCTGATCGACCTCCGACTGGCGGGTGAGGTCTTGCCGATTCCGGACACCATCGCGGTCGTCCCGGGAGCGAGGCCCTGGTTCAAGGGTCTGGCCAATCTTCGCGGTGCATTGCATGGCGTGGTCGATCTGGCGGAGTTTCTCGGCGGCACGCCGACCGAGCGCGGCAAGGATGCCCGCCTGCTCGCCTTCTCGCCCCGGCTGCCGGTCAATGCCGCGATTCTGGTGTCAAGAATGATGGGGCTTCAGAGCATGCTGCGCATGCAGCGCGAGGACGCGGGCAATGGCGCCGGATGGCGTGGCGCGCGCTGGCGCGATGCGCAGGGTGCGATCTGGCACGAGCTCGACCTCGAGCGGCTCTGCACCGATGATGCGTTTCTGTCGGCGGGCCGATGAGCGCTATCGAGAGAACCTCTATGCAAGATGAACTCGAACGCTTTCGTGGCGCCGCGGTCGAACCGGATTCTCTGACGGCCGCGTCACGCCCGGCGCCGGAGCGTCATGCGCAGGGGACGATGCGCGACGCCGATGAAGAGGCGGTCGGGGTCGACGATCCCTTCGATGATGTCTTCGACGGTGTGGCCAAACCGGCGCGCACCGGGCTCTGGGCCAGGGTGCTCGGCCGAACCCGTGACCAGAGGCGCGTGCGCCTGCTGTTGATCGCCTTCGGCCTGCTGACCACGGCGATCGCAGTGGTGATGAGCTCCTATTTCCGCGACGGCGAACGACAGAACAGGTTGGCGCGAGACTACGGTCAGGCATTGTCCGAAGTATTGCGGTTCGAGCATGCATTGGCCACGGTTCGCGAGGCCGGCAAGATTGCCCCCGCCACACTGGCCAAGTACCGCCAGCAGATCGGCGACTCGATACAGTCGATTGCGGCCATCGAGGGCCCGGCGTTGATCGATGACGGGCTGCGGGCGCCGGTCGATGCGCTGGTGGCCGACTGGGCCAAGGCAGGCCCGCGGCTGCTCGCGGTCGGTGATGACGGTGGCGTCTCCGTTCGTGTGCGACATGACGCGGCACGTGCCGTGCAGACGAGCGCCGATACCTTCGGCAATGCCGCGGCAGACTTCCTTCGTCATGCCGGCGCGGCGCGAACCCGCAACGCCCTGACCCAGGGTGCGCAGATCGCGCTTTGGGTCGCCGATCTGCGTTCATTGCTCGACGCCCGACGCGCGCCCATGGGGTTCGACGATGCGACGATGACACGGGCCCTGTCGCTGTTCGGCGCAATCGATCAGCGGATCCGGCAGGTTGCCGACGAGAAGTCCCTGGCCGCCCAGCCGGTGGAGCAACTGAGCGCCGCGCTGCTGCGCTTTCAGGATGCCGCCGGTGCGTACGCGGCCACGGCCGCACCCATGCTACGTGCCCAGCAGTTCGCCGACGAGGTGGATACCGCGATCGCCAGCCTGCAGTCGCATCTGCTGGCCGTTCGCAATGCACTGCCGGCGGCCGATGAACGCCGCGCCATTCAGTTGCGGGTCGCGGGGGTGCTGGCCTTTCTGGCCGCTCTTTGCGCGATGGCGCTGTCCCGTGCCTACATCTGGGTGGGCAACAACCGTGCTGAGCAGGCCGAGCAGCAACGCGCCCAGGCCGAGCGTATGCAGGTGGAGGCCAAACGCACCAATGATCTGAACCAGGCGGCGATCCTGCGGCTCATGAATGAGTTGCAGGAGGTCGCCGATGGCGACCTCACGGTGCAGGCCACGGTGTCCGAAGACATCACGGGTGCGATTGCCGATTCGGTCAACTACACGATCGAGGAGTTGCGCAGCCTGGTGTCGCGAATCAACTCGACCGCCGAGTTGGTCAACGATGCCAGTTCCAAGGCTCAGCACACTTCGGCGCGACTGCTCGCCGCTTCGGCGCAGCAGTCGCGCGAGATCCGGGAGACTGGTCAGTCCGTGCTGCGCCTGGCCACGCAGATCGATGATGTCTCGACGCAGGCCGCCGAGTCGGTTCACGTGGCGCGTCAGAGCCTGCAGGCATCGCAGGAGGGCGCGCGCGCGGTCGATCATGCCATCGCCGGCATGAACATGATTCGTGATCAGATTCAGGAGACCGCCAAGCGCATCAAGCGTCTGGGCGAGTCGTCCCAGGAGATCGGCGAGATCGTCGAGATGATCTCGGGCCTGTCCGAGCAGACCAATGTGCTCGCCCTGAATGCCGCGATTCAGGCCGCCTCGGCCGGCGAGGCCGGGCGGGGATTCTCGTTCGTGGCCGAGGAAGTGCAGCGTCTGGCCGAACGATCGGCAGACGCTACCAAGCAGATTGCGGTGTTGATTCAGACGATCCAGGCCGATACCCAGGATGCCGTGGCGGCGATGGAACGATGCACCCAGGGTGTGGTCGACGGCACCCAGCGCTCGGATGAGGCGGGTTCGGCCCTCGGCCAGATCGACGTGTTTCCAGTCAGATCGCGCAGTTGATCGAACAGTTCTCGGCAACGACGTCGGAGCAGGCCGCCTCGGCCGCGACCGTGGCCGAGTCCATTCAGCGGATGTTGCAGGTGACCGAGCAGACCTCGCAGGGCACCTCCGAGACCGCCGGATCGGTGCAAAAGCTCTCCGAGCTTGCATTGGAACTGAAGAACTCCGTCTCCAGATTCAAGGTGACCTAAGTGGAACTTGCAGCAGCCCCGCATCGTCAAACAGCCGCTTCGGGCCCTGCAGCGCAAGATTTGCGCGGGCTCGCCTGGTGTGCCGCCGAGATCCGACACGCGCTCGACGAGGCCGAGGCCCAGATCGACCGCTATCGCGAGGGTGGGCAGGATCTTTCCCAACTGACCGTCGCGCGCAAGCAGGTCCACCAGACCCTGGGCGTGCTCGTGATGACCGGTCATGCCGGCCCGGAGCTGCTCTGTGCGGAGGTCGAGAACATCCTGGATCGTGTTCTGGCCGGCGAACTCGGTCTGGATGGCAGCGTATGCAGCGCACTGAGCGCGGCAATGGGTGCGATCAGTGAGTACATCAACGAGCGCCTGCGCGGCATGCCGGCGCAGCCCCTGCACCTGTATCCGTATCTTCGTGATCTGCTCGAGTTGCGCAAGGCCGAGCGTATCCACCCGGCCGATCTGTTCGCGCCCGCATCCGGGCGGCTCGGCCTGGCCAGGGAGTCGCTGGCCGATCTGACCGAAGAGGAAACCAAACGGGTTCGCCAGCGCTTCGAACTTGGCGTGCTGCGGCTGCTGCGCTCGCCGACCGACAGAGTTGCCGCGCGCGAAATCCTGGCCGCGATCGATCGTGTCGCGCGTGCGCCGGTGGCTGCCGAGCAGCAGACGTTCTGGGCCCTGATCGCCGTCTACTTTCGTGCGCTGGCCGAGGGGCATGGCGAGCTCGATGTCTATGGCAAGCGGCTGCTCGCGCGATTGAATCTGCAGTTGCGTCGCACGCTCACCGATGGTGCTCCGGCCGCCGAGAAGTTGCAGCGCGACGTGCTGTTCTCGATCGCGCGCATGCGCCCGGCCAGCGACGAACTGCGCCGCGTATTCGAGGTCTTCGATCTACATGGCAAGGTGCCGGCCGATATCGAGTCGCCGCGCTACGGCCAGGTCGACAGGCGCGCCCAGCAGGCCTTGGCGCAGGCCGTCACGCGGATGAAGAAGTCCTGGGAATCGATGCTCCAGAATCCGGGCGGCGTCGATGCCAATATGGGCGAATTCAAGCAGGCCCTGGCCCGCTATCAGGAAGCCACGGATGAATGCGACCCGGACGGCCTGGGGCGCCTGACCGGCGCCTGGATCAGCGTGGTCAAGGCGATCGGACTCGATGCTGCGCCGGTCAGCGAGCTGCTCGGTGTCGAGATGGCCATCTCGTTGCTGTTCGTCGAGCAGTTGCAGGAGATCGGCCTGGCCGATTTCCCGAACCGGCAGGTGCGCTGCGCCGATATCGCCCGTCGCCTCGATGCCTGCCTGCATGGCCTGGGAACCGAGGAGAGTCTGCCCTCATGGTTGACCGGCATGACCTCGGCAGTACAGGACCGGCTGACGATGGATGTGTTCGTCAACGAGGCACAGACCAATCTGCGCGAGGTGGAAACCGGGTTGGATGCCTGGTTCCGGCGTCCGGAGGAGGGTGTCGAGCATCTGTCGGCGGCGGTGTCCCGGGTCGACGCGCTGGTCGGTGTCATGAGATTGCTGGGTCACGACGAGGCGGCCGAAGGCGCGAAGGCCATCGGCCAGTCCGTGCGCGCGATCATTGGTGGGTCGCGTCCGGATGAATCCGCGGCTTCGGCGCTGGCCGAGACGGTTGGCAATCTGGGTTTCTTCATCGACGCCATGGGCGCCGCCAGCGAGCCGCTCGATGGTTTCGTGTTCGATACCGAACATCGTGTGCTGCGTCGCCGCGACCAGGCCGACACCGACATGCTGGTCGATGTCAGTCTGCCTGCGCCGGCGGCCGAACCCGAGCTGACGCTCGAGGCGCGCCTGGACAATAAGCTGGTTGCGCTCGATCAGGCGCTGGCCAAGACACTGACCGGTGATGCGCATGCGCTCGCCGAGTCCCTGGAGATCCTGGGGCGGGTGCGCGACACCGCGCAATTGGCCGATAGTGCGGATCTTGCCGATGCTGCGCAGGTGGCCGGCCTGCTGCTCGAAGAAAATGGCGTATCGGCCATGTCGCAGGTGGCGCGTCTGCTCGGTCGCGATATCGCCGGCCTGCACGAGCAGGTTGAGACCGCACCGGCAGATTTGCCCGAGGCCGCCGCCCAGATCGACGCCGAATTGCTCGAGATCTTCCTGGTCGAAGGCGAAGAGGTGTTGAGTGCCATTGGCGGCGCGCTCGAGCGCTTGTCGCGTTCGCAAGCGGATCAGTCGGCCCTCACCTCGGCGCGGCGCAGTTTTCACACGCTCAAGGGTTCGAGCCGCATGGTCGGGCTGGACGCCTTTGGCGAGGCCGCCTGGGCCCTGGAACAGTTGCTCAACCACTGGCTGGCCGAGGAGCGCGCGGCCGATCCCGCGCTGCTGTCCTTGATCGCCGAGTCGCGCGACGCCTTCCTGCACTGGATCCAGGCGCTGACCGAAGCGGGCGGTGAAATCGTCGAGCAAGACATGAGCGGGCTGATGGCTCGCGCCGATGCCATGAGACTGGGCCGGGAAGTGGGGCTCGAGATCGGCGCGACGGCGCCCGGCGCCGAACCCCTGGCGGCCTCGGCCATCGGATCGCTTCCAATGCTGGATGCGGCACCGCAGGCGCTCGCGCCGATGCCTGCCGAGCCACAGTCTGACCACTCCGGTGTCCCGGCGTTGGCAGCGCCCGGTGTGGATGTCGACGGGTCAGCCGAGCATGCTGCGCCCGATGCGGTCCAAGAGGACTCGGCGCAGCATGACAGCACGTCGCTGCCGGGCCCGACTGTGGCCGACCCGGCGAGCGATGGCCGGGAGATCCCTGCCGATGCGCCGATGTCGTTTGCGGCTTTCGATCTCGATCTGATCGCTGGCGATGACACGCCCGCGGTATCCGCCGGTGCTTCATCCGCGCCCAAGACAGAAGACGACGCTTTCGACCTGCAGCTTGGTAATCCGATCGTGCTCGGCGGCGTCGCACCATCCGCGCGCGATGCGCAGCCCGTCGTGGCATCGTTCGAAACGGACCAGCCGGCCGATCCCGCGGATGCGCTGGCCGAAGCGCTTGCCGCAATCGAGCCGGGCAGTACCGATTCGTTGCTGTTGCCCGACGCCGCGGACTTTCTCGCCGCCGAACCCGTCGCCGCTGAATCGGTCGCTGATCCTGTCGCGGCTGATTCGGTCGCCGCTGATCCTGTCGCAGAACTGGCGGATCCTGAAGCGCCTGCCCAGGTGTCGGAGCCCGAGCCTGCGCCGATCGACCTGGACATCGGCGAACCGATTCCGGTCGCCGGGGCCTCAGCCGGGCAGATCGGGCTCCAGACACCGGCAGAGGCGCCGAATCCGCCCGCCGAGCGCACCTCACCGGCAGCGGCAGCCGAAGCCGAAGCCGATGACGATGACGATGACGATGACGACACGGTCGATCTGGGCGGGCGGCGCATCAATGCGTCCCTGTTCCAGGTGTTTGCGGCCGAAGTCGATGAGTTGCAGCCCAAGCTGATGCAGGACGCGCGCGACTGGCAGCAACATCCCGCGCGCAAGGCCAGCGAGTTCGCGCGCCGGGCAGTCCATTCGCTCAAGGGCAGCGCCGCGCTGGTCGGCGCCGAGGCCCAGAGCCGACTGGCGTCGACGCTGGAGCGCGCGCTGCAGGCGCAGGCCGGATCCGGCCGGGCTGCCAGCGGGGATGATCTGGCCAACTATGGGATGCTCCTGCAGGCACTGGTGGGCAGCCTTCGCCAGGTGGCCCGCAGAGAGCAGACCCAGCCGATCGAGCCGGTGCTCGCGGCGGCCGAGGCGCTGGCCGCCCGCTGGTCCGAGCAGAGCGGTGACGCCAAGGACAGCGCCGGTTCGCCCAGTGTCGGACCTGTGCGCCCGGCCGAGGACAATGCCCCCGAGCTGCATGACGAGATCGATCATGAGCTGCTGCCGTTGTTCATCGAGGAGGCGAGCGAGTATCTGCCACAGATCGATGGCAATCTGCGCGACTGGCTCGGACGACCGGACGACAAATCCCTGCAGCAACTGGTGATGCGTCAGCTGCATACGGTCAAGGGAAGCGCGCGCATGGCCGGCGTGATGATCCTTGGCCAGCAGGTTCACGAGATGGAATCGCGGGTCGAGGCGGCGATGGACCAGCCTGCCGTCGAAACCGTCATGATCGAGGAGCTGCTGTCGGAGCTCGATCAGGTGACCGAGCAGTTCGAGGCGCTGATCGGGATCGGCGGTGGTTCGAGCACGGACAGCGAGGCGCCCGCCCCGGCGGTATCGGTCGCTGCGGCCGTGCCGCCGGCAGCGATGACGCCAGCCGCGTCCGCCGCTGCGCCGGCCGGTGAGCCCGATGTCGGCGCGCTCGAGGCTGAGCCGGCGATGCCGTCGCCCCAGCCGCAGCCCGAATCGACGCAGCCTGCGCTCAGCGAGCGGCGCGAGCAGCCGCGCCCCGAGCCCTTGCAGTTCTCCGAAGTCGCAGGGGCCAGCGTCGCCTCGGCGGGCGATGTCGCGGCCGGTCTCATGCGACCCCCGGCCAGCCCTGCTGCGGCGGACCCGATGCGCGGCGCGGGCCAGGCCATGGTCCGGGTGCGCTCCGAGTTGCTGGACACCCTGGTCAACGAGTCCGGCGAGGCCTCGATCGCGCGGTCGCGGCTGGACAGCGCGATCAATGGTGTGCGCACGTCCATGAGTGAACTCGCCGAGAACGTCAATCGTCTGCGCCAGCAACTGCGCGAGATCGAGATGCATGCCGAGACGCGGATCCAGGCCAATCGCGAGCCGGCCGCCGCGAACGACGGGCCGGCCGGCTTCGATCCGCTCGAGTTCGATCGCTTCACCCGCTTCCAGGAACTGACCCGGATGCTGGCCGAGTCGGTCAATGACGTTGCCATGGTGCAGCAGAACGCGGCGCGTAACCTGGATGAGGCGGTCAGCGATCTGAATCGCCAGGGCCTGACCCTGCGTCAGCTTCAACATGATCTGCTCAGCGTGCGCATGGTGCAGTTCGGCACGATCAACGACCGGCTCTACCGGGTGGTGCGCCAGTCGGCCAAGCAATTGGGCAAGCGGGTTTCGCTCGATGTTCGCGGCGCCAATGTGCATACCGACCGAGGCGTTCTCGAGCGCATGGTCGCGCCGCTCGAGCACCTGCTGCGCAATGCGATCGCACACGGCATCGAGGAGCCCGCCCGGCGCACGGCCGCCGGCAAGAACGAGGCTGGCGAGATCGTCGTGCACGTACAGCAAAACGGCAACGAGGTGGTGATCACGCTGTCTGACGACGGCGGCGGGCTCGATCTCCCCCGCATCCGTCAGCGCGGCCTGGAGCGCGGCCTGATCCGCGAAGGCGTGCCGATCAGCGACGAGGCGCTCGCCGACCTGATCTTCCGGCCGGGCTTCTCGACCGCGCAGACCGTCGACCAGATCAGCGGACGCGGCGTCGGCATGGATGTGGTGCGCACGGAGGTGTCCTCGCTCGGTGGCCGCATCGAGGTCATGAGCGAGCCGGGCCGCGGCTCGCGCTTCGAACTGCATCTGCCGATCACGATGGCGCTGGCCCAGGTGGTCATGGTGTCAGTCGGAACGCTGCGCTATGCGGTGTCGGCTGCCAGTGTCGAAACCCTGATGCAGCTTGGTCCGACCGAACTCGCCCGTGCCTATGCCGAGCGCTCCATCGAGGTCGACGGCAAGCGGGTGCCGCTGTACTACCTGGCCACCCTGGTGGACGAGTCCAGTCTGAAGCCTTCGGCCCAGCATGTCTCGCCGGTGATGCTGGTGCGCACCGGCACGGGGCGGATCGCGGTCCACGCCGATTCCGTGAGCCAGGCGCATGAGGTCGTGGTCAAGACCGTCGGCCCGCAGGTGGCGAGGATCGGCGGGGTAGCCGGCGCGACCGTCCTGGGCAATGGCGAGATCCTGCTGATCCTGAACCTCGGCCAGCTGGCCCGCGAAGTCAATGACAGCGTCCAGGACGCAGCCATGCGTGCCGGCATGGAGGCCCGCCTCGAAGACGCGCCGGCCACCGTGATGGTTGTCGACGATTCTGTCACTGTTCGCAAGGTCACCCAGCGCCTGCTGACCCGCCTGGGCTATGACGTGGTTCTGGCCAAGGACGGGGTCGACGCCCTGCGCCAGCTGCAGGAGCGGGTACCGGATGCGATGTTGCTGGACATCGAAATGCCCCGCATGGACGGCTTCGATCTGACGCGCACCCTGCGCAAGGAGGAGCGTTTCGCCGGGCTGCCGATCATCATGAT
>JAWKYG010000024.1:0-69873 GCA_041396585.1 Burkholderiaceae bacterium | reverse complement strand
AGGCGGCCGATCGCGCCGCCCAGGACGACGACCGCGTCACGATCGACTTCGTCGGCCGCCTCGATGGCGAGCCCTTCGATGGCGGAACGGCCGACGATTTCCAGTTCGTGATTGGTGAAGGCCGCATGCTGTCCGATTTCGAGAACGGCGTGCGCGGCAAGGCGTCCGGCGAGACGGTCACCTTCCCGGTTGCCTTCCCCGAGGACTACTCGGCGGCCGAACTGGCCGGTAAGACCGCGGAATTCGAGGTCACGGTCAAGGCAGTCGAGCAGCCCCGGCTGCCGGAGGTCGATGATGAATTCGCCAAGACGCTGGGCGTCGCCGATGGCTCTCTCGAGACGATGCGCGCTGATATTCGCGCCAATCTCGAACGCGAGGTCCGCCAGCGTTTGCGCGCACGAACCAAGAACTCGGTCATGGAGGCACTGCGCGGCGCGGTCGAGTTCGAACTGCCCAAAGCATTGGTCAGCGGCGAGCGTGACGCATTGATCGAACGCGCGAAGGCCGATATGCAGGCGCGTGGCATGAAGGTCGATGACCTGCCGATTCCCGATGACATGTTCGTCGATCAGGCCGAGCAGCGGGTCCGTCTGGGCCTGATCGTGGCCGAGATCGTCAAGAACGAGTCGCTGAGCGCCAAACCCGATCAGTTGCGCGCGATGATCGAAGAGTTCGCGCAGGCCTACGAGAACCCGGCCGAGGTGGTTCGCCACTATTTCAGCAGCCGTGAGCGTCTTGGCGAGATCGAGGCCATGGTGATCGAGCAGAATGTCGTCGACTGGGTGCTCGAAAACGCCCAGGTCGAAGACGAGTCGCTCGCCTTCGACGAATTGATGAGCGGCGGTTGACCAGCGTCGGCTGCGCGGTACACCATTGATTCAGAGCATAGCGCCGGGCTGACCGCCAGGCGCGGCTCAGACTGATTTCCCAGAGGCGCGGCAAGACCGCGCCGTTTTCGCTCCCCCTGGCCGCCCCTGCGGCATCGGCGGGCGTTTACTGATGCTTCCGGAGCCTTCATGACCCGCAATAGCCTGATCGAGGACCTCGTCAACGCCCATCTCGATGCCACGCGCGCCTCGAGCTATCAGTCCCCGCAGGCCATCGGCATGGTGCCGATCGTCATCGAACAGAGTGGCCGCGGCGAACGAGCGTATGACATCTATTCGCGCCTGTTGCGCGAAAGAGTCATTTTCCTGCTCGGGCCGGTGATGGATGTTTCGGCGAATCTGGTGGTCGCCCAGCTGTTGTTTCTTGAGTCCGAGAATCCCGACAAGGACGTCTCGCTCTATATCAATTCGCCGGGCGGTTCGGTTTCAGCGGGTCTGGCGATCTACGACACGATGCAGTTCGTGAAGCCAGATGTAAGCACGCTCTGCATGGGGCTGGCCGCGAGCATGGGCGCATTTCTGCTGGCCGCGGGGGCCAAGGGCAAACGTTATGCACTGCCCAATGCCCGGGTCATGATCCACCAGCCCTCGGGGGTGCCCAGGGCCAGGCTTCCGATATCGAGATCCACGCGCGCGAGATCCTCTACACGCGCGAGCGCTTGAACCGCATCCTCGCCGATGTCACCGGGCAACCGATCGAAACCGTTGCGCAGGACACGGATCGTGACCGTTTCATGTCATCCGAAGAGGCGAAGACTTACGGTATCATCGATCAGGTACTCCAGAGCCGCGGTCAGGCTGCCTGATTTCTCCGGCGGCCCGGCGGCCACTCGCCGGGCCGAACGGGCGGCGCGGTTCGCCGAAGGAATCTCATGTCGGAAAAAAAGGGCTCCAGCGAGAAGGTTCTGTACTGCTCTTTCTGCGGTAAGAATCAACACGAAGTCCGCAAGCTCATTGCTGGTCCGTCGGTGTTCATCTGCGACGAATGCATCGAGCTCTGTAACGACATCATCCGCGATGAAGCCTCGGCCGAGGGCGCGACCGGCGGTCCTGCCGGCGGTCTGCCCACGCCGGCCGAGATCCGCGGCATTCTCGATAACTTCGTCATCGGCCAGGATTCGGCCAAGCGCAGCCTCGCGGTCGCTGTCTATAACCATTACAAAAGACTGCGACACCGTGGCGGCAAGGATGATGTCGAGCTCTCCAAGTCCAACATCCTGCTGGTCGGGCCGACCGGCTCTGGCAAGACCCTGCTCGCTCAGACGCTTGCGCGGCTGTTGAATGTGCCGTTCGTGATCGCGGATGCGACCACGCTGACCGAAGCCGGCTACGTCGGCGAGGATGTCGAGAACATCATCCAGAAGCTGCTGCAGAACTGCAACTACGAGGTCGAGAAGGCGCGCAACGGCATCGTCTATCTCGATGAGATCGACAAGATCTCGCGCAAGTCGGACAACCCCTCGATCACCCGTGATGTCTCGGGCGAGGGGGTTCAGCAAGCCCTGTTGAAGCTGATCGAGGGTACCGTCGCGTCGGTGCCACCGCAGGGCGGGCGCAAGCATCCGAACCAGGACTTCGTGCAGATCGACACCACCAATATCCTCTTCATTTGTGGTGGCGCCTTCGATGGCCTCGAGAAGGTGATCCGGGATCGCTCGGAGCGCTCCGGCATCGGCTTCGGTGCCCAGGTGCGCGGCCAGAATGATCGAACGGTCGGCCAGCTGTTGCAGGATGTCGAACCCGATGACCTGATCAAGTTCGGCCTCATCCCTGAACTGGTTGGCCGCCTTCCGGTCATCGCCACGCTCAACGAGCTCGATGAGCAGGCGCTGGTGCAGATTCTCGTCGAACCCAAGAATGCGTTGATCAAGCAGTATCAGAGCCTGTTCGAGATGGAAGGGGTGGAGCTCGAGGTTCGTCCGTCGGCGATGCAGGCCATCGCCCGCAAGGCGCTCAAGCGCAATACCGGCGCCCGCGGTCTGCGCTCGATCCTCGAACAGGCCCTGCTGGACACCATGTTCGAGCTGCCCAGCCTCGAAAATGTCCAGAAGGTCGTGGTCGATGAACGCGCGATCACCGGGGAAGGTCGGCCGCTGTTCATCTATGCCGAAGTCCCGAAGGTCTCCGGCGGCGACACCGGCACGCACTGAGCCGGCTTCGGCGGCTCGCATTGCCGCTCCGAGCCCGACATATCGACTGCCCCCGGCCTGGCGCCCGCCAGGGCGATATGCGCTCTGGCATCACCGCCGCGCTGCCGCCGAGGCCTTCTGACAGGCCGCCGGGATGCCGCTGTCGGATCAATGCCACTTCGGGTCATGGGTGGTTCCGGCGGCGTTCGTCAAACAGCGTATCCTCGATATCAACGGCCCCGGCTTGAAAAGCGGCCGGTCGGCCCCCAAGTGTTCAAGCGTCCAGCATCCCCGCGCGCCATCTGGAGCCCGTAATGACCGAATCCTCGTTGACACTACCCCTGTTGCCTTTGCGCGATGTGGTGGTGTTCCCTCACATGGTGATCCCCTTGTTCGTCGGGCGCGCCAAATCGATCAAGGCGCTGGAGAGCGCCATGGAAGCGGGCAAGCAGATCGCCCTTGCGGCGCAGAAGAATGCGTCCAACGATGATCCCTCGGCGGACGACATCTACGAGATCGGCTGCCTGTCCAACATTCTGCAGATGCTCAAACTCCCCGACGGCACGGTGAAGGTGCTGGTCGAGGGCGGTCAGCGTGCGCGCCTGACCGACATCACCGATGGCGAGTCGCATTTCACGGCCGACGTCGAGTTGATCGACGAGACCGAACGCGATACGGCCGAAGTCGAGGCCATGCGCCGCACGATCCTCGCGCAGTTCGATCAATACGTGAAACTGAACAAGAAGATCCCCCCGGAGATTCTTGCGTCGTTGAACGGTATCGAAGACAACAGCCGCCTGGCCGATACGATCGCAGCACATCTGCCCATCAAGATCGAGCAGAAACAGACCGTGCTCGAAACCGCCTCGGTCGCCGAGCGGCTCGAGCGTCTGCTCGCGCAGATCGAGACCGAGCTCGATATCCTTCAGGTGGAGAAGCGCATCCGTGGCCGGGTCAAGCGGCAGATGGAGAAGAGCCAGCGTGAGTACTATCTGAACGAGCAGGTGAAGGCGATTCAGAAGGAACTCGGTGAAGGCGAAGATGGCGCCGACATCGAAGAGCTCGAGAAAAAGATCATCGGTGCGCGCATGCCCAAGGAAGCGCGCAAGAAAGCCGATTCCGAACTCAAGAAGCTCAAGCTGATGTCACCGATGTCGGCCGAGGCGACCGTGGTGCGCAACTACATCGACACCCTGGTCGGTTTGCCGTGGCGCAAGAAGAGCAAGGTCACCCATGATCTGGCCAATGCCGAGGAAGTGCTCGAATCCGATCACTACGGGCTGGAGAAGGTCAAGGAGCGGATCATCGAGTATCTCGCGGTTCAGCAGCGCGTCGACCGGGTCAAGGCCCCGATCCTGTGCCTGGTGGGGCCCCCGGGCGTGGGCAAGACCTCGCTCGGCCAATCGATCGCCCGCGCCACGAATCGCAAGTTCGTCCGTATGGCGCTCGGTGGTGTGCGCGACGAGGCCGAGATCCGTGGCCACCGTCGCACCTACATCGGTTCGATGCCTGGCAAGATCCTGCAGAACCTGACGCGAGTCGGCGTGCGCAATCCGCTCTTCCTGCTCGACGAGGTCGACAAGATGGGTATGGATTTTCGCGGCGATCCGTCCAGCGCGCTGCTCGAAGTGCTCGACCCCGAACAGAACAGCACCTTCGTCGATCACTATGTCGAGGTCGAGTACGACCTGTCCGATGTGATGTTCGTGGCCACGGCCAATACATTGAACATTCCACCGGCCCTGCTTGACCGGCTCGAGGTGATCCGCCTGTCCGGGTACACCGAGGATGAAAAGGTCAATATCGCGCAGCGCTACCTGCTGCCCAAGCAGCGCGAGAACAACGGCTTGAAGGAAGACGAAATCTCGGTCAGCGAGGCCGCGATCCGCGATGTGATCCGGTATTACACGCGTGAGGCCGGTGTCCGATCGCTCGAGCGCGAGATCGGCAAGATCTGCCGTAAGGTGGTCAAGACTTTGCTGTTGGCGCCGTCGCGCAAGAAGATCGCCGTCACCCCGAAGACTTTGGATAAGTTCCTCGGTGTGCGCCGGTTCAGCTTCGGCGTGGCCGATCACGATCGCAATCAGGTCGGGCAGGTGACCGGGCTGGCCTGGACCGAGTTCGGTGGCGAACTGCTGACGATCGAGGCAGTGGCCGTACCGGGCAAGGGCAAGACGCTGAGCACAGGCAAGCTTGGCGATGTCATGCAGGAGTCGATCCAGGCCGCGATGACGGTTGTCCGGCGACGCGCCGCGCGGCTGGGGATTTCGCCCGATTTCTACGAGAAGAACGACATCCACGTGCATGTGCCCGAAGGCGCGACACCCAAGGATGGGCCCAGTGCCGGTATCGGGATGACCACCGCACTGGTTTCCATCCTTACCGGAATCCCGGTGCGTGGCGATGTCGCGATGACCGGCGAGATCACACTGCGCGGCGAGGTGTTGCCGATCGGTGGCCTGAAGGAAAAGCTGCTCGCTGCGCACAGGGGCAACATCAAGACCGTTCTGATCCCCGAGGAGAACGTCAAGGATCTTGCGGACATCCCGGACAACGTCAAGAACAAGCTCGAGATCATCCCGGTCAAATGGATCGACCGTGTCCTCGAGGTGGCGCTCGAACGCGCGCCGGAACCCCTGGATGAAAGCGTGCAGGCAGCGGCGCCGGTCGGGGAGGCCGGCCACGAAAAGAAGGCTGACAAGGACGTCATCGCGCATTGAATGAGCGAGGCGGTCGGTTGCCATGCGCAACCGACCGCCGCTTGTCAGGCGTCAAGCCGCGGCTGTTCTCAATGTAACGGGTCTGCGCGCTGCCTTGACACCCGGGAAGCCCTGCGATTAAAGTGCACGGCTGCGTTTTGCAGGCGGCCCGCATCCGCGGTCCAATGCCAAGACAAAGCGCCATGAACGAGTGGTCGTCGCACGTCAACCCTGGTATCGAATCGGGGTGCGCCACGGCGTTGACTGAGATCCCGGGTACCCGATGTGCCCGCCGCCCTGAATATAAAACGATAACCCCGGAGGGTATACCGCGTGAACAAGACCGAACTGATCGATTTCATCGCCGAAGAGGCCGACATTTCCAAGGCCTCGGCTGGGCGGGCGCTCGACGCTGTCGTCGAGGGCATCACCCGCTCGCTCAAAGGTGGCGATGCGGTCACCGTGGTCGGCTTCGGCACCTTCAAGGTCAGCAAGCGCGCCGCGCGCACTGGTCGCAACCCGCAAACCGGTGCCGAGATCAACATTGCTGCTGCCAATGTTCCCAAGTTCACGCCGGGCAAAGCGCTTAAGGATGCCTTGAACTGAGGTTGTTTTGCAGCGCGCCAAGAGTATGTCTATAATTGCGCGCTGCTGTCCTAGATGGATCGCTGTCGGGTGCTTAGCTCAGCTGGTAGAGCGGCGCCCTTACAAGGCGTAGGTCGGGAGTTCGAACCTCTCAGCACCCACCATCCTCGGCAGCGAGCAAGCTTAGATTGGAGTGGTAGTTCAGTTGGTTAGAATACCGGCCTGTCACGCCGGGGGTCGCGGGTTCGAGTCCCGTCCACTCCGCCAACACCTGAAGGGCGAACATGCGGTTCGCCCTTTGTCTTTGTGGGTTCGGCGATCCTGGTCGCGTTGGCCGGCATTGCTGCCCTTGCTGGACTGAATCATGTTCGATCTCATTCGAAACAATCAGCGCGTTCTTCTGTTCGTGCTGGTGCTGCTGATCTTTCCGGCCTTCGCGTTCTTCGGCATCTCGGGCTATGACCGATTCTTCGTCGGCGACAAGGCGATCGCAGTCGTCGAAGACTCGGAGATCTCGGTGCAGGAGTTCAACGAGGTCCGGCGTGCCCAGATCGAGAATATGCGGCGCATCCTCGGTGATCGTTTCGATCCTGCAATCCTCGATTCAGCCGCGGCGCGCGAGGAGATCCTCGAAGGCCTGATCGACCAACGGGTGCTGGCACTGCATGCCAACGCCAATCACATTGCGGTGCCGGATGATGCCCTGCGCGCCGAGATCCAACGCGTCCCCCAGTTCCTCGATGAATCCGGCAAGTTCGATCCCGAGCGTTATCGCAGCCTGTTGGCCGCGCAGGGTCAGAACGAAGTCGCCTTCGAGAGCCGGCTTCGCGTGGACCTGGCCTTGCAGGCGATTCCCCGGGTCATCGGTGAGAGCGAGATCGCGCCGGCCAAGGTGGCCGAGCGGCTCGCCGCCCTGGAACTGGAAAAGCGTCGTTACGCGCTGATGGTCTTCGACCCCGCACGCTATATCGAGAAGGTCGAACTTGCCGATGGTGCGGCCCGCAACTACTACGACGAGCACAAGGAGCAGTTTCGGGCGGCCGAGGCGGTCAAGGCGGAGTATCTGGTTCTGAGCCAGGCAGCGCTGGCCGCGACCGTTACGGTGGCCGATGCAGAGATCGAGGAGTACTACAAGAACAATCGCGCCCGCTATGTGCAGGAGGCACAGCGCAAGGCGCGCCATATCCTGATCAACCTGGCCGAGAACGCGCCAGAGGCCGAGGTTGACGCGGCCCGTGCGAAGCTGAACGCGATCCGTGCGCGTATCGTCGCCGGCGAACCATTCGCGGAACTGGCCGCCGCCGAATCACAGGACAAGGGCAGTGCCGCAAGCGGCGGGGATCTTGGCTGGTTCGATCGCCAGACCATGGTCAAGCCGTTTGCCGATGCGGCGTTCGCGCTGAAGGTGGGGGAGCTCAGTGAGCCGGTGCGCAGTGAGTTCGGGATGCATCTGATCGAGGTCACGGCGATCCGCGACGAGCAACAACGTCCGCTGGCCGATGTTCGCGATGAAGTGGTCAGCGCCATCCGCACGCAAAAGGCACGGCAGAAGTTTCTCGAACTGGCGGAGTCCTTTACCAACACGGTTTACGAGCAGCCCGACAGCCTGGCCCCGGCCGCCGATAAGGTCGGCCTGAAGGTCAAGACCATCGACAGGCTCGAGCGCCAGGGCGGCAATGCAACCGGCGATGCGGCGGTTCTGGCCAATGCGCGTGTGCTGCGTGCATTGTTCGACCCACGCGCGATCAGGGAACACACCAACATCGAAGCAATCGATGTCGGCGAGAACACGCTGGTATCGGCACGCGTGCTCCAGCACATGCCCAGCGAGATCAGGCCGTTCGAGCAAGTCGAGGCCGAGGCCAGTGCGGCGGTCAGGGCGAGCGAGGCAGCGCGCCTGGCACGCGAGGCCGGTGCCGCGGTACTGGCGCGCCTGGAAGCGGGCGACCCGGTGAGCGAACCAGCCTTCGAAGCGGCTCAGACGACCACCCGAAGCGAGGCGAAGCTGCCGCCCGCGGTGGCGCGCTCGGTATTCAACAAGGCAGGCAAGACGCTTCCCAGTGTGACGGGACACGAACTGGGCGAGCGCGGCTATATGATCGTTCAGTTGCAGGCGATCGAGCCTGCCGCGGACAAGGCGATCGCCGAGACAGCCAAGGTGATCGCCGACCAGCAAGCGGCTATGGTTGGCGGTGCAGTGTCGCAGGAATACCTGGATGCTGTGGCCGCGGGCATGACTATCGAGCGCCACCCGGAGCGCATTGCGCCGGCAGCGAGCCAGAACTGACCCAGCAGGCGCCTTTGCTCCCGGGGCGCCTGCATTGACGCTTATTCGTCGGGCGCCAATTGGTGATCGCCGGGTTCGATGAGCCGATTTTCGGCGCTCATCGCGCTTTGTGCCAGGGTGTCCAACAGGATATCCATCGAGGCCGCAGTCTGCGCCTGGATCGTCATCTGGGGGTTGTCGCGCCCGAGATAGTTCTTGGCCATCGAGCGGTCGTAGGCCGGATCATAGTGATCGGCCAGCAAGCGCTCAACGAAGTCAGCCCAGGCACCCGCGTCGATCAACGCGGTCCATGCTTCGAGCACCGCGTTGCCGTGCAGGCGACGTAGCGATTCGAGCAGACGCTTGAGTTCGGCAGGCTGTGCGATCAGGTGTGCATAGTCTTCGATGAGCAGGGCCGCACGGACGGAACGCGGTACCTCGAGCACCGCGCAAGGGGAGGCGCGCATCCGCACGATCAGCGCTTCGGGAAGCTGGACCGCGCCGATCTTGCGGCTCTCGGATTCAACCCAGACGGGCCGCGCCGGATCGAATTGCCGGACCATGCTCCAGAGACGAGACTCGAACGCCTTCTGGCTGGGCTGGGATACGCCGGGCGGCAGTCCCAGCACCGACCCCCGGTGTTCCGCAAGTGCCTCGAGATCAAGCACCTGCGCGCCCGCGGCGCACATCCGCTCGAGCACGCGGCTCTTGCCCGAGCCCGTGCGCCCGGCAAGCACGATGAACGACAGGGGCTCGATTCGCATGCGCAACGCTTCGAGCATCGCCCGGCGCCATGCCTTGTAGCCACCCTCGAGCAGATGGATCCGCCATCCGATGCGTGCCAGGACCGTGGCCAGGGAACCCGAGCGCTGACCGCCGCGCCAGCAATAGACCAGCGCACGCCACTGCCGCGGTTTGTCGGCCAGCGGGCCGGCAAGGATTCTGGCGATATTCTCGCTGACCAGTTGGGCGCCCAGGCGGTGAGCCTCGAACGGCGAGCGCTCGGCATTGATCGTGCCAACCAGGGCCCGTTGCTGGTCGTCCAGTACCGGCAGATTGATGGCACCGGGCACGTGATCGATCGCGTACTCGCCCGGGCTGCGGGCGTCGATGATCGCATCGAAGGCCTGTTCTGTCGCCAGGAACGACCGCGCGTCGATCGGGGTGGGTGCTCTTACCGCCATGCGCGTAGCAACTTGTTAGCGGGCGTTCCGACGGCATCCGCCCGGGCCGGCCTTCGGGTGATGTCACCGGTTGCTTGTGTTTGTGGCGAGCGCCCCCATATGCAAAGCGGCCGCGTTGGCCGGATTGCCCCTACACTAACGGCATGAAAGTATTCAATCTCGAATGTGAAAACGGCCATGGCTTCGAGGGCTGGTTTGCGTCGGCCGAAGCCTTTGAAGAGCAGTCTGGCAATGGCTTGCTCTGCTGCCCACTGTGCGATGCCACCCGGGTGCGTCGCCTGCCGTCGGCACCTCGACTGAATCTGTCGAACAGTCAGGAACCCGGGCGCCCGGGCGATGATTCGCGCCAGGTGATGGCGCAGCCCACGCCGGCCCAGCTTCAGTCGCTTTGGCTCAAGATGGTAGAGCATATCGAGAGGCATACCGAGGATGTCGGTGAGCGCTTCGCCGAGGAAGCCCGCCGTATTCATTACCAGGAGGCGCCCGAGCGGGGCATCCGTGGCCATGCGAGCCGCGAGGATGCGCAGGCGCTTGCGGACGAAGGCATCGAAGTCATGGCCTTCCCGATACCATCGGCGCGCAAGGGCCCGGTGCAGTAGACTGGTCCGACCCGCCTTCAGCGGGTCTCCAGCGGCACCTCGCGCAGGCGCAATTCAAGGTGATCAGTGGCACGCGCACGGCGCTCGCCATCGTTCATCGTCGCCAGCGCCCGGCGCACGGCTGGCCGCGAATTGACCGCTTCGAACCATCGCTGCAGGTTCGGAAACGCGGCAAATGCGGCAGGTTCGGAGGAAATGGCCAGACAATCAGCAATGATCGAGATGTCGGCCGCGGTGTACTGGCGGCCGGCGATGAACGCGCGGGTGCGCCCGAGCTGGGTGTCTAGCACCGCCAGCAGGGGATCGTCCGGTGTGACGGTTTCGTTGAGGGTATCCGACGAAGCGCGCATGCCCGGCGAAGCCGCCCAACTCAGCCATTCGAGCATCTTGAAGCGGTCGCGATCGGCCTTGGGCAGGAATCGCCCGGTCTTCCCGCTCAGGTAGATCAGGATCGCCAGCGATTGCGAGACCGCCAGCGGCCGGCCGTCGATGCTGTCATGATCGACGATGGCCGGCGCCTTCTGATCGGCGCAGATCGACAGATAGCGCGCCGGCAGCTCGTGGTCGGGCGACGGATTCAACAGATGAATCGCGTACGCCAGACCACACTCCTCGAGCATGATCTGAACCTTCTGGCCTTCGGGGTCTGGCCGTGTGTACAGATCGATCACGATCAGGATCCCCGTGTGATCGGCATTTCGACCTTGTCGGTCGCGCCGGGGATGCTGCTCTGACGTCCGAGCTCCAGCTTGGCGATCGCATTGCGATGGACCTCGTCCGGGCCGTCGGCAAAACGCAGGGTACGCTGGTGTGCCCAGATGCTGGCCAGCGGAAAGTCGCCGCTGACGCCACCGCCGCCGTGCGCTTGAATCGCCCAGTCGGCGATCTGGCAGGCCATGTTCGGTGCCACGACCTTGATCATCGCGATCTCGGCGCGGGCGATCTTGTTGCCGACCGTATCCATCATGTAGGCGGCGCGCAGCGTGAGCAGGCGGGCCTGATCGATCATGCAGCGTGCCTCGGCGATGCGCTCATGCCAGACCGACTGTTGTGCGACCGGGCGGCCGAAGGCGACACGTTCGCTCAGACGACGGCACATGTACTCGAGACTGCGCTCGGCGGCCCCGATCGAGCGCATGCAGTGATGGATCCGGCCCGGTCCGAGGCGCCCCTGGGCGATCTCGAAGCCTCGTCCTTCGCCGAGCAGGATGTTCTCGACCGGCACGCGGACATCCTTGAACACGACTTCGCAGTGACCGTGTGGCGCATCGTCATAGCCATAGACGGTCAGCGGGCGAACCACCGTCACGCCCGGGGTGTCGCGGGGGACGATGATCATCGACTGCTGCTCATGACGACCGGCATCGGGATTCGTCTTGCCCATGAAGATGATGACGTCGCATTTCGGATGGCCGATCCCCGAGGTCCACCATTTGCGGCCGTTGATCACGTACTCGTCGCCGTCGCGCACGATGCGCGACTGAATATTGGTGGCATCCGAAGAGGCGACATCCGGCTCGGTCATGGCAAATGCAGAACGGATTTCACCCGCGAGCAGCGGATCGAGCCAGCGGCGCTTCAGGGGCTCGCTGGCATAGCGCTCGAAGGTCTCCATATTGCCGGTGTCTGGCGCCGAGCAATTGAACACCTCCGACGCCCAGTGCACACGACCCATGATCTCGCATAGCGGCGCGTAGTCGGTGTTGGAAAGACCCTCTGGAACGCGCTCGGAAAAGGGCAGGAACAGATTCCAGAGACCTGCTGCCCGCGCCTTTGGCTTGAGCTCCTCGATCACCGAGACCACCTGCCACGGATTGCCGGCCTTGCGGTTGGCTTCGACTTCATCATGGAAGCGATGCTCGTTCGGGTAGATGTGCTCATCCATGAACGCGAGCAGACGCTCACGCAGTTCCTGGCAACGGGGCGAGTAGTTGAAATCCATCTGTGGGGTCTCCTTGGTGAAATCGGTTTGTCAGGCGGGGGCGATCAGGCGATTCTCTGCGCGATTTCCCACGCTTGTTCGGCCAGCGGCCGGGCGCGTTCGCCAGCCTCCGCACCGCGATCGCTGGCAGCCGTGCCGTCGAGGACACGCTTGGCAATGCCCTGCAAAATGGCCGCCAGCCGGAACATGTTGTAGGCGATGTAGAAGTCCCAGTGCTCGATGCCGTCGCGCCCGGTGCGTTTGCAATACGCTTCGATATACGCCTGCTCGCTGGGAATGCCCAGCTTGGCGTGGTCGAGCCCGCCGATGCCGCGGAACTTGCCGGGTGCGATGTGCCAGGCCATGCAGTTGTAAGAGAAATCGGCCAGCGGATGCCCGATCGTGGCGAGTTCCCAGTCGAGCACCGCCAGCACGCGCGGCTCCGTTGGATGAAACACCATGTTGTCGAGCCGGTAGTCGCCATGCACGATCGAAGATCCCTCGCTGGCAGGGATGTTCTCCGGCAGCCAGGCGATCAGTTCATGCATCTGCGGAATCGGCGTGGTTTCCGATGCCAGATATTGTTTGGACCAGCGGTTGATCTGGCGCGCGAAATAATTGCCGGGCCGCCCGAAATCACCGAGACCCACCGCCTCGTAGTCGACCTGATGCAGCGTGGCGATGACGCGGTTCATCTCGTCATAGATCGCCGTGCGCTCGGCCGCCTGCATGCCGGGCAGATGCTGATCCCAGAAGATGCGCCCCTCGACGCACTCCATGATGTAGAAGGCACGCCCGATGACCGATTCGTCCTCGCACAGCGCGAATACCTTGGCCGCCGGCATGTCGGTGTGCGCAAGCGCGCTGAGCAGCCGGTACTCGCGCTCGATTGCATGTGCCGAGGGCAGCAACTTGGCGACCGGGCCGGGTTTGCTGCGCATCACATAGTGGCGCGACGGAGTCTCCAGCCGGAACGTGGGGTTCGATTGCCCGCCACGAAACTGGCGAACGGTCAGGGGGCCGGCAAAACCCTCCACGTGCTTGGACAGGTACTCGGCCAGGGCGTCTTCGTCGAACTTCTGGCGCTCGGATACGGGCATCGTGCCCGAGAATTTGTCGGTCTCGGAACTCTGATCCGCTTGTGGCGTGGACATCTCAATCCTCCTGGAACAGGCTCAGGCCAAGCGCCGCCCGGCGTCTGACCCAGAGGGAAGGGCGGTAACGCGGGTCGCCGGTCACGGCATGCATGTTGGCAAGCAGCCGATCAATGCGGGCCGCGCCGATGGCATCGCCCATGGCGATCGGGCCCAGCGGATAGCCCAGGCCGATGCGCACCGCCTCATCGACATCCGTGGCGCTGGCGATGCGCTGCTGGGCGATCTCGCAGCCGATGGCAACGATCATCGCCACCACCCGTTGGGCGACGAATCCGGCGCTGTCCCGAAGCATCGAGACCTGCGCACCGTCGCCGGCGAACAGACTGGCCACCGCCTGCGCGACACCGGGATCGGTGGCGGGCGAGCGCATCAGCACGCGCCGCCGGCATGCGCGGTGGCCGTAGGGAAACAGGGTGTCGATCGCCATGCAACGCGCCGGATCGAAGCCGACACTGGCGGTGCTCAGATCATGGCCCAGCGGAGCGAGCAGGATGATGTCCTGCTCGCCCGGCACAGATGCCGTGCTGACCTTGGCGCCAAGGGCGTCCACGGTCTCGCGCAGGCTCGCCGCGGCCTCGCCCGGCGCCACCCAGACCCGGATCGGTGGCAGCGCCGCGGGCGCCGGTTCGCCGGCCGGCTCATCGGCTTGTCTGCCGCCGTCGTAGCGGTAGAAGCCCGCACCGGATTTGCGTCCGAACAGCCCCGCTGCGACCCGTTGGGCGGCCAGTGGCGATGGCCGGAAGCGGGGCTCACCGTAGAACTGGTCGTGAATCGAGACCATCACCGTGTGCGAGACATCGAGCCCTGTGAGATCCAGCAACTCGAACGGACCCATCCGGAATCCGTGGCCGGCGAAGACGACCTGCTCGCGCAGGATGCGATCGATCTCGGAATGCTCGGCGACGCCCTCGGCGAGCAGCCGCAAGGCCTCGGTCGTGTAGCCTCGCCCCGCATGATTGACAATGAACCCAGGGGTATCGGCCGCAATGACAGGGCGGTGGCCGACCTCCTCGGAGAGCGTCCGGAGCCGCTCGAGTACCGCCGGGTCCGTGCGCATGCCGCGTACGACCTCGACCACCTTCATCAACGGCACCGGATTGAAATAGTGCAAACCCGCCACACGTTGCGGACAGCGACAGCGAGACGCGATCGCGGTCACCGAGAGTGACGAGGTATTGGTGGCCAGAATGGTGTCATCGCCAACCACGGACTCGAGTTGCTCGAACAGCGCCTGCTTGGCGGGCAGGTCTTCGACGATGGCTTCGATCACCAACTCGGCGTCTGCCAGGCCCGCGATGCCGGGGCAGGCATGGATACGCGCCATGCAGGCCCTTGCCTGCTCCGCCGAAAGCCGCCCCTTGTCGACCAGGCGCTCCAGCATCGCACCGAGGTGATCGCGGGCTGCCTGGATCGCTTGCGCACGGGTGTCGTGCAGCAGCACCTCATGCCCGGCGAGCGCATGGATCTGCGCGATGCCGCGCCCCATCACTCCGCTACCCACGACCGCGATCAACATCGATGAACTCTCGACTGCCGACAATAGAATCAATCGAGTCTATCAGTTTGAATCGGCCCGTGCCGGGGCCTCTGGCGGCCGGGCGCGGCGGCGTGCTCAGACGTTTTCGCCCGCTGAAACGCGCTCCTGCTGCTCCGCGTTCTCCAGCCAGCGGGCCTCCAGGGCGTCCAGCCGTGCGGCCAGCCTGGCGCGCTCCTGCAGGGTCTGGTCGGCATCGGCGGCCTGATGATAGAAATCCGGGTCGGCGAGCCGCGCATCGAGCGCGGACAGCTCCTGCTGCAGCCGGGCCATGTCCTTGTCGAGTCTGGCCATCTCGGTCTTCAGTGGCTTCAAGGTGTCTGCCAGGCGCTGGCGCTGCGCCGCCGACTCGCGCCGACGATCGCGCCGGGTCGCCCCGCCATCGATGTCGCGTGCCCCGTCGTCGGCCCCGGACTGGCGCTGCTGCAGCCAACTGGCGTAGTCGCCCAGGTCGCCTTCGAATTCACCGGCCCGGCCTTCTGCGACGAGCACGAAACGATCGACGCAGGTGGCCAGCAGATGGCGGTCATGAGACACCAGCAGCAGGACCCCCTCGAACTCCAGCAAGGCCTCGGTGAGGGCATCGCGGGTATCGCCATCGAGATGATTCGTCGGCTCGTCGAGAATCAGCAGCTGAGGTCCCTGCCAGAGTGTCTGGGCAAGCACCAGGCGTGCCTTCTCACCACCGGACATCGGCCCGCAGGGGCGCAGCGCATCGTCGTCGCGAAACCCGAAGCGACCGAGCCAGTCCCGCAGCTGGCCGTCGGGGTCGGGTTGGCCCTTGATCCGTTGGCTTAGCGCGCGCATCAATCCCAGCGGCGAGACATCCGCAGGCAGCTTGTCGATCGCATCCTGGGCGAAGTATCCGACCCGCAGACTCGAAGCCCGGCTAACGGTGCCGGCAATGGCAGGCAATTCGCCGATCAGGGTGCGCACCAGCGTGGTTTTGCCATGGCCGTTGCGGCCAAGCAGCCCGACGCGCGCGCCGCGCTCGATGTTCAGGGTGACGTGTTCGAGAACGGGAATACCGTGATATCCGGCCGCGAGATCCTCGATTCTCATCACTGGATTGGGCATGTCGCCGACCGGCGCAAAGCCCAGCTGCAGCCGCCGTTGAGCGGCCAGGGGCGCGATCGCCGGCAGGCGCTGCATGGCTTTCAGGCGGCTTTGCACCTGCCGCGCCTTGGTGGCCTGGGCACGAAACCGATCGATGAAGATCTGCAGGCGCTGCTTCTCGCGCTCGACCTGCGCATCTTGCCGTTGCTGACCCGCCAGCCGCTCGGCCCGCTGCCGCTCGCAAGCCGAGTACCCGCCACGATAGCGAATCAGCGCCTGACCCTCGATCGACAAGGTGCCGTTGACGACCGCATCGAGGAAATCGCGGTCGTGCGAGACAACGATCAGGACCGAGTCCACGCGTCGCAGACGCTGCTCGAGCCAGAGAATGGCATCGAGATCGAGGTGGTTGGTCGGTTCATCCAGAAGCAGCAGATCTGCCGGTCGAAAAAGCGCGCGTGCCAGGTTCAGGCGCATGCGCCAGCCTCCGGACAGGGAATCGACCGGGGCCTGGGCCATGTCGTGATCGAATCCGAGTCCGTGCAGCAGCGCTCGTGCACGCGGCTCGGCGTCGCTGCCGCCGGCCTGGTGCCAGGCATCGTGAGCATGCGCGATCGCCATGCCGTCCGAGCCATGTTCGGCTGCCTGCACCGCCTCGCGTGCCAGTTCCAGCGCCTGGTCGGCACTGAGCACATGGCGCCATGCGGGCATCGGGCCTGCCGGGCTGACCTGCTCCAGAACGCTCAGGCGCAGTGCCGGCATCTCGAGTGCCCCCCGATCCGGGGCAAGTTCACCGGCCAGCGCCTTGAGCAGGGTCGTCTTGCCGCTGCCATTGGGGCCGATCAGTGCCAGGCGATCACCCGGATTGATCAGGGTGCTCGCATCCCGAAGGAGGTCGACGCCGCCTCGCGAGAGGGTCAGGTCCTGCAGGCGGATCATCGCGATTCAGACCAGGTCGGCGGCGGCCAGCGCATCGGCGCTTAGCAGTGCCAGCATGCGATCGGCGCGGCTGGTTTCCAGCCAGGCGATGTCCAGAGTCGGGAAGGCGGTCTCCAGCGCGTCGGCCTCATGACCCACCTCGAGCACGACCAGCCCATCAGGGCTCAGGCGCTTGGCCGCTTGCGGCAGCAGCCGCCGGATCAGATCCATACCGTCGGGCCCTCCGGCCAGCGCATGGCCCGGTTCCGCGCGATACTCGGCGGGCAGTTCGCGCATGCTCGACTCTGGCACATAGGGTGGATTGCAGAGTAAAAGATCGATGCTCGTCCCGGCGGGCAGGGCATCGAGAAGATCGCCACGATGCATCTCGATGCGATCGGCGAGCCCGTGCCATCTCACATTGCTGCGGCAAAGTGCCAGCGCGTCGGCGTCGATATCCAGTGCATAAACGCGTGCCTGCGCAAAGCGCAGCGCGGCATGGATCGCCAGACTGCCTCCGCCGGTGCACAGGTCGACGATCGTCGCCGGCCAGTTCTGGTCGGCGGGCGGCATTGTCTGCAGCCAGTCGGCCAGAGCGTTGTCCATGGCCTCCACGATCGGCGATCGAGGTACGAGCGCGCGCGAGTCGCAGAGAAACGGAAGGCCGCCGAGCCAGGCTTCGCCGGTCAGGTAGGCCAAAGGACGACGACTGCTGATGCGCTCAGCGATCAACGCGCCGATGCTTTCGCGTTCGGCGATGCTGACACGGGCGTCGAGATAGGGCTCCAGCGTCGCCGGCGGCAGATGCAGTGCCCAGAGAACCAGGGCTGCAGCCTCATCGTGCGCATTGTCCGTTCCATGGCCGAACGATAGCCGCGCGGCGTGAAATCGGCTGCTGGCGTGGCGGATGAGGTCGCGAACCGTGCGCATCTCGGCCAGGTCTGCGGCATCCGGGTCATGCCTTGCCATCAGGGACACCGGACGCTCTTCGGGCATGGGTGGGGCCGGATACATCTCGGCAGGTCTGCCTGGGCCGGACGCATCGTGGCTTATCGGACCAGCCGCTCGATCACTCCCCGGTAGACGTCGGTCAGCCGGGGAGGTCGGCGACTTCGATGTGTTCATCGATCTTGTGGATGCTCGTTGCACGGGCCGAATTCGACGACCTGCGGGCACCACTTGGCGATGAAGCGGCCGTCCGATGTGCCTCCGGTGGTCGACAATGCCGCGTCCACCGAGGTGTGTTCGCGAATCGATTCCTGCAGCGCCTGCGATAGCGCTCCGGGCTCGGTCAGGAATGGCTCGCCCGACAGCCGCCAGTCGATGTCGAAGCGCAGACCACGGGCAACGAGAACCGCTTCGAGACGGTCGCGCAGATCACGCTCCGTGCACTCGCTGGAGTAGCGGAAGTTGAATTCCACGGTCACGTCGCCGGGGATCACATTGTTCGCGCCGGTGCCTGCATGGATGTTCGACACCTGCCAGGTCGTGGGCGGAAAAACGCGTTGCCGTCATCCCAGTGCATGGCGACGAGCTCGGCCAACGCCGGGGCCAGGCGGTGCACGGGATTGTCGGCCAGGTGCGGATAGGCGATGTGGCCCTGCTGGCCGTGCACCACGAGCCGGCCAGACAGCGAGCCGCGCCGACCGTTCTTGATCGTGTCGCCGAGCCGGTCTACCGAGGTCGGTTCGCCGACGATGCAGTAATCGGCGTGAACCCTCGGTCACGCAGAGTCTGCACCACCTTGACCGTTCCGTTCACCGATGGTCCTTCCTCGTCCGAGGTGAGCAACAAGGCCACCCGGCCGCGCAACGGGCCCAGGGCGAGCGCCTGCTCGAGCGCGACGACGAAGGCGGCGATCGAGGATTTCATATCGGCCGCGCCGCGGCCGTACAGGCGGCCGTCGCGCAGGGACGGGACGAAGGGGTCGCTCTGCCAACGCTCGATCGGGCCCGGCGGCACCACGTCCGTGTGACCGGCGAAGATCAGCAGCGGACCGGTCTCACCAGGCGTCACAGCCCACAGATTGCTGACCTCGCCAAAGGGCATGGCCTCGCACGTGGCACCGAGCGCCGACAGCCGCTCGGTGAGCAAGGCCAGGCAGCCGTCATCCTCGGGCGTTACCGATCGCTTTCGAATCAAAGCGGTGCAGAGCGCGAGCGTCGGATGCTCATTCATGATCCGGGCCATCCGCGTCAAGGGAGTCCAGCCATCGCTCGTAGGTCTCCATGGAGAACCCGACCAGAACATGATCTCCCTGGACCAGTACCGGGCGCTTGACCAAGGTCGGTTCGGCCATCATGGCGTCGCGCGCCGAGCGCTCGTCGACGACCGCCTTGCGCGCGCCTTCGTCGAGCTCGCGCCAGGTACGTCCGCGGCGGTTGAGCAGGGCATCCCAGGGCAGGTGCCGCATCCAGGCATACAGCGTCTGCTCGCTCAGACCGTCACGGCGGAAGTCATGGAACCGGTAGTCGACGCCCCGGGCCTCGAGCAGCCGTCTGGCTTTGCGCACCTGATCGCAGTTGGCGATTCCGAACAGCGTGACCTCGCTCATCGATCAGACATTGAGCAGGAAGTCGGTAAACGAAGCGGAGTCCCGATCGCCGGGCTTTCCGCCGCCGGAGCCGGGATTGGGCTCGCCGCTCAGGGCGCCGCCTCCCACCCCCGCGATCGCGGCGCGCGCTCCGGTCAGGGGTATCTGCCGCGGCGCGGCCGCGACGGGATCATGCTCGTCGAGTTCGCCATTGGAGTTCTCCAGCGTCCAGAGCAGATTGGTCGGTGAATCCGCATTGGCCAGCGCGTCTTCGCGGCTGATCCGTTCTTCGCGCACGAGCCGGGCGAGAGATTGATCGAAGGTGACCGAACCGGGCGCCAGGCTCTTCTCCATGGCCTCTTTGATCTCGTTCAGGCGCGCCTGCTCGATCAGCTCCGACACCAGCCGGGTGTTGTGGAGGATCTCGACCGCCGGCAGCCGGCCACCGTCGCGGGATCGAATCAATCGCTGCGAGACCACGGCCTTGAGCGTCGCCGCGAGATCCGAGAGCAGGGTGCGGCGATTCTCGGGCGCGTAGAAGCTGATGATCCGGTTCAACGCATGATTGGAATTGTTCGCATGCAGCGTCGCGAGCACCAGGTGGCCGGATTGCGCATAGGCAAGCGCGCTGGACATCGCGGTGATGTCGCGGATTTCGCCGATCAGGATGCAATCCGGGGCCTGGCGCATCGCGTTCTTGAGCGCGGTTTCGAGGTTGGCCGTATCGGTGCCGATCTGCCGCTGGTTGACGATCGATCGCTTGTTCTTGAATGTGAACTCGATCGGATCCTCGAGCGTGAGAATATGCCCGGGTCGGTTCTCATTGCGATGATCGATCATCGCCGCCAGTGAGGTGGATTTGCCGGAGCCGGTTGCTCCCACCATCAGGAGCAGGCCGCGCTTCTCGAGCACGAGTTCGGCCAGCGAGGAGGGCAACTGCAGCGATGCGAGCGACGGGATGGTGCCCGGGATATAGCGAACGACCGCTGCGGGCGTTCCCCGTTGTCGGAACACGTTGATCCGGAAGCTGCCGACATCGCGCAGCCCGTAGCCTACGTTCAGTTCGTGGTCGAGATCGAAGGTCTGCCACTGGCGATCGGTAACCACCTCACGAATCAGCGATTCCACCTTGGCCGGATTCAGCGGCTGGTCGGAAACCGGCCGAGCCACACCGTCGAGCTTGACCTGAACCGGGGACCCGGCCGAGAGAAACAGATCTGACGCCTTGTGCTCGGCCATGAACCGGAGCAGCTTCTCCATCATGCCGGAAGACATGCCTCAATCCCCTCGCAAAAGTTCGTTGATCGATGTCTTCGAGCGCGTCTGCGCATCGACCCGCTTGACGATCACAGCGCAATAGAGGCTGACCTTGCCGTCACCGGAGGGCAGACTGCCTGGAACGACCACGGAGCCTGCCGGCACGCGCCCATAGGTGATCTCGCCAGTTGTTCGGTCGTAGATCTTCGTGCTCTGACTGATGAACACGCCCATCGAGAGAACCGAGTTCTCCTCGACGATCACTCCCTCGACCACCTCGGAGCGGGCGCCGATGAAGCAATTGTCCTCGATGATGGTCGGGTTGGCCTGGAGAGGCTCGAGTACGCCGCCGATGCCGACGCCGCCAGAAAGGTGCACATTGCGACCGATCTGAGCGCACGAGCCGACTGTGGCCCAGGTGTCGACCATCGTGCCTTCATCGACATAGGCGCCGATATTCACATAAGAAGGCATCAGCACGACATTGCGCGCGATAAACGAACCGCGCCGTGCCACCGCGGGCGGAACCACCCGATAACCGCCGGCAGCGAACTGGGCCGCGTTGAAGCCATCGAATTTGCACGGCACCTTGTCAAAGAACTGCAGCGGCGCTTCGCCCATCGGGACGTTGTCAGCCAGCCTGAACGAGAGCAGCACAGCCTTCTTCAGCCACTGATGCACGACCCACTTGCCATCGACTTTCTCTGCAACGCGGGCCTTGCCGGCATCGAGGTCGGCGAGTGCCTGCTCGACCGCATCGCGCAGCTCTGCGGGGGCGTTCTGCGCGCTGATCTCGGCACGCTGATCCCAACCGTTCTCGATGATCGAAGCGATAGTGCTCATGAGGTTCCTGAAAAATGCGGCCAGGCGGCATCCTGCCTGGTCAGAGTCGGTGAAGGACTTCGCTCAGTCGTGTGATCCGCTCGGTGGCTTCGACGCAGCGCTCGAGCGTATCGACGAGCGCGATCCGGATATGGCCCGCGCCTGGGTTGATGCCGTCTACTTCCCGGCCGAGATAGGTCCCAGGCAATACCCGGACATTATATTGGCGCATCAATTCGCGAGCGAAGGCGGTGTCGTCGCCACCCGGCACCTGCGCCCACAGATAGAAACCGGCCGGCGGCAGGTCGAAGCTGAATCGTTCGCTGAGCCGGGCGCTCACGGCTGTGTACTTGGCGTCATAGAGCGCGCGATTGTCCGCGACATGGCGCTCATCCTGCCAGGCCGCGCATGATGCCGCCTGGAATGGGGGGCTCATCGCGCTGCCGTGATAGGTGCGGTACTTCAGAAAGCGCTCGATCAGTGCCCGATCGCCGGCCACATAGCCCGAGCGCATCCCGGGCACATTGGAGCGTTTCGAGAGACTGCCGAACACGAGCAGCCGTTCGCGGCCGTGGCCCAGTCGTTGTGCGGCCTGCAGCGCGCCAAGCGGTGGCTCGGGGAGCTTGCAGCGGTAGATTTCGCTGTAGCACTCGTCTGAGAAGATCGTGAATCCAAACTTATTCGATTTTTCGAATAAAAACTGCCATTCATCGATGCTGCATATTTCTCCGGTGGGATTTCCCGGGGAGCATACGAACAGCAGCTGGGTGTCGGCCCAGACCGCATCGGGCACCGACCCCCAGTCTGCGGTCATTGCGGCGCCCGGGGTCAGCCGGACATAGTGCGGCCGGGCGCCGGCCAGCAAGGCTGCGCCTTCGTAGATTTGATAGAACGGATTGGGGCACACCACCGTGGCTGCCCGGGTCGGGTCGATCAGCACCTGGGTGGCGGCAAACAAGGCTTCACGCGATCCGAGCACTGGCAGCAGGTCGCGCATCGGATCGAGTTCGAGCGGCCCGAATCGCCGTTCCAGCCACTGGCCGATCGCCTCGCGCAGCGCGGCAGTTCCGGCGGTCGCCGGGTACACGGAGAGGCTGTCCATCGCCGCCGTGATCGCGTCTCGGACGCAATCGGGCGCGGGATGCTTGGGCTCGCCGATCGAGAGATCCAGCGGTGAAAAATGGCTGGAGGCTTGCACATGTTCGAGCAGCTCCCGATACCGCTCGAACGGGTACGGGTGCAGCAGGGCGAGTTTCGGGTTCATGGGCGGTAGGCGTTCGGGTTGATCAGCGCACGCTGCGCCCAGAGGGTACGGGATCGAGTTCGACCACAGGCGCCTGCTTCCAGCCCCGTTTGCGATGCTCGGCGCGTACTGTGGTGAAAATGCCGCCGCGCACGTACCAACGGGCCGTCAGGCGCATGAAGCGTGGCCGGATCTTGGCCACGAGATCGTCAAGGATCCGGTTCGTGACCGCCTCGTGAAATACGCCTTCATCCCGGAATGACCACATATAGAGCTTGAGCGCCTTCAGTTCGAGGTTCAGTTTGTCCGGGATGTAGTCGATCTCGAGCGTGGCGAAATCCGGCTGGCCGGTCAGCGGGCACAGGCAGGTGAACTCCGGCACCTCGATATGCACGTGGTAATCGCGCTTGGGTTCCGGGTTGGCGAACGTGGCGAGCTCGCGGCTCGGGCGGCTTGGCATGAGTTGTGTCGGTGGTGGTAATCTCGACGCGGCGGGCGCGAAAATGGCAAGAATCGACCTTAAATCTGCCACGTAAGTAGGCATGAAATAAAGGAATTTCAGGACTCTGGGAACGCGGCGGGCGATTCGCGGATGGTATTATACGAATACGGTGCGCGGGGCTGGGGAGACGCTGCTCGATTCGCCGCGTGCGCCTTCCCTGGATTCGGGCCGCGCGCGGCTGCATGGCCGGTCGCAACAGGCGTGTGGCTCGTTGCGAGTCACGGCTCTGCGCGGCACCCGGGATCAGGGCGCGCCAGACCGCGCGAACGAAAGAGCGTCTCCCTGGCACACATGCCGGGGCGCCGTGTGATCGCCAACAGCATCCATCGGATAATCAGGTGCGTCTCAAGCAGATCAAGCTCTCCGGATTCAAGTCGTTCGTCGATCCGACCACCTTTCAGGTGCCCAATCAGCTGGTCGGTGTGGTCGGGCCGAATGGGTGTGGCAAGTCGAATGTGATCGATGCAGTGCGCTGGGTGCTTGGCGAGAGCAAGGCCTCCGAGTTGCGCGGCGAGTCGATGCAGGATGTCATATTCAACGGCTCGGCAGAGCGCAAGCCGTCGGCGCGGGCGTCGGTGGAACTGGTCTTCGACAATTCCCTCGGACGTATCGGCGGGCATTGGGCCCAATATGCCGAGATCTCGGTTCGGCGCACGCTGTCACGGGACAATCAGTCTGTTTACCAGATCAATAATCAGACCGTCCGCCGGCGTGATGTCTACGACATGTTTCTCGGCACGGGTCTCGGGCCGCGCGCGTACGCGATCATCGGTCAGGGCACCATCTCGCGCCTGATCGAGGCCAAGCCCGACGAATTGCGGATTTACCTCGAGGAAGCGGCCGGTGTTTCCAAGTACAAGGAGCGACGGCGCGAGACCGAGACCCGGTTGGCAGCCACCCGTGACAACCTCTCCCGGGTGGAAGACATCGCCCTGGAGCTCGACAGCCAGATCACCCGCCTGACCCGGCAGGCCGAGGTGGCCGGCAAGTTCCGACGTTGGGATGGCGAGCGTACCCGTGTGCAGCAGATGCAGTGGATCCTGCGCCGTGACGATGCCCGAGGCGGGCTCGAGCGCGCCGAGCGCGCGGCCGCCGAAGCGGCCACCGCGCTGGAGGGCAAGACCGCGGACCTGCGACGCACCGAGCGCGAGATCGAGTCGCTGCGCCAGCAGGTCGAGGCGGCCGGCGACGAGGTGCACAAGGCCCAGGCAGGATATTACGAGGCCAATGCCGAGGTGGCGCGTGTCGAGAGCGAAATTCGCCGCGTGACCGAGGCGCGAGACGCGGCCACGAGTCGCTCGCAGAGGCTGGACGCCGAACTCGCATCCCTGAACGAGCGCCAGACCACGATCGATGAACGTCTGGTTGCGGATCGTCAGGCGGCCGAGCAGCATGTGCGTGCGATTGCTGAAGGCGCTGAACAGGTCGCCGGGGCGCAGGCACGTCTGGAAGACACGCAGCGAAGCTGGCGCGCCAGTGGTGAGGCGCTCGAACAGGCGCGGGTTCAGAACGCCGAGCATCGGCATGCGGGCGAACGGATCGCCATCGAGATCAAGACCGTAAGCGCGGCCCGTCGTCAGGCGGACGAACGCTTGCAGCGTGATGCCTCGGCCCTGCGAGGCCTGGAGGTGGTCGATCCGGATGCATTGGCGGATTCGCGTGACCGGGTCGATCAACTGACCCGACGCGAGACCGAGGCCCAGCAGGCACTGAGTCAGGCGGACCAGGCCTGGCGCGCCACGGATACGCAGCGGGCGCCGGCGCAGGCCGCGCTGCGTGAGGCTCAGGCAGCAGCCTCGCAGGTCGAGGCGCGTGAGCATGCATTGCGTGAGCTGCAGGACCGGCTCGACCGGCAGAATGCGCTGCAACCCTGGTTGAAGGCCCATGGCCTCGATACGGCAGCGCCGCTCTGGGAGCGGCTGCGAGTCGATGAGGGCTGGGAGCAGGCGATCGAAAACGTGCTGCGTGAACGCGTGGCTGCACGGCAGACCGACACGATCGAAACGGCCGCTGAACTGGCCGCGACTGTGCCGCCTGGCAAGGTGGCGCTGTTCTCGCAGGCTCGCAGCGAGCTGCCCAAGGCGGTCATGGCCGACGGGCTGCGTCCACTGATATCGCGGGTGCGCAGCGGCGAGGCGGCTGTGATGCAGGCGCTTACCGACTGGCTCGTTGGCTGCTATGCGGCTGAATCACTCGAGCAGGCGCTTGCAAGGCGCGATCAATTGCCGGCCGGTGCCGTGTTTGTGGTTCCCGATGGCCACCGCATCGGGCGCCACGATCTGACGCTGTACGCGGCCGATAGCGAGCGCGAGGGCGTGTTGCAACGCCAGCACGAATTGGAGAATCTGCAACGCGATGTACGCGCACGTCGATTGCTGCTCGATGAAGCCCGAGGTCATGCAGAGCGCACGGAAGCGGCGGCGGCTCAGCTGGCCACGGTGCTCGAGGCGCGCCGCCGGGAGCATGCACAACTTGGTCGCAGCCTGGCCGAGGCACGCATGCAGGCCCAGGCGCTGGGGCAGCGCAGCGAGCGAGTGCAGGCCGAGCGGCAGCGTCTCGAGCAGACCGTGGCCGAGCTCGAGCAGGAGTGCACACGCCTGCGCGAGCGGGAGCAGGCCTTGCTCGCACAACAACAGGCCAACGAGGCCGCGGCGGCGCCGTTGGCTGCCGCGCTCGAGTCGGCGCGTGGCGATCGTGAGCGCTCCGAGGCCGAGGTCGGACGCACGCGCGAGGCATTGCGCGAGGCGGAACACGGTCTGCAGGCGGCGCGCTATCAATCGGAGTCGGTCGCGGCCAGAATCCAGCAACAGGAGCGCGAAGTCGCGCAGATCGTGGCGCGTCGCGACGAGGCGCTGACAGAACACGCCGAGCTGGCCCAGCGCCTGGGGGCGCTGGATCTGGCACCTCTGCAACAGTTGTTGCAGGGCGGGCTCGAGGCGCGTCATCAGACCGAGCTCGACCTCGCCCAGGCACGTCAGCGTCAGTCGGATCTCCTCAATACCCTGCGCGAGGCCGACGGCCAGCGCGCTCAGATCGAATCCGAGCGTGAGCCGCTGATGCAGCGTTGCACGGAAATGCAGATCAAGGCGCAATCGGCGCGCCTGAGCATCGAGCAATATCAAGAGCAACTGATCGCTGCCGGTGTCGATGACGCCGCCGAGCAGTCGGTGCGCGGCTCCTTCGAGGCGCAGCCGGCGCTATCCTGGCTGCAGTCCGAAATCGCCCGCCTGGGTAAGGCGATCGATGCCCTTGGCCCGGTGAATCTGGCGGCCCTTGAAGAACTCGAACAGGCCACCGAGCGGCGTGCCTTCCTGCAGGCTCAGCAGAACGATCTGAACGAAGCGATCACCACGCTCGAGGATGCCATCGCCCATATCGATCGCGAGACGCGCGGGCTGCTGCAGGAGACCTTCGATACGGTCAACACGCACTTTGGCGAGTTGTTCCCCGAGGTGTTCGGCGGTGGCGACGCCAAGCTGGTATTGACCGGCGAGGAGATCCTCGACGCCGGCGTTCAGGTGATGGCGCATCCGCCAGGCAAGCGCAATGCCTCGATCCACCTGCTATCGGGCGGGGAGAAGGCACTGACCGCCATCGCGCTGGTGTTCGCGCTGTTCCAGCTCAATCCGGCGCCGTTCTGTCTGCTCGACGAGGTCGACGCGCCGCTCGATGATGCAAACACCGAGCGCTATCGGTCGATGGTTCAGCGGATGTCCGATCAGACCCAGTTCCTGTTCATCACCCACAACAAGATCGCCATGGAGATGGCCCAGCTGCTGATCGGCGTCACGATGCAGGAGCGCGGGGTGTCACGCATCGTCGCGGTTGATCTCGACAGTGCGGCGGAGATGGCGCAAGCCGCATGAGTAGCCTGGGCATCAGCCTGCTGATCCTCGTGATCGTCGGAGTCGGCGGCGTCGCTTTCTACAATCTCTGGCTGATGCGCGGACACTCGCGTTCGCTGACCAATCTGCTGATCGATGAACTCGATGCGCCCGATGCCAGGGGGCGGCGGGCGGAACCGTCTTTGACGGGCGATGACGATCACCGCGAGGCACTCACGGTACAGCGCGAACCCAGGCGATGGTTCGACAGCAGTGTCGGGGACGGCCGCAATGAGCCGAGCATGATCGACGCGCCCGCGCCAGCCCAATGGACGGATCGTGCCTTGAATGGCAGCGACACCCGATCCCATGAGGAGCCCGGGATCGGCCCGGATTCGCTACCGCCGGGATTGTCGGAGGCACAGGCCACGGCAGGCGCGGCCCTTGCCGCCACCGACGCCGAAGAAGACCTGGCGGCGCACATACCAGCGGGTATGGCTTCACCGGTCCATGCCGCGGTGGATGAGCCGGCGCCGTGGCGGGAGCCTGACACGGATGTCGGTGACAATGATCACGCTGATATGCACGGCCCTTCGCGCGCGGACGAGCCTGTTCCATCGGCTGTGCCCGACAGCTTCGACACGACGCCAGCGGCCGAGATGACAGCTCCCGAGGCCCGGGAGCCGGTTGGTGAGTCAGCGTCTCTCCCGCGAGCGGCGATCCGCGATGAGGCGTACGCGGAGCACGGGCCCGCGCAGAGCCCGCCCCGGGATGAGCCGGCGCCCGAAGATGCGTTTCATTTGAACTTGCTGGTGGAGTTCGACAAACCGGTGCCCGGGGCCAGGCTCAGCCGTTGGACGCGCGACCTGCACCGGGTGGGCTCCAAGCCGGTGGATGTGCTTGCCCGGCACGTGTTCAGCGACGGTACGCGCTCATACGACACGATTCGTGAGTCCATGCCCTATGACGCCTTGCTCTTGCGATTGCTGCTCGTCAATCGTCAAGGCCCGCTCAATGCGATGGAGTTCTCGGAATTCGCGTCACACGTACAACGCCTTGGCGAAGAGTTCGAAGTGCTGATCGATGCGCCGGACATGAATCAGGTGCTCGGCCGGGCGCGCGCGCTCGATGATCAGATCGGCCCTTTGGATGCACAGATTGCGGTCAATGTGGAGGTGCCGAGCGCACTTTCTCCCGATGAGTTCTCGCGAATCTCGGAGCGCCTTGGGCTGCATCAGCAGACCAGCCAGCGATATGTGCGGCTGGATCAGCACGACGAACCCTTGTTTTCGGCCGCGTTGACCGAAGCCGCAGGGCGGATTCTCCTGCTGCTGGATGTGCCGCGCGCCAATGGCGACGGTCAACCGCTGCGCGAGGTCGTCGAGACCGCATGGAAGTATGCGCAGGCCTTCGAGGGGCGGATGGTCGATGATGCCGGTCAGCCGATCGACAACGCCTTGTTCGATCGCATCGAGCATCAGCTCGACACGCTCTACCATTCGCTGGATGCTCAGGGCCTGCATGCCGGCTCACCCCTGGCGCGACGGGTCTTCAATCTGTAGATCGGTGATTGAACGGAGCCTGAAACGATGAGCGGTCCGCTTCCGGGGGTACTCGATGAGCCCGGGCGTGCCGACGCGCGCGCGCGCGAATTGCGCGAACAGATCGATCGGCACAACTTGCTTTATTACGTGCTCGATGCTCCCGAGATCGACGATGCCGCCTATGACCGCCTGTTCGCCGAGCTGCAGGCGATCGAGGCGAAGTATCCGGATCTGATCAACACCGATTCTCCCACGCAGCGGGTCGGCGCCAGGGCGGCCCAGGGTTTCGCCGAGATCCGCCATCGTATGCCGATGTTGTCACTGGCAAATGCTTTCGATGAAGACGAGGTGCGTGCGTTCGATCGACGGGTGCGCGAGGGTCTTGGCCTGGGCGAGGACGATGCGCCGGTCCAATACAACGCCGAGCTCAAGTACGATGGTCTGGCGGTTACGCTCAGCTACGAGAACGGTCGCTTCGTGCGCGGAGCGACCCGTGGCGATGGTGAGGTTGGCGAAGACATCACGGCCAATCTGCGGACCATCAAGGCGATTCCCATGCGCCTGCTCGGCGAGCCCCCGTCGAGTGTCGATGTGCGTGGCGAGGTGTTGATGTACCGTGCCGATTTCGAAGATCTGAATCGACGCCAGCAGGAGGCGGGCGAGAAGATCTTCGTGAATCCGCGCAACGCAGCGGCGGGCAGTCTGCGTCAACTCGATCCGGCGATCACGGCGGCGCGACGGCTTCGGTTTCTCGCCTATGGTGTCGGCGATGACGGCGACTGGCATCCGACCCGTCAGTCGGCATTGCTCGATCGGCTGCGCGCGTTCGGTTTCCCTGTGGGTAGCCCGCGTCGTGTCGTCGCCGGTCCGCAGGGACTGTTTGCGTTCTACGCCGAGATTCAGGCCTGCCGCGCTTCGCTGCCATTCGATATCGACGGCGTGGTGTACAAGGTGGATGACCGCAGCGCCCAGGCCCGGCTCGGTCATGTCGCCAGGGCGCCGCGCTTCGCCCTGGCGCACAAGTTCCCTGCAGAGGAGGCGATCACCCGCCTGCTCGACATCGAGATCCAGGTGGGTCGAACCGGTGCGCTGACCCCGGTGGCCAGACTGGAGCCGGTCTTCGTCGGCGGCACCACGGTCAGCAATGCCACCTTGCACAATGAAGACGAAATCCGCCGCAAGGACATCCGGGTCGGCGACCAGGTGGTGGTGCGACGCGCGGGCGACGTCATTCCGCAGGTCTTGCGGGTGCTCACGGACCGACGGCCGGCCGACTCGCCGCTGCCTGTGTTCATGATGCCGGATCACTGCCCGGTCTGCGGGGCGGCGACCGAGCGCGACGAGACCGAAGCCGTCTGGCGCTGCGTCGGCGGCTTGTCCTGTCCCGCGCAGCGCAAGCGCGCGATTCTGCATTTCGTACAGCGCCGGGCACTGGACATCGAAGGCCTGGGTGAGAAGCTGGTGGATCAGTTGGTGGATCGTGATCTGGTGTCATCGCCAGCCGATCTCTATTCGCTCGACCTCGCGACCCTGGTGTCGCTGCCGCGCATGGCCGAGAAGTCGGCTGGCAATGTGCTGGCCGCGATCGAGGCGGCCCGCGGCAAGCCGCTGTCGCGCTTCCTGTTCGGCCTCGGGATCGCCCATGTGGGCGAAGAGGTCGCGCGCATTCTGGCCGCGCATTTCGGCTCGCTCGCGACCTTGATGGAGGCCGACTGGGACGCCCTGATGGCCGAGAAGAGTGAACGCCAGAAGGAAAATGCCAGGCGGCGACAGGCGGGCGAGCCCATGCTTGTCGTTCCGCTCGAGGGGATCGGGCCCGAAATTGCCGCATCTGTGGCCCATTTCTTCGCCGAGCCCCGTAACCGCGGGATCATTGCGGCGCTCGAGCGGCAGGGCGTACTCGCCGACGCGCCGGCGTCGGCGCCGGCACCGGAACCAGCCGCTGCCGGAGCACTCGCCGGGCGCACGTTCGTCTTGACCGGATCCTTGCCCGATCTCACCCGCGAGCAGGCTGCAGAAATGATTCGTGCCGCGGGCGGTCAGGTGAGCTCGAGTGTGTCGCGACGCACCGACTATGTGGTCGCTGGCGAGTCGGCAGGCAGCAAACTGACAAAGGCGCAGCAGTTGGGCATCACGATTCTCGATGCCGACGGCCTGCGTGCCATGCTTGCGCAGAATCCGGATTCTGCGCAATCCATGCATCCAACAGAACAATAGGAGTCTGTCGTCAATGACCCTCGGCGTGATAGGTGGGAGTGGATTGGCCAAACTGGCCGAATTGACCGATGTCCGGCGACAGGTGGTGCGCACACCGTATGGCGAGCCGTCTTGCGCACTCACCATCGGTAGGCTCGGCGAACAGGAGGTCGTGTTCCTGGCGCGTCATGGTTATGGCCACACGATTCCGCCGCACCGGATCAACTATCGTGCCAACATCTGGGCGCTGGGTCATCTGGGGGTGAGTGAGATCGTGGCCGTCGCGACCGTTGGCGGCATTCATGCCGAGTGCGGGCCTGGCCGGTTGGTGGTCCCCGATCAAATCATTGACTACACCAGCGGGCGGGTGAACACCTTCTTCGACTCCGCCGACGAGCCGGTGACGCATATCGACTTCACCTGGCCCTATGACGCGAAAATGCGTGCGCGACTGCTAAAGGCCGGGCAACAGGCAGGCCAGTCGCTTCGAGATGGTGGCACATACGGCTGCACGCAGGGCCCGCGTCTCGAGACCGCCGCCGAGATCCGCCGGCTTGAGCGAGACGGTTGTGATCTGGTCGGCATGACAGGCATGCCGGAGGCCTCACTTGCGCGCGAACTCGGGCTTGGCTATGCGGCGCTTGCGGTGGTGGCCAATTTCGCAGCGGGCCTGGGCGACAGCCGGCAAGGCATCGACGTCGAGGCGATCGGAGAAGTTCTGGGCAGCGCGATGGCCGATGCGCGGCAGGTACTCGCACATCTTTGATCCGGCAGGCGCCTGCTCAGTGGCGGGCCGGGAGCGCGAGCGCCTCGCGCAGATCGCTCTCGATCTTCAGTTGCTGGATCGGATTGCCCAGGGCCGGGCCATCGACAATGAAGGTGTCCTCGGCACGCTCACCGAGGGTGGCCACGCGTGCGCTGTAGACGATGATCTCGTGGTGGGCCAACACCAGGGCGATCCGGTAAAGGAGTCCGGGTCGGTCGTTGGCGACGATCGACAGCAGATAGTGCTCGCCGGATTCATACGGCCGAAACTCCACCTGCGGTTTGATCGGGAACGAGCGTGAGCGCCGCGATGGTCGGCCTTGCGAGGGTTCGGCCAATAGCGCGCGCTGGGCCAGTCTCTGGGTGAGCTCGTCCTCGACCAGTGACAGACGGGAGCGATAACTGCCCGCCTCGTACGGATCGACCACCAGGAAGCTGTCAAGCGCGTAGCCTGCCGAGGTTGTGTAGACACGTGCATCGAGCACGGACAGGCCGGCCGAATCGAAGTACCCGCATAAGCGGGCGAACAGGTCCTGCTGATCAGGAAGATAGACAGCCACCTGAAAGCCTTGCATGTATTGCGGAATGCGCGCCTTGACCTGCACGGTCTCACGCTTGTAGCCGCGCGCGAACACCCGCGTATGCCAGGCAATGTCCTCGGAATCGGTGCGCAGGAAGTAGGGGGCGCCCAAAGACTTCCAGAATGCCTGGTAGCGTCGCGGATCGACCGCCCGCAGCGCCAGCAGACGGATAGCCTCTTGTTGGCGGGCATCGACCAGCGCCGATCCCTGTTGCTGCTCCCCGGCCAGTGCACGCCGCGCGGCACGATAGAGGTCCTCGAGGAGTTTCGCCTTCCAGCCGTTCCAGACCTTCGGGCTGGTTCCGCGGATGTCGGCCACCGTCAGCAGATAGAGGGCCGTTAGGCGCTCTGGTGTGCCGACGATCGACGCGAAGCGTTCGATGACCTCGGTGTCGGTGAGATCCTGCTTCTGCGCCACGCTGGACATCGTCAGATGGTGTTCCACGAGAAAGCAGATCAGATCGGCGTCGGCTGCTTCGATCGCGTGCTGGCGGCAGAAACGGCGCGCGTCTTGTGCGCCGAGAACCGAGTGGTCACCGCCGCGACCTTTGGCGATATCGTGGAAAAGCGCTGCCAGGCTCAGTCGCCAGGGCCGCTCTACCGTGGTCATGAGCTGGCTGCAAAACGGAAACTCATGCGCATGCTCGGGAATCGCGAACCTGCGCAGGTTGCGCAGCACCATCAGGATGTGCTGATCGACCGTATAGACATGGAACAGATCATGCTGCATACGCCCGACGATCCGCCGGAACGCCGGCAGGTAGTGGCCCAGGATCGACCACTGATTCATCAGCCGCATCGTGCGCGTGACACCGCGCGGCTGCGTGATGATGCGCATGAACAGAGCCCTGTTCCCGGCCTCGCGCCGGAACCGGGTGTCGATACGGGTGCGCGCGTTCCAGAGCGCGCGCAGCGTCGGCGTGGACATGCCGCGCATGTCGGCGGTCGTCATCAACGCCAGGAAGGCGCGCAGGATGGCAGACGGATCGCGTTCGAACAGTTGCGGATCACGCACCTCGAGCAGGCCATCCCGGGCATCGAACTCATCATCGACCCGTGTGGCCGCGGGCGCCGTCGCCCCCTGCAGCTGACTATCGATGTTCTGCAACAGGATGGTCGTGAGCTGGGTGACGGTCTTGGCGGCGCGATAGTAGCGCTGCATCAGCTGCTCGGATGCCCGCCGGTCCGGGCGGTCGCGATAGCCGAGGAGATCGGCCACCGGCGCCTGCATATCGAACACGAGCCTATCTTCGTGACGGTTGGCAACCACGTGCAGCGCCGCCCGGATGCGCCTGATCAGGCGTTCGTTGTGGCGAATCATCTGCAACTCGGCCGCGGTCAGCAGACCATTGCGGCCAAGCGCGGCCCAGTTCTCACCGAAGCCTCCGGCTCGCGCCACCCAGGCGATCAGCTGCAGGTCGCGCAGGCCGCCCGGACTTTCCTTGGTGTTGGGCTCCAGACTGAACGGTGTGTCCTGATAGCGCGCGTGGCGCTGACGCATCTCGACGGTCTTGCCGGCCATGAACTCGGTCGGCACGATCGAGGTCTTGAGCGCGTTCTCGAGCGCACTGGCCACACCTGTGGCGCCGAACAGCAGCCGACGCTCGAGCAGGGCGGTTTGAATCGTGATGTCGCGACTGGCTTCCTCGACACACTCCTGGACGGTGCGTACCGACTGGCCGATGGCCAGGCCGGCGTCCCAGCATTGACCGATGAAGGTCTCCAGCGCCCGTGTGGCCTCGCCCGAGGGCGGCGCGTCTACCAGAATCAGGAGATCGACATCAGAGAACGGAAAGAGGTCGCGCCGACCGTAGCCACCCACCGCGAGCAAGGCCCATTCACTCGGGATGCCGGCGCGCTTCCAGATGACGGCCAGCGCCCGGTCGGCGGCGCGGGTCAGTCGGCGGGTCAGGGCATCCGGATTGCGGTCGATCCGGAACTCGTCGATGGCCTGGGCGCGTTCCCGGGCCAGTGTCTGGATCGGTTCGTCCGAGACGCCGACGGGCAGCGGCTTCGTACCACCGGAGCTCACGCCTGCGCCGGCATCAATGTCGGGGGGGCCGGGCACTGCGCAGAGACGGTCAGCACCTCGAAACCGGTTTCGGTGACCAGTACTGTGTGTTCCCACTGAGCAGACAGGCTGCGATCCTTGGTAACTATGGTCCAGCCATCGCCGAGTTCGCGAATCTCACGACGCCCGAGATTGATCATCGGCTCGATCGTGAAGATCATCCCGGTTTGTAGCTCCACACCGGTGCCGGGGCGGCCGTAGTGCAGGATCTGGGGGTCTTCGTGAAAACGCCGGCCGATCCCATGGCCGCAAAATTCGCGCACCACGCTATAGCCGGCCGCCTCCGCATGATTCTGAATCACATGGCCGATGTCGCCCAGACGGGCGCCCGGTCGAACGGCCTGAATGCCCAGCCACATGCACTCGCGGGTTACCTCGCAGAGCCGTTCGGCCGCGCGGGAAACACTTCCCACCTGGAACATCCGGCTGGTGTCGCCGTGGTAGCCGTCTTTGATGACGGTGATGTCCAGATTGACGATATCACCGGACTTGAGCTTTTTATCGCCCGGAATGCCATGGCAGACCTGGTGATTGACCGAGGTGCATATCGACTTCGGAAACGGGCTGTAGCCAGGCGGGGCGTAGTTCAGCGGCGCCGGAATCGTGCCCTGGACATTCACCATGTAGTCATGGCAGAGCCGGTCAAGCTCACCGGTGGTGACACCGGGAACCACATGGGGGGCGATGAAATCGAGTACTTCGGACGCCAGACGTCCGGCCAGGCGCATCGCCTCGATGTCTTCACTGGTCTTGATCTGAATTGCCATGTTAAGATTATAGGTTATCTGCTTGATGCCACAACGGTTAACCGGCTGAACTCCTGAGTATGCCGGGGGCCGGGCGGGCCACCGAACTTCTGCAGTCTCGCGGTTCTCGCCCGAGGCGCTGAGTCGGCCAGGCCGCAGCACTCGCAGATACGGTGGCGCACTCGTGTGCTGCCGAAATTCCGCGGCGACCCGTGAGCTCGTGAGGCAATGTTCCGAGCGGTGCCGGGCGTGGTGGCCAGCAGGTCAGGGCAGGTTTGCCCGGTCTGGCGGGTCACCCGACCCGATCTCCGTGCGGCATGTTGGCGATCGCTCCGTGGGTGGGGTGCAACAGTCACCCCGGCGAGGGTGGCCGTTTGTCCAAACCCATGCTGGAGCATCACCATGACCGTATCCATGCGGCAAATGTTGGAGGCCGGAGTTCATTTCGGCCACCAGACCCGGTTCTGGAACCCCAAGATGGCACCTTACATCTATGGGCACCGCAACCGAATCCATATCATCAACCTGGAGAAGACCGTTGGTCTGTTCCAGGATGCCATGAACTACCTGGGCCGCCTGGCAGCCAACCGGGGCACCGTGTTGTTTGTGGGCACCAAGCGCCAGGCGCGCGAGATTGTCGCTGAAGAGGCCGCCCGTTGCGGCATGCCGTACGTGGATCAGCGTTGGCTCGGCGGCATGTTGACCAACTTCAAGACCGTGAAGACTTCCGTGAAGCGCCTGCGCGACATGGAGACCACGATCTCCGAGGGCGGCCTGGAGCGGCTGGTCAAGAAAGAAGGTCTGCTGTTCCAGCGCGAGCACGACAAGCTGCTGCGCTCGCTGGGGGGCATCAAAGACATGAACGGCCTGCCCGATGCGATCTTCGTGATCGACGTCGGCTTCCACAAGATCGCTGTCACCGAGGCCCGTAAGCTGGGTATCCCTGTGGTGGCCGTGGTCGACACCAATCATTCGCCCGACGGCATCGACTACGTGATTCCCGGCAATGACGACTCGGGCCGGGCGATCCGTCTCTACGCCCAGGCGGCTGCCGATGCAATCCTGGCGGGCAAGACTGCCTCGCTCCAGGAAGTCGTGGCCGAAGTGTCCGGCGAGGGTGACGAGGAATTCGTCGAGCTCGAGGACGAAAGCAACGAATGAGTCCGGCTCGCCGGGGCGGCTGCCGCTGCCCTGGTGCCGGCCATGTATCAACATCGAGGAATCCGAACGATGACAGCAATCACTGCGGCCATGGTCAAGACGCTGCGTGAGAAGACCGATGCGCCGATGATGGAGTGCAAGAAAGCACTGACCGAGGCCGACGGCGACATGGATCGTGCCGAGGAAATTCTGCGCGTCAAGCTGGGCAACAAAGCCAGCAAGGCGGCCAGCCGGATCGCGGCCGAGGGAATCGTGGCCATCTACATCAGCGATGATCGCAAGCTGGCCAGCATGATCGAAATCAACTGCGAAACCGATTTCGTCGCCAAGAACGACGAATTCAATGCCTTCGCGGCGGCCTGCGCCCGGCTGGTGGCCGAGCAGGCGCCGGCGGATGTGGCGGCCTTGTCGGCTTTGAGCATCGATGGTCAGACGGTCGAGGCCGTGCGCACCGAACTGGTCGGGCGCATCGGCGAGAACATGAGTCTGCGGCGCTTCGTTCGCATGCCCGCCCAGGGTGAGCTCGCCCAGTACATCCATGGCGGCAGCAAGATCGGCGTGCTGGTCGATCTCGTGGGCGGCGATAGCGAACTTGGCCGCGATCTGGCCATGCACATTGCCGCCACCAAGCCCAAGGCAATCGACCGCGACGAAGTTCCGGCTTCCGATGTCGCGCGCGAGCGCTCGATCGCCGAACAGAAGGCGGCCGAGTCGGGCAAGCCGGCCGACATCGTCGCCAAGATGGTCGAGGGCACGGTCCAGAAGTATCTGAAGGAAGTCACCCTGCTGGGCCAGCCCTTCGTGAAAGACGACAAGACCACGGTAGAGAAGCTGCTCAAGCAGCGCAATGCCAAGGTTGCCGCGTTCACGTTGTTCGTGGTGGGCGAGGGCATCGAGAAGAAAGAATCCGACTTCGCTGCGGAAGTGGCTGCACGGCCGCTGCCGCCGGTCGTTGAGCACGCTGTGCGCGCCGTGAGGCGCGCACGGCGCTCGAGCAGCATCCGGAGTGATCATGAACCACGAGAGCAATCAGGGCTCAGCCGCGGGTAAGCCGTACCGGCGCGTGCTGTTGAAGCTGTCGGGCGAGGCCCTGATGGGCGAAGACAGCTACGGCATCAATCAGCAAACGCTCGAACGGATGGTGTCCGAGGTCGGTGACGTCGTGCGCGGTGGAACCGAGCTGGCGATCGTGATCGGCGGCGGCAACATCTTTCGCGGTGTTGCGCTGGGCTCGGCCGGGATGGACCGGGCCACCGCCGATTACATGGGCATGCTGGCCACGGTCATGAATGCGCTTGCGCTGCAGGATGCGCTGCGGCAGGCCGGCGTCGCTGCCCGGGTTCAGTCGGCCCTCAAGATCGAACAGGTGGTGGAGCCCTATATCCGGCCCAAGGCCTTGCGCTATCTGGAAGAGGGCAAGGTGGTCATCTTCGCGGCCGGCACCGGTAATCCGTTCTTCACGACCGACACCGCTGCCGCGCTGCGCGGCGCCGAAATCGGCGCCGAGGTCGTGCTCAAGGCCACCAAGGTCGATGGCATCTACACCGACGATCCGGTTCGCAATCCGGCCGCCACGCGCTATGGCTCGATCAGCTTCGACGAGGCGATCTCCCGTAATCTGAAAGTCATGGATGCCACGGCATTTGCGTTGTGTCGCGATCAGGGGCTGCCGATCGTGGTTTTCTCGATCCTGAAGGAAGGTGCGCTGGCCCGCGCAGTCGGTGGTGTCGACGAGGGGACCCGGGTGCACGTTTGAGTGCAATGTTCAATCCATGGTCTGCCGGCATCCGGTGCAGACCTCTCGCAGCGTTGACCTAACGCCTGCCATCAAGTCGTAACGGAGGAATCATGGCGATCGCCGAAATTCGCAAGACCACCGAAGACAAGATGAAGAAGTCGATCGACTCTCTCAAGACCGCGCTGGCCAAGATCCGTACCGGGCGTGCCAGCACCGGCCTGCTCGATCATGTACGCGTCGAGTACTACGGCCAGCCCGTTCCCGTTTCGCAGGTGGCCAATGTCACGGTCATCGATAACCGGACGCTGGGCGTCAGCCCCTGGGAAAAGAACATGGTTTCGGTCGTCGACAAGGCGATCCGTGAGTCCGATCTCGGCCTCAATCCGGCCGTCATGGGCGAGTTGATCCGGGTGCCGATGCCGCCGCTGTCCGAAGAACGGCGCCGTGAGCTGACCAAGGTCGTGCGCAGTGAAGGCGAGCACGCGAAGGTGGCGGTGCGCAATCTGCGCCGCGACGCCAATGATCAGTTCAAGCGCCTGCTCAAGGACAAGGAGATCTCCGAGGATGACGAGCGTCGCGCCCAGGACGATGTCCAGAAACTCACCGATCGCCACATCACCGATATCGACGCCATTCTGGCCGACAAGGAGAAGGAGATCATGACGGTCTGAGCGCCGAGGCCGCCGTCAGCCCGTCGTCGTCCGTCACGATGTCCGCCGTGAACTCACCTACCGATCCCGTTCCCTCGTCTGTGCCGCGCCATGTGGCGATCGTCATGGATGGCAACGGTCGCTGGGCTCAGCGGCGGCATCTGCCGCGCGTGGCTGGCCACGCCAAAGGGGTGGATGCGGTTCGTAGTACGGTCGAAGCGGCTGTCCAGCAGGGAATCGAGTATCTGACGCTGTTTGCCTTCAGTTCCGAGAACTGGCGACGCCCCGCCGAAGAGGTCTCGGTGCTGATGCGACTGTTCATGTCGGCGCTCGAGAAGGAGATCGTCCAGCTCAGGGCCAACGATATCCGTTTGCGCGTGATCGGCGATCTCGCCCGCTTCGATCCGAAACTGCAGCGCCTGATCGAGCAGGCGCAGGCACGAACCGCGCAGAATTCCGGGTTGGTGCTGACCGTGGCGGCCAACTATGGCGGCCGCTGGGACATTCTCAATGCGATGGCCACCCTGATGCGGGAGCGCCCCGAGCTCTGCCAGGGCGGGGGCGAGATTTCCGAGGCCGACCTCGCACCCTATCTCGCACTGGCCTACGCCCCCGAGCCGGATCTGTTCATTCGCACGGGGGGCGAGCAACGCATCAGCAATTTCCTGCTTTGGCAACTGGCCTACACCGAGCTCTATTTCACCGAGCTGTTCTGGCCTGACTTCGGCGCCGCGGCGCTGGCCGAGGCGGTGAGCGCGTTTCAGCGCCGGGAGCGCCGCTTCGGCAGGACCGGCGCGCAGGTCGCGGGCGGCTGATGCTCGCCAAGCGAGTCGTCACGGCGCTGGTGCTGCTGGCACTCATTTTGCCGACGCTGTTCCTGCTGCCGCCCGTGGCATGGGCCGCGCTGACTCTCGTCTTCGTGCTGGTCGGCGTCAGCGAATGGCTGACGATCTCCGGCCATCCTCGCCATGCGTGGCCGGTGGCCATCGTGCTCGCCTTGCCCGGGCTCGCGTTTCTGGCCTGGGGCGGTGTCCTGCCGGCCCGGCTCGAGGTTGCGATCCTCGCTCTCGCCGTCCTGTTCTGGTTGCTGATCGCACCGCTCTGGCTGGCGCGTGTGCGGCCCGGGCGCGCGGCGAGCCTGCTTGGCCCACTGCTTCTGGCCGCCTGCTGGATCGGCTTGCTGCGTTTGCGCGAAGAAGGCGTTCTGCCTCTGCTGGCTGCTATGGCCATCGTCTGGCTGGCGGACATCGGTGCCTACTTCGTGGGCAAGGCTGTCGGCAGGCGCAAGCTTGCCCCGAGAATATCTCCAGGAAAGAGCATCGAGGGTGCACTCGGTGGCATGATGCTGGTGATCGTGGCGGGTCTGTTCGCGGCCGCGGCGCCGGTCATGGCCGACACGGTCATGGCGCGCCTGGTGGCAAGCCTCGGTCCCTGGGGGGCGGCCGGTGTTCTTGCCTTCGTGGTGGCGTTCTCGATCGTCGGCGATCTGTTCGAGTCTCTGATCAAACGACATGCTGGAGTCAAAGACAGCGGCTGGATCCTGCCCGGCCACGGCGGCGTGCTCGACCGGATCGACGCGCTGTTGCCCACAATTCCGCTGCTGGCATTGATTCACATCTGGATGGCTCCATGAGCAGACGCAGCGTTGCGGTGCTTGGCTCCACGGGGTCGATCGGGGTGAGCACACTCGATGTCCTGTCGCGGCATCCTGAGCGATTTGCGGTCAGGGCGCTCAGTGCCCATTCCAGGATCGATTCCCTGGCGCAACAGTGCGAGCAGTTCCGCCCGCGTTGGGCGGTGGTCACCGATCCCTTGGCGGCTTCTGCCTTGCGCGAAAGGCTGGCTGCCACTGCGCCCGGGGTGACCGTGCTCGAGGGCGCGAATGCGCTCTGCGAAGTGGCAGCGGCACAAGAGGTGGATGTCGTGATGGCGGCGATCGTCGGCGCTGCCGGATTGCGCTCGGCCACGGCAGCCGCGCGTGCCGGCAAGACCGTGCTGCTGGCCAACAAGGAAGCCCTGGTGATGGCTGGCGAGGTGTTCCTGTCGGCGAGTCGGGAGGGTGGGGCGACGATCCTGCCGATCGACAGCGAGCACAATGCGGTTTTTCAATGCCTGCCACCGTTCTGGCATGCAGGCGGCTCCCAGGCGGCGGCTGTCGAGCGCATTGTGCTGACGGCCTCTGGTGGGCCGTTCCGGCAATGGTCACGCGAGCAGATGGCGCGGGCGACACCCGAGCAGGCCTGCGCCCACCCGAATTGGTCGATGGGCAGAAAGATCTCGGTCGATTCTGCCAGCATGATGAACAAGGGCCTCGAGCTCATCGAGGCGCATTATCTGTTCGGTGTGCCTGCCGCGGCGCTCGAGGTGGTCGTGCATCCGGAGAGCATCATCCATTCGATGGTCCAGTATGTCGACGGCTCCACGCTGGCGCAACTGGGTCAGCCCGACATGCGTACCCCGATCGGCCATGCGCTGGGCTATCCCGATCGACTGCACAGCGGGGTGCGTGCATTGTCCCTGCCCGAACTCGGGCGCCTGCACTTCGAGGCGCCTGATCTGCTGCGCTTTCCCTGCCTCGGCCTGGCTCTGCAGGCGCTGGAGGCCGGTGGTGCCGCTCCCTGTGTGCTCAACGCGGCCAACGAAGTGGCGGTAGAAGCGTTTCTACAAGGCCGGATCGGCTTCATGCAGATCGCGGATGTGAATTCTCATGTTCTCGAGCGGCTCGGCCACGAAGGCGCTGGCGAATCGCTCGAGGCGGTCGAGGCGCTGGATGACCGCGCCCGAACCCTGGCCCTGACCGCAGTCGCCTCAACGGAGTAGCTTCATGGTGACGATCATTGCATTTCTGGTCGCGCTCACGGTACTGATTTTCGTCCATGAGTTGGGCCACTACCTGGCGGCCCGCTTCTACGACGTCAAGGTACTGCGATTCTCGATCGGTTTTGGCAAGCCGCTATTGAGCTGGTCGGTGGGGCGCGATCGCACCCAGTGGACGCTGGCGATGATCCCGCTGGGCGGGTATGTACGCATGGTCGACGAGCGCGACGATTCCCAGGGCCCGATCGCGGCCGCGGATCTGCCTCGTGCATTCACCCGCCAGAGTCTGGGGGCGCGCTCGGTCATCGTCGCCGCGGGCCCGGTCGCGAACTTCCTGCTCGCCATCGTTTTGTATGCCTGCGTCGGCTGGATCGGTGTGATGGAGCCGGTGGCGACCATCGCGCCTCCGGCGGGCGGCACACCGGCCGCCCAGGCAGGCTTCGCCGCCGGCGACACGATCGAGACCATCGATGGGGCGACCATCCGCTCCTGGCACGATGTGCGCATGAAGTTGCTCGAGCCGGTGATCGAGCGGCGCACCGTGCCGGTGGCGGTCGTTCGTGACGGCGCGCAGCGTGAGCTCGAGCTGAGCACGGCCAGCCTGCCCGAAGGCGAGGCCGAACGCGATTTCATGCGCAGTCTGGGCCTGGCCGTCGCGCCGGGCGAAGTGATCATCGGCGATCTGCTCGATGACGGCGCGGCGCGCCGGGCCGGCTTGGCCACGGGTGATCGTGTCCTTGCGATCGAAGGCGGGGCGATCATTCGTGCGCGCGATCTCATCGACATCGTCCGGGCCAGCCCGGGGCGCTCGTTGCAGTTCGACCTGCTGCGCGATGGCACCGAATTGACCGTCGAGGTGGTCCCCGAGGCGATTCGCGAGGACGGCGAGGGCGCACCGACGATCGGTCGGATCGGTGCCAGTCTGCGCGATCAACTCGACATGGCCCTGGTGCGGCACGGGCCGCTGGAGGCGCTCTGGATCGGCGCGCGCCAGACCTGGGACATGTCGCTGTTTTCGTTGCGCATGTTCGGCAAGATGATCTCGGGCGAGCTGTCGATCCGCAATCTGAGCGGGCCGGTGACCATCGCCGATCTCGCCGGCAAGACTGCCAAGGTGGGCTGGTTCGCCTACCTCAGTTTCCTGGCGCTGATCAGCATCAGTCTGGGGGTACTCAACCTGCTGCCCATCCCCGTGCTCGACGGAGGCCATTTGGTATATTACGCGCTTGAAGCCGTGCGGGGTCGCCCGTTGTCCGAACGCATGATGGATCTCACCCAGCGTGCCGGGGTCGGTGTGATTCTGGTCATGATGGTGGTTGCGCTGTTCAATGACATCGCCAGACAGTTCGGTCTGTAACCGAGTAGAAACAAGCAGCGTGCTACGTCCAGTCTCCATGCCTGATCAGGCCCGCAAATCCCACCGATGTCGCGCTTGCCCGCTCGTGCATTGATCCCGCGAAGTTTATTGCTCACTCACCCGGACGGGCAGCCTGGGCTCGCTCTCAGAATCCCCTGCGAAATCAATGCACGTTGCGATCAATACGCGAACCCGTGACACAGGCGGACTCTCGCAGTCGGTGTCCCGCCTGACCCGAATCCTGTTGTTGTGCTTGCTCGCAATGGCGCCGCTTGCGGCGCGGGCGATCGATCCCTTCGTCATCAAGGACATCCGGGTCGAGGGTGTGCAACGCATTGATCCGGGCACCGTATTCAGCTATCTGCCGGTGCGGGTCGGGCAGACCATGACCGATGATCGCGCAAGCGAATCGGTTCGCGCGCTGTTCGCGACCGGGTTCTTCAAGGACGTCCGGCTGGAGGTACGCGACGACGTCCTCATCGTGTTCGTCAACGAACGGCCGGCGATCGCGAGCATCAAGATCGAGGGCGCGAGCGAGTTCACCAACGACGTGCTCAAACAGGTGGTCGGTGACATCGGCCTGCGCGAGTCCCAGATCTTTGATCGCAGTGTGCTGGAACGAGCCGAGCAGGCACTGGAGCGCCAGTATCTGTCACGTGCGAAGTATGCGGTCGAGGTCAAGACCACGATCACACCGCTGGAGCGCAATCGGGTTGCCCTGAACATCAAGGTCGACGAGGGCGGAACGGCGCGTATCGCCTCGATCCGGTTCGTCGGCAATCGCAAGTTCACGGATGCGCAGTTGCTCGATCAGATCCGCCTGTCCACGCCGACATGGTTCACCTGGTACACGCGCAATGACCAGTATGCGCGCGAGAAGCTGGCGGGCGATCTCGAAACCCTGCGATCCTTCTACCTCGACCGCGGTTATCTGGAGTTCTCGATCGATTCCACCCAGGTCTCGATCACGCCCGACAAGCAAGACGTTCACATATCGATCGGCGTGACCGAGGGCGAAGCCTACAAGGTGTCGGCGATCGACTTCGGCGGGCAGTTGCTCGGGCGTGAGAACGAGTACCGTCAGTTGCTGAGCCTCGCGCCGGGGCAGCGTTTCTCGGGCGCTGAGTTGAGCAAATCGCAGGCGCGTATCACCGATCGCCTGGGGGAACTCGGCTATGCGTTCGCCAATGTCTCGGTGCAGTCTGTTCCCGATCGCGAGAAGCGCGAGGTCGCGCTGACCATCCTGGTCGATCCCGGGCGCCGCATCTATGTTCGACGTATCAACATCAGCGGGAATGCGCAGACCCGCGACATGGTCATTCGACGCGAGTTGCGCCAGTATGAAAGCGCCTGGTATGACGCCGACAAGATCCGCGTCTCGCGGGATCGGATCAACCGACTGGGCTTCTTCACCGATGTGCGTATCGAGACCGTGCCGGTCCCCGGTGTTCCTGATCAGGTGGATCTGTCGATCCAGGTCACCGAGAGCCCCTCGGGCAACATCCTGTTCGGCGTGGGCACCTCGAGCACCGAGGCACTGATTCTGTCGGGCTCGGTCAATCAGCAGAATTTCCTGGGTACGGGTAAGTCGCTCGACGTCGAGGTCAATACCAGTAACGTCAATCGCAGTGCCTCGATCAGCTACAAGGATCCTTATTTCACGGCCGATGGCATCAGCCGTACCTTCAAGGTGTACTCGCGGGTGTTCGATGCCAAGGAGTTGGGCCTGGGCAACTACCAGTGGCGCTCGAACGGCCTGAGCCTGTCGTTCGGGATCCCCTATACCGAGGCCGACCGGGTGAGCTTCGGGCTGGCGGCCGAAAACAATCTGCTGTCCCTGGGCGATGGGGCACCGCAGCGCTACATCGACTTCGTCTCCGGTGTTTTCGACCCGGTCAGTGGCGCCTTGCTCGAGCCCGGCGTGGGATCCAGTAGTACCGCCATCCTTGCGCAGCTTGGCTGGACGCGGGATTCGCGTGACAACTACTTCACGCCCAACAGCGGGCGTCTGCAACGCGGCTCCCTGGAATTCACCTTGCCTTATGGTGAGCTCCGCTATTACAAGGCCACCTACAACCAGCAGCTCTTCTATCCGCTGAACAAGGACTACACGATCGCCTTCAATCTGGATCTTGGCTATGCCCGTTCGCTGGGCGATCGGCAGTTCCCGCCGTTCCAGAATTTCTACGCCGGTGGTATCGGCTCGGTGCGCGGATACGCGCCGAGCACGCTCGGGCCAGGGCGTGATCCCGTCGACAATCTCGCCCTGGGCGGGCAGACAAAAATCGTCGGCAGCGCCAATTCATCCTTCCCGTGGCCGGCACTGGCAATGACCGGACCTTCCGCTGGTTCTTGTTCCTCGACGGTGGGAACGTGTTCCCCGCCGGGCGGATCGACACCACCGAATTCCGCTATTCGGGCGGCATCGGCTTGACATGGGTGTCGCCGATCGGGCCCATGAAGTTCAGTCTCGGGTATCCGCTGAACAAGAAGCCCGGTGATGACGAACAGCGGGTGCAATTCCAGATCGGCACGGGATTCTGACCCTTCCCTGCAGCTCCCGGCCCATGCCCTTGCGCTTCGGGCGGGCGGCCGGGATCAGGGCATAATGCAGCTCATACCCGGAGGAAGCCCGATGCTGTTCAAATCCCCCTTTTCATGCCTGTTCGTCGCCTTGATGCTCGTGGCGGCTCCATCCGCCGCGCTTGCGCAAGCCGGTGTGAAGATCGGCTACGTCAATACCGAGCGGATCTTGCGCGATGCGGCGCCGGCCAAGGCGGCCCAGCGCAAACTCGAGAAAGAGTTCGCCGAGCGCGATCGGGAACTGCAGGCTATCGCCGGGCAGCTCAAGTCGATGGGCGATACCCTCGAGCGTGATTCGGCGATCCTCACCGATACCGAGCGCCGCCGGCGTCAGCGCGAGTATGCGGATCTCGAGAAGGATTTCCAGCGCAAGCAGCGTGAATTCCGCGAGGATCTCAATCAGCGCCGCAATGAGGAGCTGGCGCAGGTTCTGGACCGGGCGAATCGCGCGATCCGGCAGATGGCGGACAAGGAACGTTTCGATCTGATCGTTCAGGAGGCCGTCTTCGCCAGCCCGCGCATCGACATCACCGATCAGGTGATCAAGGCATTGTCGAACTGAGTCGGTCCGGCGACCTACTGGCTGCGCTGCATCCGTGCGAGCCCTCGATGATCCGTTCGCTCTTCACGAGCTGGCCGCGGCTCTCGGCATTCCGGTCGAGCCCGCGTGGCGTGATGTGCGGGTGTTGCGCCTGGCGCCCCTCGATGCCGCGGCCCCGGGCGACCTGAGTTTCCTCAGCGATTCACGTTACCTGCCGGCACTCGAACGCTCCAAGGCGTCCGCCGTGATGCTGCGTGCCGAACATCTGTCGCGATTGCCAGCGGGCTGCGCACCGCTGGTTTTGGAAGACCCCTATCTGGGGTTTGCCACCGTGGCCGGCCTCATGCAGGCACGGTCGAGACCGCATTCGGCTTTGGCCGGTATTGATCCGAGTGCCCGGGTGGAACCGTCAGCGCGGATCGGGGCCGACGTGCACATTGGTGCCAACGCGGTGCTCGGCGCGAGAGCGCAGATCGGCCCGGGAGCTGTGATCGGCCCGAACTGCGTGATCGGGGACAACGTTGTGATCGGTGCGCGCAGCCGCCTGGTGGCGCAGGTCTGCGTCTATTTCGATTGCCAGATCGGTGTCGACTGCCTGATCCATGCGGGCACTGTGGTCGGCTCGGATGGTTTCGGCTTTGCGCGTGACGGGGCGGGCTGGCGCAAGATCCCGCAGCTCGGATCCGTCGTCATTGGCGATCGTGTCGAGATCGGTGCCAACTGTGCGCTGGATCGCGGCGCCCTCGAGGACACCGTCGTCGGCGACGACTGCATCCTCGATAACCTGATCCAGGTTGCACACAATGTGCGCATCGGAGCCGGTTCGGCGATCGCGGGCTGCGTTGGTATCGCCGGCAGCGCCACGCTCGGTAAGCGCTGCCTGATCGGTGGCGGTGCGGGCATTCTCGGCCACCTGGAATTGGCCGATGACGTGATCGTCTCGCCGATGAGCCTGGTGACCCGATCCGTTCGCCGTGCGGGTTTCTACTCCGGAACCTTCCCGCTGATGGACAACGCCCAATGGGAAAAGGCCGCGGCCACGCTGCGCCACCTGCCTGATTTGCGCGCGCGTCTGCGTGCCCTGGAAAAACTGACTCGGACTTCACCATGACCACACTGGATATTCGCCAGGTGCTCGAGCACCTGCCGCACCGCTACCCGTTTCTGTTGATCGACCGTGTCGAAGAGGTGGTTGCCGGGGAGCGTATCGTGGCCATCAAGAATGTCTCGATCAACGAACCGTACTTCGTCGGGCATTTTCCGCACATGCCGGTGATGCCGGGTGTCTTGCAGATCGAGGCACTGGCCCAGGCAGCGGGCATCCTGTCATTCCAGACCCTGGGCAGCAAGCCGGATTCGGATTCGGTTTTTTACTTCGTCGGTATCGACAAGGCCCGCTTCAAGCGACCCGTGGGTCCCGGAGACCAGCTGCGTCTGGAGGTCTCGTTCGTTCGCGAAACCCGTTCGATCTGGATGTTCAGCGGGCGCGCGCTGGTCGATGGCAAGGTGGCGGCCAGCGCTGACCTGATGTGCACCCTGCGCAAGATCGACAATCAAGGTGCCTGAGCATGGCTGTGATACATCCGAGCGCGATCATCGATGCCAGCGCCGAGCTCGATTCCAGCGTGGAGGTTGGCCCGTACGCGATCGTCGGTGCCGGTGTGCGGCTCGGAGCGGGCTGCAAGGTGGGAGCGCACTGCGTGATCGAAGGGCCGAGCACGATTGGCGCGAACAATGTCTTTCATCCCTTCGGACGGATCGGCGGCCCGCCCCAGGACAAGAAATACGCCGGCGAGCCGACCACTCTCGTGATCGGGCAGGGCAACATGTTCCGTGAGTGCGTGACGCTCAATCGAGGCACCGCTCAGGATCGTGGCGAAACCACGATCGGCGATGGCAACTGGATCATGGCCTATGTGCATGTCGCCCATGACTGTGTCGTTGGCGATGATGTGATCATGGCCAACACGACCAATCTCGCCGGCCATGTCCATGTTGGGGATCATGTGGTGCTTGGCGGGTATACCGGCGTGCACCAGTTCTGCAAGATCGGCGCACATGCGATGACCGCGGTCGGCACCGTGGTATTGCAGGATATCCCGCCCTTCGTGATGGCCTCCGGTGATGCAGCAAAGGCGCACGGTATCAACAGCGAGGGTCTGCGCCGTCGCGGCTTCGGGGCCGAGCGTATCGCCGCGATCAAGCGTGCCTACAAGCTGCTGTACAAACGCGGTCTGACGCTCGATCAGGCGCGCGAGGAACTGGCCGCGGCCGTCGCCGACGGTGGTCCGGGAGCCGAAGACTGCGCGCTGCTGGTGACCTTCCTGGGATCGGTCACCCGCGGCATCGTCCGTTGATGCCTCGGATCGCCTGGGCGGCCGGCGAAGCCTCTGGCGACTTGATCGCGGCCCCAGTGGTTGCGGATCTTGCCGGATCGCCCCTCGGGGTCCAGCAAGCCGGCATCGGTGGACCGGCCATGTCCAAGGCGGGTCTGCAGACCTGGGTGGGCATCGATCAGCTCTCGGTGCGAGGCTATGCCGAGGTGCTGCGTGAGCTGCCCAGACTGTTGAAACTGCGGCGCGACATCGGCCGGCGGATACTCGCCTGGCAGCCGAATCTGTTCATTGGCGTGGATGCGCCGGATTTCAATCTCGGCCTGGCCCGGCGTCTGCGCCGCGACGGTGTACGTACGATGCATTTCGTCGGGCCATCGGTCTGGGCCTGGCGCGCCAAGCGGCTCGAGCGGATCCGTCAGAGCGTGGATCACATGCTGTTGATCTTTCCGTTCGAGAAGCCGCTCTATGACGCGGCCGGGATTCCCGCCACCTATGTCGGTCACCCGCTGGCCGATGCGATCGACCCCGACCGCCTGCCCTGTGCCCAGACCCGGGCCGCGCTCGGTCTGGATCCAGGAGCGCCCACGATCTGCCTGATGCCTGGCTCGCGTGGCTCGGAGATCCGCTACATGGCGGCATTGTTCGCCGATACGGTGCGCTGGCTCATGCAGATGAAGGCGGATCTGCGATTCGTGCTGCCTGCGGCCAATCAGGCGCTCGCCGTTGAGTTGCGCGGCTCTCTGGGTGATCTGCTCGAGCCCGCAGGAGGGCCGGTGACACTGCTCGAGGGCCGGTCGCACGAGGCGATCGCAGCGGCCGATGCCGTGTTGGTGGCCAGTGGCACCGCGACCCTCGAGGTGGCCCTTTTGCGCAAGCCGATGGTGATCACGTACCGGATGTCTCCGCTGAGCTATCGACTGATGCGGCGCATGGCACTGCAACCCTGGGTCGGCCTGCCCAACATTCTCTGTGGCGAGTCGGTGGTGCCGGAGCTGTTGCAGGAGCAGGCGACACCGCAATCATTGGGCCAGGCGCTGCTCGGGATGCTCGAGCCGGCGACGCGCGATCGCATCGCATCGCGTCTTGCCAGCCTGCGGGACTCGATGGCGATCGGTTGCGCCAGACGGGCGGCCCTGGCGATTCAGGCTGAGCTGTCCCGATGAGTCAGCCGATGCTCGCGTCGATGCTCGGGCAGCCTGGTACGGGCCTGGTGGCGGGCGTGGACGAGGCCGGCCGGGGCCCGCTTGCCGGTGCGGTCGTCGCTGCCGCCGTGATTCTCGATCCGGCGAGCCCGATCGATGGTCTGCGCGATTCCAAACGGCTGTCGGCCGCGCGCCGCGAGGCGCTGGCGCTGCAGATCCGCCACCGTGCGCTCGCCTGGGGCGTGGGGCAGTGCAGCTGTCTCGAGATCGATCAACTCAATATTCTGCAGGCCACGATGCTCGCTATGACGCGCGCGGTTCAGGCACTGGGCGTCGAGCCGTCGCGGATCGAGGTGGACGGCAACCGCATACCGGAAGCCTTGAAAGGCCGCGCGGTGGCGATCGTGAGAGGAGATGCCACCCGGGCCGCGATCTCGGCGGCCTCGATCCTGGCAAAGACGGCCCGGGACGAACAGATGTTGCTGCTGCACAGACGTTTTCCCCAATATGGCTTCGATCGCCACATGGGCTATCCGACCGCGCAGCATCGACAGGCCCTGCTCGAGTACGGTCCCTGCGAAGAGCATCGGCGAAGCTTCGCGCCGGTGCGCGAGGCGCTGCACGGCAAGACGGCATGACCCGACCCGCCGAACCCGAGGATGCGCACGCATTCACACGAATCGAGTCCCAGGCCAATCCCCGCTTTCGCGCGTTGCTGGCACTGGTCGATTCCGCCCATGAGCGACGCAAACGCGGGCGCAGCGTGCTCGAAGGGCACAAGTTGATCGAGTCCTTCGTCTCCCGGGCCGGGGCCGATGATGATGGCGCCGCGCTCCATGAGCTATATGTCTCCGAGTCGGCCCTGGGCCGCGGCTCGATCCGCCTGCTGCTGCAGCGTGCCGCCATTGCGCCCGTGGTCCTCGATGACCGTCTCCTCAAGCGCGCGTCGCGGCAGGCGACGCCGGACGGCACGATCGCCGTGATCGAGACGCCCGTGCCACGTTTGCCCGAGCGCCTGCGTGGCGACATGGTCTATCTCGATGGTCTGCAGGATCCGGGCAACCTGGGCACGATTCTGCGCAGCTGCGCCGCGGCTGGTATCGGCACCGTGCTGACCTCGCCCGATACGGCCTTTTGCTGGTCACCGAAGGTTCTTCGTGCCGGCATGGGGGCGCACTTCGCACTGATGATCCACGAGGGGGTGACGGCCGATGAGCTCTGGCGGCGCCTCGATCCCGCACAACCGGTCTGGGCGACCACCGCGCCGGGGGCTGAGGCGTCACGGGCTCTCTACGAGGCCGATCTCAAAGGCGCCGGCCTCTGGCTCTTCGGCGCCGAGGGGCAGGGCCTGGGCGAGGAGCTTCTGGTGGCCTCGGTGCATCGCCTGAGCATTCCGCAGGTGCGCGCCGTGGAGTCGATGAATGTGGCGGCGGCCGTGGCGGTGTGCCTGTTCGAGCAACGCCGCCAGCGGCTGTGCGAGTGAGCCTGGGATCGAGTGCGGGCGCTGGCAGCGGCAGAGCCCGGTCAGGGAGCGCCGGCGTCGCGTCGGCACGGCTTAGCGGGCCATCGAGCTCGAAGCCGGGTGCGAGGCCATGAGCATCGCCGCGATCGCGCGACGCAGCACCGCTTCGTCTACGGGTTTTTGCAGCATCTGCACCTCCACCGAGCCGAGCGCATCGGCGAGCTGCTCCAGCGGCAAGGGAAGTTCCGGCAGGCCGCTGAGAAAGATCACCGGCAACAGGCGTGGCAATCGCTGCTGCAACCCGGGTAGCGTCGATTGCGGTTTGCTGTCGCCACGTTGCCAGTCCGCAAGGATCAGGCGCAGTGGCGCATTTTCGTCTTCACCCGGGACCGGATCCCCGGGCAGCCACACCACGTCTTTCATGCCATTGACATGCAGCATCGTGCGTAGTGCCAGGCGTACCAGTGGATCGTCCTCGATCAGCAGCACGCCGACGGTCTGCGATTGCCGCCGCCCGGGCACATGAAGGGCCGACTCATCACCGGCTTCCACGGGGGGCGCCGATCGAGCGGCCTGCGGGCAGGACCGCCTCTCACCCGCCCGCATTGCTGCCGACACCGCCTGTCGGCGCCAGCTCGCGACCCTGAGCGCGAACCGCGTGCCGCTTCCCGGCATTGCGGTGACGGTCAGCGACAGCCCGCCAAGGTGAGCAAGCCTTGCCGCGATCGCCAGGCCCAGGCCGCGCACCGATGGCGCACGGCTGTCGATCGACAATGGCTGGGTGGGATGCTCGATCAGTTTTGCCGTTTCGAGATCAATCCCCTTGCCATTATCGGAGACGATCAGGGCGAGCGGCTGATCGGGCCGATTCGGCAGCTCGGCCTCGAGCACCACTTCGCTTGCCTGCGCATGATCGATGGCATTGACCAGCAGGTTTTGCAGGATACGGGTTAAAAAGAGCGGGTCGGCCATCAGCTCGAGATCCGCCGCGACTCTCAGACTCAGCCTGACACCTGTCTGCTGGGCGCGCGGCAGCAGGGTGGATTCCAGGTTAGCCACCAGCTCGCGCAGGTTAGACCAGGCCGGCCGTGCCTGTTCACCGCTGAGGTCCAGGCGGGCGAGGTCGAGCAGGCGGTTGATCAGATCCGTGACCTGATCGGCTGCCTCGAGCAGTGAGCCGGTCATGTGGCGGCGCGCGTCGTCGGTGCAGGAATCGTGAACCGTACGCGCGAGCAGCTGAACCGCTTGCGCTGGTTGGCGAAGATCATGCGACGCGGCGGCGATGAAGAACTCCTTGAGCCGCAGCAGCGCGGCCAGCTTCTCGCTCTGCTCGCGCAGAATGCGCTGATCGATTTCGTGGGCGCGGCGCGAGAGCAGGCCGTCCACCAGTTCGCCATGCAAGGCCCTGTGCAGGAGCACGAGCGCGATCGAATAGATGGGCAGCAGTGCGAGCAAAGGTCAGCGACTGGGCATCGCCCTGAAGCGGCAGGCCGATGGCCAGGGTAACGCAGTGGGCGCCAGGAAGGCGAAGGCCGAGCCGCATCGCGGCCTGCGTCGATGGTTGCCCGCCGCGCCGATGCCTGAAGACGGCGACGAACATCCATTTGCTCCGGGGTGTCGTGAAACGCGAACATGGTGGCCGCGCCCCAGGCCCACAGCACAGGCCGGCGATCGCATTGTGCAGGCGAAAGCGCGCCTCACGCTGCGCAGTTTCTCGTCGGCGGCGCTAGCCTGTTCGAAGCGGCGCGCCTGCAGGATTGCCGGTATGCGCGCACCAGGCTGGCCAGGCCGAAGGCAGATGTATTCGCTCAATGGTTCAGATGAACCCCCCAGAAGATCAGGAAGACCAGTGTCGCGCTGGCACCCAGGCCGATCGCGTTCGAGAGTCGGACCTGGTGTCGGATCAGTTCGATGCGCAGCCAGGTGTCCAGCGATACCGCCGAGCCGCTCATCGGGAATCCTGGTCCAGCTTCTGAAGCACCGTTGCGGCAATCTCCTCGATCGATTTGTTCGTCGAGGACAGCCAGCTGATCCCCTCACGGCGCATCATCGACTCCGCTTCCGCAACCTCGGCGCGGCAGTTCTGTAGCGATGCATAACGGCTGTTGGGCCGGCGCTCATGGCGCACCTCGGCCAAGCGTTCCGGCGCGATCGACAGCCCGAACAGCTTGTTGCGCACCCGATAGAGGGCTTCGGGCAGCCGACGACGCTCGAAATCCTCGGGAATGAGCGGATAGTTCGCCGCCTTCACACCATGTTGCATGGCCAGGTAGAGGCTGGTGGGCGTTTTGCCGCTTCGCGAGACGCCGATCAGGATGATGTCGGCCTCGCTCAGATCGCGGTGTGACTGACCATCATCATGGGCCAACGAGTAGTTGATCGCGGCGATGCGTCGATCATAGCGCTTGGTATCCGTGGCGGTGTGCGAGCGGCCGATCCGATGGGATGAGCTCTCACCGAACTCCTCTTCCAGTGGTGCCAGAAAGGATTGAAACAGGTCGAGGAACCGGCAGTTGGCCTGACGGACGATCTCGATGATCTCGAGATTGACCAGCGTGCTGAACACGATCGGGCGCGTGCCGTCGCGCTCGCCCTGGGTGTTGATCCGTGCGACGGCCAGCGCGGCCTTCTCGGCCGAGTCGACGAAGGGCAGGCGCAAAGGGCGCAGGGCGATCCCGTCGAACTGGCTGAGCAGGGCGCTGCCGAAGGTCTCGGCCGTGATCCCGGTGCCGTCGCTCAAATAGAACACCGAGCGCTTGTACTCATCCTCCGGGCCTTCGTTCATGACCAATCCTCACGGTGGTGGCGACACAACGGCATGGCCAGCCTCGCGCCTGCCGGGTCGGCCGGGCGCGGGCCGGCGCGGTAACTGGCTCCGCCGCGGCCTTGTCTTGTCTTCGTGAGCCCGTGCCGGCGCTGGCGCAATGCCGGCGCGGCGGCGAACCCGGTTTTGCGGTGCTCCGCCGTCGGCCCGGCAGGCCGGAGCACATGCCGCGTGTCCGGATGGCCCGACGAACGGTCGATCCGCGGTCTCGCGGGCGCCAGCGAACGCCCGGTGAGAGCCGTTGAGGCTTCTTTCACTGACCCGGCGGATACCATTTCGTAAAATAACAGGGTATCGCCGTCCTGTTCGACGTGCTTTCATGCACCTGGGACAGATGTGTTGCTCGTGCAACCGTTTCGGCTCACCAATTCCAATAAGCTGAGTGATCCATTCATGACCTCACCATTCGGACCCTACGTCCTACCTTTCGAGACGCTGCGCATGACCGATGTCGAATCGGTGGGTGGCAAGAACGCGTCATTGGGCGAGATGATCAGCCAACTCGCCGGCGCGGGTGTGCGCGTGCCGGGGGGCTTCGCAACCACCGCCGAGGCCTACCGGGTGTTCCTCGCCCAGGATGGCCTGGCCGAGCGAATCGCCGGTGAACTGGCCGAGCTGAACACGGAGGATGTGGTTGCGCTGGCCGAGTCCGGAGCCAGGATCCGCCAGTGGATCATGGAAGCCCCCTTGCCCGAGGCTCTCGAGCAGGGGATCCGGCAGGCCTACGACGCGCTGCAGGCGCAGTCGGGCGAGCCGATCTCGGTCGCGGTACGCTCCTCGGCGACTGCGGAGGATCTTCCGGATGCGTCCTTCGCCGGCCAGCAGGAGACCTTCCTGAATGTGAGCGGAATCGACCAGGTGCTCTCCCGTGTCAGGCATGTCTTTGCCTCGCTCTACAACGATCGCGCCATCTCCTACCGGGTTCATAAGGGCTTCGATCACGGCTCTGTGGCCTTGTCGGCAGGCGTGCAACGGATGGTGCGTAGCGACCTGGGCTCGGCCGGCGTGATGTTCACGATCGACACCGAATCGGGCTTTCCCGACGTGGTGTTCATCACCAGCGCCTATGGCCTGGGCGAGACCGTGGTGCAGGGCGCCGTGAATCCTGACGAATGGTATGTTCACAAGCCGATTCTCAAGGCCGGCCGCTTCCCGATCATCCGGCGCCAACTCGGCTCGAAGCTGATCAAGATGACCTTTGCCGAGGGCGACAGTGGCGATGCGCAGTCCAGCGTGGGGAACACGGTCAAGACGGTGGAAACCCCGGCGGAATCGCGCAACCGGTTCTCGCTCAGCGATGACGAAGTCGTGGAGCTTGCCCACTATGCGTTGATCATCGAGCAGCACTATGGCCGACCGATGGACATCGAATGGGGGCGCGATGGCCGCGATGGCCGCCTGTGACATCCTGGCAGGCTCGTCCCGAGACCGTAAACGCAGGGATCGGCGCCCGGTGCAAAGCAGCGTTTCACGCTCAAGGGCAGCCCGAGGTGTGCTACACGGCCGGGCGATCGGTCAGCGGATCGGCGCCGGAAAGGTGCGGATCGTGACAGATTCCAGCCAGATGCAGGTGGTTCAGAACGGCGCCATTCTGGTGACCGACATGACCGACCTGAACTGGGAGCCGGTCAGAGCGGGCGGGGCGCGATCGTCACCAATCGCGGGTGGCCGCACATGTCACGCGGCGATCGCGCGCGGAGCTGGGCATCTCCGGCCGTGGTCGGCAGTGGCGATGCCACCGAACAGCTCGCCGACGGGGCATTGGTCACGGTCTCGTGTGCGCAGGGCGATACCGGCTGATCTATGACGGGCTGCTCGAGACCGAGGTCACCGAGGTGGCCACAGGCACGATGCCGGAGATCCCGACCAAGATCATCCGATGAATGGGCAATCCGCAGCTGGCGCTTTCGATCGCGCAGCTGCCCAATGCCGGCGTGGGTCTGGCCCGCCTGGAATTCTACATCATCAATAATCACATCGGCATTCATCCCCTGGCGATCCCGAGATCCGAACGGATTCGGCGAACTCAAGAAGGCCGTCGAGAGCATTGCCCGCGGGCATGCCTCCTCACGGGCGTTCTACGTCGACCGACTTTGCCGAGGGAGTCGCCACGATCGCGCCGCTTTCTACCCGCGGCCCGTGATCGTTCGCCTCCTTCGACTTCAAAATCCAATGAGTACCGCAAGCTGATCGGCGGGGCTCGATACGAGCCCGAGTGAAGAGAATCCGATGCTGGCTGTGGGGCTGCGCGCTATCTGGGGCCGGGCAACTTTCGGCGAGTGCTCGAGCTGGAGTGCGAGGCGATGGCACAAGGTACGCGAGACCATGGGCTGACCAATGTCGAGCCTATGGTGCCGTTCGTGCGCACGCTGGCCGAGGCCTCGGGGTGTTTCCGAACTGCTGGCCCGCAATGGCCTGGCGCGGGCGGGCTCCGGGGCCGATGCCAACGGTGAGGGGGGCCTGCGCCTGATCATCGATGCGGAGCTACCTCCAATGCGTTGCTGGCCGACGACTTCCTGGAGTTACTTCGACGGTTTCGATCGGTTCGAACGATCCTCACCAGCCATCACGCTCGGCCTCGATCGGGATTCCGGCCTGATTGCCGAGGTTTCTTCGATGAGCGCGATCCGGCAGTGAAGGTGCGCGGAGCGGAAGCGATCAGCGCCTGTGCGTCGGCAGGGCTGTCGGGGATATGCGGGTCAGGGCCCATCCGATCACGCTAGGATCTGGGCGGAGTGGCTGATGGAGCAGGGCATCAGCTCGATCTCGGCCGGTTGAATCCGGACACCGGGATCGATACCTGCGCACCGGTTGGCGACGATGGTCGGCCGACGAGCTGGTCAAGGCCTGAACGCAAGGCGCACAGAGAACATGAGTCCGCCACATCTGGTGGATGCTTGGCGCTGGTTCTCGGTGGCGCAGAACTGCTGCTGGGCACCTTCATCTGCTGATTCTGGCGGTCGGCGCTGCCGCGCGCGTTCGCGGTTCGCCTTCGGGCAACACTCGACCTGGCAGATCGTGGTCGCCGGCTCGGTCAGCGTGCTTGGGTGGTTGCTGCTTCGCGGGCGCCCGTGAGCGTGGCGGTGGCGCGCGGCCGATGATGGGCGCGTTGGACACAGGCGCGACCGTGGCGGTCTCGGCCGGGATTCGGCGCGCGAAACCACTGTCCGATATCGTGGCGCGCCCTGGCAAGGCCGAACTCGCCGCCGACGTCGCAACACCGGCGCCCACGGGCAATTATCGAATCGTGCGGGTCGACGGTACCAGGACTGGTCATCGCCCCGGCGGCGCCGAATCCCTGAAACCCAAGCAGCAGGCCGGCGCCCCGGCCGACCTGTGTCCGGAGAGAAAACCCATCATGACATCCGGTGAATCGAAGGAGCCCTGATCATTGCGGGCCGTGGGCGTTCGTGCTGGTCGGCGGGTGTTCATCTTCAAGGCCGTCAAGCAGGTGCCGCAGCAGCAGGCATGGATCGTGGAGCGTCTGGGGCAAGTACAACCGCACGCTGGGCGCCGGTCTGAATTTCCTGATTCCGTTCGTCGACCGGGTGGCCTACAAGCACTCCCTGAAGGAAGTGCCGCTAGACGTCCCGAGCCAGATCTGCATCACGCGGGATAACACCCAGCTCACCGTGGACGGCGTGCTCTATTTCCAGGTCACCGACCCGATGCGCGCTTCTTACGGCTCGAGCAACTACATCGTGGCGATCACGCAACTCGCACAGACCACCCTGCGCAGCGTGATTGGCCGGATGGAGTTGGATAAAACATTCGAGGAGCGAGAGCTGATCAATGCCAGCATCGTGGCCTCGCTGGACGAAGCCGCGCTGAACTGGGGGGTGAAGGTCCTGCGCTACGAGATCAAGGATCTGACCCCGCCGGCCGAGATCCTGCGCGCGATGCAGTCGCAAATCACGGCCGAACGTGAGAAGCGTGCGCGAATCGCCGAATCCGAGGGGCGCAAGCAGGAGCAGATCAACCTGGCCACCGGTGAGCGAGAGGCCTCCATCGCGCGCTCCGAGGGCGAGCGTCAGGCGGAGATCAATCGCGCCATGGGTGAGGCCAGTGCGATCGAGGCGGTTGCCGAGGCCACCGGGCGGGCCATCGAAAGGATTTCCGGTGCGATCCAGCGCCCCGGGGGGATGGAGGCGATCAATCTGCAGGTGGCCGAGAAATACGTTGACGCCTTCGGCAAGCTGGCCCGGCAGAACAACACCATGATCGTGCCGGCCAACCTGGGCGATGCCGCCTCCATGGTGGCCACGGCGATGTCGGTGATCCGCCACCAGGAGCCGGGTGGGGCGGTGACGAGCTGAGGTGGCGTCCGGCTTGGATCAGCGCTGGCGGGACTTCATCATCCGCTCCTGTTCGCGCTTCCATTCGCGGTCTTTCTCGGTCGCGCGCTTGTCGAACTGACGCTTGCCGCGGGCCAGCCCGATCGCGAGCTTGATCCGGCCGCGCGTGTAGTGCAGATCGAGCGGAACCAGCGCATACCCGGCGCGTTCGACCTTGCCGATCAGTTTGTCGATCTCGCCGCCGTGCATCAGGAGTTTGCGCGTACGCGTGGGATCCGGAGTGATGTGGGTCGACGCCTCCGGCAGGGGGGTGATGTGGGCGCCGAACAGGTAAAGCTCCCCGTTGCGGATGATCACGTAGGCCTCTTTGAGCTGAGCGCGCCCGCCGCGGATCGCCTTCACCTCCCAGCCCTCCAGGGCGAGGCCCGCCTCGAAGCGCTCTTCGATGTGATAGTCGTGCTGCGCCTTCTTGTTTTGCAGAATACTCATCTCGATCTCGATCGGTCTGGCGAGGTATTCTGCACGACCATGAGTGAGAACCGAATCGAACAAACGGCCCTGCTGCCGTATTCGCGCGAACAGGTCTTCGCGCTGGTGGACGCCATCGAGCGCTATCCGGGCTTCCTGCCCTGGTGTTCGGCGACCGAGGTCGATCGCAGCGCAGCCCCGGATGTGGTTGCCACGATCCATGTCGCGTTCAAAGGGCTGAGCACCTCGTTCAGTACGCGCAACCGGCATATTGCGCCCGAGCGCATCGACATGGCGCTCCTGGACGGGCCGTTTACCGCACTCGCCGGCGGCTGGCGTTTCGAGCCACTGGCAGATGACGCCTGCAAGGTGTATTTCGAGTTGCGCTACACGATGCGCGGCGGCTTGCTGGGGCGCGCGCTCAAGCCGGTGTTCGCCAGCATCACGGGCAGCATGGTCGATGCCTTCACCCGGGAGGCGGCACGACGCTATGACTGAGGGCCCGGTTGGCATCACCGTATCGCTGGTCTGGGCAGAAAGCGACTGGCCGGACGGCGCGCCGCTGCAGGCCCGTGCTCGGCGTGTTGCCGCGCTGGCCGTGGCGGCGCCCCAGCAAATCGTGTTCGAGCATCGCATCCAGCTACCGGTAGCGGCCAGGATCGAAGAGGCGCTCGAGCCCCTGCTCACGCAAGCCGCGCGGGCGCGGATCGCGCAGCGGCTGGCCCATGTTGCCGTCTATGGGCGGCGGATGCGCCCAGGAATGACCCTGTTCGACGGCGATCGCATCGAACTTCTGGGCCCGATCAGCGCCGAGCCCCGCCAGGCGCGCATGCGCAGGGTGAGCGCCGAGCGTGCCGAGGGTGCCGATTCGCGCTGGCGCGGGCGTCGCTGACGACAGGGCCGCAGGCGTCTTGGCGGACCGAATCCGTCTGTATAATGCGGCTTTGCGTCTAGAGGTAAGCATGCAACTGATCGGCAAGGCGCTGACGTTCGATGACGTCCTTCTGGTGCCCGGCTTCTCCGATATCCTGCCGCGAGACACCAACCTCGACACCGCCGTGTCGCGCAATATCGCGCTCCGGATCCCGCTCGTCTCCGCGGCCATGGATACCGTCACCGAGGCGGGCCTGGCAATCGCCCTGGCCCAGGAAGGCGGCATCGGCATCGTCCACAAGAACCTCTCGCCCAGTGCCCAGGCGGCCGAGGTTCAGAAGGTCAAGCGCTACGAAACCGGTGTTCTGCTCGACCCGATCACGGTGTCGCCCGAGATGCCGGTGCATGAGGTGATCGCGCTCACGCGTCAGCACAAGATCTCCGGCCTGCCGGTGGTGCAGGGTGAGAAGGTGGTTGGCATCGTCACCAACCGTGACCTGCGATTCGAGACCCGCCTGAACCTCCCGGTGCGCGAGATCATGACCCCGCAGGAGCGCCTGGTGACCGTCCCGGAAGGCACGGCACCGGAGGTGGCTCAGCGGCTGATGCATGAGCACCGGCTGGAGCGCGTGCTGGTCGTTGATGATCAGTTCCGGCTTCGTGGGCTGGTTACGGTAAAAGACATCGTCAAATCCACCGAGCATCCGAATGCCTGCAAGGATGGTGATGGCAAGCTGCGCGTGGGCGCGGCGATCGGTGTCGGTGGTGACAGTGACGAGCGCCTGTCCGCCCTGATCTCCGCAGGCGTCGATCTGGTCGTTGTGGATACCGCCCATGGCCATACGGCCGGCGTGATCGGCCGGGTTCGTGAGATCAAGCGGCAGTTTGCGCATATCGACGTCGTGGCGGGCAATATCGCCACGGCCGAAGCGGCCAAGGCGCTTCTGGAAGCCGGTGCAGACGGTGTCAAGGTCGGGATCGGTCCGGGCTCGATCTGTACCACGCGTGGTGGCCGGTGGGGCGTCCCAGATCACCGCGATCAGTGCAGTGGCCGACGCCCTGGCCGGCACGGGGGTGCCGGTCATTGCCGATGGCGGCATCCGCTATTCCGGCGACGTTGCCAAGGCGATCGCGGCGGGCGCCAATTCGGTCATGATGGGTTCGATGTTCGCGGGCACCGAAGAGGCGCCGGGCGAGGTCATTCTGTATCAGGGGCGCTCCTACAAGACCTACCGGGGCATGGGTTCGCTGGGTGCCATGGCCGACGGTGCAGCCGACCGCTACTTCCAGGATGCCTCGGTCAACGCCGACAAACTCGTGCCCGAAGGCATCGAGGGCCGCGTCCCTTACAAGGGCTCCGTGGTGGCGATCATCTATCAGCTGGTCGGTGGCCTGCGCGCCAGCATGGGCTACTGCGGCTGCCGCACGATCGAAGACATGCGTTCCCGGTCTCGCTTCGTCGAGATCACCGCGGCCGGCATGCGCGAATCGCATGTGCATGATGTCCAGATCGTCAAGGAAGCGCCGAACTACCAAGTGAGCTAGCCGTCTGCAAGGCTGGTTCTCCTCGCCAACCCACACTGGCGCCCGGCGACGGGTGGCATGCATCGTGAACCACGACAAGATTCTGATCATCGACTTCGGGTCGCAGGTCACGCAGTTGATTGCCCGCCGGGTGCGTGAACTGCAGGTGTTCTGCGAGATTCATCCCTACGACGATGCCGAGGCGACGCTGGCGGCCTGGTCGGGCGATGGCAGCCTGCGCGGGATCATCCTGTCCGGTGGGCCGGCGTCGGCGACGATCGACGAAACGCCGCGCGCACCGTCGGCGGTGTTCGATGCCGGCGTACCGGTGCTGGGCATCTGCTATGGCATGCAGACCATGGCCGCGCAACTCGGTGGCCGGGTGCATGCGAGCAGCCATCGCGAGTTTGGTTTTGCGCGCGTGCGCGCGCGCGGGCACACGAAATTGCTGGACGGCATCGAGGACGCACGCAATGACCAGGGGCACGGGCTGCTCGATGTCTGGATGAGCCATGGTGACAAGGTCACCGAGATGCCCCCCGGCTTCATCCTGATGGCCTCGAGCGACAATGCCGAGATCGCCGCGATGGCCGATGAGGCGCGCGGCCTGTATGGCATTCAGTGGCACCCGGAGGTGACCCACACGCGCCAGGGCAAGGCGATGCTCGAGCGTTTCGTCTGCGAGCTCTGCCAGGCACGCGGTGACTGGACGATGCCCGGTTTCATCGATGAGGCCGTGGCCGCGATCCGAACGCAGGTGGGGTCCGAGCACGTGATCCTGGGGCTCTCGGGCGGGGTCGATTCCTCTGTGGCCGCCGCGCTGATCCACCGCGCGATCGGCGATCAGCTCACCTGCGTGTTCGTCGATCACGGGCTGTTGCGGCTGAACGAAGCGGAACAGGTCATGAAGACCTTCGCGGATCACCTCGGTGTACGGGTTCGCCACGTCGATGCCAGCGAAGAATTCATGGCCAGGCTCGACGGCGTCACCGATCCGGAAGCCAAGCGCAAGATCATCGGGGCCGAGTTCGTCGAGGTATTCCAGCGCGAGGCGGCAGCCATCGAGGACGCCCGCTGGCTGGCGCAGGGAACCATCTACCCGGATGTGATCGAGTCGGCCGGCGGCAAGAAGAAAGCCCACACGATCAAGTCCCACCACAATGTCGGCGGCCTGCCCGAGACATTGAACCTTAAGCTTCTCGAGCCACTGCGCGAGCTCTTCAAGGACGAGGTGCGCGCGCTCGGGCTCGCGCTTGGCCTGCCCGGCGAAATGGTTCATCGCCATCCCTTCCCAGGTCCCGGGCTCGGGGTCCGAATCCTCGGCGCGGTCCGCCGCGAGTTCGCCGACACCCTGCGAGCCGCCGATGCCATCTTCATCGAGGAGTTGCGCAATGGCTTCGATGCCGACGGACAGAGCTGGTATGACAAGACCGCCCAGGCGTTCGCGGTGTTTCTGCCGGTGAAATCGGTCGGCGTCATGGGCGATGGCCGCACCTACGAGTATGTGGTCGCGCTGCGGGCCGTGCAGACCGTCGATTTCATGACCGCCCACTGGGCGCATCTGCCGCATGATCTGCTTGGCCGGGTATCGAATCGGATCATCAATGAGGTGGCCGGTGTGAACCGGGTTGTCTATGACATCTCGGGTAAGCCGCCAGCCACGATTGAGTGGGAATGATTCGGCGTCTTTCAGGGTCTATCGAGGCCTGTCGGAAAGTTAAGCTAAGTCGTTGTACTACATAGGAAATGTCTGTCGAGGTCTATCGGCATCTATCGGTGGGATGCCTTTCGATCTGACGGTAAATCTGACGGTAGAAATCTTCGACCGGATGCCTCCAAATTTTTTACCGTCACGCCAAAGCGAACGTTGACGGTAATAAAAGTGGCATAAACTCCTTCGAAATCAAGAACTTAGTTAAGTTGTAGCCGCCGTTTTGGCGTGACGGTAAAATTCCTCCGAGAGGAGGGGCTGCCGATGCTGTCCGATGGCACGCTCAGGGGCATCAAGCCCCAGGCCACCACCTACAAGATCGCCGACCGGGACGGGATGTACGTGACCGTCTCCCCCAGGGGCACGATCACTTTCCGTCTCGACTACCGGCTCAACGGCCGGCGCGAAACGCTCACGATCGGCCGCTACGGGTCGAAGGATGGGATCTCGCTGCTGATGGCGCGCGAGCGCTGCGTGGAAGCGCGCAAGGCGATCGCCGAAGGCCGGTCTCCGTCCCAAGAAAAGCAGCGCGAAAAGCGCAGGGCGGCCGAGGCCAAGACCTTCGAGGAGTTCACGAAGCGCTGGCTGGAAGAAGCCAGGATGGCCGAGAGCACGAAGTCGATGCGCAAGAGCATCATCGACCGGGACATCCTGCCTGTGTTCCGCAATCGGCTGATGGCCGAGATCGGGCCGGAAGACCTGCGCAACCTGTGCGCCAAGGTCAAGGCGCGCGGCGCGCCGGCCACCGCCGTGCACGTGCGCGACATCGTCAAGCAGGTCTTCGGCTTCGCAGCCCTGCACGGCGAGAAGGCGCCGAACCCGGCGGACGAAGTCGGCCCCTCGTCGATCGCCACCTTCGTGGCCAAGGACCGCGCGCTGTCGCCGTCCGAGATCCGCGTTATGCACCGGGTGCTGGACGCCACGGCGACGCTGCCGACCATCCGCCTGGCGCTACGCCTGATCCTGCTGACGCTCGTGCGCAAGAGCGAACTGATCGAGGCCACATGGGACGAGGTCGACTTCGAGAACGCCGTCTGGACGATCCCGAAGAGCCGCATGAAGGCCGGCAAGCCCCACAACGTCTACCTGTCGCAGCAGGCGCTCGACATCATGGTGGCACTGCGCACCTGTGCGAGCGGCTCGAAGTTCCTGCTGCCCTCGCGCTACGACGCGGACCGCTGCATGTCGAAGGCGACCCTGAACCGGGTCACCCAGATCGTCGTAGAGCGCGCTAAGGAAGCGAAGCTGCCGCTCGAACCGTTCACCGTGCACGACCTGCGCCGCACCGGCTCGACCATCCTGAACGAACTCGGCTTCAACAGCGACTGGATCGAGAAGTGCCTCGCCCACGAGGACGGGCGCTCATCGCGCGGCGTCTACAACAAGGCGGAGTACGCAGAGCAGCGACGCCACATGCTGCAGGAGTGGGCCGACATGATCGATGCCTGGGTGGCGGGGAAGACGCACACCCCTACGCTGCTGCCGCCGACGATGAAGGTGGCGACGACGGCGGCGCCGATATGAGCGGTCGCAACGCAACTCATGCGATCGGGCGCTGCCACGGCGTCTCCAGACTGAATGCAGCTCTCTTGCGGAGCACCAGTCTAGGCACAGAATCGGCCGCCAGCGGCCAGTCGGTTCCCACAATGAGGGCTGCTCAACGAATTCTTGAAGCGAGCGATGCCGCAATCACCTGAACTCGCCGGCGGCGAGGGTTTCACTTTTGAGGGCGACGCGGCTGCTTTCTATCTCGCCGCACTGCTAGCCGAGGCATACGCACCCGGCATCGATGATCGAACCGTTGTCGGCGTGTCGGTCCAGCAGCGAGACTTCGGCGAACCGCTCGATGATGTGATCGTCGATTTTGAAGACGCCGCAAAGAACCCCGCTCGCCTGAGTCTCCAGGTCAAGCGTTCGCTCACGATCAGCAAGGCGAAAACGAACACTGACTTTTGCGACATCATCCGCGATAGTTGGGCCACGCTCAGGAAGCCTAACTTCCGCATCAAATCCGATCGCTACGGGGCGGCAGTTGGCACGGTCGCCCCTTCCAAAGAGCGGACGCTAAAGACCCTTTGCGATTGGGCCCGTGAAAGCCTGACGGCTGCCCATTTCGACGCTCGCTTTGCACAGGGCGGTAGCGCGAGCGAAGACATCAAAACTGTCAAGAACGATGTCGCCGCCCTACTGGAAGAGGCGAAAGGGGCACCGTGCACGAGTGACGAAGTGCATCTGTTTCTTGCGCACTTCGTGCTCATCCAATTCGACTTCCTTCGCGAAGGTGCCACCGATCCCCCTGACGCGATAAACCGCATCCGAGATTGCCTCGCACCCGATGACGCGGCCAAAGCACCCCTCGTCTGGTCGCGGGTGGTTCAGCTAGCACGCGCGTCGGCCGGCAAATCAGGCCAATTTGATCGCGCGCGGCTTGTGCGCTCTATCTCATCCGTCGCACGCCTTCGCGGCGCGACCTCCTATCGCCTCGACCTCGACAAGTTGGCGTCGCTCGCAAGGAGCTACGCGCACCTCATTCCGGACGATGTTGGCGGAACGAAGCTCGACCGAACCTCACTCCTTGAGAGCATAGACGCCAAGCTCGCCAGGGCGCGTGTCGTCCAGATCCGCGGTCTGCCAGGAAGCGGGAAATCAGTTTTGGTGAGGCGCGCAGTAGAGCGCGCGATAGAACTCGGTCCGATCCTCTTCCTCAAGGCCGAGCAACTCGAGGGCACCAGCTGGATCAGCTACGCGACCTCTCAGGGTCTCTCGGGTGCTCCCCTGGAGCAGCTTCTCGTGGAGGTTGGGGCAGCCGGGACTCCCATACTTTTCATCGACGCGATCGATCGCGTCGAGAAAGAACACCAGCCCATCATCCTCGACGTGATCCGCGCCATTGTGGAGTCGCCGCTGCTTGATAACTGGCGCGTCGTCGTCTCACTTCGCGATACTGGCATTGAATTGCTTCGCAATTGGCTGGGCAACTACCTTGATGTTCTGAAGGTCGAGACGCTTGGCGTTGATCAGTTGAGTGACGACGAAGCCGAGACGCTCGCAATAGCGAAGCCACACCTGAGACCACTGCTGTTTGGATCAGCAAGGGTGCGAGAAATCGTCCGACGCCCCTTTTTTGCGAAGGTGCTGAACCAGAGTTACGTGGCAGATCCCAGCGTCCCGACATTCGCTCCCCAGTCTGAAATCGATCTGATCGAGAACTGGTGGCGTCGGGGCGGCTACAACGAGACTGGCCAAAGCGCGATTGAACGCCAGCGCGCATTGCTTGACTTGGCACGTGTTCGTGCGCGCCAGCTTAGCCAGCCGATTGGCATTAGCCAGCTCCCTTCGGTCGCACACATCGATGACCTACGATCGGATGGCATTCTGCAGAATGCTCGCGAAGGGATCTCCGTCCGCTTCGCTCACGATATCTTCTTCGAATGGGCCTTCTTCCATGTCCTGGCCGAGCGCGGGGCGCAATGGATGGCAGAGATCAAGGCCAGCGGCGAGCCGCCGGCGGTCGCGCGTGTCGTCGAACTTGTCGCCCAATGGGAGTACGCGCAGGGAAAGGACTGGCCTGCGTATCTCGCCCAAACTGAAGGTTCGGGCCTGAGGTCGCAGTGGTTGCGAGCGTGGCTGGTTGGCCCTCTCGGAACCGCGAGGTTCGAAGCTGATGAGAACCAGTTCGCAAGGGCCGTCTTTGCCGACGACTTTCGGCTTTTCAGGAAGGCACTCGTCTGGTTTCAGGCTGAGAAGACGTCCCCAAATCCGAACATCCTCGCTGGTGCGTTTCCACAGGAGCAACGCGAGCGCTTCGCTGTTCTTCTCGGCTGGCCCTCCGACTTCGCCGCGTGGCGTCGGCTTATCGACTTCATTCTGCGACGCATCTCGGACATTCCGGCGAGGCTCTATCCGGAGATCATCGCTATCTTCGAGGTCTGGCAGAACGCGCTAGCGGACTTTCGCAACCCAACGTCTCGCGCTCTTCTGCAGCAATGCGCAGCGTGGCTTGCCGGCATCGACGCGATCAGTACCGCCGACGGCCCCGACGAGACCGCAGCGTACTGGGCGAAGGTGCCAGACCTTGGCGCTTTCAGGAAGTCTTTGGGCCGCCTCATCCTCAGAGCATCGAGAGTCGAGCCGAGCTTCGCGTCCGCTTATTTGCAGCGGTGCACCAAGTTCGAACGCATCCGTGACGATGTCTTTCTTGACATCATCGCTTTCTCTCCCGTCCTTGCTCAATCGCTTCCCAAGTCAGTCGTCGAGCTCTCACTGGTGTTCCTACGCGAGGAACTTCCGGACGATCAAGTCGCCCGAGAAGAGCGGGAGCTTCGCAACGCAGCGGAGTGGCGAAAGGCCATTCTGGCCAAGCCGGAAGCAGAGCGTACGCGTCAAGAGCAAATGGCACTCTCGGGCGGATTCCATCTGAGATCTATCGGCGACTTCAGCTACCACGACTGGGAAAGGCTATCGATCCACGACGATCACCGAAGCTTCTGGCCTCCTTCGCCACTTCGAGAGCCCTTTCACTCGCTCTTCCAATCATCGCCCGACGAGGGACTGCGACTCCTTCGGGAGCTCTGCGACCACGCGATGACCGCGTGGCGACAGCTGCATCGTCACTCACGGGAGGGTGGCGGCACCCCCATACCGCTCGAACTGACGTTTCCCTGGGGCAGCCAAAGGTTCTGGGGCACCGACCGGGAGTACCTTTGGTTTCGATCGACGTGGGCGCCGAAGGCTATCGGGTGCGGGTTTATGGCGCTCGAGGAGTGGTGCTTCGCCGAGCTTGGGCGTGGCCGACCCGTTGACGAGCTGATCCAGCAAGTCGTCTACGGTAACGAGTGCATCGCGATCCTGGGCATTGCGTCGATGCTCGCTCTCCATACCGAGACGGTATCCGACGCGACCTTGCCGCTCGTCACCTCACAACGCCTGCTGGCGGCGGATCGCACCCGAATGGTGCAAGACCTCTCGTCAGCGACGAATCTTATTGGTTTCACTCACCGCACCGATAAGCCCCACATTGAGGCGATCCAAGCAGCAAACGCGCGGCCGGTCCGCAAGACACAGCTTAGTTGGATGGTGCCCAGGTTCGCCTTTGCGACGGGGCCAATCCGCGACCGAGCGCGCGAAGCGATTCTCAATTTCCAGAACGATCTGCCTTACCAGTACGAAGAGCACCGCAACAATCCGAGGGCTCGAGAGCACCTCACAGCTCAGGCGATCGAGTATGCCGAGCTGGCAGACCCAAAAAACTATCAGGCCTACCGCACACGGGAGGATTCGAACGAGGTTGCAATTGTTCACGTCAGTCCTTCTGCCACCAAGCCGGAGAACGTCGCTAGAGCGGAAGAAGCATCAATGCGGCTCAGGGAGATGAACCTTTGGACGTGGGCGTCCAAGTCGCTCGAAGAGAGAGCATTGAATGGGACCTACACGGTTGAGGGTGCCATCGGAGTGGCCAAGGAGTCGGATGCAAGTGACTTGTTCGAGCGCTCGAACGAGGAGAACGAAGAGGAGCAGCGGGGCATGCGTCGAGGTGCGGTCGCCGCTACTGCGGCCGTCGTGCTCAACTTCCGGGAAGGGCGCACCCAAGAAGAGTTTGAGTGGGCTCGTGAAGTCTTAAGGCGTGCGATTCGTCTGCCTGAGAAGCCCGATCTGATGTGGTCGGCTGGTTCTGTGATTCCGTGGCACCAGGCGATCTACGTGGCGCGGGGCCTCGCAGCGGATCTCCGCGAAGGAACGGCCGCGCGCGGTGTGGCGCGCGATCTGCTCGGGCTGGTTGCTCACCCACTTGAAGTAGTTTCGTTTGCCGCGCTAGAAGAAGCCTGCAAGCTTTGGACTAACGACCCCAAGCTGACTTGGGCTGCACTGACATTGGCACTCGCGCTCTGCCATGTTCCACCGCGGCCGCGCGATCAGCCCCGTCAACATGGTGAAGCGCTGCACTCGCCAAGTGAAGTGCAAGCGGCGGTCGACGCGGCGATCGATTTCTATGAGAACGGCAGCGGATGGGCCTCCCTTGCGTTGCCGCCTCCAGCTTGGGTGAAGGTCGAACCTGCGAATGGCCTGCGCGGGCGTCAAGCGTATGGAGAGTACGACGCGCATGATGTGGCGAACTCGGCCGAGGTGTGGGGTGAACCCGATGTCTTCTGGGACTCAAAGCAGGCAGCAGAGATCCTCAATCGCATCCCCTTCGATGAGGTCCTGAGCAGTAGCGCGAGAAGTTCCCTCCTCAACTTCCTCGACGGTGTTCTCGACTGGACTAATCAGAAGAACGCGCCGCCTTGGGTGAAGCCGGGGCGCCGAGATCGTTCCGCGACCCGCATCTTTGAATGGACGCACGCCCTAGGGTCGAGTCTCGGTCGGGTGGCCGGGCTTCTCCCGCTGAGCGAGGTTCAGGCGCGCTTCCTCGATCCGATTGTGGGACTCGAGGGTGACAATTGCTGGGCACTCCTCTCTCCATTCGCGAGCACCTACGTCTGCACCTACATGTTCGATGCGCCCGTCCTTCCTATCGACGCGGTCGCGACGCTTGACCTTTGTCTCGGGCGACTTCTCCGGGACTCGGCCTTCAAGCGCGACGCCTACCGTAGCGGAGAATTCTCAGGCTTCGATCAGCCTCAGCTTGTTCGCACGTTGATGTTTGTCGCAGTCGAACCTGCGGATCTTGCCGCTCGCTATGTCAACGGCGACTGGTCCGAAATCGGCCGCATCCTGCCCCTGATTGATCGTTTCGTTCGCGCCGGCGGATGGGCTGCTTCCGTGATGGAGCCGTTCTTGACGCTCTGTGAGCGCGCTATGGCCAGCTACCCGGCCGAAACTTTCGCGGACCAAGTGCTCGCAATTCTCGGGGACGGACCCGACAACCTAAAGGGTTGGCATGGAACGATCATTCCGGCGCGCATCGCGGAGCTGGTGCAGCACTTCGCACATCGTGACGCGCCGATGACGCTGGCTCTTGCTCAGAAGTGCCTGCGGATCCTCGACATGCTGGTCGACATGGGCGACCGGCGAAGTGCGGCGCTTCAGCTTGGTGAGGCCTTCCGCGAGATTCGTCTGTCGGCCTAGCTCTTCACCTTTATCGGCCGTTGCCCCCTTTGCCGGTAGTCCGGCATCGGCGCCTTCTTCACCCCGCTGCTCCCAGCCTGCCTCCGGCTCTGTAGCCAGTCCATCACCTCGGCCAGGTCCCACACCACGCAGCGCGCGGTGAGATAGAACCGCTGGGGGAATTCCCCGCGGCGCTCCAGCTCGTAGATCGTCGAGTCCGCCAGCGGGACGATCTGACGGTATGCGTCCGGCGAACCCATCTTGAAGCGTAGCGCGATGGTGTCGATGATGGTGTCCACTTGCGGGAGGTGGACACGTGGACACTATCG
>JAWKYG010000023.1:0-84593 GCA_041396585.1 Burkholderiaceae bacterium | reverse complement strand
GATGGGCTTTCTGTTGACCGAATGGCGGCCTGGGCGGCGTGGTGCCTGGCACATGGGTATCAGGCACGGCATGCTATGCCTGGGCTGCTGCTGGGCACTGATGTCCTTGTTGCTCGTGCTGGGTGCCATGAATCCGATATGGATCGTGGCCCTCACCGGCGTGGTCACGATCGAGAAACTCGCGCCGCCGAACGACCGGGTGATACGCGACGGCATCGGCTGGGTCTTGCTGGCAGGCGCCCTGATCGTGGGCGGACCGGCCTTCGTTGCCTGAGACTTTGGGCGGGGGTGGCGACCCCGCCGTGTCGTGGTGTCGGAACGGGTATGGCGACGATTGCAGTTGCGGCAACCGCCCCGGGCCCCGGCTTGCCGGGGGTCATGCGATGATGCAGGCGATGATGTTTCGTGCCGCGGCCAGGGGGAAGCATGCCAGCAGGGATCGCGCTTGGCGAGATCACGATTGCACGCGTGATCGAGATGATTTCGCCGTTCGACAAGTTCGAGTTCTTCCCGAACACGACGCCGGCTGACTGGCACCCCTACCTGGATGCTCTGGCGGCCAGCGGCGGATACGATCATGCGTCGGGCGCATTGCTGTTTCCGCTGCAGACCTATGTGGTTCGCACCCGCCACCACACGATCCTGATCGACACCTGCATCGGCAATTGCAAGCGCCTGGCGCGGCGCCCCGACTGGGATCAGCGCGCCGATGATCGCTATCTGAATGCGCTCGCCGCGCAAGGCGTGCGCCCCGAGGATGTCGACTACGTCATGTGCACGCATCTGCATGCCGACCATGTCGGCTGGAACACGCAGCGCAGGGACGGACGCTGGGTGCCCACGTTTCCGAATGCGCGCTATGTGATGTCGGCCAAAGAAGTGGCTTTGGCGCAGGCGATGCCTGAGCCGCCGACCCCGATCATCGAGAGCGTCCTGCCGGTGGTGGCCGCGGGACAGGCGCAGCTGGTGGAGGCCGAGTTCGCGCTCGATGACTCGGTGTCGCTGCTCGCCACCCCGGGTCACACACCCGGCCATTTCGCGGTCGCACTGTCTTCCGGTGCGCGGCGCGCGGTCATGACCGGCGACATGATGCACACCCCGGTGCAGTGCCATCACCCCGAGTGGGCGGCCCGGCCGGACTGGGATGCCGCGATGGCAAGTTCCACGCGCCGCGATTTTCTCGAGCGGCATTGTGAAACCGCCACCCTGGTCTGTACCGCGCACTTTCCGCTGCCCTCGATCGGACGGATCGAACGGGCCGGCGATGCATTCGCATTCCGGCCGCTCGCCGATTGAGGTTGCGCCGAGGTCGGGCCATCGTTGGAAACTGACGTAGGATCGTGTCGCGCATCGGGTGAGGCCTGGGGCGCAGTCGCCGTGTCACACCAACAGGTGCCTCCATGCCCGTGCTCTACATTGCCAACAAGAACTACTCGTCCTGGTCGCTGCGGCCCTGGGTGCTGATGCGCCAGCTCGAGATCCCGTTCGAAGAGCGGCTGATGCCCTTCGGCAATGCAGGGGGAACGGCATCGTTCGACACCTTCTCGCCAACCGCCAAGGTGCCGTGCCTGGTCGATGGCGAACTGACTGTCTGGGACTCGCTGGCGATCACCGAGTATCTGGCCGAAGCCCGGCCCGATGTCTGGCCCGATGACCGCGCCGCCCGTGCCTGGGCGCGTTGCGCGAGTGCGGAGATGCACTCGGGTTTCTCCACCTTGCGCGACATCTGCACGATGAACTGCGGGATCCGTGTGCGCCTGCATGAGATCTCGCCCGCGCTGGCCGCCGACTGGAAGCGGATCGATGCTCTCTGGACCGAGGGCATGAGCCGCTTTGGTGGCCCGTTCCTCGCCGGCGCAGGATTCAGCGCCGTTGATGCATTTTTCGCGCCGGTCGTGTTTCGGGCGCAGACCTACTCGCCACCGCTGTCTCAGGCCGCGCGCGACTACACCACGCGAATCCTCGCGCTGCCACCGATGCAGGACTGGTATCGGGCCGCGCTGGCCGAGCGCTGGCGTGATCAGCCGCACGAAGCCGAGGCCAGGGCGGTCGGCAGCTGGCTGGAAGATCTGCGCGCACCCACCGCCTGATCCGCGGTTGCGGCGCTGGCCGCGGCCGCAACCGGCCGCCGGCCGACCGGTGCTGCGCGCGGTACGCTGGCTTGCCGGCGCGCGTGGTGTTCAGATCGCCTGCACGCGCGATGACTTGCGCCCACCGGGTGGCGCCGTGTCATCGGTCGGGCGTGAGCAGGCGAGGCCCAGCACCTGCCTATAACCGTCGGCCAGTTCCATCTTCGGCCACAGCGCCAGCTCGCCCAGCCAGCGATGCGCGGTGGGCAGGCGCCAGCAGGGCGCGAAGATGAACAGATGGTGTTCGAGGTGATAGTTGACCCAGTACGGTGCCCACAGCGCCCGCTCGAGCCGGTTCGCGCGCGTGGTGCGCGTGTTGCGTAACGGATCATCCGCCGGCCCGACCACCGCGTGCTCGGCGATATTGCGCACGCGGCTGGCCAGTTGATACCAGGTGAGCATCGGCACCAGCCAGAGGGCTGGATACAGCCAGCCATGACCGGCCAGGATAAGCCCGGCGCAGAGCAGGCCGTTGCTGATGAAGAACGGCCGCTCGGCCCGCAATAGGCGCAGCAGCCGGCCGCCAAGGGGGCCTGCCCCCATCTGCTGCCGGAACTGCGCTCGGCGGCGCTGATAGCCCGTGATGCCGAGGAGATCGCGACGCAGCTTGCGCCAGAGGCTGGCCCGGCTGATCGGAAAAGGCGCCGACAATTCGAGATCCGGATCCTTGGGCCCTTGCGTGTGCCGATGGTGCTGCAGATGATAGGGTCGATAGACGCGCATCTCGGCGCCGATCGGCGCACCGCACAGGAATAACGGCCGACCCAGTCATTGAGGCGCGCAGCAGCGACAGCGCCCGATGGGAAGCATCGTGCATCAGGATGGCCAGACCGAGTTGGCGCCCGCCGATGATCATGACCGCGAGCAGATAGGTGAGCGGCCCGGGCCACCAGGCGAAGACGGCCATGGCCCCCAGGATCACGGCCCAGGCATGGGCGACGAGTGCGGCGCCGACCCAGTTCGAGCGACGCCGCAGCGCGTCGAGTTGCGCTGCGCTCAAGACTGCGTGCAGATGGGCCTGGGTCATGGGAAGCGACCTTAGCGTATTCGAGACGCGATGTCAGGTGGGTGCCCGCCGGGGATCGCGCTACCCTTGCGAACGTAATCGAATGATTCCATGACGAGGAGACCCCATGATCACCACGATCGTCGAATTCAGGCTGCCGACCCCGATGAGCGCCGAGCAGGCCCGCGAGGTGTTCCTGAATACCGCGCCCAAGTATCGGGGCATGGCCGGGCTGATCCGCAAGTATTACTGGGTGGCCCCCGATGGCGCCACGGCCGGCGGTATCTATCTGTGGAATTCGCGTGCGGATGCCGATGCGGTGTCACCACCGATGACTGGAAGGCCTTCGTCACCGAAAAATACGGCAGCCCGCCGTCACTGAAGTATCTGGAGTGCCCGGTGGTGGTGGACAATCTGAGCGACGAGATCGTGTCGTGAGCGCAGCGCCAAACCCGAGCGAGGCGCAGTGCCGGGCGCACTCATGGCCGTGGAGAGCGCCTGGAATGCGGCCTGCTCCCCCTGGCGGCCCTGCAATCTCTGGCCGCGCTCTACACCGACGATGCGTTCTTCTTTGGCGGCCGGCCCGGGCACAGCGTTGGTCACGAGGCGGTGCTCGCCTATTTCCTCCTACGAGGGCGCGCTGAAATCGGTGCGGATGCGTCTGGTCGAACAGCGGCTGGCACCGCTGGCGCCGGCCCTGGTGCTGGCTCAGGGCTTCGTCGAATTCGATTTCGAGCTCGCCGACGGCCGCCACAGCGCCACCCGGATGCGTACTACCCTGATCCTGATCGAGCAGGGCGGTCAATGGCGCATCCGACAGCATCATTTCTCGATGGAACCGGACAAACCCCCGATCGACGGTGACTGAGCCGCGCCGCCGCCCGCAACATTGCGAGGCGGCTCAGCGTGTGTCGATCAGCGCATCGAGTGCCTCTTTCGTGCGTTGCACGGAATTCACATTGGCCATGAAGGCCCGGCTGGCCGAGATCTGCTCGACCATGGCGTGGACCAGATCGGGCTCGGCCGCCGGCGGCGAGCCGTCGGCACGCGACGCCAGCGATGCCGGCGTGCCGGCAGGGGCCTTACCCGCTGCCTGCCCGCTGGCATCCACGCCAGCAGTCGTCTGCGCCGCCCTGGAAACCGGGTTCAGGTTCGCGCTGGAACGCGCGATGGTGTCGGCGGCCCTGTCCAGCCGCGCGCTGGCGGCATGCAGGCCCGACAATCCGATGGCGAAATTCATCGATCACTCCTCTTCAAGCCGGTTAACGGCAGGCCGTGACCGAACTTGAGGGGTGGGCGGAAAATTTTCTCGGGCCAGGCCAGGCGGAGCCTGGCACGGCCTTGGCCGACCGGGGCGCGGCCACCCTGCCAGACCGTTTCCACAAAGGAATCATCGGGCCGCGATGGGATTTCAACAGGCCGTCAGTGCCAGATCCCGTGTTCGGTGAGCTGGGCCCAGAGTGCGTCGGCATAGCTGCGCATCACGATCAGTTCAAACTTTCGGGGCCGACCCGGGCGAGATTGACGCCGATGTGCCCAAAGCGGGTCTGTTCACTGCGGCCTGGCGGAAATGCCTGCGGGCAGGGGTCTATCCCGATGCCATGGGCCAGCGCCTCGGAAGCGGCCGGGCCGCTCACCGAGATCAGTACCCGGCCGTGGGTCTGGCCCAGCCAGTACGCGGTGGCCTGCGGCGAGCCTGCCAGCGCCGATGCCAGGGAGTCGGCGTCGCCGCCGGGCGCGACGAGCAAGGTCTGGCCCGGCGCGACTCGCCGCAACGCGTGGTGCCCCGCGCGATCCCCGAGCAGGCCGGCGAGCGTACCGGCGTCGATATGCTCGGCATGCAGCAACAGCACGATTGCTGTGTCCGCCAGGCGCGCGATCCGCAGCGACCGGTCCGGCGCATCGTGGCTGGCCGATGTCCCGCCGCTGGCCAACGGCTGGCCGGCCCCGGCCTGGTCGGTCGTAGCCTGGTCGGTCCTGGCCCGGTCGGTCGTAGCCCGGTCGGTCGTAGCCCGGTCGGTCGTAGCCCGGTCGGCAGCGACTTGGCCGGACGTGGCGTTCCGGTGGGCGGCCTGGTCCACCATGGCGAGATCATCGGCCGGCATCAGCCGCTCACGGCCGGGGTCGACGAACACCGGGTCACAGACCGTGGCCAGGACATCGAGCCCGCGCAGCCCGTCCCAGACGCGCACGCTCTGCCCGTGACGGGCGCGCCCGTCGCGCAGCAGCCCGAGCGCGACAGGGTGGCCGAGCGTGGGTGAATAGCAGGCCGAGCTGACATGGCCCTGGTCGTCGGCCATGGTGGCGGGCGAGCCCGGATTCAGCAGATGAGCACCGGCCGGCAGCCGTGAGTGCCGATCCTGTGGCATCAGTCCCACCAGTTGCGGCCGGCCCGATGCCTGCAGCGCGCTGCGCGCGAGCATCGCCCGCCCGATGAACTCGCGCGCCTTGCTCGCCATGCGGCCCATGCCGAGGTCGTCGGGCACGACGCGGCCATCGATCTCGGCATGGGTGACGAAGCCCTTCTCGATCCGCAACACGGCCAGGGCTTCGGTGCCATAGGCGCAGACGCCCAGCGGGGCGCCCGCGCGGATCAGCCACTCGGCCACGGCATCGCCGTGATTCGCACCCACCGCGAGTTCATAGGCGAGTTCTCCGGAGAACGAGATGCGGAACAGCCGCGCCCGGATGCCGCCATGGAGCATGATCTCCCGGGCTGCGAGAAACGGCATCGCGGCATCGGAAAGATCCTCGTCGGTCAGCCGGGCCAGCAGGGCACGCGCCCTGGGGCCCGCGACCGCGATCTGCGCCCATTGGTCGGTGACCGAGGCCAGGTGCACGTCGAGCTCCGGCCAGAGCACCTGATGGCAGTACTCGAGGTGGGTCAGCACCGCACCGGCAGCACCGGTGGTGGTGGTCATGAAATAGTGTTGCTCACCGAGACGGCTGGTGGTGCCGTCGTCCATGATGAAGCCGTCCTCGCGCAGCATCAGCCCGTAGCGGGCGCGGCCGACGGCGAGATTGTCGAAGCGGCTGCAATAGACGCGATCCAGAAACGTGCCGGCGTCGGCCCCGAACAGCTCGATCTTGCCCAACGTGGAGACGTCGCAGACACCCACCGCGCCACGCACGGTTCGCACCTCTCGATCGACCGCGGTGCGCCAATGGTTCTCCTGACCGCGGGCGAACCAGGACGAGCGATGCCAGTCGCCCACCTCGACGAATCGCGCGCCATGGCGCTGCGCCCAGGCATGCAGGGGTGATCGTCGCTCGGGCCGGAAGTGGCGTCCGCGATGCTCGCCGGCGAGCGCGCCGAAACTGACCGGGGTGTAGAACGGGCGATAGGTGGTGGTGCCCACCTGTGCCTCGGTGCTGTCGCGCAGACGGGCCAGCCAGGCGATCGCATTCATGTTCGCGGTCTTGCCCTGGTCGGTGGCCATCCCGGTGGTCGTGTAGCGCTTGCTCAGTTCGACATGGTCGTAGCCTTCGCGCACCGCCAGGTCCAGATCACGCACACAGACATCGTTCTGAAAATCGATGAAGGCCTTGCCGCGTGGCAGGGTGGCCGGCTGCAGATGGGCCGACCAGCCGGCAGCCATCGGATCATCGATGCGCGGCATGGCCATGGCGGCCAGCCCATCGTCGATACCGGCATCGCGCAACGCCGCACATGCGGCGGCGATGCCGTCGGCCAGGCATTGCGCGAGCGTGGCGCAGCCTGCGATCGAACCGGCATACCACCAGCCCGGCTGCGCCGGCGCGAGAAACCCGTTCACGGTCGGGCTCCAGACGGGCGCCCGGCCGCGCTGGCAGGCCAGATGCACGACTGGCGTATGGCCACCGGCCATCGCAAGGGCATCGAGCGCAAGCCGGCCGTGGCCGGTCTCGTGGGCGAAGGTCAATGCGTGCAGATGCAGGCCGCCATGAGCCTTCAGCCCGTGCACCCCGCTGAACAGGGGCGGCAGATCGCGCCGACCCCGCCAGTGCACACGCAGTCGTTCGGCATCCGCGTGCGCGAGGTTCGCTGTGCGGCTGTCGAGCACCGCTGCGATCGCCACGCCTTGCTCGGCGAGATCATGCACCAAGCGGTAACCATGGGCATCGTGGGTGGCCACCGCGACCGCGCGGCCGGGGCGGACCGCAAACCGATTGACGTAGCTGCGCATCGCATCGCCCAGCATGATGCCGGGCCGGTCATTGCCGTCGAACACCCAGGGGCGCTGCTCGGCACCGGTGGCGAGGATGATCCGCGGCGCATGGATGCGCCAGAGAAGCTCATAGCAGGCGGAGCCCGGAGCGGTTGCCGACGCCGCACCTGCCGACCCGGTGCTTTGCAGCACGCCGATCACCTGATCATCATAGGCGCCGAAGGCGGTCGCGCGGGTCAGCACGCGCACGCGCGGTGAGGCCTGCAACTCGGCCAGCAGACGGGCCGCGAAGGCGGCCGCCGGTTGATCGTCGATGAGGGCCGATTCATCGAGCAGGCTGCCGCCGGCGAGCGTGCCCTCGTCGACGAGGATCACGCGCACGCCGGCGCGGGCCGCCGCCACCGCGGCCATCAGCCCCGCCGGCCCGGCACCGATCACCAGCAGATCGGCAAATGCCCAGCGTTTGCGGCGCAACAGATCATCCGCGCCGTATGCGGCGCGACCAAGCCCGGCGGCACGGCGGATCAGCGGCTCGTAGACGCGTTCCCAGAAGGCCGCCGGCCACATGAAGCTCTTGTAGTAAAAGCCCGCCGAGAGCAAGGCTCCGCCCAGCGCATTGAGCGCGCCCAGATCGAAGCGCAGCGATGGCCAGCGGTTCTGGCTATGGGCGATCAGACCGTCGGTCAGCGCCACCTGGGTCGCGCGCGTGTTGGGAATACCGGTGTCACCACTGCCCAGGGTCACCAGCGCATTGGGCTCGGCCGCGCCGGCCGCCAGGATGCCGCGCGGGCGGTGATACTTGAAGCTGCGCGCAACCAGATGCCGGCCGTTGGCGAGCAGGGCGGAGGCAAGCGTGTCGCCGGCCAGGCCGGTGAAGGTCTGTCCGTCGAAGCTGAATCGCAGGGGCTGGGTGCGATCGACGATGCCGCCTGTGGCGAGACGGTGCGAGCTCATGATCGCGGACCATCCTTGGCGCCGCGCCCGGCGTTGTCAGGCTCCGGCGCGTCGGGCCTGCCGGCGGTTGCCGCGATCCCCTGTGCCATCTTGCGTGCATCATGCACCGCATGCACCTCATGGCTGAGGGTGTCGCGATCGACGATCAACCAGCGTCGGCAGCCGCCCAGATGGTGCCAGTGTTCGAGGTGGCGGCCGCGGATGTTCTCGCGCAGATACACATGCGCATGCCAGTGCTCGGATGGCGCATCCCAGGCGGGACGCGGCGATGGCACATCGCCGCGCGGTGTGAACTCGTCGGCCGGGCGCAGGCCGCAGAACGGGCAGGGGATCAGGCTGGCCATCGAGGCCTCAGTGCAGATTCGGTTGCGGGCCGCGCCCGCCTTCGTCGATCAGCTCGCCGCTGGCGAATCGATCGAGACGATAGGCGGCATTCAGCGCATGCGGCGCATCATGGGCGATCGTGTGCGCGAAGCACCAGCCCGAGGCGGGCGTGGCCTTGAATCCGCCGTAGTTCCAGCCGCAGTTCAGATACAGATGGCGGATCGGCGTGCGATCGATGATCGGGCTGCCGTCCATGCTCATGTCCATGACCCCACCCAGCTGCGCAACACCGCGCACCCGCGCCAACGCGGGCAGCATCGCCACGCCCGATTCCATCACATGCTCGACCGTGGCCAGATTGCCCCGCTGGGCGTAGGAGTTGTAGCCGTCGATGTCGCCGCCGAACACCAGCCCGCCCTTGTCGGACTGCGACAGATAGAAATGGCCGGCGCCAAAGGTGACCACCTGGTCGATGAAGGGCTTCAGGCCCTCGGAGACGAACGCCTGCAGTACATGGCTCTCGATCGGCAGGCGCAGGCCGGCCATCGCAGCGGTGCGCGACGAATGCCCGGCGGTCGCCAGGCCAAGCTTGGTACAGGCGATCGGGCCGCGCGTGGTATCCACCCCGGTGACGGTGCCGTTCTCGATGCGGATGCCCGTGACCTCGCAGTGCTGGATGATGTCGACGCCGAGCGCATCGGCGGCGCGCGCATAGCCCCAGGCAACCGCATCATGGCGCACGGTGCCGCCGCGGCGCTGCATCAGCCCACCCAGGATCGGGAAGCGGGCATTGTCGAAATCCAGAAACGGCACCATGGCGCGCAACGCCTCGCGGCCGAGCAACTCAGCGTCTTCGCCGGCCAGGCGCATCGCATTGCCGCGGCGCACGAAGGCGTCGCGCTGGCCGTCGGTGTGAAACAGGTTGATCACACCGCGCTGCGAGACCATCGCGTTGAAGTTCAGCGTTTTCTCCAGGCCCTCCCAGAGCTTGAGCGAATGGGCGTAGAAGGGCTCGTTGCCGGGCAGCAGATAGTTGGCGCGGATGATCGTGGTGTTGCGCCCGATGTTGCCCGAGCCGAGATAGCCCTTCTCGAGCACCGCCACCCGGTGGATGCCGTGCAGGCTCGCCAGATAGAAGGCCGTTGCCAGGCCGTGTCCGCCGCCGCCGACGATGATCACGTCATAGCGGCTCTTGGGCGCGGGATCGCGCCAGGCGCGCGGCCACTGCCGATTGCCGGTCAGGGCATGGCGCAACAGGGCGAGGGCTGAATAACGCATGCCGGGTGATCGGTCAGGGTTGGCTGGTGGGCCGCGCGGCGGTCGTCGCGGCAGTCGGCGAGCACTGTAGCAGAGCTGGCGCGCCGGCCATGGCGGCCATCACTCAGCGTTGCTCGGCGCGAAAGTAGCGAACCAGCTCGCTATTGTCGCGCTCTGCGAAGCCGGCGGCGATCATCCAGCGATACAGCTCGGTCACCGAAGCGGTCATCGGCATCGTGGCGCCATGGTCGCGGGCCATGTCATGGATGAGTTCGAGGTCCTTGAGCATCAAGCCGATGCGCCCGGTGATCGAGAACTCGTTGCCGACCATCTTCGGAAACATCTCCTGTAGCTGGGTCGAGTCCGCCCGTCCGCCGGCCAGCGCCTCGGGAATCCGCGCCGCGTCGATGCCTGCCCGCGCGGCCAGGCCGGCGGCTTCGGCGAGCAGGCACAGGCCACCGGCGACGAGCACCTGATTGATCATCTTGGTGGCCTGCCCGGCACCGCTCGCGCCCATCAGGGTGGCCTTGCGGGCAAGGCAGTCCCAGAGCGGTTGCGCGCGCTCGAACACGCTTTGTTCGCCGCCGACCATGATGGCCATGCGCCCGGCCAGTGCCGCCGGTGCTCCGCCGGAGATCGGCGCATCGAGCCAGGGCATCGCGCATTGCCCGCGCAGCCGCGCCGCCATCGCGCGCGTCTGGCTCGCCGAACAGGTGGACATGTCGATCAGCACCTTGTCGGCATCGCCGGCAGCGGCGATGCCGCCTTGCCCGAACACAACCTGCTCGAGCGCCGCACCGTCGCTGACACAGGTGATCACGAACGCGGCCTGGGCGGCTGCCTGGCCGGGGCTGTCCGCCTGTTTCGCACCGAGGGCGCAGAGCGGCTCGAGCTTGCGCGGATCGCGATTCCAGACCCGCACATCGTGACCACACGCGAGCAGGCGTCGGATGATCGCGGCGCCGAGAACGCCGGCGCCGATACAGGCGATTGATGTGGGTCTATGACTCAAGAGGCCTCCGGTTCGATGTCGCCGCGCTCCAGGATACCGGGCCGGCCGCCGGTGCGCTGCTACCATCGATGCGCCCGTCGCAACCGATCCGTCCGAACACGACCCACCATGAGCCTAGACCCGTCCGACACTCCCCGCGATTTGCAGACCGCCTCGCGCCTGATCGATGCCGCGCGCCGTTTCGATGAAACCATCCAGACCGCCAACCTGCCGGTCTATCGGGCATCGACGGTGTTGTTCGATTCGCTCGAGCAAGCCGCGGCCACCGGCAAGGCGACCGTGGCCGGCGAGTTGCATCGCAGCACCTATGGCACGGCCGGTACGCCGACCACCTACGCGCTGATGGATGCGCTGGCCGAGATCGAAGGCGCCGGCGCCGATTGCCGGGCCGCACTCATGCCCTCGGGGCTGGCTGCGATCTCGGTGCCGCTGCTGGCGTTTCTGTCACCCGGGCAGCGCATGCTCATGAGCGATTCGGTCTACGGCCCGGCGCGCGCATTCGCCGAGGGCATGCTGACCCGCATGGGGATCGAGACCGTGTTCTACCGGCCGACGATCAGCGCCGAAGAGCTCGAGGCGATGATCACCCCGAACACGCGCGTGCTGTATCTCGAAAGCCCCGGCAGCTACACCTTCGAGCTGCAGGATGTTCCTGCACTGACCGCGGTCGCCCGCCGTCACGACATGCTCAGCATCATCGACAATGCCTGGGCCTCGCCGGTGTTCGCGCGACCGTTCGACTGGGGCGTAGACATGTCGTTGCTGCCGCTCACGAAATACTGGAGCGGTCACTCCGATGTGCTGATGGGCGCGGTCACGATTCGCAGTGAGCTCTGGCCCACCCTGTGGCAGGCGGTGCGCCAGCTGGGCATCTGCGTGGGTGGTGATGATGCCTTCCTGATTCTGCGCGGCATGCGTACGGCCGATGTGCGTATGCGCCGCCACGAGATCAATGCGCTGGCGGTGGCCGAGTGGCTGGCCGGTCGTTCCGAGGTGGCCCGGGTGCTGCATCCGGCGCTGCCGTCGCATCCGCAGCATGAGATCTTCAAGCGCGATTTTTCCGGATCGAGTGGTTTGTTCTCCTTCGAGCTCGCGCCGGGCGTGGCGCCGGCCGCGGTGAGTGCGCTCTGCGAAGGGCGCCGGCACTTCGGCATCGGTTATTCGTGGGGTGGGTACGAGAGCCTGATCATGCCGGCCAATATACGGCGCACGATCGAGCCATGGACCGGGGGGCAGCTGATTCGTCTGCACATCGGCCTGGAGGCGGTCGATGACCTGATCGCCGACCTGGATGCCGGCTTCGAGGCGATGCGCCGGGTATCCTCACAGATCTGAACTTCCCACCCACGACACTTGTCAGCGAGGCCATGTCCATGAACCGAGAGGTCATCGTGCGCGAGTTGCCCACCGGCACGCTCACGCCTGCGAACTTCGAACTGCGCGAGGCACCGGATCCCGCGCCCCGCGAGGGTGAGCTTCGGGTGCGCAACATCCTGATGTCGATCGACGCGGCCAATCGTGCCTGGATGCAGGGTGCCACCTATCGCGAGGCGGTCAAGGCCGGCGATGTCATGCACACCTACGCGATCGCGCAGGTGCTCGAGTCGCGCGATCCGGCCTTTCAAGGCGGTGAGATCATCGCCGTGGAATCGCGCTGGGCCGAGCAGGTCGTGGTCAAGGCGCGCCATGCCCTGCGAATGCCGGCGCTGCGGCCGCTGTCGCACCTGCTGTCGGTTTATGGCATTGCCGGCAAGACCGCCTATCACGGCCTGGTGGGCGTGGGCCGCCCGCAGGCCGGCGAAACCGTGGTGGTCTCGGCCGCGGCCGGCTCGGTGGGTCTTTTTGTCGGCCAGATCGCCAAGGCCCTGGGATGTCGGGCCGTGGGCATCGCCGGCGGCGCCGAGAAGTGTCGCTGGGTGGTCGAGGAACTCGGTTTCGATGCCTGCGTCGATCATCGTGGTGGCAATCTGTTCCGTGATCTCAAGCAGGCCTGCCCGCAGGGCATCGACATCTACTTCGACAATGTCGGCGGCGCGGTGCTCGAGACCGTGCTGTTCCAGATGAATCTGCGCGGGCGCGTGGTCTGCTGCGGCGCGGTCAGCCAATATGACGCCGATGAACCGAGCGGGCCGCGCAATCTGCCGGGCCTGGTGGTCGTCAAGCGGCTGCGCATGGAGGGGTTCATCGTCATGGATTTCGCCGACCAGGACGAGCAGGCCACGGCCGATCTGCGGCGCTGGGTCGATGAGGGCCGTCTGAAGGTGGTCGAAGACATCGTCGACGGGCTCGAGAATGCGCCCCAGGCCCTCATCGGTCTGCTCGCCGGTGACAATCGCGGTAAGCGAATGGTCCGGGTCGCGACAGACCCCTGAGCGCGCTGCCCCTCGCATTGCCTGCATCGGCCGGTCTGATCGGTGGTTCCGGCAGCGCCCTTCGAGGAGTTCGATATGAAGCAACATCGACGTCGATTCGGCTTGCTCGGCGGTCTGAGTGTCGCCCTGCTGGCTTTCTCGCACTGGCCGCGGCGTGTCTGGGCCGCGCGTTCGCTGCAGCCCACGCCGCCCGAGCCCGAGGGGCCCTACTATCCGCCGCACACGGTCTGGCCCGCGCAGGTGGGCGCGAATCTGCGGGGTGGCGAGGGCGGCGCGGCGCGCGCGGCGGGTCGTGCCCTCGATCTACGCGGCAGCGTGGTGGACACCGAGGGGCGTGCGCTGGTGGGCGCGGAAGTGGAGATCTGGCAGACCGATGGTTACGGCCACTATCTGCATCCCGATGGCCTGCAGTCCGGCGTTCAGCAGGGGCGGGACCCGGCGTTTGCAGGCATCGGCCGCGCCGAGACCGATGCCGGGGGCGAATTCTCCTTACGAACGATCGTGCCTGTCGCTTATTCGAGCCGTCCGCCGCATATCCACGTCAAGGTTTACGTGGGCGGCCATGAACGCCTGACCACCCAGCTCTATTTTCCGGGCCAGCTCGAGGAGCGTGGTCTTGCCTCGCGGCTGTTCGGCGACCGAACCTGGGGCACCGATCGCAGCCGCTTGTCGATCGCGCTCGAGCCCGCGTCGGCCGGAGTTGAACAGGGGCGGTTCCGGTTCGTTCTCTGACCGCGTGAATTTCTACCGCGTATTGGGGAGTGGCGATTGTCTACATTTAGGGCATCCTGCGCGTTTAGGTTTCGCACAGGCGCCGAAGCGGCGACCGAACATCCGACCATGAGCGCATGATGAATCCTGACGTCGACCCCTATGCATCGCTGATCGAGATCGGTCGCCGCATCCAGCAGCGACAGATCACCTCGCTGGCCGTGACCGAGGCCATGCTGGCCCGTATCGAGCCCTTGCAGCCACGCCTGCATGCCTATGCCACGGTGGCCGGCGAGAGCGCGCGCCAGGCGGCCGCGCAGGCCGACGAGGAAATCGCGGCCGGTCGCATTCGTGGCCCGTTGCATGGCGTACCCATCGCGGTCAAGGATCTGGCCGATACCGCCGGTATCCCCACGGCTGGCGGCATGCCGCTGAATCGCGACCGGATCCCTGCGCAAGACGCGACCGTGATCGCCCGCTTCAAGGCGGCGGGCGCGGTACTGCTCGGCAAGTTGCAGATGACCGAGGGCGCATTCTCCGGGCATCACCCGGACATCGATGCGCCGGTCAATCCCTGGCACGAAGCGCTGTGGCCGGGTGTCTCCTCGAGCGGCTCCGGCGTGGCGACCGCGGCCGGGCTTTGCTATGGCTCGATCGGTTCCGATACCCTGGGATCGATTCGCTTTCCGTGCACCATGAACGGCGTCACGGGCCTGAAACCCACCTGGGGGCGGGTGAGCCGCGCCGGCGTGCTGCCGCTTGCCGAGTCCATGGATCATGTCGGGCCGATGGCTCGTTCGGCAGCCGATGCCGCCGCCCTGCTGGCCGCCATCGCCGGCGCCGATCCGGCCGACCCAACCGCCGCCCGCGAACCGGTGCCGGACTATCTCCGCGCGTTGCAGGCCGGTGTGGGCGGCTTGCGCATCGGCGTCGACCGGGCCGCGATCGGGCAGCATGCCGAAGCCGCGGTCGGCCAGGTCTGTGATGCGGCCGCGGCGGTATTCGCCTCGCTCGGTGTCGAGATCGTCCCGCTCCAGCTACCCGACATGACGCAGATGGCCGAAGACGCGCTGCAACACTGCGTGGCCGAGTGCGCGCTCGCTCATGAGCGCACCTATCCGTCGCAGCGCGACGCCTACGGTCCCGTGCTCTCCTCTTTGATCGAGGCCGGGCTGAAGGTCGATGCGCGCAGTCTGCTGCGCATCGAGAACCGGCGCGCGGAATTCACCGGCCGGGTGCAGGCGCTGTTCGGGCAGGTCGATCTGCTGCTGATCCCCGCAATGAACCGCGCCGCCCCGACGCTCGCCGATCTGGCCGCCCAGACCACCGACCTGGCCGCCCGCATGGCACGCCTGTATTTCACAGCGCCCTTCGACATGAGTCGCAGCCCGACTCTGACCCTGCCGGGCGGCCAGACCGCTGCCGGCAGTCCGATCGGTTTCCAGCTCGTCGGCGGGCATTTCGACGAGGCGCGCCTGCTGGCGGCCGGCCATGCATTCCAGCAAAGCACCGACTGGCACTTGCGCCGGCCTGCGGGCATCTGAGGATCGCCGGGTCCGCGACCCCGTCGGTCGCACCTCGATCCCCCCATTTTTGGGATCGTCCGATCGGTCTATGTCCACCGACTAGTTGTATTCGGCGCGTATTTCCGTAGTGGGACTGTGACAAAACGATTCATTCGGAGTTTATCGGCACGCAATGTTTGCCAGACCCTCCGGCCTGTTGTTAGATATGCGTGGCAATACCCGCAAACTCTCTGAGGGGTGACCGTGCTGCGACATCCATGATGTCGTGCAAACCGTGGAACCCTGTTGGCAACGATGAAGCTGCTAGAAATCGTCAATAACGTCAGTGCGCGGCAGTCCTTCCGGATGGCCTTCCTGACCAACTTCATCCGCGAGCCCACGCTGCGTCGGCTCGAGGCCGAGCATGGGCTGATCCGCCCGGAGTGGACCGTCCTCACCTGTCTTAACTACTACGATGGCGCAACCGCGCGCGACATCTGCGAAGTCACCGAGCAGCCCCGCAACACGATCAGCCGCGGCGTGATCGCGCTCGAAAGCAAGGACCTGGTGCGCCGCGAACCGGATCCCGACGACGCCCGGCGGACCTGTGTCTGGCTTACCGAGGCGGGCCGCCGCATGTATCGGCACATGGCTGAGCACTTCGAACGAATCGAGCACGCGATGCTCTCCCAGTTGGAGGCGCACGAGCGCGAGGCCCTGGATCGCATTCTGACCAAGCTCTGCCTGACCCTGCCCGATTGGCTGGTCGAACGGCCTGCGGTGGTGGCCGTCCGTGCCGATGGCCTGATGGCCAAGGCCCCGGCCGATTCCGAGCGGCTTTCCCCAGGCTCGTACTGACCGGCGCCCGCTTCGAGGCGGGCAAGGCTGCGGCGCCCGGCGCCATGTCGCCTGCCTGGCAGCTTGCCGGCGCTGTGGTACTGTCGCGCGGCATGCCGCTGAACGGGCGCTTCACGGCCCATCCATGATCCCGTCGCGCGCATCGGGCCGGGCCCCGGCTCGCGCCAGCGCCTGCCTGTCCCCGACACTCTGCGACACCCCGGCTCATGGACTCCGTCACACAATTCACCCTCGGCGCGGCCCTCGGCGTGGCTGTCATGGGGCGCACCCAGCCCGCCTGGAAGAGTGCGGTGATCGGCGGCATTGCCGGCACCTTGCCCGATCTCGACGTGGTCATCGATCACGGCGACGCGATCATGAACATGGTCGGCCATCGTGCGCAAAGCCATGCCCTGGTCTGGCAGGCAGTGGCCGCGCCCCTGATCGCGACAGTATTCGCGCTCGCTGACCGCAGCATCGGACTGTTCTTCCGATGGTGGCAGATGACCCTGCTGGTGCTGGTCACGCATGCCGGGCTCGACGCCATGACGGTCTATGGCACCCGCCTGTTCCTGCCCGTCGATGCCGAGCCCGTGGCCGTGGGCAGCATCTTCATCATCGATCCACTCTACACCCTGCCCCTGTTGCTCGGTGTCGTCGTGGCGGTGTTCGGACACGAGCGTTGGCGCTGGAACCTGGCCGGGCTGATCCTCTCGTCGATTTATCTGGGGGGCACCTGGGTGGCCCAGCAGCATGTGCTTGCGCAGGTCATGGCGAGCCCGGCCGCCGCCGGCCTGCACCGCGAGCAGATCCTGGTCACGCCGACGCCTTTCAATGCCGTGCTTTGGCGGGTGGTGCTGATGCGGCCCGACCGTTACGAGGAGGGCTTCGTGTCCCTGCTCGATTCGGTTCGCGATGCCGATCGGCCGATCCGCTTCGACAGCTTCGATCGCGGGCCCCGGCTCGATGCGGTGGCCGGGACCTTCGAATCCGCCGATGCGCTGGCCAGATTCAGCCGCGGCTTCTATGCGATCAGCGCGGATGCACAGGGCCTGGTGATCAGCGATCTGCGCATGGGTCAGAACCCCTGGTTCACCTTCGCATTCCGGTTCGCCCGGCTCGAGGGGCGTGACCTGATCAAGATTCCCCCGGTGAACGTGGCCTCGCGGGCCGATCTGCCGATCGAGAAGATGCTCGACTGGCTGGGCAGCCGCATGCTGGGAGACGCCGTTCCCCCGCCGCGTATCCGCATCGTGCCGCCGGCCTCGCGAACCCTCAAGTAGCTCTTTCGCCCGCCATGCCCCATATCATCATCGAGTACTCGGCCAACATCCGTCAGTCGATGGATCTGCCTGGTCTGATCGACACCATGCACGCCGCTGCGCTGAGCACCGGCGTCTTTCCGCCCGGAGGCACGCGCACCCGTGCCGCCGAGCGCACCGATTATCGAATCGCCGACGGCCATCCGGACAATGCCTTCGTGCATGTGATGGTGCGAATCGGGCACGGGCGGGATCAGGCCACCAAGCAGGCCGCCGGGGAGACTTTGTTCGATGCCCTGTGCGCGCATCTGACCATGCTCTCGGCGTGCTCGCCACTGGCGTTGTCGCTGCAGATCGAGGAGATCGATCCTGTGCTCACCTACAAGCAGAACAACATCCACGAGTACGTGAAGGCGCGCAAGAGCGGGCAGGGCGCGCAGTGAATATCGTGCGCGCAGAGGCATCGGGGGGCAACGCCCCAGGGGTGTTCGACGTGGCTTGACCCGCCGTGCGCCGGGAGGCGCTTCGCTTCGGGCTCTGTCTGGCGCCGCGCCCGCGGTGTCAGGCGCGCTGATCCTCGATCACCATGTCGGCACCCTTTTCCGCGATCGCAATCACGGCGGCATTGGTATTGCCAGAGACCACGGCCGGCATGACCGAGGCATCGATCACGCGCAAGCCCTGAACGCCGCGAACGCGCAGCCGTTCATCGACCACCGAGTCGTCGTCCAGGCCCATTCTGCAGGTGGAGGTGGGGTGATAGACGGTGCCGGCGTGCTGGCGACAATAGTCGAGCCACTCGTCGTCGGTCTGCACCTGCGTGCCGGGCAGGCGTTCATGGTCGATAGCGTTCGCGAACGGCGCCTGGGCGGCGATCCGTCGAATCGTTTTCAGCCCGCCGATCAGTGCCTGGCGATCGGCCTGGGTGTCTAGCATGTTGTAGCGGATCGCGGGTGCCTCCGCGGGATCCGCCGAGCGGATGCGAACGCTGCCTCGTGATTGCACCTGAAGCTGAGAGACCGAACAGGTGAAGCCCGGAAAGGGATCGAGACCCTGGCCCATCTTGTCGGTGGAGAAATTGATGAAATACAGCTGTGCATCGGGCCGGCTCAGCGACGGATCGGTGCGCACGAACGCCGCGGCATAGCCGGCGCTGACGGTGAGCGGGCCGCGGCGCTGCAGCAGCCAGCGCAGCCCGGTGATCGCCTTGCCCCAGGGAGTGCGCAGCGCATCGTTCATCGTGATCGGCTGGTTGCAGCGAAACAGCATGCGCACATAGGCGTGATCCTGCAACTGGCGTCCCACATCCGCACGATCGGCCACCACCTGAATGCCGTGCTCCTGCAACCAATCGGCAGGCCCGACACCAGAGCACTGCAGCAGTTGCGGTGAATTGAAAGCGCCGCCGGCCAGAATGATCTCGCCCGCGCGCGCCTGTTGCAGCCGCCCACCCTGGCGATAGCTCACACCCACCGCGCGGCGCTCCTCGAACAACACCCGGGTCACCAGGGCGTTGGTTTCGATGCGCAGATTGGCGCGGCGGCGCGCCGGATTCAGATAGCCCACCGCAGCGCTCACCCGCCGGCCATGGCGTATCGTGGCCTGGTAGTAGCCGCATCCCTCCTGGGATGCGCCGTTGAAATCGTCATTGCGGGGAATACCGATCGCCTCGGCCGAATCGATGAAGGCGTCGCACAGCGGATGGGTGTCGGGCAGATCGGCGACGGCGAGCGGTCCGCCGCTGCCGTGCCAGATCGAGGCGCCGCGCGATTGGTCTTCGGCACGGATGAAGTAAGGCAGCAGGTCGTGATAAGCCCAGCCCGGCACCTGCCAGCCATCGAAGTCTTCGCGCTGGCCACGGATATAGACCAGCCCGTTGATCGAGGAGGAGCCACCGAGCACCTTGCCGCGGGGCGAGTAGATCCGCCGGCCGTTCAGATGCGGTTCCGGCTCGGATTCGTAGGCCCAGTTCACCCGCTTGTCGGTGAACAGCTTGCCGTAGCCCAGGGGTATGTGAATCCACGGATTGGTGTCGCGCGGGCCCGCTTCGAGCAGCAGAACCCGGTGGCCGGGTCTGGCGCTGAGCCGGTTGGCGAGCACGCAACCGGCCGAGCCGGCGCCGACGATGATCGTGTCGAAATCAGACAACGCAGAGTCTCCGGGCAGTCATGTCGCGGGCCGGCGCCGACGGCCGTGCGATGGCGGGCGGCCCGCCGCTGGGGCGCATCCGGCAGGCTATCACGAGCGCCCGCTCAGCCCGCGAGCGCGGCACCCGCCAGGGCGCCTGCCAGCACCAGCCAGAGCAGATGCACGCGTGTGCGCCAACTCAGCAGCGCCGCCAGCGCGCACAGTGCAAGCCTTGGCCAGTCGCTGGTTGCCGGTGCGATCAGCCAGCCTGCCGCCAGCAACAAGCCCAGGCTGACCGGTGGTACCCCTGCGCGAAAGGCGCGCACGAATGGATGCGTCGCATGCGCCGCGCCCAGCCTGGCCACGATCAGCACCAGCCCGCCGGAGGGCAGCAGAAAGCCGGCCAAGGCCAGCAATGCACCGGCCAGACCGGCGACCTCGAAGCCGAGCAGCGGCACGAACAGCAGGTTCGGGCCCGGTGCCGCCTGGCCCAGTGCGATCGCGGCCGCGAATCGCGACGCATCGAGCAGACCGGTTTCGATCACCAGCAGTCGGTACAGATCCGGACTGATCGTGATGCCCGCGCCCAGCGCCAGCGGCGAGAGCAGGGCAAGGCGCGCGCACAGCCAGAGCGCGAGTTCGAGACGGGTCATCGGCGCTCTGCCGGGTCACCGGGTCGGGCCAGGCGCCAGCCTGCGATCAGCCAGCCCACTGTGGCCAGCACCGGGATCACCCAGTGCAGGGGCAGATGCAGGCCGGCCGCGGCCAGGAACGCCAGCGATGCCAGCATCCAGGCGAGCGGCCGACCGATCGGGCTTTGCCGCAGGCTGCCGGCCAGGCGCAGCGCCTGGCCGATGATCAGCCCTGCGGCGACCGCGCCGACACCGGCCAGCGCACCGGCCACCCTCGGCGATGCGATGAAGCCACCGAACAGCGCGGCCACGCTCAGCGCGATGACCAGCGGCGCGCTCAACAACCCGGCGATACAGGCGAGTGCGCCACGCCAGCCGAAGAAGTGATCACCGACCAGCAGCGCCAGATTGGCCATGTTGGGCCCCGGAAGCAACTGTGCTAGCGCCATCATCTCGAGAAACTGGTTGCGCGTCAGCCAGCGGCGCCGCTCGACCATCATGTCATGCGCAAAGGCCAGCGCTCCGCCGAACGCCTGCAGGGCGAGCAGCGACAGCGCGACGAACATCGCCTGTGGCGAGCGGGGAGGCGTCAGGGGCAGGGGATCTTCGTTCATCGCATTCAGGCGGCATTGTGCGCGGTAGGATCATAGTGTCAGGATCGCCCGCAGTCAGCGCGCCACAGGGCTCGCGCGACACATGCCGTGGCCGATTCGCGAGCCGGAGCATCCGAACCCCACGAAGACGGGCGCGCCGGGCCCTGAGACAACCAGAGATCTGCGGCCCTCGCGGCCGCGCGAGGAGAACACCGCATGGCGCATCCACCCACCCCGGCCGACAGCCCGTATGCACGCGGCCTGGACCGCAACGAGGCCAATCACACGCCGCTGAGCCCGGTGTCGCTGCTGAACTGGGCCGCCGATGCCTATCCCCATCATGCCGCCGTGGTGCACGGCGATGCGTGCTACTCGTGGGCGCAGCTGCGCGAGCGCGCACGTCGCCTGGCCAGCCTGCTGGCCGCGCGCGGTGTCGGCCCCGGCCGAACCGTGGCCGTGGTGCTGCCCAATACGCCGCCGATGGTCGATGCTCATCACGCCGTGCCGTTGGCCGGTGGCGTGCTGAACACGATCAACACACGTCTGGATCCGGCCACGATTGCCTACATCCTCGAGCATGGCGAGGCCACGGTGCTGATCACCGACACCGAGTTCGCGCCGGCGGTCGGCGAGGCCTTGAGGCTGCTCGATGAACGCGGCGGCGCGCGTCCGTTCGTGGTCGATGTTGCCGACCCGGTTTTCGACGGCGAGCATGTGCGGCTCGGCGAGATCGAGTACGAAGACTGGCTGGCCCAGGGAGATGCCTCCTATCCGGGCGATCTGCCGGCCGACGAATGGGAGGCGATCGGCCTGAATTACACCTCGGGCACCACCGGCAACCCGAAGGGGGTGGTGGTTCATCATCGCGGCGCCTACCTGAATGCGGTGGCCAATATCGTTGCCTGGAACATGCCCCGGCACCCGGTTTATCTCTGGACCCTGCCGATGTTCCATTGCAACGGCTGGTGCTTTCCCTGGACCATGGCCGCGGTCGCCGGCACCAGCGTCTGTCTGCGCAAGGTCGATGCCGGGCTGATCTTCTCGCTGATGCGCCGTCATCGGGTCAGTCACTACTGCGGCGCCCCGATCGTGCACACCACGCTGATCAACGCCGATCCCGCCCTGCGTGAAGGCATCGACTGGCCGGTCAAGGCCATGGTGGCCGGTGCGGCGCCGCCAGCCGCGATGATCCAGGGCATGAGCGAGCTGGGTTTCGAGGTCACCCATGTCTACGGCCTGACCGAGGTCTACGGGCCGGCCGCGGCCTGTGCCCAGCATGACAGCTGGCGCGCCTTGCCGCTGGCCGAGCAGGTGCGCCTGAACGGGCGCCAGGGCCTGCGCTATCAGCTTCAGCAGGGGCTGACAGTGATGGATCCGCAAGCCATGGTCGAGGTCCCGGCCGATGGCGAGACCATGGGCGAGGTCATGTTTCGCGGCAACATCACGATGAAGGGCTATCTGAAAAACGCCGAGGCCACCGAGGCCGCCTTCGCCGGTGGCTGGTTTCACACGGGCGATCTTGGCGTGATCGAGCCAGACGGCTATGTGAAGCTCAAGGACCGCGCCAAGGACATCATCATCTCCGGCGGCGAGAACATCTCGTCGATCGAGATCGAGGATGTGCTCTATCGGCATCCGGCGGTATTGGCGGCGGCCGTGATCGCCAAGCCCGATCCCAAGTGGGGCGAGACACCCCTGGCGGTGATCGAGACCCGACCGGGAGCGCAGGTCAGCGCCGAGCAGATCGTGGCCCATTGCCGCCAGTATCTGGCGGGTTTCAAGTGTCCGCGTGATGTGCGTTTCGCCGAACTGCCCAAAACCTCCACCGGCAAGATCCAGAAGCATGTGCTGCGCCAGCAGTTCGGGTCGGCGGGCGCCATCGGCTGAGAGCACCGGGCCGATCGCGGTACGCGCCGTGCCGCTTCGACGGCCCCGCCGCGGGCAAGAACGGGCGAGCAGCAAACGGGAGACAGGCCATGGCCGAATTGCTGGAACTTTCCGCCAACATCATCGACGACAATGATCGCAGCAAGGTGGATCGCCACAATCCCACCGATGCGCGCGTGCACGAGCTGGCGCCCGGGATCGCGATGGTCACGGGGTTTTCGCACATCCTGTCGTTTGCCACCCAGGGCGGCCTGCTGTTGTTCGATACCTCCGGGCAGGCCTATGCGACACGCATGCGCGATGCCCTGCGTCGCTGGCGTGACGATGCGGTGGATTCCGTGGTCTACACCCACGGTCATGCGGACCACGTGGGCGGCATGCAGGTGTTCGTCGAGGAAGCCGCAGATCGCGGCAGGGCGCGCCCGCGCATCATCGGGCATCGCAATGTCGTACCCCGCTTCGAGCGCTATCAGCTCACCCACGGCTATAACGCCACGATCAATGCGCGCCAGTTCTCTCCCGCGCGCAAGGTGGCGAGCTCGGATCTGGTCGATTTCGCGGCCCCGGCGGGCAAACAGCGCCGCTTCGGACCGCGGCACTGGCATGCGCCGGACACACGTTTCGATGACCGGCTCGGTCTTTCGGTGGGTGGCTTGGCGCTCGAGCTGCGCCACGATCGTGGCGAAACCGATGATCACGCCTGGGCCTGGATTCCCGAGCACAAGGCGATCTGCTCGGGCGATCTGTTCATCTGGGTCTTTCCCAACGCGGGCAATCCTCCAGAAGGTGCAGCGTTATCCGCGCGAATGGGCCATGGCGCTGCGCGCGATGGTCGCCCTGGGGCCCGAGCTGCTATTGCCGGCCCACGGCCTGCCGATCGCTGGTCGCGAGCGAATCGCCAGGGTGCTTGGCGACACCGCGCGGGCACTCGAGCACTTGCTCGAGCACACCCTGCGCATGATGAACGAGGGCGCCACACTCGATCAATCCTCGGCGCGGTGCGCATGCCCGTGGATCTTCTCGATCGTCCTATCTGCAGCCCTTCTACGACGAGCCCGAGTTCGTGCGCAATATCTGGCGGCTGTGCGGCGGCTGGTATGACGGCAATCCGTCGCGCCTGAAGCCGGCCGCGATGCGGCGCTCGGCGCGGCGATCGCAGAACTCGCCGGCGGTCCGCGCGCTGGCCGCGCAGGCGGATAGGCTGCTCGCCGGAGGCGAGTTCAGCGCTGGCCAGCCACCTGATCGAGTTCGCAATTGCCGCCGCGCCCGAAGACGCGCGCGTGCACGAGATCCGGATCCGCATCTACGAAGCCCGCCGCGATCAGGAGCTGTCGCTGATGGCGCGTGGCATCTTCGGTGAGGCCGCGCAGTCATCGCGCGATCACCTGTCCGGCGATGCCTGAGCCGGGCCTGTAGCCGGCGCCCGGCACGGGCGCCTGGCGCCGGCGAGCGCTCCGAGCCACTCCTCGCGCCAGGGCAGCGGTCGCGCCCTGCGAGAGCCTTGCGGCGCCGCGAACACCTTTCATCCCGCTTCGGGCGCCGCCTGACGCCTGCCGCTCAATTTGCGCCGCGCGCGGCCGAAGGAGTCGTGTCCAAAAAAGCCCTGGAGTTCGCTCATGCAATCACGACTATTCCGCTGGTCATCGGCGGTGGCCATTGTTCTCGCGCTCGGAGCCTGCGGCGGCGACGGTTCGTCGACGGCAGCGACGACCGGCAATCAGGCCGTCAAGGGCGTGTCGGTCCCGGCACAGATCTCCGTGGTCACGGCCACCGAATGAGCATCGACGGGAGAATGAGCATGTCAGACACGCTGAAGATCAAACCGATCAATCTGTCCCTGCGGATGATGCTGGCCTCGCTGCTGATGGCGAGTCCGCTGGCGAGCATGGCGGCGCCGCCGGCGGGCTCGCCCTACGTGGCCGATGATCAGGAAAGCTATGTCGAGGACGAGACCGGCCAGGCGATCGGCACGGTCAACATGATCATGTGCATCATGAGCAGCCTGCGCCCTGACCAGATGGTCAATGCGGGCGACTATGCGGCGATGATCGACAAAAACCGCTGCGAATCGAACAAGTCGACCGAGGGCAACGACGCGCCCGACTACATTCGCGCGGTGGTCAACAGCAGCCGCACATCCGACACCGAACCGATGAACGCCCGCGTCTGGCTCGAGAATCGCGAGGACGACGGCACCGAGGTGCCGATCTCGGTGCGTGTCCGGCTCAATGCCGGGCCGGCGGCCGGCCTGCCCTATGGCGACTTCCGGCTCGACTATGGCGCTCCGCCGATGCCCGGCCAGAGCGAGGCTCTGATGCAGGGCTATCTGCAGGCCAATGCCAGCGGGGTCAGCTTCGTGGAGAGCGGACGCTGGAGCGGCACGCCCGAGGTGACCCAGCTTTCGTTGCAGTCCGATGGCGGTGATACCGGCCATGGTGCGCTGCGCTATCCGGTCTGGGGCACGAGCGGCTCGCGGACCGTGACCTTCGGCTACAACGCCACCCACTTCCGCCGCAACGACGGCAGCAATGATCGGTGCTTCACGCGCTCGCTGGCCGCGGCCAAGACCTCGGTCTGGCGCTACGGCCTCTACGACGAGGTCACGGGTGCGAGGATCGATCGCAACAGCGGCTTCCCCTTCCGGGTATCCACCCCGCACGGCATGGAGCATGGCTACATCGGCTATCACGGCCTGTCCGCGCCGCCCAATGCCATGGGCCAACTGGTCACGGGGGCCACGATCGAGCGTGAATCGCACGACGGCAGCACCACGCAGTACACACTGGTTCGCAACGGCGGCAAGCTGATGCGCCACGCGATGCGGCGCCGTCCGCTCGCCGAGGCCGACGGCCTGCGCTTCGAGGTCTGGGCCGATCCGACCTGGCCCGGCATTACCCAGCAGGTGGCCAATCAGCAAGTGGCGATGGCCTGGGACGAGCAATCGCAGTCGTTCATCATCAAAGGCGTCATGCAGTGCGACCAGAACGGCTGCCGGTTCTCTGATCTCGATACGCCGATCTCGATCGCCGGCTCGGCAATGGCGACTGCTGCTCCATATGGCTTGTTCGGCCACTCGCCGCAGCTGAACGGCCAGATGCATATTCCGGCAACCGCGATGGCCGACTCGTCGCTGCTGTTCAACTTCCGCGCCAGCACCCTGGTGGCGCCGGGCGAGTTGAGCGCCGGCACCTCGCTGTATTGCGTCAGCGGTTGCCCGACACCTGCCGGTCTGGCCCAGCTGGCCTCGTCGGGCTCGTCCGCCGATCCTTTCGAAGGCACCGCTTTCGCCTATGAGCCGGTGGCTGCCGGTGCGGTGGTGGCCTACCAGATGAATGCGGACGGTGTGCTGACGCTGGCGGGCAACCCGGTGGTCTACGGTGGGACGGCGCAAGGTCTGGAAGGCACGAATCATATGTGGGGTGTGCAGACCGGCCGCCTGGTGACCGACATGAGCGCGCTCGAGTGCGCCCCGTCGGCCGGGCAGTTCTGTGCGCATCGCGCCGATGAGCTCGATGTCTACTACACCTGGGAGACCGGCCCGCATCCGTGGAACGGCTATGCCGGCGCACGCGACGGCCAGGGTAACCTCGTGGCCTTCGAGGCGCCGTTGCGCGTGAACTGGCAGGTGCCCGCCGATACCGGCAGTTATGGTGAGTTTGCCGGTCGCTCGCTGGTCCTCGAGTACTCGGGTTTCGGTGATCTTCACGGCCTGCCGTCGTACTGCGTGAATCCGGCCAACAATGCCCAGGTTCCCTGCGGCACGCCGAACTCGCGCTGGGTACCGCGACTGAGTATTCCGTTCGACCCCGTCGCGGGCGCGGTCACGGTCGAGGGGGGCAGCACCCGCTACCTGGTGAAGTGGCTCAATCGCGAGGTGCGCTTCTCCCCCGATGCGCCCAATGCCTGCGTGGGCATCGCGCTGGGCAACCTGGCGACTCTGCCCAGTACGGCGAGTCTGGTGAATCCCAGCGATGCCGCGTCCGAGGCCTACATCGGGCCGAAGCCGGCAGTGACCGATGCCCCGCGCGTGATCGACGGCGTGGTGCAGGACTGAGCCCGCGCCGACCGGTCAGGGGTCGCAAGACCGCGGGCCGGCAGATCGTCAGCGGGATCCGACGGCGCCGAGCCTGTTCGCAGGCCGGCGCCGTCGTCATTGGGCGAGTCACGCCCAGCGGGGCTGAGCGGGAGCGGCCTATGCTCCGGCACCCTAGAATGAGCGCGACGCCGGCCTCGTGCCGGGCAATCATCGGAAGGAGGAGCGAGCATGAGTACAAGCGGGCCGAAGACCATTCTGATCACCGGTGCAGGCAGCGGTTTGGCCGCGGCGCCGCGCTGGCGCTTGCCGCGCAGGGGCACCGGGTGATCGCCGGCGCACAGACCGGGGAGCAGGCCGAGGCACTGCGGGCTCAGGGCCTGTCGCAGGCGCGCAAGCTCGATATCTGCGATGCGGCGGACGTTCGGTCGCTGGACGGTCTCGAGATCGATGTCCTGCTGAACAATGCCGGGCGCGGGCAGCTCGGCGCCCTGGCCGAGGTGCCGCTCGACCTGGTGCGGGAGGTGTTCGAGGTCAATGTGTTCGGTACCCTGCGCGTCACGCAGGCGGTGCTCGCCGGCATGCGCGCGCGTCGTCGTGGCCGGGTGATCATCGTGTCATCGATCGCGGGCATCTTCTCGGGCATGCTGTCCGGCCCCTATGCCATGACCAAACACGCGCTCGAGGCGATGGCCAAGTCGTTGCGCGCCGAAATGCAGGCCTACGGTATCGAGGTCTGCAAGCTCAACCCGGGCCCGTACGCGACCGGCTTCAACGATGCCATGGTCGAGGGTGTGGAGGCGATGGTCGCGGCGGGCTCGCCCGAGGCCGAGATGGCGCGCGGCACGCGCCAGCGCATGCTGGGCAAGCAACTCGATCCGGCCGAGATCGTGCAGACCATGGTCGCACTGTGCACGGCGGCCGAAGTGCCGTTCGAGACCTTCAAGCCCGATGACATCCTCGAGCGCTACGGCGTGACCCCGGTGCGTTGACCGGCGCGGCGCGCGCATCCGCGGCCCTGATCCGCGAGCGCCGTGCAGATGAAAAAAAACCGGCGCGACCGCGCCGGTTGATCTTGCCGATCCGCCCGTTCAATGGCTCATCAGTACCGGGATGGTCATCTGTGAGAGCAGCGAGCGGGTGGCGCCGCCCATCACGAGCTCGCGCAATTTGGAGTGGCCGTAGCCGCCCATCACCAGCATGTCGGCACCGATATCGAAGGCGTGCGAGAGCAGGGTGTTGCCGATATCGATATCGCTGACCTGCTGGCGCACCGACACCTTGACCCCGTGGCGGGCGAGATACGTGGCGACATCGACACCCGGGTCGTCGCCATGGCCTTCGCCACTCGAGCGGGCGTTGACCACGATCACCTCGACGTTATCGGCCTTGCGCAGCAGGGGCAGTGAATCGGTGACCGCGCGTGCCGCGCTTCGGCTTGCATCCCAGCCCACCATGATGTTCTTGCCCACGGCTTTGAAACTGCCGGCGCGGGGCACGATCAGCGTCGGTTTGCCTGAACCGAGAATCGTGCGTTCGACGAACATCCGGGTGCTGGCCGCATGCGGGCCGCCGTCGTCGGCCTGACCAACCACGACCAGATCCGCATAGCGGGCATGCAAAGCCACGGCATCGATCGCATCGAGCGAGGAGGTGCGTTGCTCATGACGGCCATAGCCCGATCGCGCGATGGTGGCATTGAAGCCGTCGATCGCCTCATGGGCGGTCGCCGCCAGATTGGCCCGCAACTGTTCGATGACATCGACCGCCACGGGCGCGGTGAACGCCAGCGCCGCCTGCGCATCACCCGTGGCCGCCAGACCAACGACATGGGCATCGAAGCGGCGCGCCAGCTCGACACCAACCTCCACACGGGCGGCGCAGCGCGGGGAGGAATCGATATGAACGAGAATGGTTTTGTACGACATGACTCGGGCTCCTGTCGGGTCCGTCACTCAACGGCGGAAAGTCCGCCTCGCATGAGGCTCACTTTGGCACGGGTGCCAGGTTCCGTATTGAGCCATGTCAACAAGCCGCTCCGAATACCCGTGGCGCTCAACGACCGGCAAACACCGGGGCCCGTTTCTCCACGAAGGCCACGGCCGCGCCCTTGTGATCCTGGGTTTCGAACGTGCGGATCATGTGGATCGCCTCGGCGTCGAGGTTATCGGCCAGCGATCCGCGCAGGGCGACGTTCAGATTGCGCTTCATGTAGCCCACCGCCACGGTCGGCAGCGCGGCCAGCTCGCGCGCATAGGCGGTTGCCGCCTCGGAGAGCTGATCCGGCTCGGCCACCCGGTTGACGATCCCCATGCTCAGCGCCTCGGCGCCGTTGAAGACGCGGCCGGTGAAATACAGCTCGCGGGCCAGCGCGGTGCCTACGATATGGGTCAGGAAGAAGCTGCCCCCGAAATCGCCGGCCAGACCCACCTTGCTGAAGGCGGTGGTCAGTTTGGCGTCGCTGGCGCAGATGCGCATGTCGCAGGCCAGGGCCATGGACAGGCCGGCGCCGGCGGCCGGGCCCGGGATCACCGCCAAGGTGGGTTTGGGCATCTCGTGCAATACCCGGCTCACCTCCATGCGCATGCGCAGATCGGTGACCCGGTCATCGAAGCTCATGGAGGCGCCGCCCGCGGCAGCCTGGGCCGCGAAGCGTTTGACGTCACCGCCGGCGCAAAATGCCTTGCCGGCGCCGGTCAGGACCACGACCCGGACCGAGGAATCGGCGGCCAGTCGGGGCAGCGTATCGCGCAGGGCGACCATCATTTCGGGGGTCAGGGCATTGCGTGCCTCGGGGCGGTTCATCGTCAGGGTGGCGATGCCGTCCTCGATGGATTCGAGCAGGTCATGGCTCATCGGGGTCTCCTCGGTCGGTAGTTGGGACGCATTGTAGGCTGCACGCGGCTCTGGCATACACTTGTCTGACCCCGAGAATATCCGCACAGGAGACCCACATGGTTCGCAGCATCGTCGCCACGATTCGTGTCAAGGAAGGGCAGAACGCCCAGTTCGAGGCTGTTGCCAGCCGTCTGGTCGAGGCGGTGCGCGCCAACGAGCCCGGCTGCCTGCTCTACACCCTTAGCCGCGGTGAAGACGAGCAGACCTACGTCTTCATGGAGCGCTATGCCGACGAGGAGGCCACCAAGGCGCATCGCGCCAGTGAGCACTTCAAGACCTACGGCAGGCAGATGGGCGAATTCATGGACGGCGCGCCGATCGTCCTGCGCATGAACGAGGTGGTCTGAGCCATGGCCGCCGGTTCGGTCGGAGCGCTTGCGCCCCTGGTCTCCCGGGTCGATCGCATGCTGATGGCGGTACGCGATCGGCGCCAGGCTGCCGACACCTTCGAGCGCCTGCTGGGTGCCCAACGTGACCGCGACACGCGCAGCGATGCGCTCTCGGCCGAGGTCAGCGTGCTGCGTCTGGGCGAGAGCGAGCTCGAGCTCTGCGAGCCGGCCGGTCCGGGCCCGGTTGCCGATCACCTCGGGCAATGGGGTGAGGGGCTGCTGGCCATGGGCCTGGGTGCACCCGATATCGGCGCCCTGCGCACGCATCTCGATGCGCTTGGCGAGGCCTATACCGTCGAGGGCGATCGCCTGCATCTCGGCCCGCCGGCCACCGCCGGGTTGCCACTGGTGATCAGCCCCTGGCGGCAACCGGCACGTGTTCCGGGCTTCGTCACCGGCTTCTATGAGGCCACCAACACGCTCGATTCCGCCTGGCAGACGGCCGCCGCCCGCTATGCGCGCCTGTTCGCGCTCGAACCCGGCGTGTTCAGCCCGATCGCGAACAAGCGATTCGGCTATGAAGGCACGCTCACGCTGTTCGATCCCGATCGCCTCGATCGGATCGAGTTGTCGCAGACTTTCGCCGATCAGCCGACCGCGATGCGTCGCTTCGTCGAGCGTCGTGGCGACAGCCTCTATATGTGTTTCGTCGAGGCGCACGACTTCGACGGCCTCAAGGAGCGTCTGCTCGCGGCCGGCGCGCAGCTTGACCGCGCGCGGCGGCGATCTCGATGCCGAGCGCGACACCGTCTGGGTGCATCCGCGCAATCTGCACGGGATGCTGCTCGGCATTTCGCGTACCGACTTCGCCTGGATCTGGTCGGGGCGGCCGGAATGGGTTCCGGCCCTGCCCTGATCAGATCTCGGCCAGTGCCTGGTCGATGTCGGCGATGATGTCCTCGATGTGCTCGATGCCTACCGACATCCGCAGTGTTTCGGGGGTGACGCCGGCCTGGCGCTGCTCGTCGGGCGTCATCTGGCGGTGCGTGGTCGAGGCCGGATGGCAGGCCAGCGTCTTGGCGTCGCCGATGTTCACCAGTCGCTTGATCAGCCGCAGCGCGTCGTAGAACTTCACGCCCGCGTCGAAGCCGCCCTTGACGCCGAAGGTCAGAAGCGACGACGGCCGGCCGTTGAAGTAGCGCTTGGCGAGTTCATGATGGCGATCATCGGGCAGCCCGGCGAAGCTGACCCAGTCGACCTTGTCGTGGGCCTGCAGATGCTTGGCCACGGCCAGTGCGTTCTCGCAATGGCGCTCCATCCGCAAGGGCAGGGTTTCGATCCCCTGCAACAGCAGGAAGGCGCTCATCGGCGAGAGCGCGGCGCCGGTGTTGCGCAGCGGCACGGTGCGCGCGCGGGCGATGAACGCGGCCGGCCCGAAGGCCTCGGTGTAGACCACGCCATGGTAGGCGGGTTCCGGCTGGTTCAGGCAGCTGAAGCGTTCCTTGTATGTTGCCCAGGGGAAGCTGCCGGCGTCCACGATGATGCCGCCCAGCGTGGTGCCGTGCCCGCCCATGTATTTGGTGAGCGAGTGCACGACGATGTCGGCACCGTACTGGATCGGTGTCAGCAGCGCCGGCGTGGCCACCGTGTTGTCGACGATGAGCGGCACCTCGTGGGCATGCGCCATGGTGGCCAGGGCCTGTATATCGGCGATGTTGCCTGCGGGATTGCCGATCGATTCACAAAACACGGCCTTGGTGCGCGCATCGATCAGCTTGGCCAGTGAATCCGGATGATCGTTCTCGGCAAAACGCACCTCGATGCCCTGCTTGGGCAGCATATGGGCGAACAAGGTATAGGTGCCGCCGTACAGCTGCGGCGTGGTGACGATGTTGTCGCCGGCCTCGGCGATCGTCAGGATCGCGTAGTTGATGGCGGCGCTGCCCGCCGACACCGCCAGCGCCGCGATGCCGCCCTCCAGGGCTGCCACCCGCTTCTCGAGCACATCCCAGGTGGGGTTCATGATGCGGGTGTAGATGTTCCCGGGCACAGCCAGGTTGAACAGATCGGCACCGTGTTGTGCATTGTCGAACTCGTAGGCCACGGTCTGATAGATCGGTACGGCCACCGAATGGGTCACCGGGTCGGTCTCATAGCCCTCGTGGATACAGATCGTTTCCTTCTTCATGGGGTCTCCTCCCGTTGGATGATGGCTTGTCCCGGCTGCGCGGGCCCTTGGCCGCACGAGCCGCACGGCGAACCCGAACGCCGCGCCAGACCCGGCTCGGGCCCGGGCGGTCGGGCGCGACTCCCGGCGGCGCCGGGCGGCTCAGTCGAGGATGACCCAGCCGCGAGGCGTGATGAATTCGGCCGCCAGCATGTCGATCGATTGCTCGCGAAGGTGGATACGCCGATCTTCGGCGAGCAGGGCCAGGCTGGCGAGCTTGCCAGCATCGGCGAGCACATGAAAGCGCGACAGCACTACCCCTCTCGGTGGCATGGTCAGGCCCGGGCTCGGCTGGTCACCCCATTCGATCATGCCCGGCAGCGGATTGGCGAGGGCGCCGGGTGAGAAGCGGCTGGCGACCCGCCAGCTCAACTGGCCACGGGTCATCGGCTTGGCCGGGCCCGGGTCATAGTGCATTGCCCCGGCCGTGGCCTCGATATCGTCGGTACGCACGATGTAGTGCACCAGCCGTGGCCGCACGGCAATGCGTGCCCGCAGCTGCGGCTCGTCCAGCCCGAACGGGCGCGGTCGCTCCGGCTCCGGCTGATCGGGGTCGGGAGCAATCAGTTCGAGGTAGGTGCCACCGCCGACCCCGAGCAGACGATTATGGGTGCCGTAACCATCGTGTCGGCCTCCCGCGTCCATCGTGACGCCGAGCCGCTCTTGCAGATAGTTGCAGCCGGCCTCGAGGGAATCCGTGGCAATCACCAGGTGGTCGAGTACGGGTCGGGTGGTGGTCATGGCATTCATGCTGCGGCGTGTCCGGGGTCCGGGCATCGGGGCGGCGTCAGGATGACGGTGCGCCAGATGACGAAGCCTCTCATGGATGGGCTCGGGGCGGGTTCGAGCCGGTGTCGGTTTGTCGGGACACTACCACGGCGTCACCCGCTCGCGCTCGTCGCAGCGTCGTGACCAGTACAATTTTCGATCCGGGTGCGCCAGGCGCGCCCAGTCACTCCCCCGTTTGCCGGTAGACGATCCCCGGCGGCCTCCTCAGTGTCCTGTCGATGTTACGTTCTCAGAAAGACTTGATCGCGCGCGCGATCACCGATGCGCTTGCCGGCCTTGCGCCTGATGGCGTCGAGTTGCCTGCCGATGTGGTCACCCTCGAGCGTCCACGGCAGGCCGCGCACGGTGATCTGGCCTGCAATGTGGCCATGCGGCTGGCCAAGCCCTGGGGCGCCAAACCGCGCGATCTGGCCGAACGTCTGGTGCGCTCGCTGAGCGATGAGCCGGCCAACGCCTGGTTGGCCGGTGCCGAGGTCGCGGGCCCGGGCTTCATCAACCTGCACGTGCAGCCGGCTTTCAAGCGCGCCGTGGTCGGCGAGGTGTTGCGCCAGGGGGCGGACTTCGGGCGTGGTGACTCTGGCCGTGGGCGCACTGTGATCGTGGAATTCGTCTCTGCGAATCCCACCGGCCCGCTGCATGTCGGGCATGGTCGGCAGGCCGCCCTGGGTGACAGCCTGTGTGCGTTGCTCGAGGCCTGCGGCTGGCATGTACATCGCGAGTTCTACTACAACGACGCCGGCGCCCAGATCGATAATCTCGCCCGCTCGGTCCAGGCCAGGGCCCGCGGCCTGGAGCCGGATCATCCCGCGTTCCCGGCCGATGGCTATCGTGGCGAATATATTGCCGAGATCGCCCGCCGTTACCTGGCTGCCGACACGGTCTCGGCGGCCGACAAGGCGCCGGTCGTGGGCGCCGCCGATGTCGATGATCTCGACGCGATCCGCAATTTCGCCGTGGCCTGCCTGCGCCATGAGCAGGATCTCGATCTGCGCCGTTTCGGGGTGCGCTTCGACCACTACTTCCTGGAGTCGTCGCTGTATGCGGACGGCCGGGTCGAGCGCACGGTAGACAGTCTGTCCAAGGCGGGTCACACCTACGAAAGTGAGGGCGCACTCTGGTTGCGAAGCACGGCTTTCGGCGACGACAAAGACCGTGTGATGCGTAAATCCGATGGTGGCTACACCTATTTCGTGCCGGATGTTGCTTATCACGTCACCAAATGGGAGCGTGGTTTTCACCGGGCGATCAACATTCAGGGCTCGGATCATCATGGCACGACCGCGCGTGTCCGCGCCGGGCTGCAGGGGATGGGGCTGGGCATCACGGCCGGGTATCCCGATTACGTGCTGCACAAGATGGTCACGGTCATGCGCGGCGGGCAGGAGGTCAAGATCTCCAAGCGTGCCGGCAGTTACGTGACCCTGCGCGACCTGATCGACTGGAGCGGTGGCGAGGATCCGCTGGCCGATCCCGCGCGTGGGCGTGACGCGGTGCGTTTCTTCCTGGTCTCACGCAAGGCGGATTCCGAGTTCGTTTTCGATGTCGATCTGGCCCTGGCCCGCACCGACGAGAATCCGGTCTATTACATCCAGTATGCCCACGCCCGGATCTGTTCGGTGCTGGCCAATGATGACGCCGTGATCAGCGCGGAAAGCCTCGATCTAAGCCCTCTCGAAAGCGAACGTGAGTATTCACTTCTCTCTCGCCTGTCGGAATGGCCCGAGATCATAGAGACCGCCGCCGAGGAGCTTGCCCCGCATACTGTTGCTTTCTATCTCAAAGACTTAGCCTCGGATCTTCACAGTTACTACAATGCTGAGCGGGTGCTCGTCGATGATCCCGTCATTCGTCGTGCTCGGCTTGCCCTTCTGACCGCCGTGCGCCAGGTGTTGCGCAACGGCCTCGCGCTCATCGGCGTTTCCGCGCCCGACCGGATGTAATGATTCCAGCCTATTCGTGTTCTACCGCGCGTCGCCAGCATGGCGGCACCGCTGCGGGTTTTCTCGTCGGCCTGGTCGTGGGACTGCTTCTGGCGGCCCTCACGGCCATGCTGGTCGCGCGCGCGCCGGTACCGTTCGTCGACAAAGACATTTCCGCGAGCCTGCGTGGCCCGCGCTCGGCCGACGGCGGGTTGCCCGACCCCAATCTGGCCCTGCGCGGGCCGCCGATCGACCAGGGCCAGACACCGAGCGACGCCGCGCCCCAGATGTCGCCGCTCCCGGGAACGGTCACCGGCAATGCGATTTACCTGCTGCAGGCCGGGGCATTCCGCCGTCTGGCCGACGCCGAATCCATGCGCGCGCGGCTCGCGCTGCTCGGCTTCGAGGGCCAGATCCAGCAGGCGCTGGTCAATGACGAAACCGTTTACCGGGTGCGGGTTGGTCCGTACGGCGCGCTGGATTCCATGAATCTGGCCCGCGCGGAGCTCTCGGGCAGCGGGATCGAGGTCTCGGTCATCCGTCAGTAGGCGGCGCCGCGGTCAACCCGGGCCGTATTCCGAGCATTGATTGATGGCGGCCAAGAACTTCCGGGCCGATCACCGTATGCTATGAAGAGGTTATCGGCGGACACGGCCGCCGCCGCCGGCAGGCCGCCACCCGCTCTCGCAAGCGAAAGGAACGGTTCATGAACAAACGCGATTTCATTCTCGCCTCCGGCTCACTGGCGCTGGCCGGCCTGCCGGCCATCGGCCATGCTGCCGACTCGCTGGTCGCGGGCAAGGACTACACGGTCTACGATCCGCCCATCCGCACGGAGGCACCAGCGGGCAAGATCGAGGTGCTGGAGTTCTTCTGGTACGCCTGCCCGCATTGCTACTCGCTCGAACCGGTCATCACCGACTGGGCCTCGCGCCTGCCCGCCGATGTCGATTTCCGCCGGGTGCATGTCGCCTTTCGTGGTGATCAGCATCAGCACATCTATTACACCTTGCTGGCCATGGGCAAGACCGCCGAGTTCGACGGCAAGGTGTTCGAGGCCATCCACAAGCAGCGCAAGCGCATGTACGACGAGGGCGAGATCTTCGATTGGGCGGCAGAAAACGGGCTGGACCGCGCGGCTTTCGAGGGTGCCTGGAATTCCTTCGGTGTGCGCACCCAGATGAACAAGGCCAAGCAGATGATCACGGCCTATCATGTGGAAGGTGTCCCGATGATGACGGTCAACGGCAAGTACAAGACCGCACCATCGATGGCTGGCTCCAATGGCCGTGCGCTGGAGATCATCGACGCCCTGGTCGCGCGCGAGCGCTGAACCGTTTTGGCAAGCGCCGGCTCGCGTTGAGATGCGAGGGCAATCGCATGGCCGCAGGCCGCCGGTTTCCGGTGGCCTCTGACCGTCTCAACGCCCGGCGCCATCGGCCCGCATCATGAATGTTCTGATCACCGGTGCCTCGAGCGGCCTGGGCGAGGCCCTTGCGCTGCGCATCGCGCATCGTTATCCGCAGGCCCGGCTCGGGCTGCTGGCGCGGCGCGAGTCCGAACTGCGCAGCCTGGCCGATCGCATCGGCCCCGGGCGCTGTCAGATCCTGGTCTGTGATCTGCTCGAGCCGGGCGCTGCACGGGCCGCCGCTGCAGCCTTCCTGGCCGAAACCGGTGTGCCCGACTGGATTGTCGCCAATGCCGGGATCAGCGCGGGGACGGTCACCGGTGAGAGCGACGACGATGCCGTGTTCGCCCGGATCGTGCAATTGAACCTGCTCGCCATGATGCAGACCTTCAGCCCGTTCATGGCGCCCATGAAGGCTCGTGGCAGTGGCCGTCTGGTGGGTGTGGCGAGCGTGGCCGGGATTCGCGGTCTGCCCGGCGCAGGCGCCTATAGCGCCTCCAAGGCGGGGGCGATCGCCTACCTCGAGAGCCTGCGGCTCGAGTGCCGCGGTTCCGGGGTTCGGGTGGTGACCCTGGCGCCCGGATACATCCGCACACCGATGACCGCCCGCAATCCGTACCCAATGCCGTTTCTGATGAGCGCCGATGCGTTTGCGCAGCGGGCCGTCGAGTCGATCGCGCGCGGCCATGCGTATCGGGTGATTCCCTGGCAGATGGGCTGGGTCGCGCGCGTCTTGCGTGTGCTGCCGATCGCGCTCTATGACCGCGTGTTCGCGCGCGCTCCGCGCAAGCCGCGCCAGAATCCGACCGACCGATAGCGTGCCATGGAACATCACACGCATGTGTCGGCCTGCCGGGCGTGCGTGTTGTGAGCGCCGGCGCACCGCGCATCGTCTCGCTGGTGCCCAGTCTGACTGAGCTTGTCTGCGCGCTCGGGCTGGCGCCTTACCTGGTTGGGCGGACGGGCTTTTGCATTCATCCGCGCGCGCTGCTGCGTGATGTCCCGAAACTGGGCGGTACCAAGGGGCCGATGATGGATCGGCTGCGCGCGCTGCGGCCGACCCATCTGATCCTGAATCGGGAAGAGAATGAGAAGGCCGTCTATGAGGAGGCCTGCACCTTCGTGCCGAACGTGATCGTCACATACCCGATCACGTTGCAGGACAATCGTGCGCTATATGGTGAATTCGGTGACATTTTCGAGTGTCGGGCCCGCGCGCAACGCCTGACCGAGGCCTTTGATCGGGCGCATGCGAGCATCCTGTCACGGCGGTTTTCACCGCTTCCGGTACTGTATCTGATCTGGCGCGAGCCCTGGATGGCCGTCTCGCGGGACACCTTCATCAGTCACATGCTGGCCGCAGTGAATCTCTTGACGGTGCCCTCGGATCTGGCCGATGCTAGGGCTGGTCGTTACCCGACGATCGACACCGAGGCTTTTTCGTCGATGGGGCCGCGAGCAATCCTCTTGTCCAGTGAACCCTATCGGTTCACGCAGCGACATCTGGAAGAGATTGCTCGAATGCCTCACCTGGCCGAGGTGCCTTGCCGTCTGATCGACGGCGAGATGACATCCTGGTACGGGCTGCGCGCCATCCGAGGCTTGCGCTATCTGGCGCGCTTTCGCGATCGACTGGATCGTGATCTGACGAGGATTGCCGATGTTCGTTGACCTACGCCGATTGGCATGGATACCGATTTCGCTGCTGGCGATGTTGGTGGCCGCCTGTGCCGGGCCGTCAGGTGGCGGGTATTACAAGGGTGATGGTCCCGGCGATCGCAGTGCAAGTGAGTTCCTGCAGGCGCCTGACGCAGCGCCGCGCGATGAACCGATCTACGAGCCGTCCACGAGGCCTTATCGCGTGTACGGCAAGCGTTATGTGCCGCTGACCGAGCGGCAACCGTATTACGAGAGCGGCGTGGCTTCCTGGTACGGGCGGCATTTTCAGGGCAAACCGACCTCGATCGGTGAGCCCTATGACATGTATGCGATGACGGCCGCGCATCCCACTTTGCCGTTGCCCAGCTATGTCAAGGTGACCAACCGGGTCAATGGCCGCAGCGTGGTCGTGCGGGTGAATGACCGTGGCCCGTTCCTGAACGGCCGGATCATCGATCTCTCCTTCGCGGCGGCGGCCAAGCTGGGCTATGCCGAGAACGGGGTTGCCGCAGTCGATATCGAGGTGGTCGATCCGCAGGTCGTGGCGATGAACCGTGACCCGGCCCGTCAGCGGGCGCTGGCGCTGGCCGATCAGTTGCGCGCGCTGGATCGTGCCGATGCCGGTGCGTCGAAGGAAGGAGCGCCAACGGAAGGGGCACCAACGGAAGGGGCACCTGCCAAGGAGGCATCAGCCGCACCGGCGGAATTTCGCAGCATCGGCCCGATCACGCAGGCCCGCGTGGGTCAGGAACAGCAGTTGCCTGTGGTGCAGGTAGCGGGCTCTACCTCTGGTTCGGCCGTGCCGTTCGTGATCCGCTTCGAAACCGTGGAGACGCCGGGCGCCCGTCCGGCGGTGCCCGAGCGCAAACCGACCGCCGCCCGATCCAACGATGATCCCGCGCCGGCCGCCGACACGCCGCCGCTCATCCCCGAGCCCGAGCCCAGCGTGTTCCTGCAGTTGGGCGCATTCGGCACCGAGCAGGCGGCGGCGCAGGCGCTGCTCACGGCGATGGAGCAGTTCATCTGGATGGCGGTCGATGTCCGGGTGGTCGTGGAGCGTGGTCTGCATAAGCTTCAGGCCGGGCCCTTCCGTGACGCAACCGAGGCGCGCTGGGCCGCCAACCGGATCCGCGAGGAATCCGCGTTGTCACCCTTCTACGTCATTCGCTGACGACCCGCGTGTCGCTAGCAGCCGCTCATAGATTGCGCGGCTGGGCAGACCGCACAGCGTTGCCGCCAGTTTGGCGGCCTGGCGGGGCGGCAGCAGATCGGCCAGGCGCAGGATCAGATCATCGACCGAGCCTTGCATGTCCGGGCGCGCCTGCCAGTCGACCGATTCGCCATGCCCCATCCGAGGCGCGATCGGCGCCGGTGCGATTACCAGCGCGAACTCGCCGCGGCCGTGATCGGCCGAGCCGGCGAGCCAGTCGGATGCCTTGTCGGTGCGCAGGCGCACCAGCTGTTCGAACCGCTTGGTCAGTTCGCGGCCGATGATCAGATCCCGTGGCGGCACGCACATCTGCCCGATGTCGGCGAGGGTCGCCCCGATTCGATGCGGCGATTCATAGAGCACGATCGCGCCCGGCAAAGCGAGCAATTCGCGCAGACGCGACTTCCTGTCCGAGGCGCGGCTGGGCAGAAAGCCCTCGAACCAGTAACCCCGGGCGGCATCGCCGTGATGATCGGTATCGATGCCCGCGACCGACAACAAGGTGGTGACGGCGCTGACGCCCGGGATCGGAACCACCCGCAAGCCGGCCTCGTGCGCCGCATGCACGAGCCGCGCGCCCGGGTCGCTGATGGCCGGCGTGCCCGCATCGCTGATCAATGCGCATGCCTGACCTTCGGCGATCGCGGCCAGCACACGGCCGGTACTGCTGCGCTCGTTGTGTGCGTGAGTGGCCAGCAATGCCGGCACCGGCAGACCCAGACCGCGCAGCAGCCGCTGTGCGACGCGCGTGTCTTCGCAGGCGATCAGACTCACATGTGACAGAACGTCGCAAGCCCTCTGGCTGATATCGGACAGATTCCCGATCGGGGTGGCGACTACATATAATGCGGCCTCCAGAGGCGCAACCGGCATGGGTTTCATGAACAGACGAGTGCTACTGGGCCGCCTTGCCCGCTATGGCGTCTTCGGGGCAGCCTCGGTCGCGCCGCTGCGTTGGGCGATGGCTCAGCGTGGCGAGAAAAAGCCCGAGGCGGCCGACGAAGAAGAGGCCGAAGAGGAAAAGAAGAAATCTACCCTCGTTTCCGATGTCGAGGAATTCGGCCGGGGTCGCACGCGCATCGCATTGCTGTTGCCCAACATCGAGGGGCCTTACCGGTTTGCGGCCGATGCCGTGCTGCGCGGTTTTCAGGCTGCGCACGCGATCGACGGCAATGGCATCTATGTGAAGGTGATGCGCATCGAGGAAGACGGCTTCCCCGATGCCGAGCTGGTGTTCGCCGAGCTCGAGAAGGAGCGTTACTCGTTCGTTGTCGGGCCGTTGATCCGCACCTCGGTGAACGCACTCGGCGCGATGACACAACTGCGCCTGCCCACGTTGTTGCTCAATCTGCCGGATCAGAACGTGCCCATTCCCGGCAACTCGGTGCTGTTCAGCCTGGCGATCGAATACGAAGGGCACAGCGCCGCGCGCTATGCGTTCGCCGAAGCCTATCAGCAGGTGGGCCCTGGCCGGCCGCTGCGCGCGCTGCCCATCAGCGACAAACAGCAGCTGTCCAAGCGCAGCATGGATGCCTTCATCCAGGCCTGGCAGGCCTATGGCGGTGAGATCGAAACCCCGATCGTGCGCACGCTGGGCACTCTCGAGGAAACCCGCGATCTTCTGCTGGAGGCGCGTGCCGATGTGGTGTTCGCCGCCATCGATCCCGATGTCATGCGCACCGTACGGGCGGCATTCGCGCCGACTTTGCCGATCTATGGCACCTCGCGCCTGGACAGCGGGGCATTGCCCACGCTGACCAATGCCCATCTGATCGCCACCCCCGAGCTCGATGGCGTGCGGGTCATCGAGATGCCCTGGAATCTCATGCCGGATCACCCGGCGGTGGCCCTGTATCCGCGTTCAAGGCGGCTGCCGCATGTCGAGATGCAGCGTCTCTATGCATTTGGTATCGACGCCTACCGGGTCACGCGTGAACTGATGGCCGGGCGTGAGCAATTCGAACTCGATGGCGTCACCGGGCGCCTGATGCTCGATACCACGCTCGACCCGCGGGTGGCACGCGAGCCGATGCTGGGCGAGTATCGGCAGGGGATCCTCGTCCCCGCCTATGCGCCCGCTGGCGGATCTGGTGGCAGCGATGGTGCCGTGGCCAACCCGGGGTCGGCGCCTGCGGGAACGGGGCCCGGCGTCGGCGGCGCGCCGCGCCGCTGAGTGCGCGGCCGTGAGCGGGCTCGGCGGCGAAGGCCGCACCTGGCGCCAGCGCCGCGGCGATGACGGTGAGAGCCGCGCGCTGGCCCATCTGCAGGCGGCCGGGCTCGCCCTGATCGAACGCAATAGCGCAAGCCGCCTGGGCGAGATCGATCTGCTGATGACCGATACCGACGGAACCTGGGTGTTCGTCGAGGTGCGGGTTCGCCGTAGCTCGGCTTTTGGCGGAGCGGCGGCCAGCGTCGGTCGCGCCAAGCAGCTGCGCGTGCGGCGCCAGGCCGAGGCCTTGCTCAAGCGCCGCTTCGGTGATCGGCGCTGGCCGCCGTGTCGCTTCGATGTCTGCGCGATTGAGGGCGATGAACTGAACTGGATCCGGGACGCGTTCTAGCGCGACAAGCCGGGAGCCGGACAGGGCCGCAAGTTCGCTGGTGAGGCCCGGGCATATAATGGCCGCGCCTTCGCCGGCATATGCCTCTCGCGGTCTCGCGCATCGTTTCGCTGCGCTCGAGCGCGCGGGTGGCGTGAAAAAACAAACCGAGGCGCCGCCCGCCTGCTACGGAGTCCGACTGATGCCTATCTCTTTCTCGTTTGCCGCCCGTCGCTCGGCTGCGCGACTGCTCACCGTGTCCGCATTGATCGCCAGTTCGCTCGGTGTAGCCGCCTGTTTTCCGCTGGCGGCCACCGGAATCGCCATCGGCGCGCTGGCGGTGATCGATCGGCGCACGATCGGCGCCCAGACCGAGGATCAGGCCATCGAACTGAAATCGCGTGATGCCTTGAGCGGTGCGGTCTCCGATGCCTCGGGCATCTCGGTGACCAGTTACAACCGTCGCGTGCTGCTTACCGGGCAGGTGCTCTCGGGCGCCGATCGCCAGGGCGCAGGCGCCGCAATCGCCGGCATGCCCAATGTGCGCGGCGTCTACAACGAACTCGAGATCGCCGGCAAGGCGTCGTTCCAGGTGAGCGCCGCGGACACCACGATCACGACCAAGGTCAAGACCGCCTTGTTGCGCGATGAGTTGGTTCCGGGCAACTCGGTCAAGGTCAAGACCGAACGCAGTGTCGTCTATCTGATGGGCCTGGTCACCAATCGCGAGGCCCAGCGCGCTGCCGAGGTGGCCAGTCTGGTGCCGGGTGTCGCGCGCGTGGTCACCGTGTTCGAGCTGGTCTCTGATGACGAGGCCTCGCGCCTGTCTTCCGGGCCGGCCGCGAAATAGGCTGTCGCTTTGCCCGGGTGGCCGCACCCGGTGCGACTTTGACCCGGCTGCCGGCTCGGCGCCGGGCTGGCTCGCTTTGCCGTCCATTCCGCGTCAACACACGCTTGTCCGCTGGCGGCTGAATCTCCGGACAAAAGCCTCCCTGATCCCGATGGGCGGCGTGTCCGGCGTGGCGCAAACGGCAAGACAGACCCGACAATCCACCCCAGTTCGAATTCCAATGAGGCGGTGGGCTCATGAGCGGTGGACTGATCGCGTTTCTTGCAACCATGGCGGGGGTCGCGCTCTGGGCGGTCATGACATACAACCGGTTCGTTGCTTCGCGCAACCGGTTCCTCAATGCGTTTGCGCAGATCGATGTGCAACTCAAGCGGCGCTATGACCTGATCCCCAACCTGGTCAATGCCACGCGTGGCTACCTCAGGCATGAGCGCGAAACCCTCGAGGCCGTGATCCAGGCGCGCCAGCGTGCGATGAGCGCCGAACGGCAGGCGCGTTCATTTCCGGGCGATGCCGGCGCGTTGGCAGCACTCGGTGCTGCCGAGACCGCTCTGGGCGGCCAGTTGACGCGGCTCTTCGCCCTGGCCGAGGCCTATCCCGAGCTGAAGGCCGACAGCGCGGTGGCAAGTCTGATCGAAGAGCTCGTCTCCACCGAGAACCGGATTTCGTTCGCCCGCCAGGCCTACAACGATCAGGTGGCCACTTACAACATCGAGATCGAGTCGTTCCCGGCCGCGCTCGTGGCGCGCGCGAGCGGCTTCGATGTGGCCGCGTTACTGCAGGCGACCAGCCACGAAGGCGAGCGTCACGCCGTGGCCGTCGCTCTCTGAGGCAACCCCCGAACATGGACTTTCACGCGCATCAGCGCGACGCACGCGCTCGAACCCGGTGGCTGGTGCTGCTGATGGTCGCGGCCGTCATACTGGTGGTCGTCGCCTTCAACGGTCTGGGCGCGTTGGGCTGGCGGCTGGCCACCGGCGGCGAATCCCTGCCGGCGTATTTCTATGGCACCAACACCGCGGTGATCCTGCTTTATGTGCTTGGTGGTGGTTGGCTCGAGTGGCAGCGCCTGGCCGCCGGCGGCGCGGCCATCATGTTGCGTCTGGGGGCCCGCCATCCGGACCCCTATTCGAGGCGCGAGCGTCAGCTGGTCAATGTCGCGGAGGAGATGGCGATCTCCTCGGGAACGCCGGTGCCCGAATTGTTCGTGCTCGATCATCAAAGCATCAACGCCATGGTCGCGGGGCACGATCCGGCTCACAGCGCGTTGCTGGTCACCCGCGGCGCGCTCGAGCATCTGTCGCGCGATGAGTTGCAGGGCGTGGTGGCCCATGAGTTCGCTCATCTGCTCAATGGCGACGCGGCGCTCAACACCCGCCTGACAGGCGCACTATATGGGCTCTGCTCCCTGCATATGCTCGGTCGCGGCATGCTGCGCCTGGGCGCACCCGGAATGTCTCGTGCACGCTCCGGCCCGGGTCTGCTGGCCCCGCTGCTGCTGGGCTTTGGTGCCTTGTTGGTGGTCATCGGCTGGATCGGGTCGCAGGCTGCCCGCCTGGTGCAGGCTGCGGTCAGCCGTCAACGTGAGTATCTGGCCGATGCCCAGGCGGTGCAGTACACGCGGGACCGCGATGGACTGGGACGTGCACTGCGCAAGATCGCCGGACAGCGCGTCACGCCGATGCGTGGCGACTATGCTGAGGTGTTGGCGCACTTCTGGCTCGTGCGCGGAGACGCGGGCGGCCTGTTCGATACCCATCCGCCGCTCGCGGCACGCGTACGCCGGATCTACGGCTGGGCCTTGCCGGCGATCACCCCGCAGCACGAGGCCTTGAATGGTCTTGCCGAGCGCGTTGACACCGAATTGCCCGCGCTGGCTTTTCCGGCCGATGCCGGGCTGCGGCAATTTGCCGCCACCGACGACCCGGGTCCGGCCAGCGCTGGCGGGCGCGGCGTGATCGGGAGCGACACCGAAGACAGCGGCCGTGTCGTCGCCCGATTCGAACTCGACGATGGTCGGCCTTCCCCGGCCGCGGTGCTGATCGCCGCCGCCCGGGACCCTCAGCCGAAGCTTTCACGGGCCGCGCTGCTGCTCAATACGCTGGTCGCCGGGCCGGCGGTGCTCGGCGAGGACGAACAGACCTCCGATATCGCCCTGCAGCTGGCCTTGAACTGGCTCGGTTCGCCGGCCGGCCAATGGATCCGGGTGCCGCTGATCGAGCTGCTCAGCGCGAGGCTGCGCCACTGGCCGCTCGAGTTCCGGCGCACGCTGGTTCGCTACTGTCGGGATGCCGTGCTCGCCGACGGCCGGGTCGAGAAGATCGAATGGATCTACTTCACCCTGGTGCGGCACAGGCTGTTGCACGAGCCGCCGGCGCGCGCGGCGGCGATTCAGCCCCTCGAGAAGAGCACCGCGCTCGCGCATGTCTTCTCGATGGCGGGTCAGATCGGCGATGTGTCGGCGCGGCGCTTGCACGAGGCCCTGGTAGAGGCATCGTTGGCACTGGGTATCGCGCGCCCGGCGCAGACGCCCGAGGAATTCGAGTTCGGCTCGGTGGATCATGCGCTGGACGTGTTGCGCGCGCTGCCGGCGCTGCGCAAACCCGCACTGTTGCTGGCACTCGAGCGAATCGGGCGGCATCCGGTGACGCCGTTGTACAAGGCCTTCACCACCGCCGTGGCCGCCGCGATCGATTGTCCACCGGTGCGCGCCGGTGCGCTGTATCAGAATGGCGCCGGCCAGCCCAGGGATGCGCAGACCGTCTCGTAGTGTCTTTGCAGGTCGGCCTCATCGCGCCCGTGCAGATTGAGCACCGCATAGCGGTTGCTGCCCATCCATTTGAACTCGCGGCGACGGCCACTGTCGCTCTTGTCGAATGTGAGGATGATGGTGTCGGCGAAGCGCTCGCGCGCGGTGCGAAGGCGTTTTCGCCCGACCGGTGCGGGCATCGATCCGTCAAAGGTGCGCAGCGCGCAGCTCGCCGCGGCGCCGGCGCGGCTGGGCAGTCGCGCAACGCTGGACGGATCGCGGCCCAGGGCCATCGCCACCGACATGCCGTGCACATCCAGCCCGTCCACCCGCTCGTAGAGATCGGCGAGCTGCGCGGCCAGGCGCGGGTTGAACTCGACCACGCTCAGGCGGTCACTGGCCCGGTCATAGAAGAATTCCATGTTGAAAAAGCCGTGGTCGAACCCGGCCGCCTTCAACACGCGCACGGCGACATCGAATGCGCGTTCCTGCACCGCCTGCGGGAGCCTGGACGGATAGGCGAAGCGCAGGAAGGCCTGGGTGCCCGGATACATGATCTCGTCGACCACGCCGATGCAATGGGCCTGGCCGTCAAAGACATAGCCATCCAGATTGAACTGCTCGGCGCTCACGCTCTCTTCGACAATCATGTGGCGCGCATCCACCGGGCAGCTCAGCCGCCGGCGGCAGACATCATCGAAGGGCTTGACCAGGCGCTCGATGATCAGTCGTTCGAATGGACCGAAGCGGACATGATCACGTAGCTCGGCCAGGGATTCGACCTTGCGTGCCAGCACCGAGAAGCTCGCCTTGATGGGCTTGACGAAGGCCGGGAAAGACATGGGTTGATCCGGCAGGTGGCCAAGCTCGCACTCGAGCAACGAAAATCCGACATTCGCCTCGGGAGCCACCTGTTCGATCAGCTCGCGGCACAGCAGCTTGTGCTGCAGCCTCAGAATGGCATCGGGGGATGTGCCGGGCAGGCCGAGGCGCTCGGCGATCAGCGCCGCGCACAGCGCGCCGAACTGCTCCTCGTGCGAGAGAACGGCGCGCAGGCCGCGGCCGCCGCGCGCGACCTGCCGCTCCACGAAGCGGTCGATGTCGAACCAGAGCAGGGCCGCATTGCTCGGGAACGAGAACAGATCGAAGCCCGCGTTGCGGATCTCGTACTGGTTGGCGAAGCGTTCGGCTGCCAACCCGGCCCAGTCGATCCCGAAAAGCCAGAGGATCGGATCGCGCACCTGGCTCTGCATCGTGGCCGAGGCGGGATGGCCGATCGAGATCTGCTCTTGCTCGAGCAGATCGCTGCCGGGGCTGGCGACGGCATCGCCGCCGAATCCACGAGCGCGAGCCGGCGCCGGGTCTGTAAACGGATGCGCCATGGTATGTGCTGAGTCTGCTCTCTCGCCGCTGGCTTACAGCAGCCCGCCGTGAGCGTTCAACCGCGGCCTACGAACGGCATCTTGGTGGCCATGATGGTCAGGAACTGGATGTTGGACTCCAACGGCAGGTTGGCCATCTGCACCACGGCCTGGCCAACATGGTTGACATCCATCAGCGGTTCCACGGCGACTTCGCCATTGGCCTGCAGAATGCCTCTGGCCATCCGCTCGGCCATCTCGGTGGCGGCATTGCCGATGTCGATCTGACCCACCGCGATGTTGTACTTACGGCCGTCCAGGGCGGCAGTCTTGGTGAGGCCGGTGACGCCGTGTTTGGTGGCGGTGTAGGGCGTGGATTGCGGCCGCGGTGCATGGGCCGAGATCGATCCATTATTGATGATGCGGCCCCCTTGCGGGTCCTGCGACTTCATCACGCGAAAGGCCTCGCGAATGCACAGGAACATGCCCGACAGATTGATGTCCACCACCGTGCGCCACTGCTCGTAGCTGAGATCCTCGAGCGGGATTCCGGGCGCGTTCACGCCGGCATTGTTGAACACCATGTCGAGCCGGCCGAAACGCGCGGTGGTCTGGGCGAACAGGGCCTGCACAGAAGCCTCGTCGCGCACATCCGTGGGTACCACCAGAACCTGCTTGGTATCGTGTCCGGCTGCGACTGCCTGCAGCGGCTCCTCGCGGCGCCCGGCCAGTACCACGCGCCACCCATCGTTCAATAGGGCGATCGCCGACGCCTTGCCCACACCGGAGCCTGCGCCGGTAACGATTGCCGTTTTCGCTGCCTGATTCATCCGTGCTCTCTCCGCCGGTCATTCGATTCATTGGGGACGTGGCCGTGCCACCGGGTGCCGTGAACTTGCCTGTCACGAGTTCGGGGCATTCTAATCGCCCGCACCACGGCCGCTATCCATGCCGCCCGCGAGCATGGCACACTGGCCCGTTGGCGGGCTCGTGAGGTATTTCAACGGCCGGTCAGCGCGCTCGAAAGCGCCAACATTCCGATTCTCACTCCCGCCACGGTCGCATGAGCGAACACAATCCCCGGGCGAAGTCCCGCGCCGCCGACATCCACGTCATTTCACCGGCAGGCGTTGTGCTCGATGCCGAGCGTCTGCACCGCGCCCGCGCCAATCTCGCGGCGCGTGGTTATCGCGTCGCGCTGGACCGAGGCGTCCTGGCGCGCGACCGCCGCTTCGCCGGCAGCGATCGCAGCCGCCTGGCCGCATTCCGGCGGGCCGCGCGCTCGGCGGCACGCATCGTAATGATCTCGCGCGGCGGCTACGGCATCACGCGTCTGCTGGCCGAGCTCGATTTCGCCGAACTGGCCGCCAGCGGCAAGCATTGGGTGGGTTTCTCCGACTTCACCGCGTTTCAGCTTGCCATGCTGGCGCGCGAAAAGGCCCCCACCTGGAGCGGTCCGTCGCTGATCGAAGACTATGGCGGCAAGCCGGACCCGACCACGGCCGACGTCTTCGACGATGCCATGGCCGGCCGCTTGCAGGTCCTGGGGTTCGCCAGCCGGGGGCCATCGGGCATCGATGAGTCGGGCATCCTCTGGGGCGGCAACCTGGCCATGGTCTGCAGCCTGCTTGCCACCCCATATATGCCGGCAGTGCGTGGTGGCATCCTGATGCTCGAGGATGTTGGCGAGCATCCGTACCGGATCGAGCGCATGCTCTCGCAGTTGTTGCAGGCGGGCGTGATCGATGCCCAGGCCGCACTCTTGCTTGGCTCGTTCAACGGTTTTCGCCCGGCCGTTCACGATGGCGGTTACGGGCTGGCCGACGTCATTCGCTGGTTGCGCCGCCAGACCAAGACACCGGTGATCGAGGGCCTGCCATTCGGGCATGGCGTGGCCAAGTTAACGCTCCCACACGGGAGTGAAGTGGGTCTTGCCAGTTCACGAGGCCAGACCTATCTGGTCATGCCGCACGCCCATTGACAGTCTGTTGAAATACCTCGCGAGCCGATGACGTCGCCGTCGGGTGGCGTCGGCCCGCGCAGCCGGCTCTGCCGCCAGACGCGATCAGGCGATCAAGCGATCAGGCGATCAGGCGATCAAGCGATCAGGCGATCAGGCGATCAGGCGATCAAGCGATCAGGCGATCAGGCGATCAGGCGATCAGGCGATCAGGCGATCAGGCGATCAGGCGATCAGGCGATCAGGCGATCAGGCGATCAGGCGATCAGGCGATCAGGCGATCAGGCGATCAGGCGATCAGGCGATCCCGGCCTGTTCGGCCTGCTGATCGGCGTGATACGACGAGCGCACCATCGCGCCGATCGCGGCATGCGCGAAGCCCATCTCGGCGGCGGCGGTCTCGAAGCGGGCGAAGCCCTGCGGATCGACATAGCGCTGCACGGGCAGGTGTGCATCGCTGGGCGCCAGATACTGGCCGATGGTGAGCATGTCGATGTCATGCGCGCGCATGTCGCGCATCACGCTCAGGATCTCGTCGTCTTCTTCGCCCAGCCCCACCATCAGGCCGGATTTGGTCGGAACGCCGGGCACGCGCTTCTTGAACTCGGCCAGCAACTTCAGCGAATGTGCATAGTCGGCACCGGGGCGCGCCTGCTTGTACAGGCGCGGCACCGTTTCGAGATTGTGATTCATGACATCCGGGGGCGCCTGCGCCAGGATGTCCAGCGCACGATCCAGGCGGCCGCGGAAATCGGGCACAAGGACCTCGATCCGGGTTTGTGGCGAGGCTTCGCGAACCGCGCGGATACAGTCGACATAGTGGCCCGCACCGCCGTCTCGCAGATCATCGCGATCGACGCTGGTGATCACCACATAGGACAATCGCAGCGCGGCGATCGTCTTGGCGAGATTCACCGGCTCGTTGACATCGAGCGGATCCGGACGGCCATGGCCAACATCGCAAAACGGGCAGCGCCGCGTGCATTTGTCGCCCATGATCATGAACGTGGCCGTGCCCTTGCCGAAACACTCGCCAATATTCGGGCAACTGGCTTCCTCGCAGACCGTATACAGGTTGTGCTCGCGCAATATGGTCTTGATCTCGGAAAAGCGCGAGTTCATGGCCGGTGCGCGCACGCGGATCCAGGAGGGTTTGCGCAGCACCTGAACCGGCCGCTCGACCTTGATCGGGATGCGCGAGGTCTTGGCCGCGGCCTTTTGCTTGGCCGTTGGATCATAGGCGGGCGGAGCGCCCTCGGGCGGGCGGCGGCTGTCGGTCACGGGGACTCCTTCGGTGACTTGGGCGGGCGGATCTGCGGTGGCGGGATGGCTGTCGCGATGGCTCAGGACGATGCCTGCGCCTGGCCGTCGAGGCCGGCCACGATCGCCCTGGCCAGCTCTTCGCCGATCTGCGCGGTATCGGCCAGGATATCGCAGTGGGCGAGGTCGGTCACGGGCAGACCAGCCATACCGCAGGGATTGATGCCGGCAAATGGTGTCAGATCCATGGCCACGTTCAGGGCCACGCCATGGAAGACCCGGCCGCGGCTCACCTTCAGGCCCAGCGAGGCGATCTTGGCGCCGGCGAGCTCGTGATCGCCCGCCAGGTAGACGCCCGGAGCACCGGGCCTGCGCACTGCGTGCAGGCCCCGAGCGGCCAGCGTGTCGATCACCGCCTGTTCCAGCAGACAGACGAAGCCGCGGATCGTCATCCGACGCCGCGCCAGGTCGATCAGCGTGTAGGCAATCACCTGGCCGGGGCCGTGGTAGGTGACCTGTCCGCCGCGTTCGGTGCGGACCACGTCGATGCCGGAGGTGTCGAGCAGATGCTCGGGCTTGCCGGCCAGGCCCAGGGTATAGACCGGCGGATGCTCGGTGAGCCAGATCTCATCGGTCGTATGCTGATCGCGCTCACGGGTAAAGGCCTGCATCGCCTGTCTGCAACTCTCGTAATCGCGGCGGCTCAGTGGCCGGATGACGACCGGAGGCGGTTCATGCTCGCCATCGGCACCGCCGGGCGCTTGTGCCGTCTTCATCGCGGATCTCCGGGCCATTCGCCCGGGCGCAGGATGCGCAAGCCGTGTGCACGGGCTCGCCGGGCCACACGCAGCAGCGCCTTGTCGCGCGAGACCAGCCAGCGGACGTCGGCCGAGCGCGCGAGATCGAGAAACTTCTGATCGTCCGGATCGGTGCACGGCAGCCAGGGACGCGGCGGCGCCGCCTCGATCTCGCGGGCTTGCACGAGGGCATCGAAGCGCATCAGCAAGTGGTTTTGCCGGCCGGTCGCCAGCCCCAGCTTCTCACGCGCGAGCACCGCCGCCAACTCGGCGCGCATCGCGTCGCTGGCGATCAGGCCGAACTCATGCCCGGCCCGGTCATCGAGCCAGCGCGTGGCAGGATCGTCGAACACCAGCCAGTCGAGCCAGACATTGGTGTCGAGGACTGCCAACGGCAGGGATGCCACGCGGCCTTGAACCGGCTGCGGGGCTCTGGAGCACATGACATGGGTGGCACGGAACTCGGACATCGGGATCGATATACTCGGCGCAGTCGTAGGTTCGGCACCGGTGAACGCATGGTCGTGCCGATGGCATCGCCGTGCGGTGCGTGGCGGCCTGGCGATTATCTCAGGCCGGCAGCCACACCGCCTGTGGCCTGATTCCGTGTCCGGCATGCACCGGATCGGGCCGAAGCCGGCGCATCGATCTGAACAGGGAGTTTTCGCTATGTCCATACTGCTGCTCGGCTTGATTCTGTTTCTGGGCGTGCACTCGGTGCGCCTGTTCGGTGACGGCTGGCGCGATCGCACGATTGCCCGGGTCGGTGAGGCTCGCTGGAAGGGCGTGTACACCGTGATCTCGATCATCGGCCTGGTGCTGATCGTCTGGGGCTATGGCCAGGCGCGGCAATCGCCGGTGGAGATCTGGCTGCCTCCGCCGGCGCTGCGTCACCTGACCTCATTGTTCACGCTGCTGGCATTCATCCTGCTCGCGGCCGCCCATGGCCCTGGCAACCATATTCGCTCGAGCCTTCGCCATCCGATGACCATCGGGGTGCTGCTCTGGGCCCTGGGTCACCTGCTGGCCAACGGCATGCTGGCCGACATCACGCTGTTCGGTTCATTCCTGCTCTGGGCGCTTCTGGTGCTGCGCGCGGCGCGTCGCCGCAAGCGCCACCGCCCGCGGCACCGAAGATGGCCGGAAATCTGTCGGCTGTCGTGGGCGGTGCGCTGGTGGGCGGTATTCGCCATCTGGCTGCATGGGCCGCTGATCGGCGTGGCCGTCACACCCTGATCCGCTGGGCCGGGTCGGGGCCAGTGCCGGCGGTGGTGGTCGATAAAACGTCGTTGCGCGAGCGGCATCCGGCCGCGCTTCAGAGAGCGCGGCCCCAGTACTGGCCAACCAGGCGGTGGCCGAAGCTGGGTGCACCTCTTCGCTTTCCAGCACGAAGCCGGCTCGCTCAGATGCGCCGCGCCTGCACCAGGATGTCATTGGTCCACAGCCCCATGCGCCGGTAACCAGCATCGCGCGCGAACTGCATCGCCGCCCCGACCAGCGCGCTGCCCACGCCCATCCCGCGGGCCGCGGGCTCCACCAGCACCAGACGCAGCTTGGCCTCGTCGGCGCTGGCGCGCACCACCATGGTCGAGCCCAGGCGTTGCCCTGCGGATCTTCGGCGATCAGACAGGCACTCGCAGGCCGGATCGTTCTCGCGCAGAAAACCCAGGCCGATCTCGGCGACCATGGTTTCGAAGCTGCCGTCCCAGTCGTATTCCTGCGCATAGAGCCCGCGTGGCGCGAGATCACCCAGCCGATGTCGCCGGGGCGGTGGCGGCGGATCCGGAGGCCGGCGTGCGCGGGTTGCACAATGGCGGGCAGATGACGTGAAAGGATCAGGCGCCCGAGAACGCCGGCGATATCAGAGAACGATACGAACCATCTGGTGGCCGGCCAGCGCTTCGTACAGCGACTGCAATTGCTCGCGCGAATCCACTCGACCGTGATCGTCAGGCTGACGTAGGTTCCCTTGCGCGACACGGCCTCGGTAAGTGTATCCGGATCAAAGCCGGGCACATGACGGCGCACGAGCGCGGCGATCGCGGCACTGAATCGCTCATGGCGCTCGCCCATCACCTTGATCGGAAAGCGGGTCGGAAAGCTCATCAGCTTTTCCAGGCGATCGAATGCGCCGGTCAGGTCGGCGTTCATGACTGCGCCGCCTCTCGTTTGGCCTGCTGGTAGCCTGCCAGAGCGCCTCGAACACCGGCCCGGGCCGTCCTTGCCCACGGGTTTGCCGTCCAGACGGACCACCGCGAGTATCTCCTTGGTGGCCGAGGTGACCATGATTTCGTCGGCCTCGAGGACCTCGTCGCGCGATGTTGCGCTGATCGAGCGTGAGTCCGGCCTGAGCGCAGAGCGACTCCACCAGGCCCACCCGGATACCCTCGAGCATGCGTCGGTCCTTGTGCGGGCCGAGCACCTGCCCCTGGCGGGCCAACCAGACATTGCTTGCCGAGGCCCCTCGGTCAGGAATCCGTCGCGAAACAGGATCGCCTCGCGTGCTTGCTGATCGGCGGCCGCCTGGCGGGCCAGCACATTGCCCAGCAGGGAGATCGATTTGATGTCGCAGTTCAGCCAGCGCTCGTCGGGCAGGGTGATGGCCTCGATGCCGCCCTCCACGAGTTCGCGGGCGGGCACGGTGAACGGGTTGCACATCGCGAACACCGTCGGTGCCACCGGCGGATTCGGGAAGGCGTGATCGCGCGGGGCCACGCCGCGGGTGATCTGCATATAGACGAACAGATCCGAGCCCGTGTGGCGCTCGATCAGATCGGTGACGATGCTGCCAAGCGCCCGGTCATCGAGCGGCAGCTCGATCCGCAGGCGGGCCAGGCTGCGACGCAGCCTGGCCAGGTGCTGGGGCCAGCGAAAAGGCCGCCGCGCATAAGCAGGCACCACTGTAGACCCCGTCACCGAACAGGAAGCCGCGGTCCAGAACCGAGACCTGGGCCTGGGCCAAGGGCAGGAAACGCCCGTTCAGATAGACGATGCGATCTTCATCCACGAGCAACCTCGACAGAAAGGGTCAACCGGGTGGCATTCCGCGCCACGGGCTATTCGATCGGGGTGCACGGGCGGCAACTGTCTTGCCGGTGAATCGCAACCCGACCCTGGTGCGTGAAGCCTGATGGCCGGTGTCTGGGCTCAGCGACCGACGCGCATGCGCACAGAATCCCACATGCGGGTGGCCCAGCCACCTTCCTCGATCGCCGATTTCGCCACCAGCGGCTGCTCGAGCAGCAGCTGCTGATCCAGCCGTACCCGCAAGGTGCCGATCTGCTGACCCACCTCGATTGGCGCCACGAGCGGCTCGATTCGCTCGATCTCGGCGCTGATCCGCTGATTGGCGCCCTTGGGAATGGTGTGACGATGACATCATGGCGCACCGTACCTCGACCTGATCCGCCGCGCCCTTCCAGACCCGGTAGGCGCCCGTGCTCTGGGTGCGCTTGTAGATCCGCAGCGCGTCGAAATTCTGGAAAGCCGTAGTTGAGCAGCTTCTGCGATTCGGCGGCGCGCATTGGCATTTTCCGTGCCCAGCATTCACCGACAGCAGCCGTCGCGAGAATCCACCGCCGGGCTGCTCGCGCTGTGCCGAAGAGATCAGGCAGTAGCCGGCGGCCTCGGTGTAGCCGGTCTTGACCCCGTCCACCGTCGGGTCGGCAAACAGCAGCTTATTGCGATTGCGCTGACGAATGTCGTTGTAGGTGTATTCCTTCTGCGAATACAGCGGGTAGTACTGCGGGTGATCCACGATCAGGCGGATCGCCAGCGTCGCCAGATCGCGCGCCGTCGAGTAGTGCTCGGGGTTGGGCAGACCGGTGGCATTCGTGAAATGCGTGTTGGTCATACCCATCTGGGCCGCTGCCTGGTTCATCGCCTGGGCAAAGGCTTCCTCACCGCCGGAGATCGCTTCGGCCAGGATGATCGACGCATCATTGCCGGACTGGATGATCATCCCGTGCAGCAGCTCGTCGACCGTGGCCGGTTCGAGCGGATCCACGAACATCCGTGATCCGATCGCCTTGTAGGCACGATTGGACACCTGCGGGCGCTGGTCGATCGTGAGCTGGCCATCGCGCAGCGCACTGAATGCCAGGTAGGCGGTCATCAGTTTGGTCAGCGAGGCCGGCTCGACCCGCTCGTCGGGCTCGTTCGACGCCAGGATCTGCCCACTCGTGACATCCACCAGCAACCAGGACTTCGCCGCGATGCGCGGCTGGGCATGGGCCAATGACATGGCGAACACGGCAATGAGCAGGCACCAGGCCGCGCGCAGCGCATGGTGGGCAAGGGCAGTCGGAAACGGCATCGGTCCTCCGAAGGTGGCGGCCATCACGGGCCGCATCATGGTCATCCGGGGTCAGTGCGCCCGGTGTTGCTTGAACAGCGGCCGCACGGCGGCCACCAGATTGCGCGCGGCCTCGGACCCGGCGCGGAAATAGGCGACATCGATCCCCTCACGCAGGACGCGCCGCAACACCAAGAGGTTGGCACTGTCGCGCACGCGGGCGTCCCAGATCTCACCGGCCTTGCCCATCTCGCGGGCGAACATGCCGTCGAGGTCGGCCTTGGCGCGCGCCACCAGCGCCATGTCCTCGGCATCCTGACGTTTGCGTTCCTCGTTGGAGACCGGCTCGACCCGGCCGGTGAACCGGATCAGGCCCTGGGTCTGCAACTCGGTGATCGCGGCTTCGAGATCACCCGGACGAACTGCCTCGGGCAGGTCGGCCAGGCGCCGTCGCCCGTCGATCATCGGCAGGATACGCCTGGCCACCTGGCCGAGGGCGTTGGCTCCCGCCCTCAGCAGGGACTCGCCGGCCTCCGTGCGCTGGTAGATCACGCCGTTATCGCGCTGTGTGCTCATGCCTGAATCATCTCCTGGGCGAAGCGTTGCGCACGTTCAGGTCCTTCGCCCACCTCGATTGCCGAGCAGATTGCCGGGATCAGCCTGCGCAGATCGGCCACGGTCGGACTGCGGGTGATGGCCAGGGCGAACGGCTCGGCCGCGGGGCCGATTCTGGAGAGTAGTTCGGCCAGCAGTCGCCGGCGCAGCCGCCCCAGATCATCGCGGCAGGCGGCCTCGCTCAGGGCATGGATCGCGATGCGGCCGGGCATGGGAACCTGATCCTGATCCGGCGCTGCGGGCGTGATGAATCCGCCAACCTCGAGCAGCGCCAGGTAGGCGGCCAGTTCGGGCTCGGCGAACATGCGTCGCAACTGGATCGCGCTGCGCTCACCGTCGATGAGCTGCAACAGTTGCCGGGCGCGCGGGCTCAGCCCGTGCAGCGCGGTACGCAGCTCGTCGCGGCCCTTGGGCAACTGCACGAAAACGACATCGGCGATCAGCGGCTCGCGCACTCCCATGACCGTCTGCTCTAGCAACACGGACCGGTGGCGGACCCGATGATGCACGGCCAGCTCATATGCGCAGCCGCTCCACCGGTTTGCCCTGCACCAGATGCGATTCGATGATCTCGTCGATATCTTCGCGGTCGAAGTATCGGTACCAGACACCATCGGGATAGACCACGGCCACCGGCCCGAGCTCGCAACGATCAAGACAGCCTGCCTTGTTGACGCGGATCTTGCCCTCGCCCGAGAGCCCGAGGGCCTTGGCGCGCGACTTGGCGTACTCCTGTAGTTCGACGGCGCCGGCAGCCGCGCAGCAGGGACGATCGGCGTCCGGTGCGCGCTCGTTCAGGCAGAAGAAGATGTGTCGCTGATAGTAGGCCATGGCGTACGACATTATAGAGGGGCGTTGCGGCGGCAGCGCCGCTGCGGGGATGATCGCAGACGGTGCGCCCGGCGAGGGTCTCGCCCCCCTTGCCGAGCGTGCGAATCGCGTGCGCGAGCCGGCGTCGATCGTTGTCGCGAGGGTATCATTCGCGAGTGATCGATACCGTCGTTTCGTTGGCCGGCTACGTGTCTTTGCTGCATGTCGCCGAGACCGATTCCACCAACAGCGTGCTGCTGGCGCATCCGTTTGCCGATGACGCCCGGCCTGCGCTCGCCCTGTGGGCCGATCATCAGCGCGCAGGGCGTGGCCGTCGCGAGCGAAGCTGGTCGGCCACTGCGGGCAGTGCGCTGATGTTCTCCGTGGCACTCGAATCCCGGCTCGCGGCCTCCGAGCCGCCGCCGGTCGCCTTCTCGCTGGTCTGCGGTCTGCTCGTGCATCGGCGGCTTGCCGAGCGGCTGAGCCCGGGCTCGGCCGCTGCCCTGCGGGTGAAGTGGCCCAATGATCTGCTGCTGGCTGGTCGCAAGCTCGCCGGCATCCTGATCGAGACGCGCCGCCAGCGCTCCCTGGAGCGGATCGTGGTGGGCATCGGCGTGAATCTGCACGCCGATCCGTCTCGTCCCGAGGGCAGTGCATGCCTGGCCGATGCCGGTCTGTCGATGAGCGAAGCGCAGTGCGAGTCGCTCGTGGGCCAGTTGCGAGACGATCTCGCCCGGGCGCTACCGTGCTTTCGCGAGCATGGTTTCGGCCCCTGGCGTGACGCCTGGATGCAGGCAGACGCCTTTGCGGGCCGGGCAGTCCGGCTGACCGATGCGGATCGTCTGCTCGCGCAGGGGCTTTACCGGGGGCTCGCCGACGACGGTGCGGTGCTCGTCGAATCCGCTGATGGTGTGCTGCCGTATCGGGTCGGTGATCTCTCGCTGCGCGACGCCGATCCCGCCAGGGCGTTGCCATGATCTCCAGCCGCGCGCTGTTGCTGACCCTGGTCGCGCTCAACCTGTTCGCCCTGCTCTGGTGGACGGGGCAGTTGGTGCCGCTGTTCGGCTCGCCGTTGGAGCCGCAGCGGCTGAGCCGGCAGATTCAACCCGACATGTTGCGCGTGGTCACGCCAGGCCCGCATGCCGGCGGCCCGCGAATGGTCGCAGGTGTGCGTGAGATTGCCGTGCAAGCCGGGCCCGGTTCCGAGGGCGCTGATCCGCGTACAGCACGCATGGGCACGGCCGAGCCCGTCGCTGCGGGCGCCAGTGGCAGTGGTCGGCCGGCGCTGGCCGCCGCAGGCTCCGCATCGCGCGTGTTTGCAGCGCCGTCGCCGAGCAGTTCACAGGCCGATGCGGCACCTCCGCCCGGTGCTTCCACCGTCCGCCCGCATGCGTCTCCGGCCGGCGCCGAAGCCCCGGCCGGTTCGCTGGCGCAGGGCCAGAACCGCAGAATATCGGCCGACGAGCTGGCCGCCCGCCACCAGGCCGACGCCGTCGGGAGTCGCCGCGAATCCACGGATCGTGTGGCAAGCGCAGACGCGCCGGCCGGCGGTCGCGTGCCCAAGTTGGTTCGACCGGTCTCGCCGCCCCTGGAACGGAACCCGTCAGCGCACCGGGGCAGTGCGTTCGAGGTCGCGGCCTTGTCCGCAAGCCGCGCCACGGGTGCCGCGCCGGCGCCGCAGACTGCTGCCGACGCGACACCCGCGGTGGCGATGCTCGCGGACCGGGCCTGTCTGATCATCGAAGATCTGAGCTATCCTGATCACGGACCGCCGCCGAGCGGTTGCGCTCGGCGGCGATTGTCGCTCGTGGCGAACAGACTGATGGTGGGCGCTACGTGGTCTACGCCGGGCCATTCGAGACCGGGAGCTGGCAGGTGCCCAGCTGAGGCGCTGACCGCGCTCGGGGTGCGCGACACCCATGTGATGCGAACGGGTCATCTTCGCAATGCGGTCTGGTCGGACTGCTCGCCTCGGCAAGGAGCTGGCCATTCAGCACCGGGATAGCCTGATCAGACGGGGAATTTATCGTCACTCGAGGTCGGGCCGATCAACCCGCAAGGCAGCCGATACCGCCTGTTGGCCGGCCTGCCCGGATGCGCCACCCGCTGGCGCATCGAGTTCGGGAGTCGGCACGCATCCACGGTGCCTGCCCGTGATCTCACGTACCGCGCCGCCGGCGGCGGCACCTTGTTCGTCTATGGTTCGCTGATGCATGAGCGGTCTGGCGCGGGTCATGCCGGCTGGCCCGCGTGTTCTCCGGCGACGCTGGGCGGCTGGCGGCGGCGCTGCGCTGCGCGGGCGCGATTACCCTGGCTCAGGCCGATCCCCGGGCCAGCACCCGGGGGCTTTGTGTCACGGGCATCGATGAACAAGCGCTCGCTGCAGGCTGACGCTTTCGAAGGCGATCCGCGAGTGGTGCTGGTTTCGATCGTGCTCGAAGCGCCCGGTCTGCCGGGCCGGCCGGCCGGAAGCAATGATCATGGCCGATGTCTATGCCTGGCGCGGCTCAGTTCGATCAGGACTGAGATCCTGAGCAGTTCGCGGTGCGCGATCTCCCCGGTTTCATCGCCCGGCACCGACTTGAGCGCGCATCCTGCCGGGCTGCTCAGTTGGCGCGGATTCTGCCGAGCAGGGTCGTGGTCGAGCGCTCGTGCTCGAACGCATCGAGATCACGCGCCCGCCGGCTGCCTGCACGCACTGCAACTGACGGACCCGATCGGGCGGCCAGTCAATCGCCCGACCAGGTCGTCCGGACGACATTTCGATCAGGCGCAGTGGCGTGTTCTTTCGAACCAGGTCACGAGCGAACTGCTGGCCAGCGCGCGATCACCGCGAGCCGGTCGGCCAGGTTGATCGGCCGATCGTCGCCTTGCATGAGGCGGTGCACGGAGGCGTCGCTGTTCAGCGCGCCACGATCGAAGAGGCACCGAGCGCGCTGCCTGCGCGAGGTAGGTGACATGGCCGCGATGCAGAATGTCGAACACACCATTGGTGAACACCAGGGGGGCGCGCCAGGGCGGCGGCGGCCGCAGCGCCTCGGGGCGTAGATTCGGTTCTCGAAAGCGGGCGTTGTGCGGATTCCATGCTCGGATCTATCGACATACTTAACAACGAGTCAAGCAAATCATCTTAGCCGACTGGTAAAGCGCTGCCGAAATGCTGGTAGTGTCCGGCCTTCAGCAAAGCTGCATCACCATAAAGCGGGAAGTTTTTGTCATGCGGTCGCCTCGAGAAATCCAGCAGTCGATCTCCGCCGTCGAGCGAAACAGGTGCATCTCCATGACACACTTCGTGTCTGGGAGCGGCGCTATGGTTTCCCCAACCCGGATCGCGACGCGAATGGTGAGCGCTTCTACCCGCAGGCGCAGGTTGACAAGCTTCGCCTGGTCAAACAACTGATTAGTTCGGGGCACAGGCCCGGCGCCATCGTGCGCCTGCCGCTGGTCGCGCTCAGAGACATGGCCGAGCAAAGCCGTGTGGCGAACCCGCCGGCGCCTGATTCGGGCGCCTCCGAGTTGCCGCGTCTGATGCAGTTGGTCGCCCAACGCCAGGCCGACTGCCTGCGCGAGCAGATGCGCCTGCTCGCAATGCGCGTGGGCCTGGCGCGATTCGTCTCCCAGTACCTGGCGCCGATGACCACGAATGTCGGTGATGACTGGGCCCAGGGGCGGATCGGCGTGCTCGAAGAGCATCTGTTCTCCGAGACGGTGCAGATGGTCATGCGTGAAGCCATCCTGCGCATCAGCTCGGCGTCAGTGCCCCCCCGCGTGCTTCTCACCACACTGCCCAACGAGCCTCACGGCCTGGGTGTTCTGATGGCCGAGGCGATGTTCGCGCTCGAGGGCTGTCACTGTGAATCGCTGGGGGTGCAGACACCGGTTGGCGAGATCGATCGTGCGGTTCGCCTGCAATCGATCGACATCGTCGCCTTGTCCTGCTCGGCCCATCTACCAATCAATCCGCTGATCCAGGATCTGCGTGCCTTGCGTGGCCGCCTGCCGTCTCACGTGGAGATCTGGGTCGGTGGCTGCACACCGATGCCGGCCCGGCGCTGCCCCGCCGGCATCGAGTTGATGCAGGACCTCGGCCGTGTCAGCGAGCAGGTGGCCGCCTGGCGCGAGGCGCACTGACACCATTTGCTGTCTTCAGGCGGGCTCGGAGCCAGCCTTGCCCTTGCCAGCGCCCTTGTTCGCCGGCCTGGCCTTGGCCGCTGTCTTCGATGAACTCGTCGCGGGCGGCACCGCTTTCGCGGCGATCGTCTCGAACTGGCTCTGCAGGTTTTGCCACCAGGGCATCAGACTGTTCTGCGAGACATCGTTCATCTGCTGGAATACCTTTGAGAATGCGGCCAGCCCCGGCGCGGCCTCCGCGGCGGAATCCGTGCCTGGCGAGGCCTTCTTCTCGCCCAATTGCTCGCTGAACGATTGCAGCGTGGCCAGCGTGCCGCGCTGTACCTCGAGGGCCTGCAGACTGGTGCGCAGCATCGCGAGATTGACATCGAGCCACTGCTCCACCACGCGCAGTTCGGTGATGCGCTTGTCGAGATCGGCAACTGTCATGCCGGGCGGGACCCCGATCGCCTGCGGCAGCGCCTTGGACCACGCCTGTTGCATGAACTGCAGAAACTGGCCTGGGTCGAACGGGCTGGCCGTGGCCCCCTGGCTGGACGCTTTGTCGTCGCTCATCGGAATACTCCGTCAGATAGGAAGGTGGGTGGAAACGCTGTGGCCTCGTCGCACCTGCGAGACTCGACCATGCGCCAGGACACTTGAACGGCTGCTGACTGCAACGACGGGTGATCAGAACGGCTGTTGATCGGAGAAGCCGGCGGGCCGCTTTTCACGCAATGCGCGAACTTCCCCTCGTGGACATCGGCAATCTGCAAAGCCCAGGAATTCCAGGCCAGCTGGCGTCGAAGCTTGGCCCGCCATCCGCAGCCAGTTATTGAGTGCGGCTTGGTGAACCGGATCGCGCCCCCGGGCGCCGCTGGCCAGGCGCCGGGCAACCTCGGAATGCCTGGTCTCGAGCTCGGGCTCGACGGCCAGCGACACCAGCCCGATCCGCTCTGCTTCGGCCCCGCTCAGGGTCTCGCAGCAGCAGGTAGTACTTGGCCTTGGCCATGCCGCAGAGCAGGGGCCAGATGATTGCCGCATGGTCGCCCGCGGCGACCTCAGCGGAGCCGTGCGCATCGACCAGCCGGGCATCGCGGGTGGCGATGAGAGTCGGCCAGAGTGTCAGCAGAGACCGTGGCCCGCACCGGCGGCCGGCCTGTGCATCGCCGAAACGATCGGTTTGTTGCAGTTGACTGTTGTAGACCAGATCCTTGGCCTCGCGCCAGACGCGCATCCGCAGCTCGTGGTCTTCGGCCATCCTCTCCACCATGCAGATCGCCGCCCCCGAAAAGCCCATGCCCTCGCCGCGGATGATCGCCACCCGGTAGTCGGGGTCGGCGTCGAAATCACGCCAGATCTCGCACATCTCGTAGTGGGTACGCGTGTCGGCGGTGGCAGCCGCTGGCCCTCACGCGACACGCCATGACGATCTCGAGAATGCCGTCCGTGGTGCGGCTGCAGCCGTAGTGCCTCGATAGCGTGCCGGGTCGATCATCGATCTCGTGCCCTCCATGGTATGCTGCCCGCCGGGCGGGGCGTCCCGAGCCTGTGCCAGCGGGATCCGTGTGTCTCACGGCCTGTTTGTGGTCAGCGTAGCAAAATGAAGAGGGCTTGTGCAGAATCGTGCCTTCGACGCGCCGCCCCCCGATCCATGGAGCATGCATGAAAGACGACATCCCGACCCTGCGCCGTATCCTGCGGCGCTATCACACGATCGCGGTCGTGGGTCTGTCGGCGGACTGGTATCGCCCGAGCTTCTTTGCGGCCAAGTACATGCAGGAGCACGGCTACCGGATCATCCCGGTCAATCCCAAATACCCGCAGATCCTCGGAGAAACCTGTTATCCGTCACTGGCGGACATTCCCGAGCCGGTGGACATCGTCGATGTGTTTCGGCGTACCGCCGACGTCCTGCCGATTGCGCAGGCCGCGATCGAGATCGGTGCGAAGTGTCTCTGGCAGCAGCTGGGCGTGGTCAATGACGAGGCCGATCAGCTGGTTACTCAGGCCGGTCTGGATTCGGTCATGAACCGCTGCGTGAAGATCGAGCATGCCCGCCTGTTCGGCGGCCTGAACTGGGCCGGCGTGAATACCGGCGTCATTTCCGCCCACCGCCCCCACGACTGAATCGGCGCACCGCCGCAACCCGGAGTCCTCCCATGGCCGATCGATCCTTCGGATTCGAAACCCTTTGCCTGCATGCGGGCCAGATCCCCGATGCGGTCACCGGCGCGCGTGCCGTGCCCATCTATCAGACCACCTCGTATGTGTTCGACTCGGCCGAACATGCGGCCAGTCTGTTCAATCTGCAGACCTTCGGCAATGTCTATACCCGCCTGTCCAATCCGACCACTGCCGTGCTCGAGGAGCGCATCGCCGCCCTCGAGGGGGGGCGTGCCTGTCTGGCGGCAGCTTCCGGAATGGCCGCCGAGATGGTGGCGCTGCTGACCCTGCTACGCAATGGCGATCACCTGGTCGCGGCGAGCACGCTCTATGGCGGCACTTTCTCGCAGTTCGCGGTGACCTTCGAGCAGTTCGGCATCGAGTGCAGCTTCGTCGAACCAGACCGGCCGGAGAACTTCGCGGCCGCGATCCGGCCGAATACCCGCGCTGTATTCGCCGAGACCATTGCCAATCCGCGGCTCAATGTGCTCGATATCGCGGCGGTTGCCGACATCGCCCATGCCCACGATCTTCCGCTGGTCATCGACAACACCATGGCCTCGCCCTACCTGTGCCGGCCCATCGAGCATGGCGCCGACATCGTCGTGCACTCGGTCACGAAGTACCTGGGCGGGCACGGCACCACGATGGGCGGCGCGGTCGTCGAGTCCGGCCGGTTTCCGTGGGATAACGGCAAATTCCCGCAGATGGTCGAGCCCAGCGTCGGCTATCACGGGGTGCGTTTCTATGAAACCTTCGGCGACTTCGGCTTCACGATGAAGGCGCGCATGGAAACCATGCGCACGCTCGGACCAACCCTGGCCCCGATCAATGCCTGGCTGCTGTTACAAGGCATCGAGACCCTGCCCGTGCGCATGGACCGCCATTGCGACAATGCGATGGCGGTGGCCGAGTTCCTGGCCAAGGATCCGCGCGTGGCCTGGGTCAACTACCCCGGCCTGGCCAGCAGCCGCTATCACGAGCTCGCCCAGCGCTATCTGCCGCGCGGCTGCGGCGGCATTCTGACCTTCGGCGTCAAGGGTGACGGCACCCCTGAGGGCGCCCAACGTGCCGGTGAGCGCCTGATCGAGGCCAGTACCTTCATGAGTCACCTGGCCAATATCGGCGATGCCCGTACGCTGATCATCCATCCCGCGTCGACTACCCATCGCCAGCTTTCCCCGCAAGAGCAGGAGGCCGCTGGGGCCGGGCCCGATCTGATCCGGCTCTCGGTCGGTCTGGAGTCGATCGACGACCTCATCTGGGATCTGGATCAGGCGCTCGCGGCTGCAGGCTGAAAAAGCGCGTGGAATGTCCGCGGATCCACGAGCGCGCCTGATCCGGCCAGCGCCCGCTGCCCGACCGGTCGTGACCCTGCTTGCTGCCGTCGGGGCGTGACTGTTGCCTTCGCGCCCCAGCACCTCTGCCCCGGGCACGATTACTTGCTACGGTCCGTCCATCGTCGTGCGCGATCACGCGGGAGAACCCGGTGGCGTCATGGTGACGTCGTGTCGCCCGCGCGCGCCGGGCGTCCAAAGCATGCTGCGCTCGCCGCCTGGCTTCTTGTCGCCATGCTGGCGCCTCTATCCGTTGGAGTTCCACTCGATGTTTTGCAGGGCATGGCCCAGATTTTTGCGAATGCTGGCGGGGCTGTCCGTCGCGGGCCTGCTGACCGCCTGCATAGGCATCCCGGGCGCGCCGTTTCATGCGGCCGAGAGCAAGGCCGAACTCGAGGGCGCGATGCGCGCAGGCGACATGGATCGCGCGATCGATCTGATCGATGCCAATGATGATGTGCTGGACGACAAGGTCGCCCTCGACGTGGCGATCCGGGCCGGTCTGGTCGATGCCGTGCGCTATTTCGCGAACCGGGTGGACATCAACGAGCCGCTCGATCCGGACGGTACCACCGATCTGATACGAGCTGTCAGCAGCACGCCGCGGGCAGAGCTCGATGATGTCGTCGCGGTCTTGCTCGAGGCCGGAGCCGATCCGCGTCGCAAGGATAACTTCGGCCGCAGCGCAATCGACTATGCCGGCTTTGGCGGCGATCTGAGCCTGGTGCGCTTCCTGGAAACCGGTGGCAGCACGTTTTACCGCAGTGATCGCCCGGTACGCGTGGCCTGGGTGCCGAACCAGGACTGGCGCAACATCGAGGCGATGAGCAGGCCGTCGGGCTCGGCGCGCGTGCTGCGTCAATCCCCGTTGCGCCGCGTCGGCGGGCGACCGGACCTCCTGCTCGACAGTGCCTGGGTTCCGCGCACACGTCCTACCGATATCGGTCCCTACAGCGCCTTGAGTTTCAATGTCGATGGCAGCGGCCAGGTGCTCAGCTACTACCCGCGTGAGAAGCGTCTGGGGCCGTCGGTAGGCGCCGCACTGGCATGGAAGTACACGGGTGGTCGCTTGAGTTTTGCCGTGGTAAGCCTGGATTTCGCGGCTTTCTGTGAGTCGGCGAGCGCCGCGCCAGGTCGCTTCGGCGTGGCCTGCAAAGACTACGCGGTTTTCGGAGCCGATCAGGTTGGTGCTGCCTCGTCCGAGCCTGGCGAACTGGCACGTGCGATGCTGGCCCAGGACGAGCGCCGTGGGCGTCTGGCCTCGGTCGGCACGACCCAGGCGGTGTTCGAATCGGCGGCGTCGATATGTCGGCCAAAGCAGGCTCCGGCCTCGGAGCGCGCGGGGCTGCCGGTTGCCGCGGCCAGCGCTCGCTCGGCTGGCGGCTGGGTGGTCTTCGATGTCCGTCGGCGGCTCGCCTACGGGGCCGCCAAAGCCGCGGTTTGCACGCAGCGCGAGGCGCGATCGGCGGCATTTCGCGAGTGCGCCGTCGCCGGTGGCAGCTGTCGCAGCGTCGGGGGTTGTCCGGCCGGGCAGGCGGCGGCGGTGGCCTCGGTCGATGGCTATCGCTGGGCCGTGCTCGGCTGTGGCCAGGATCTCGATCAGGCCAAGGAAAACGCGCTGCAGGTCTGTCGTGAGCGCGCGGGCTGTGAGTGCCAGGTACTGTACGGGAGCGCCGACGGCGACATCGCCACTCCCGCTGCCGGCTGCTCCCGACGAGGCGGCTGACCGACCGCCCCGATTCCCCGGGGCGCCTCAGGATTTCTCGTCGGCGACCACGCCCCGGCGAATCTGATCGAGTTCGATCGATTCGAACAAGGCCTTGAAGTTGCCTTCTCCGAAGCCTTCGTCGCCCTTGCGCTGAATGATTTCGAAGAACACCGGGCCGATCACGGTCTGTGTGAAGATCTGCAGCAGCAGGCCACCATCCGGGCCGCCGTCGAGCAGGATCCGGTCGGCACGCAGACGCGCAACATCTTCGCCGTGGCCGGGCAGGCGGGTATCCAGCAATTCGTAGTAAGTGTCGGGTGTGTCGAGAAACGCGGCGCCGGCCGCTTTCAACGCCTCGACGGTGGCATAGATGTCCCCGGTGCCCAGGGCGATATGCTGGATGCCCTCACCGTGGTACAGATCGAGGTATTCCTGGATCTGGCCGCTGCTCTCGTTGCCCTCCTCGTTGATCGGGATGCGGATCTTGCCGCAAGGGCTGGTCATGGCCTTGGAGCGCACGCCGGTGACCTTGCCCTCGATGTCGAAGTAGCGAATCTCGCGGAAGTTGAACAGCCTTTCGTAGAACTCGGCCCACTCGCCCATGCGGCCACGATGCACATTGTGGGTCAGATGATCCACATAGCTGAGGCCGACACCTGCCGGATTCGGGTCGGCGCCCGCGATCGGTTCGAAGTCGACGTCATAGATCGAAATGTCGCCGATCGCGTCACGGCCGCGGCCGTCCTTGCCGCGCCAGCGATCGACAAGATAGATCAGGGAGTCGCCGATGCCCTTGATTGCCGGGATGTTCAGCTCGCCGGGGCGGCTGGCCGAATCGAAGCCCCAGGCGCCTAGCTCCAGCGCCCGGCGATAGGCGGCGTTGGCATCGTTCACGCGGATCGCGATTGCGCAGATCGATGGCCCGTGCAGGCGCGCAAAGCGCTGCGCGAAAGAGTCCGGTTCGGCATTGACGATGAAGTTGACCTGGCCCTGGCGATACAGCGTGACCTGCTTGCGGCGATGTCGCGCGATCGCCGTGAATCCCATGGATTCGAACAAGCGGCCGAGCGCATCCGGGTCGGGCGCGGTGTATTCGATGAATTCGAAGCCATCGGTTCCCATCGGGTTGTCCCACGGTTCAAAGGGCATACGAGTCTCCACGGCGAATTGACTATGAAGCAGGCAGTATATTGCCGCCCGCCCGCAATAGGGTTGCCATAGTTGCCCTGTAGATCGCTATTTCCTATCAGAAATTGCGTAGTACAGGCATAATGAGCAATCATCAGAAATCGGCAGCCGCACTGGCGCAACTTGCTCCTCCATGCTGCCGATCAGAATCCGGCCCGCCTGCCTGCAGTTCGCCTGTCTGAGGCTTTCGGGGCTCCAGGGCTCCAGGGCTCCAGGGCTCCAGGGCTCCAGGGCTCCAGGGCTCCGGCGCCTGACCATTGCCTCCGCCCAACTGGCCCATCTGCCGCCCCCGATCATGGAAATCCCGCCCGACGCCGGCGCTCACAACGCACTGGATCGAACCGACCGGCGCATCCTCGAGATCCTTCGCCGTGACGGGCGCATCAGCAATCTCGATCTTGCCCAGCAGGTGGCTTTGTCGCCGGCGCCCTGCCTGCGCCGGGTACGCCGGCTCGAGCAGGCCGGCGTGATCCGCGGCTATCACGCCGACGTCGATCCCGCGGCGCTCGGCCTGACGCTGCTGGCCTTCGTCAATGTCAAGCTGGCCAAGCAGGGTGCGGGCCGCGAGCGCGCCCCCGACGCAGAGTTCGCCGAGGCGGTTGCCCAGTGGGAAGAGGTGGTCGAGTGCCACGCGCTCACCGGCGATCTCGACTACCTGCTCAAGGTACGGGTTCGCCACCTGGATCACTTCTCGAGCTTTATGATGGAGCGTTTGCTGCGCCAGCCGGCGGTGCTCGATGTGCGATCGAGTTTCGCGTTGAAATCGATCAAGACCCCGGGTGCCTGAGCCCACGGCTGGCACGGCATGGCACACCAGCCGTTTGAGTCTCGCAACGCGGTTTGACAGGCGCCTCGAACCAGGGCGATAATTCGCGGTTCCCTGGAGGGATGCCCGAGTGGCTAAAGGGGGCAGACTGTAAATCTGTTGGCACGACGTCGACTCGAATGAGAACGCGTTCCGTCAGGCGGGTTCCATGGCCTTCAAAGATGGCATGCGCCGGGCCAGCCCGGTCCTGCTGGAGCCGATGATGGCAGTCGAGGTGGAAACGCCGGAAGACTACGCCGGTACGGTCATGGGTGATCTGTCGTCCCGCCGCGGCATGGTGCAGGGCATGGAAGACATGGTCGGCGGTGGCAAGATCATCCGCGCCGAGGTGCCGCTGGCCGAGATGTTCGGCTACTCCACCACGCTGCGCTCGCTCACCCAGGGGCGTGCCACGTACTCGATGGAGTTCAAGCAGTACGCCGAAGCGCCCAAGAACGTGGCCGAGGCCGTCATCACCGCGCGAACCAAGTAAGGCTCACGCAATCGCATGGTTTGTTGACCCGGCCTGGCGCCGGGTCGATTCGAAGGATCGAAAGGAACGGAAATGGCAAAAGGAAAGTTCGAGCGTACGAAGCCGCACGTGAACGTTGGGACGATTGGTCACGTGGACCACGGCAAGACGACGCTGACGGCGGCGATCACGACGGTGTTGTCGAAGAAGTTTGGTGGTGAGGCCAAGGGCTACGACCAGATTGACGCGGCGCCGGAGGAGAAGGCGCGGGGCATTACGATTTCGACGGCGCACGTGGAGTACGAGACGGCGGCGCGTCACTATGCGCACGTGGACTGTCCGGGTCATGCGGATTATGTGAAGAACATGATCACGGGTGCGGCGCAGATGGACGGAGCGATTTTGGTGGTGAGCGCGGCCGATGGTCCGATGCCGCAGACGCGCGAGCACATTTTGCTGGCGCGCCAGGTGGGTGTTCCGTACATCGTCGTGTTCATGAACAAGTGCGACATGGTGGACGATGAGGAGTTGCTGGAGCTGGTGGAGATGGAAGTCCGCGAGTTGCTGAGCAGCTACGAGTTCCCGGGCGATGACATTCCGATCGTGAAGGGCAGTGCGCTGAAGGCGCTCGAGGGTGACGAGAGCGAGATTGGGGTGAAGGCGATCGAGGCGCTGGCCGATGCGCTGGACAGCTACATTCCGACGCCGGAGCGCGCGATTGACGGTGCGTTTTTGATGCCGATCGAGGATGTGTTCTCGATTTCGGGTCGTGGTACGGTGGTGACGGGTCGGATCGAGCGCGGCATTGTGAAGGTGGGCGACGAGATCGAGATTGTGGGCATCAAGGACACGGCCAAGACGACGTGCACGGGCGTGGAGATGTTCCGCAAGCTGCTGGATCAGGGCCAGGCGGGCGACAACGTGGGTGTGTTGTTGCGCGGCACCAAGCGTGAAGAGGTGGAGCGTGGTCAGGTGCTGGCCAAGCCGGGCTCGATCACGCCGCACACGCACTTTGAGTGCGAGGTGTATGTGCTGAGCAAGGAAGAGGGCGGTCGTCATACGCCGTTCTTCAACAACTACCGGCCGCAGTTTTATTTCCGCACGACCGACGTGACCGGTGCGGTGAGCTTGCCCGAGGGCACGGAGATGGTGATGCCGGGCGACAATGTGAAGATGACGGTGAAGCTGATTGCGCCGATCGCGATGGAGCAGGGTCTGCGCTTTGCGATTCGCGAGGGTGGCCGCACCGTGGGTGCCGGCGTCGTCGCCAAGGTCATCGAGTAAATAGTTAAAGCAACGGTTCAGGGTATAGGGGTATAGCTCAACTGGCAGAGCGTCGGTCTCCAAAACCGAAGGTTGGGGGTTCGATTCCCTCTGCCCCTGCCATTCCCCGGGCCGTCAGATAAAAGACTGCAGTGCGACCGTCTCACCGGGCAGGTGAAACGGCCTGGCCGGCGCGACCGGCCGCAGTCGTTTATGCATCCCGCCGCACAGCGGTGTTGCAAAGACATGGGCTGAAGGACCTTCTCCCCGATGGCCACACAGAACGTTGAGACGGTGACCAGCGCCGCCGACCGCGTCAAGGTCGTGCTCGCGATCGCCGCTGTCGTCGCCGGCGTGATCGGTTATTACTGGCTGGCCGAACAGGCCGCGGTGCTGCGTGTCGCCTCGGTGCTGGTCGGTGTGCTGGTGGGCGCGGGCATTGCCGGCACCTCGGGGCCGGGGCAGCGCTTTTTCGCCTTTGGCCGCGACAGCTGGTCGGAAGCCAAGCGGGTGGTCTGGCCTTCGCGCAAGGAAACCACTCAGATGACTCTGGTCGTGTTCGCGTTCGTCGTGATCATGGCCATCTTCCTGTGGTTGGTCGATCAGGGCCTGAACTGGGCTCTCTACGATCTTCTGCTGGGCTGGAAATAGACATGGCAATGCGTTGGTATGTGGTGCACGCCTACTCGGGCATGGAGAAGAGCGTGGCGCGCGCGATCCGTGACCGGGCCAATCGGGCCGGCATGCAGGACATGTTCGGCGAGATTCTCGTACCGACCGAAGAGGTCGTCGAGATGAAGAACGGGCAGCGCACGATCACCGAGCGTCGTTTCTATCCGGGCTATGTGCTGGTCCAGATGGAGATGAACGACGACTCCTGGCACCTGATCAAGCGTACCAACAAGGTCACCGGCTTCGTCGGCGGTGCCGGCAACCGCCCGGCGCCGATTCCCGATGCCGAAGTCGAGAAGATCTTCGCGCAGATGGCCGAGGGCGTCGAGAAGCCCAAGCCGAAGGTGTTGTTCGAGGTCGGCGAGATGGTACGGGTGCGTGAAGGCCCGTTCAATGACTTCAACGGCAATGTCGAAGAGGTCAACTACGAAAAGAGCAAGCTGCGGGTGTCCGTGACCATCTTTGGTCGCGCCACGCCGGTCGAGCTCGATTTCGCCCAGGTAGAAAAACTCTGATTCGTGACCGACGACCCGCGGGTCGTCGGTCACAAACCCATGCGTCGGGCAGCCCAGCTGCCTCGGCGAACGGGCACGGTCAGGCCGTGCCCCCGAGGAGCCGGGCCCATCAGGGGCCGGCGATTGCACTCAATCTTCAGGAGTTGTTGTGGCTAAGAAGATCATCGGGTACATCAAGCTGCAGGTACCCGCAGGCAAGGCGAATCCTTCGCCCCCGATCGGACCTGCGCTGGGTCAGCGCGGTCTGAACATCATGGAATTCTGCAAGGCTTTCAACGCGCAGACGCAGAGCATCGAACCGGGTCTGCCGATTCCGGTCGTGATCACGGCTTTTGCGGACAAGAGCTTTACGTTCGTGATGAAGACGCCCCCGGCGTCTGTCCTCATCCGCAAGGCAGCCAAGGTTGACAAGGGCTCGTCGCGGCCGAACACCGACAAGGTCGGCTCGATCACCCGTGAGCAGGCCGAGGAGATCGCCAAGACCAAGCAGCCCGATCTGACCGCGGCCGATCTCGAGCGTGCGGTCAAGACCGTCGCCGGTACGGCACGCAGCATGGGTATTACGGTGGAGGGCCTCTGAGATGGCACGCGAATCCAAACGTTTGAAGGCAATCCGCGCCAAAGTGGGTGATCGTACCCAGGCCCGTCCGCTGGCCGACGCCCTGGAGCTGATCAAGTCCTGCGCCAATGCCAAGTTCGACGAGTCGATCGACGTCGCGGTCCAGCTCGGTGTCGACGCCAAGAAATCCGATCAGGTGGTTCGTGGCTCGGTCGTACTTCCCGAGGGCACCGGGCGCTCCGTTCGTGTTGCCGTGTTCACCCAGGGTGACAAGGTCGAGGCGGCCCGTGCCGCCGGTGCCGATATCGTCGGCATGGAAGACCTGGCCGAGCAGGTGAAGGCCGGAAATCTGAACTTCGATGTGGTCGTCGCCTCGCCGGATGCCATGCGCGTCGTCGGAACCCTCGGTCAGATCCTCGGTCCGCGCGGCCTGATGCCGAACCCGAAGGTCGGCACCGTGACCCCGGACGTGGCCCAGGCGGTGCGCAATGCCAAGGCCGGTCAGGTTCAGTACCGCATCGACAAGGCGGGCATCGTGCACGCCTCGGTCGGTCGTGTCTCTTTCGAGAGCGGCCGCCTGGAAACCAATATCAAGGCACTCATCGAGGCGTTGAACCGGCAGAAGCCGGCCGCCGCCAAGGGTGTCTATCTGCGCAAGGTCTCGCTGTCCAGCACGATGGGCGGCGGTGTGCGCGTGGATCCGGCCGAGTTCGCTGCTGCGAAGTAAGCCGGAGGCCGTCGATGCCGGGGGCGGTGTGTCCGTCGCCTGGCAGCGCGGCTCGTTTTGACTTTGGGCCGTCGCCTTCGGGCGGCGGGTTATCAAAGACCGCAGGGGGTTCGCCCTCAAACGCGCCGGTTCGCCGGCCGCCCTGCGCAGATGGCGTTCCCGAAGAAGGGTCATCGGTTGGCAAGGGCCTGCATGGCATGCCTGCGCTCCGTAGCTCGACATCGGTCGCCGTGCCGTGACTATGAAGGCTTCGGTTTCGGAACTTTCACAGTCGGTCGGGGCGCAAGCCCCAAAACGTGGGCTTCGGCCCGCAATGGAGTAAGACCATGGCTCTGACCCGAGCGCAGAAGGTGGATGTGGTCGAAGAAGTCGCCGCCCGTGTGGCGTCGGCCGAAGCGGTCATCTTCGCCGAATACCGTGGTCTGGAAGTGGGAGCGATGACGAACCTGCGCAAGCAGGCTCGTGAATCGGGGGTGTACTTGCGCGTGCTCAAGAACTCCCTGGCCAAGCGAGCAATCGCCGGCACACCGTACGAAGCGCTGTCCGACAAATTGGTCGGGCCGCTGATTTACGGCTTGTCCGACGATCCGGTCGCCTGTGCCAAGGTGCTCAGCAAGTTCGCCAAAGACAACGACAAGCTCGTGCTCAAGGGCGGCGCCATGAGCGCCAACCCGCTCGACGCGGACGGCATCAAGGCTCTGGCCGATCTGCCCAGCCGTGAAGAGTTGTTGTCGATGCTGCTTGGCACGATGCAGGCGCCCGTTGCGAAGTTCGTTCGTACGCTCAACGAGGTTCCGACCTCGTTCGCCCGTGCGCTGGCCGCGGTTCGCGACCAGAAAGAAGCTGCGTAATCCACATCCAGAATCATTCAACCGATAGCAATACCCAGGAAATTTCAAATGGCACTCAGTAAAGAAGAAATCCTCGACGCAGTCGCTGGCATGACCGTGCTCGAGCTGTCCGAACTCATCAAGATGATGGAAGAGAAGTTCGGTGTCTCGGCCGCTGCTGCCGCTGTCGCAGTCGCCGCCCCGGCGGGCGCTGCCGCTCCGGCCGCCGAAGAGAAGACCGAGTTCGACGTCATCCTGAACGCCGCTGGCGAGAAGAAGGTCGAGGTCATCAAGGTGGTCCGTGCGGCCACCGGCCTGGGCCTGAAAGAGGCCAAGGATCTGGTCGACGGCGCGCCCAAGCCCGTAAAAGAGGCGATCGCCAAGGCCGAGGCCGAAGAGCTGTTGAAGAAGCTGAAGGACGCCGGCGCCCAAGCCGAGATGAAGTAAGCCGAGTGCCACTTCATCTGAATTCGCCCGGCAACCGCCGCGCCGTGTGCGCGGTGGTGCCGGGTGTTTTCGTCCGCGATGCCGGTCTACGCCGGCTTCGCGAGCCTGACGACCGCGGAATCTGCGGTCGCGACGTTTGTCCCGGCCATCCGGTGGCCGCCGCGCCAAGCGTCTCGACCCCAGTTTCTGCATGACACACGGAGTGTTCATGAGCCAAAGCACCGCCCTCTCGCCCTCTCGCAAGACCGTCGCCGCCGGTCACTACTCGTATACCGAGAAAAAGCGTGTTCGCAAGAGTTTCGCCAAGCGTAACGTCGTCCTCGACGTGCCCTTCATGCTGGCCACCCAGATCGATTCGTACGACCAGTTCCTGCAACTGGGCGTGCCGCGCGACAAGCGTGCCGATCAGGGGCTGCAGGCCGCGTTCTCGTCGATCTTCCCGATCACCTCGCACAATGACATGGCGAGGCTCGAGTATGTCGACTATCAACTCGGCACGCCGGCGTTCGATGTCAAGGAATGCCAGCAGCGTGGCCTGACCTTCTGCGCGCCGCTGCGCGCCCGGGTGCGCCTGGTCATCATGGATCGCGAGGCCGCCAAGCCCACGGTCAAGGAGGCCAAGGAGCAAGAGGTCTACATGGGCGAGCTGCCCCTGATGACCGGCAACGGCTCGTTCATCATCAACGGTACCGAGCGCGTGATCGTGTCTCAGTTGCACCGCTCGCCGGGCGTGTTCTTCGAGCATGATCGTGGCAAGACCCACAGCTCGGGCAAGCTGCTGTTCTCGGCACGCATCATTCCCTACCGCGGTTCCTGGCTGGACTTCGAATTCGATCCGAAGGACATCCTCTATTTCCGCGTCGACCGCCGTCGCAAGATGCCGGTGACCATCCTGCTGAAAGCCATCGGGATGAACACCACCGAGATCCTCGAGACCTTCTTCGAGTTCGACGAATTCAAGCTGATGGACGAAGGCGCGCGCCTGAGCCTGGTGCCCGAGCGTCTGAAAGGCGAGGTGGCCCGTTTCGATATCACCGGCGCCGATGGCAAGGTGATCGTCGAGGCCGACAAGCGGATCAACGCACGTCATATCCGCATGATCAGCGAGGCCGGCCTGACCGAGGTGTCGGTGCCCGAGGAGTTCCTCGTTGGCCGTGCGCTGGCCCGGGACATCATCGACGGCGAGACCGGCGAGGTCGTCGCGCGTGCCAATGACGAACTCACCACGGAGCTGCTGGCCGAGTTGCGTGAGGCCGGCGTCAAGCAGATTCAGACCCTGTTCACCAATGATCTCGACCAGGGCCCGTATATCTCGCAGACCCTGCGCCTGGACGACACTGCCGATCAGACCTCGGCGCGCATCGCGATCTATCGCATGATGCGCCCCGGCGAGCCGCCGACCGAAGACGCGGTCGAGTCGCTGTTCAACCGGCTGTTCTACAGCGAGGATGCTTACGACCTGTCCAAGGTCGGCCGGATGAAGTTCAATCGCCGGGTGGGTCGCGAGGAAGTTCTCGGCCCCATGACCCTGGCCAACGAAGACATCCTGGCGGTCATCCGTATCCTGGTCGAACTACGCAACGGCCGCGGCGAGATCGACGACATCGACCACCTCGGCAACCGCCGCGTGCGCTGTGTCGGCGAGCTGGCCGAGAACCAGTTCCGTGCCGGTCTGGCCCGGGTGGAGCGGGCGGTGCGCGAGCGTCTCGGCCAGGCCGAGACCGAAAACCTCATGCCGCACGATCTGATCAACTCCAAGCCGATTTCCGCGGCGATCCGGGAGTTCTTCGGCTCGAGCCAGCTGTCGCAGTTCATGGACCAGACCAACCCCCTGTCCGAGATCACGCACAAGCGTCGTGTTTCTGCGCTGGGCCCGGGTGGTCTGACCCGCGAGCGTGCCGGCTTCGAGGTGCGCGACGTGCACCCGACCCACTATGGCCGCGTGTGCCCGATCGAAACGCCTGAGGGCCCGAACATCGGTCTGATCAACTCGCTCGCACTGTATGCCCGCCTGAACGAGTACGGCTTCCTCGAGACGCCTTACCGCAAGGTCACCGACGGCGTACTGATGGACCAGATCGACTACCTCTCGGCGATCGAGGAAGGTCGGTACGTGATCGCGCAGGCGAACGCAGCGATCGATGAAAACGGCAAGCTCACCGGCGACCTGGTCTCGGTGCGTAAGGCCGGCGAATCCGAGCTGACCTCGCCCGCGAATGTCGAGTACATGGACGTCGCGCCGAGCCAGATCGTCTCGGTGGCTGCCTCGCTGATTCCGTTCCTCGAGCACGACGACGCCAACCGCGCGTTGATGGGCTCGAACATGCAGCGTCAGGCCGTGCCCTGCCTGCGCCCGGAGAAGCCCCTGGTCGGGACCGGCATCGAGCGCACCTGTGCGGTCGACTCCGGCACCGTGGTGGCGGCCACCCGCGGCGGCATCGTCGACTATGTCGATGCGAACCGGATCGTGATCCGCGTCAACGATGACGAAACCACGGCCGGTGAGGTGGGTGTCGACATCTACAACATGATCAAGTACACCCGCAGCAACCAGAACACGAACATCAACCAGCGCCCCATCGTGCGCAAGGGCGACGTTCTGTCCAAGGGTGACGTGATCGCCGACGGTGCCTCGACCGACATCGGTGAACTGGCCCTGGGTCAGAACATGCTGGTCGCGTTCATGCCCTGGAACGGCTACAACTTCGAGGACTCGATCCTGATCTCCGAAAAGGTCGTGGCCGAAGACCGCTACACCTCGATCCACATCGAGGAGCTGTCGGTGCTGGCGCGCGACACCAAGCTCGGGCCTGAAGAGATCACCCGCGACATCTCCAATCTGTCGGAGTCGCAACTCGGTCGCCTGGATGAATCCGGCATCGTGTACATCGGTGCCGAGGTCTCGGCCGGCGACACCCTGGTCGGCAAGGTCACCCCGAAGGGCGAAACCCAGCTCACGCCGGAAGAAAAGCTGCTGCGCGCGATCTTCGGCGAGAAGGCCAGCGACGTGAAGGACACCTCGCTGCGTGTGCCTTCGGGTATGACGGGCACCGTCATCGACGTGCAGGTGTTTACCCGCGAAGGCATTCAGCGTGACAAGCGCGCGCAGTCGATCATCGACGACGAACTCAAGCGCTACCGGCTGGACCTGAACGACCAGCTGCGGATCGTGGAGAACGACGCGTTCTCGCGGATCGAGCGTATGTTGATCGGCAAGGTGGCCAATGGCGGCCCGAACCGGCTGGCCAAGGGCACGGCGATCAGCACCGACTATCTCGCCAGTGTCGAGCGCCATGGCTGGTTCGACATCCGCCTGGCCGACGAAGATGCCGCATCTCAGCTCGAGGCGCTGAAGGATTCCATCCAGCAGCAGCGCCACGACTTCGATCTGGCCTTCGAAGAGAAGCGCAAGAAGCTCACCCAGGGCGACGAACTGCCGCCGGGCGTGCTCAAGATGGTCAAGGTCTACCTGGCGGTCAAGCGTCGCCTGCAACCGGGCGACAAGATGGCCGGCCGCCACGGCAACAAGGGCGTGGTATCGCGGATCGTGCCGGTGGAAGACATGCCGTTCATGGCCGATGGCACCCCGGTCGACATCGTGCTCAATCCGCTGGGCGTGCCCTCGCGGATGAACGTCGGTCAGATTCTCGAGACGCACCTGGGCTGGGCGGCCAAGGGTATCGGTCTGCGCATCGGCAGGCTGCTCGCCCGTCAGGCGCAGGTCGCCGAGGTTCGCAAGCTGCTCGATGCGGTCTACAACCAGAGCGGTCAGCCCGAGGATATCGCCGGCATGTCCGATGGCGAGATCATGGAGATGGCCGGCAACCTGAGCAAGGGCGTGCCCTTCGCGACGCCGGTGTTCGACGGCGCTGCCGAGGCCGAGATCCATCAGATGCTCGATCTGGCCTATCCGGACGACGACCCGATGACCGCGCGCATCGGCTTTACCCCGAGCAAGACCCAGGTCACGCTCTATGACGGGCGCACCGGCGATGCCTTCGATCGCACCACCACGGTCGGCTACATGCACATGCTCAAGCTGCACCACCTGGTCGATGACAAGATGCACGCCCGCTCGACCGGCCCGTACAGCCTGGTGACTCAGCAGCCGCTGGGTGGCAAGGCGCAGTTCGGCGGCCAGCGTTTCGGCGAGATGGAGGTCTGGGCGCTGGAAGCCTACGGCGCCTCCTACACCTTGCAGGAAATGCTCACGGTCAAGTCCGACGACGTCAACGGCCGCACCAAGGTTTACGAGAACCTGGTCAAGGGCGAGCACACGATCGATGCCGGCATGCCGGAGTCGTTCAATGTGCTGGTCAAGGAAATCCGTTCACTCGGGATCGACATCGATCTCGAGCGCGGTTGATAACAGGATCAAGGAGTCACCATGAAAGCACTACTCGATCTGTTCAAGCAGGTACAGGAAGAAGAGCATTTCGATGCCATCCGCATCGGCCTGGCTTCTCCCGAGAAAATCCGCTCCTGGTCCTTCGGCGAGGTCAAGAAGCCCGAGACCATCAACTACCGCACGTTCAAGCCCGAGCGTGACGGCCTGTTCTGCGCCAAGATCTTCGGCCCCGTCAAAGACTACGAGTGCCTGTGCGGCAAGTACAAGCGGCTCAAGCATCGTGGTGTGGTCTGCGAGAAATGCGGTGTCGAGGTCACCCTGGCCAAGGTGCGTCGCGAGCGCATGGGCCATATCGAACTGGCCAGCCCGACCGCGCACATCTGGTTTTTGAAGTCGCTGCCGTCACGTCTGGGCATGGTGCTCGACATGACCTTGCGCGACATCGAGCGCATTCTTTACTTCGAGGCCTTCGTGGTCATCGATTCGGGCATGACCCCGCTCAAGCGTGGCCAGCTGATGACCGAGGACGACTACCTCGCCAAGTTCGACGAGTACGGCGACGACTTCGACGCCATGATGGGCGCCGAGGCGGTGCGCGAGCTGCTGCGCACGATCGACATCAACCGTGAGATCGAGGCCCTGCGCGCGGATCTCGAGGCCACCGGCTCAGAAGCCAAGATCAAGAAGATCGCCAAGCGCCTGAAGGTGCTCGAGGGCTTCCAGCGTTCGGGCATCAAGCCCGAGTGGATGATCCTCGATGTGCTGCCGGTGCTGCCGCCCGAGCTGCGCCCGCTGGTGCCGCTCGACGGTGGCCGTTTCGCCACCTCGGACCTGAACGATCTCTATCGTCGCGTCATCAACCGTAACAACCGTCTGAAGCGGCTGCTCGAGCTCAAGGCCCCCGAGATCATCGTGCGCAACGAGAAGCGCATGCTGCAGGAGGCGGTCGATTCGCTGCTCGATAACGGTCGTCGCGGCAAGGCCATGACCGGCGCCAACAAGCGTGCGCTGAAGTCGCTGGCCGACATGATCAAGGGCAAGGGCGGTCGTTTCCGTCAGAACCTGCTCGGCAAGCGCGTCGACTACTCGGGCCGCTCGGTGATCGTGGTCGGTCCTCAGCTCAAGCTGCATCAGTGCGGCCTGCCCAAACTGATGGCGCTCGAGTTGTTCAAGCCGTTCATCTTCAACAAGCTCGAAACGATGGGCGTGGCCACGACCATCAAACAGGCGAAGAAGTTCGTCGAGAACCAGGAACCGATCGTCTGGGACATCCTCGAGGAGGTCATCCGCGAGCATCCGGTCATGCTGAACCGGGCGCCCACCTTGCACCGTCTCGGCATCCAGGCCTTCGAGCCGGTGCTGATCGAGGGCAAGGCGATCCAGCTGCATCCGCTGGTCTGCGCGGCATTCAACGCCGACTTCGACGGCGACCAGATGGCCGTGCACGTGCCGCTGTCGCTGGAAGCCCAGCTCGAGGCACGGGCATTGATGCTGGCCTCGAACAATGTGCTGTTCCCGTCCAACGGCGAGCCGTCGATCGTGCCCTCGCAAGACATCGTGCTCGGCCTGTACTACACCACCCGCGAGCGCATCAATGCCCGTGGCGAGGGCATGTACCTGGCCGATGTCTCCGAGGTCAAGCGCGCCTATGACAACGGCGAGGTCGAGCTCGGGACCAAGATCACGGTCCGTCTGACCGAGCAGCTGCCCAATCGCGACACCGGCGAGCTCGAGCCGCAACTGCGCCGTCACGAGACCACGGTCGGTCGTGCGCTGCTGTCCGAGATCCTGCCCGCCGGTCTGCCGTTCGAGCTGATCAACAAGGCGCTGAAAAAGAAAGAGATCAGCCGTCTGATCAATGCCTCGTTCCGCCGCTGCGGTCTGCGTGCCACGGTGATCTTCGCCGACAAGCTGATGCAGTCGGGCTTCACGCTGGCCACCCGTGCCGGCATCTCGATCGCCATCGACGACATGCTCGTGCCGGCCGAGAAAGAGGTCATCCTCGGCGACGCCGAACGCGAGGTCAAAGAAATCGAGCAGCAGTACACCTCGGGCCTGGTCACCCAGGGCGAGCGTTACAACAAGGTGGTCGACATCTGGGGCCGCGCCGGTGACAAGGTCGGCAAGGCCATGATGGAGCATCTGGCCGGCGAAGAGGTCATCGATCGGCGCGGTAACCTGGTCAAGCAGGAGTCGTTCAACTCGATCTACATGATGGCCGACTCGGGCGCGCGTGGTTCGGCTGCCCAGATCCGTCAGCTGGCCGGCATGCGTGGTCTGATGGCCAAGCCGGATGGCTCGATCATAGAGACGCCGATCACGGCCAACTTCCGTGAAGGCCTGAACGTGCTGCAGTACTTCATCTCGACTCACGGCGCTCGAAAGGGCCTGGCCGACACGGCGCTCAAGACCGCCAACTCGGGCTATCTCACCCGCCGTCTGGTCGATGTCACGCAGGATCTGGTGGTCACCGAAGACGACTGCCAGACCGCCGACGGCGTGGCCATGAAGGCGCTGATCGAGGGCGGCGAGGTCATCGAGGCGCTCGGTGACCGCATTCTGGGTCGCGTCGCGGCCAGTGATGTGGTCAACCCGGAGTCCCAGGCCACCTTGTTCGAGGCAGGCACCCTGCTCGACGAGAGCGCGGTCGAGATCATCGAGCAGCTCGGCATCGACGAGGTTCGCGTGCGCACGCCGCTCACCTGCGGCACCCGTTACGGCCTTTGCGCCAAGTGCTATGGCCGCGACCTCGGCCGTGGCGTGCTGGTCAACTCCGGCGAGGCGGTCGGTGTCATCGCGGCCCAATCGATCGGCGAGCCTGGCACCCAGCTGACCATGCGCACCTTCCACATCGGTGGTGCGGCCTCGCGTGCAGCGGTGGTCAGCTCCATCGACGCCAAGTCCAACGGTATCGTGCGCTTCACCGCACCGATGCGCTATGTCACCAGCTCCAAGGGCGAGCAGGTGGTCATCTCGCGTTCGGGCGAGGTGCTGATCACCGACGACAACGGCCGCGAGCGCGAACGGCACAAGGTGCCATACGGCGCCACGCTGCTGGCGCTGGACGGCACCGAGGTCAAGGCGGGCACCCGGATTTCCTCATGGGATCCGATGACCCGTCCGATCATCACCGAGTACGCCGGCCAGGTGAAATTCGAGAATGTCGAGGAAGGCGTCACCGTCGCTCGTCAGATCGACGAGGTCACCGGTCTGTCGACCCTGGTGGTCATCGACAGCAAGCGTCGCGGCAGTGGCAACCGCTCCGAGCGTCCGCAGATCAAGCTGATCAACGAGGCCGGCGAAGAAGTCAAGATCGCCGGCATGGATCGCGCGGTCACCATCACGATCCCGACCGGCGCCCTGATCACCGTGCGTGACGGCCAGGATGTGGCGGTGGGCGAGGTGCTGGCGCGCATTCCGCAGGAGTCGCAGAAGACTCGTGACATCACCGGTGGTCTGCCGCGGGTGGCCGAACTGTTCGAGGCCCGCTCGCCGAAAGACGCCGGGATGCTCGCAGAGGTTACCGGCACCGTATCGTTCGGCAAGGACACCAAGGGCAAGCAGCGTCTGGTCATCACCGACCTCGACGGCAATGCCCACGAGTTCCTGATCCCGAAGGAAAAGAACGTTCTGGTGCACGACGGCCACGTGGTGAACAAGGGCGAGATGATCGTCGACGGCCCGGCCGACCCGCACGACATCCTGCGCCTGCAAGGCATCGAGGCGCTGGCACGCTACATCGTCGACGAAGTCCAGGACGTCTATCGTCTGCAGGGCGTGAAGATCAACGACAAGCACATCGAGGTGATCGTTCGTCAGATGCTGCGCCGGGTGCAGATCGTCGATCCGGGCGGTGCACCGTTCATCACGGGCGAGCAGGTCGAGCGTTCGGAGCTCCTGGACGAAAACGACAAGGCGGTTGCGGCCGGCAAGCCGCCGGCGATTCACCAGAATCTGCTGCTCGGCATCACGAAGGCCTCGCTGTCGACCGACTCCTTCATCTCGGCGGCCTCGTTCCAGGAGACCACCCGGGTGCTCACCGAGGCGGCGATCATGGGCAAGCGCGACGAACTCCGTGGTCTGAAGGAGAATGTCATCGTCGGCCGTCTGATCCCGGCCGGTACGGGTCTGGCCTTCCATCGGGCCCGGCGAACGAAGGAAATCTTCGAGGCCGAGGAGCAGGCAGCACTGGCCCTGGCGGAGCGCGAGGCGGCAGCGGCCGAGATGTCCAACACGGCCGAGGCTATCTTTGGCGAGGCGCCACCGGACTCGGTCAGCGACGACTCCTCGTCGACCGGCTTCTGATCGCCTCTGCGGCGTGACGGCCACGAGCCGTCGCGCCGCCGGTGCCTCGCACGCATGCGAGGGCGGGCACCGCAGGGGCTTGCAGCACTTGGCCCGCCGTTCTATAATGGCGGGCTAACCTTTTTTGTATTCGGCCGGGTTTGCCCGGCTGGAAACCAGGATTACGAATGCCTACCGTCAATCAGCTCGTGCGCCAGGGGCGCAAGACCAGCCAGGTCAAGAGCAAGAGCCCGGCGCTGCAGGAGTGCCCGCAGCGCCGCGGTGTTTGCACCCGTGTTTACACCACCACCCCGAAGAAGCCGAACTCGGCGCTGCGCAAGGTGGCCAAGGTGCGTCTGACCAACGGCTTCGAGGTCATCAGCTACATCGGTGGTGAGGGTCACAATCTGCAAGAGCACTCCGTGGTGCTGATCCGCGGCGGCCGTGTCAAAGATCTGCCGGGTGTGCGTTATCACATCGTGCGCGGCTCGCTCGATCTGCAGGGTGTCAAAGACCGCAAGCAGGCCCGTTCCAAGTACGGCGCCAAGCGGCCGAAGGCGGGCTGATCGTCATTCGCCGGTCGCGCCTGGCGCGGCCGGTGGCAAAGGCGGCGCCTCGCGCCGCCTCGCAAATGGGCGCGGGTCGGTCTCGCGTCCTGGTTGTTTTGGTGTCCGGCCTTTGGGCCGGGTTTCGGGTTGTCCGGGTCAGTGCCCGGCGGCCAGTAAGCGGCAGCTCCGGTGCGGTTTTCAATCGCGGGTCGGGCTGCCAGGGGCGCGCGGCCCGGCCGGCGCCCCGGCTGAAGAGAGGTTTGTCATGCCCCGTCGTCGCGAAGTCCCCAAACGCGAAATCCTCCCTGATCCGCTGTACGGCAGCGTCGAGGTTTCCAAGTTCGTCAACGTCATGATGCTCGACGGCAAGAAGGCCGTTGCCGAGCGCATGCTGTATGGCGCGTTCGAGCAGATCAAGCAGCGCACCGGCAAGGACCCGATCGAGGTCTTCAGTCAGGCGCTCATCAACTGCAAGCCGATGGTCGAGGTCAAGAGCCGTCGCGTCGGCGGCGCGAACTACCAGGTGCCGGTCGAGGTTCGCCCGGTGCGTCGTAGCGCGCTGGCCATGCGCTGGCTGCGTGAGGCAGCCAAAAAGCGCGGCGAGAAGTCCATGGGGCAGCGTCTGGCCAATGAAATCATGGAGGCCTCGGAAAACCGCGGTGGTGCCGTCAAGCGCCGCGACGAGGTTCATCGCATGGCTGAAGCCAACAAGGCTTTCTCGCATTTCCGCTTCTGACCACCGGCACAACCAGTGGTTATCAAGGGCCGGCAATCAGACCGGCCCGCTCTCCTGATCCCTGAGGTTGATCATGGCCCGCAAGACCCCTATCGAGCGCTATCGAAACATCGGTATCTCGGCGCACATCGACGCCGGGAAGACCACGACCACCGAGCGCATCCTGTTCTACACCGGCATCAATCACAAGATTGGTGAGGTGCATGATGGCGCCGCCACCATGGACTGGATGGAACAGGAGCAGGAGCGTGGCATCACGATCACCTCGGCTGCGACCACCTGCTTCTGGAAGGGCATGGACCTTTCCTATCCCGAGCACCGGATCAACATCATCGACACCCCGGGTCACGTCGACTTCACGATCGAAGTCGAGCGCTCGATGCGTGTGCTCGATGGCGCCTGCATGGTCTATTGCGCGGTTGGCGGTGTGCAACCGCAGTCGGAGACCGTCTGGCGTCAGGCCAACAAGTACAAGGTGCCCCGCCTCGCATTCGTCAACAAGATGGACCGCGTTGGCGCGAACTTCTTCAAGGTCTACGACCAGATGAAGACGCGTCTGCGCGCCAACGTGGTGCCGATGCAGGTGCCGATCGGCGCCGAAGACGGCTTCCGTGGTGTGGTCGATCTGGTCCGCATGAAGGCCATCCTCTGGGACGACGCGAGTCAGGGTTCCAAGTTCGAGCTGGCCGACATCCCGGCCGATCTCGCCGATGTTTGCCAGAAATGGCGTGAGAACATGGTCGAGGCCGCCGCCGAGGCTTCCGAAGCGGTGATGGACAAATACCTCGAGGAAGGCGATCTCAGCGAAGAAGAGATCAAAAACGCGATTCGTCAGCGCACCATCGCGAACGAAATCGTGCCGATGTTCTGTGGCTCCGCGTTCAAGAACAAGGGCGTGCAGGCCATGCTCGATGCGGTCATCGACTACATGCCGTCGCCGGTGGACATCCCGCCGGTGCAGGGCACCGATGATTCCGAGAACATCACCTCGCGCAAGGCAGACGATGGCGAGAAGTTCTCGGCGCTGGCGTTCAAGCTGATGACGGACCCGTTCGTGGGCCAGCTCACCTTCATTCGCGTGTACTCGGGTGTGGTGAATTCGGGCGACACGGTCTACAACCCGATCAAGGGCAAGAAAGACCGCATCGGGCGCATTCTGCAGATGCATGCGAACAACCGCGAGGAGATCAAAGAGATCCGCGCGGGCGACATCGCCGCCTGTGTGGGCCTGAAGGATGTCACCACCGGCGAGACGCTCTGCGATCCGGACAAGCCGATCATCCTCGAGCGCATGGAGTTTCCGGAGCCGGTGATCTCGCAGGCGGTCGAGCCGAAGTCCAAGGCCGACCAGGAGAAGATGGGTATCGCCCTGCAGCGTCTGGCGCAGGAAGATCCGTCGTTCCGGGTGCGCACTGAC
>JAWKYG010000022.1:0-101157 GCA_041396585.1 Burkholderiaceae bacterium | reverse complement strand
CAAGCCTCCGGCGTCAGCGCCGGTGCGGTCCAGAACTTCATGTCGTTCGAATCCAACGCGTAGGGCAGCACGACGATCGGGCCGGCCTCGGTCTGGCTCCAGAACGGGCGGTCGTCCGAGTAGTCGTCCATGTGGTACTTGAAGCCGGCCTCGACCAGCAGTCGGCGGGTGTGTTCGGTGTGCATGTAGCGCGATAGCCAACCTACCGGGCGCTGGCCGGTCGTTTGTTCGATGGATTCCGCGGCCTTGTTGATGAACTCGCGCTCCTGGTCTTCGTTCATCTGGAAGTGATGCACCCAGCGCCAGCCGTGGCTGCAGGCTTCGTGGCCGCGGCTGCGGATGTAGTCGGCGATGTGGGGGGCGCGTTCCAGTGCCAGGGCGGCGGCCGCCCAGGTGGCGGGGAACTGGTATTCGTCGAGCAGGCCGGCCACGCGGTCGAAGCCGGGGCCCAGGCCGTAGCGGTAGTTGGATTCGTTGCCGTAGTTGCGCACCGGCCTCTTGAAGGCAATGCCCAGTTCATCGACCGGGTCGGGGCCGCGGTCGCCGTCGGCGATGGTGAGTTCGGAGCCCTCTTCGACGTTGACCACGATGGACAGCGCCAGGCGGGCGCCGTTGGGCCAGCGGAAGTCGGGGCCGATGTAGCGGTCCGGCAGGCGATCGTCGGTCGTGGATTCAGGCATTCGGTGCTCCGGCGTGCAGGGCAATGGCGGCAGCCAGGCGGATGAGTTGGGCCTCGTTGCCGGCTTGCATCAAGAGTTGGGCGCCGCAGGGCATGTCGTCCTTGCCGTGCTCGAGTGGCAGGCTGATTGCGGCAAGCGCGGCGGCATTGGCGTGTACGGTGAGGTCGGCCTGGTTGGGCGGTACTTCGCTGTTAAGCGGGAAGGCGCGTTGCGGTGCGGTGGGTAGCAGCCAGGCGTTGACGTCGCTCATGGCGGCTTGCCAGCGCTGGTGGCCTTCCTGCAGGCGCGCATGCGCCTCGGTGATGCGTGCGGCGGGTTGCCGTGCGCCGTAGGCGAGCATGGCGCGCAGTTCGTCGCTGACGCCGGGCTGGGATAGCCATGGCAGGTTGGCGGCATAGCCTTCGCGCTCGCTGATCAGCAGGCCGGCGCGGCGCAGGCTGCCGCCGTCTGCGGGCAAGGAATCCAGGTTTCGAATCTGCCAGCCGGCCTTTGTCAGGCGTTGTCCGAGGGCGCGCAGTTCGGCGCGAATCGACGGGTCGCAGCCCTCGCCGCCGTCGTAGAGCGCGAGGCGCGGCGCGGGCTCGTCGAATGTGCGGGTGACGTTGCCGGTGGTTCGTAGCCGGCGCCGGGCAGCGACTGCATGTCGTTTGGATCATGGCCGGCGGCTGGCGAGCAGGCGCGAGGCGTCGTCGACGGTGCGGGCGAGGATGCCGGCCTGGTCAGTGTTTCGGACAGTGCTGTGACGCCGGCCCGTGAGACCTGGCCGCGGCTTGGCAGCAGCCCGACGCAGCCGCAGTAGGCGACCGGGATGCGCACCGAGCCATGGTGTCGGTGCCTAGCGCGATCAGTACCAGGCCCGCAGCTACTGCGGCGCCAGGAGCCGCCAGACGAGCCGCCGGGGTGAAGCCGTGTTGGCGTGGGTTGTGGGTAGCGCCAAAGTGTGGGTTGTTGGTGGTGGCGCCCAGTGCGGCCTCGTGCATGTTCAGGCAGCCGATGATGATCGCTGCCGGCGGCGCGCGTAGTCGCGCGACCTCGGCGTCGGCTACGGCGATCTGCGCTTGCCCAGCGCACCCAGGCCGTTGGTCCAGGGCATGCCGGCCACGGCGATATTGGCCTTGAGCGCAACCGGGATGCCATCCAGCGGTGAGCGCGGTCGGCCAGCGCGCCAGCGCGCGGCGGACTCGGCTGCGGCCTGCTCGGCGCGGCGGTCTTCGTGGGTGAATGCGTTCAGGGGCTCCGTGCGGCGTCTATTCGCTGGAAGCAGCGGCGCACGTCTCGGCGGGGTTCAGGCCGTTGGCGTAGGCGTCGCAGAGTTCAACTAGCGTCTCAGGAGCGCTGCTTGGGCCTTTCATCATGCGCCCCGCTCATCGATCAGCCGGATTGCCTTCTGGCGCGATTCGACACCGGTGGCCTCGGCCAGGGCACCGGGGGCGACCAGGCTCACTTCGATCGTGACGCCCAGCGCCGCGCGTAGGCGCTCGGCCAGCGCGTGTTCGAGTGCCGGATCGTCGGCACGTGCGGTTTCGATCTCGACACGCATCTGGTCGCGCCCTTCGGCATCGCGACGTACGCGGCACAGGTACTCGCCGGTGCAGCCGTCGTCGGCACCGAGCAGCGCGGCGATCGCATGCGGGTACACATTGATGCCGCGCAGCTTGACCATGTTGTCGCTGCGCCCGCGAAAGCCAGCGATCCGCGCGAGCGGCCAGCCATTCGGCGAGGGGCCGCTCAGGCGGTGGGTGACGTCTTGGGTGTCGAAGCGCACGATCGGGTAGACGTCTTCCTTGAACAGCACGGTGGTGACCAGATTGCCGTCTTCGCCATCGGCGCGGGCGGCGCCGGTGGCCGGGTCGACGATCTCCACGACGTGCGCATCTTCGAACAGGTGCATGCCCTGCCGGTCCGGCCCCTCGGCGGCGATGATGCCGGTGTCGCCCACGCCGTACCAGTCGTAGACCTCGGCGCCGCCCCAGAGTGCGCCGATCTCGGCCTTGGATTCTCGGCCCATGTGGCCGAGGATGCGGCGGATGCGGATGTCGCGCCCGGGTTCGATGCCTTCGCTGCGGGCCACTTGCGCCAGCGTGCGGATGTAGTCGGCAAAGCCGAGCAGCACGGTGACGCCAAAGTCTTGCATCAGGCGCACCTGTTGGGCGCTGCGGGTTTCGACGCCGGTGCCGGCCGGCAGCAGCAGCGCGCGGGTGTAGTGCAGGATGGTCTCGCGAATGTAGTGGCCGCCGTTGATCATGCCGAAGCCGTAGACGGACTGCACCACGTCATCATCGCGTAGGCCCTGCAGGCGATAGGCACGGGCCAGCAGGATGTTCTGGATCTCGCGGCTGGTGGGGCCGAACAGCAGCGGTTGGGCGCGGCCGGTGGTGCCGCTGGTGGTGTGCAGGATCATCGGCTCGCCCGGGCGCGTGCCGTGAAAATCTCCCAGCGGCGGGTGCGCCTCGATCGAGGCCATGATGTCGGCCTTGGTGAAGCGCGGCAGCTTCGGTAGATCATCCAGGCCGCGGATGTCGCCGGGTTCGATGCCCTGCCCGCCCCAGAGCCGCCGGTAAAACGGCACCTGCCAGGCTCGGGCGAGCAGGCTGGCCAGGCGTTGTTCCTGCAGCGCGCGCAGTGCGTCCACGCTCAGGGTGGCCATGCGCTGCGCGAAGGCCTCGCCGATCGGGTAGTCGGCCAACGCGCGGCGGTGGTCGAAGGCGTCGAAATAGGTGCTCATGACAGCGCCCGCTGGCTGATGGTTGTTTTGCCGCTCAAGCGCCGAGCACCGGGTGGAGAAGCTCGCCGATGTCGGCCAGGGACGGCAGGCGGCGCCCGGCCTCGTTGAAGGCCTGTCGATGGTCGTCCGCCAGCCCCGCAAAGGCCAGGCAATGGTCGATCTTGCGCTGGTGCGCGACGTCATCCAGCGGGCGCTCGGGCGAGCCGATCACGGCGTCCAGCGTGCAGGCATGGGTCTGGCCGTTCTCGAGCGTGATCTCCACCCGTTGCGGCAGCAGCGCGTTCGGATCGGGATTGCCGTCATCGTGCACCGAGATGCGCGCGGCCAGGGCCAGCGTGGCCGGATCGCGCAGCGCCGCGGGCAGGAAATCATTCAGGTCGACATGGCCGCGGCGCAGCGCGACGGCGCCGGTGTAGGCCATGCAGAGCCTGGCGTAATGTGCCGGGAAATCATCGCGCAGCGGGCGGCCCACCAGACGCGGAATCAGCGGCGGGCCAAACACGCGCACGGCGCGCACCTGCTCGGGGTCGATCGCATGTTGGGCGCGCAACCGCAGCAGGCCGTCGATGCCGCCATGGGTGGCGCGCCCGGTGGGGAATGGTTTGCAGGAGAGTTCGCAGAGGCGGCGTTTGTCCGGTAGCTCCGCCAGCGGGCCGCTCAGGTCGCCCTCGGCTTCATACAGGTTCAGATAGCCGAACGGGCCATTGAACACCTGGCGCGGTGCGCTGATGCCCGCTTGCGCGAGATCGGCCGCGACGATTGCATTGCGCGCATTGAAGCCGATCTGCATCGGCAGCACCGCCGTGCCTTCGGCATGCGCCTGCATGGTGCCGCAGAGCTGGCTGTACAGATGGCCGAAGGCGGTGGCGGTGGTGGCGCGGTCATGGCCGCGGATCTGACACACAGCCGCGATTGCGCCGAACGCACCGGCCGTGGCCGGCCGAAAGAACCTCAGCCCCTGGCGGGCCGACAGGCCCACCGCGATGGCCACGTCCACCGCACGCGAGAGCATGTCCAGCCAGCTTCGGCCGTCCATCACCCAGCCGGGCTCGCGGGTGCTACGTTGCTGCCAGGCGGCGAGCGCGGCCGCGAGCGTGGCGGCCATCGGATGGACGACGGCGGGCTCGTGCACATAGTCGTATTCGGAGCCGTGGATCTGGTAGGCGTTCGCGAACGCGGCGCTCATGGCCGGCCATCGGCCGGTTTCGGCGCCGAGCAAGGCGGCGGCATCGCCCTGCCCCCAGTCGGCGAGTAATGACCGCACCGGTGCGGCATACGGTGCGTGGGAGCCGGCGGCACCGACGGCCAGGCTGTCGAGCACGATCCGGGTGGCCATCGCGCGCTCGGTATCGGTCGCGAGGCCGGGGCCCGCAAGTGCGTGCTCCACCAGCGCGAACAAGGCATCGGCGTAGTGCTCGGTCATGGGGTGTTCTCCTGTCGGTGTCGGGCCGACCATTGGCGCAGCGGCGCCAGCAGCGCTTCGAGCGGCGCATCGTCGGCAAGCGCCAGGCAGGCCTCGCCGAGCGTGTTGATTTCGGTCTCGGTCAGGCCGGCCCAGCGCATGGTGTTGCTCGCTTTGGCCTGCAGGCCGGCATCATCGAGTGGGCGGGCCGGGTCGCCGAGCGCATCGGTGATGGCCACGCGCAGCACCTCGCCGGAATCCGCGCCGCTGGCCTTGTCATATGTGGCGTCTGCAATCGACCGGTCCAGCCATACGCTGACAGCTGCGCCGTAGCGGTTGGGAAAGGCCGCGCTGAAAGCTTCATCCGACTGCACCGTGGTGCATTCGCGCAGACGGCGTATGTCAGGCAGCTCGCGCGCGTGGGCACCAAAGTCATTGAGCCCCGGTGCGCCGTAGAGCAGCGCATGCGCGACCACCTGCTGAAGGCTGAATTTCGCTTCGAGCTCGGTGATCGGCGCAGGTTTGTCGCAGAAGCGGATGGCCTCGTCGTACGTTTCGATCAGCACGCGGCGCACATGTCGTGCATTGAGCAGCGGTTGCCGGCTGGGCGCGATGGTGACGCTCGGCTTTGCGTCGCCCGGGGCGTGGCCTTCTCGGCCGATCACTTGCTCACGGTCAGACCCTTGGCCCGCGTGGCCGATCACCTGTTTGTGATCTGACCCTTGTTCCGCACGGCCGATCCATTGCGCGCCGTTCGACTCGTCGCCCACTTGGCCGATCAACTGCGCGCGCAGACACAGCGCCGCCTCCAGCGCCGCATGCGCATGGCGGCACGCCGGCCAGGGCTTGATGCCAGTCTCGAACAGCGCCCAAGGGGCATCGACCGTGATCGCCTGCGCGCGCGGGTCGGTGCACATCGCGGCGAACAGGCCGGACTCGCCCTCCAGAATGCGATGTGGCGCGGTGAAGCCCTGGGCGGCCAGCTCGGCCGCCAGCAGGCCGTGCTGGGCCGCGCGGGCGTTGTGCCAGCTCTTGGTCATCGACGGTTCGTGGCGGGTCTGCCAGAGGCCGCCCGCGACCGAGCCCGCATGGCCCATGGCATCTCGCAACGCCGGCGCCGACAGACCGAGCAGCGAGCCGGCCGCGGCTGCGGCGCCGAACGCGCCGGCGGTGGCCGTGGGATGCCAGTAACGGTAGTGGCCGCGGCCCAGTGCCTGGCCGACCCGGATCATGGCTTCGTAGCCGCGTACCAGCGCATCGAGGCAGGCGTGGCCACCGGCGCCTCGTTCGGCGGCCAGGGTCAGCACGAGTGGCGCAATCACCGGGCCCGGATGCAGCACGGCGGTGCGATGGATGTCGTCCATCTCGAGGATGTTGCCGAGCGCGCCGTTGATGAGCAGTGCCGATTCCCGGTCGAGCGGACCCACGCCAAGTGCCGGCATTGGCGCATCGGCCAGCGGCTTCGTGTGCCCGAAGCGCTGCAGCGCGCGGCCGGTGTCGGTGTTCAGGCCGGCCAGTGCGCAGGCCAGCCAGTCCAGCAGGTGGCGGGCGGCGCGGGCACGAGCAGCGGCGTCTATCGGCTGCGTAAGCAGGCGGGCTGCAAGCGCGTCTGTCAGCGATCGCTCGTCGCTGGCACTCCCGGGGCTCGACACTGTGGCTGCGGACATCCGATCCAAGGCCCGATTCCGCCCCACCCGCGGCGGAGCACTAGAAAGAGCGGTGCAAGGACACAGCCCTTGGTCACCGATGCCAGTGGGAACGTGGATTCACTCGTGCGCTGGCAGCGACGCCGCCTAGCGGCCTCACAGCCGCGGCCGCGTCCAACGGCATCGGGCCTCGCAGGCCCGGCGCATGTCGATGCGCCGCCGGGACCGACATGCGGCGGGCGGCATGACTGAGTCACTGTCCCCGGGGGCAAGGGTAGCGCAAACGCAGCTGCCACGGCACGTCCGCTGGGACGCCCGTGGCAGGTGTGTGGGACTCGGAAGCGGTGTTGAGCGGGGCTGCGGCGCGCTGGTTCGCGAAGCGCCGCGACCGCGGCGATCAGTATCGGTGGGACGCCCGGGGATCTGGGTGGGGCATCTTCGCTGATCATGGCCCACTGATCCGGGCGATGGATTCAGAGGCGATCACGGTCTGGTGGTTGCCGGTGCGCTGCAGTTTCTCGCCGAAGCTCGCGCCGAACCGCGGGCAGCCCGGTCAACTCGAAGATCACGTCCAGCTTCGGCCCCAGCGCAATGATCTCGTCGATGCCGCAGATCCGTACACCTTCCTTCTGAGCCAGTTCGCGCCCCAGGTGTTGGACGGTTCGGCAACGCAGACCAGTTCGACACCGACCTCGGCGCGATCGAGCAACTGGCACAGAAAGGCCGAGCCGATCCGACCCAGACCGACGATGGCGACACGTTGGTTTCCATGCTGACTTCCCTTCGTAGGCGAATGCGCACTGCGCAGCAATGTCCTGGGGACACGATTCAGCCCCGAACATTACCTGCCCGCCGCGGGATCGATGGCCGCAACAAAGGGGGCTGATACCCGCTGCTCGGGCGATCCCGCCGCGACCGCCACGGCTGGCGCGCATCGCCCCCCGGCGAGGCCTGTCAAACCGGATTGCGGGCCACGAGCTGGCGCGCGATCACGATCCGCTGCAGCTCGTTCGTGCCCTCGCCGATGCAGAGCAAGGGGGCGTCGCGAAAATAGCGCTCGATGTTGAACTCTTTCGAGTAGCCATAGGCGCCGTGCAGGCGCATCGCCTCGGTGGCGTTATAGAGCGCCGTTTCGGTGGCGAACAGCTTGGCCATGCCGGCTTCCATGTCACAGCGCTCACCGGCATCGAAGGCCCGTGCCGCGCGCTCGGTGAGCAACTCCGCCGCCTGCAGGCGGGTGGCCATCTCGGCCAGCTTGAACTGAATGGCCTGATGCTCGGCGATCGGTTTGCCGAAGGTCTGGCGGATCTGCGCATACGCCAGAGAATCTTCGAGGCAGGCGCGCGCAATGCCCACGCCGCGGGCGGCGACATTGATCCGGCCCAGTTCCAGCCCGCCCATCACGTGCTTGAAGCCATGGCCGGGCTCGCCGCCCACCAGGTTGTCGGCCGAGATGCGGAAGTCGTCGAAGCGCAGCTCCGCGCTGTCGATACCTTTGTAGCCGAGCTTCTCCAGCTTGCGCGAATGGCTGAAGCCCTCGCCCTTCTCGCAGATGAACACCGACATGCCGCGATGCCTGGGCTGGGCATCCGGATCGGTCTTGACCAGAACCGCGAACGCCGTGCCGTAGATCCCGTTGGAGATCCAGGTCTTGGTGCCATTGATGATGTAGTCGCCATCGGGCTGGCGCCTGGCCACCGTGCGGATCGCCTGCAGGTCGGTGCCACAATCGGGCTCGGTCAGCGCCAGACCGCCGCGGATCTCACCGCTGGCAAAGCGGGGCAGATAGCGCTGCTTCTGCGCTTCGGTGCCCGCGCGCTGCACACACGAGGCCATGATCAGATGGGAATTGATGATCCCGGACACCGACATCCAGACCCGAGAGATGCGCTCGATGATCCTGGCATAGGTGCTGGCCGACAGCCCCAGCCCGCCATACTCGCGCGCGATCGTGCACCCGAACAGGCCCATCGACTTCAACTGCTCGACGATCTCGGCCGGCCATTCGTCGGCATGCTCCAGGCGCTGCGCCACGGGCGCGACCTCGCGCTCGAGAAATCTGTCGACCGCGGCCAGGATCAGCGCGTCATCGTGTTCCGTATTGGCGGTGTGCGCATCGGACATGTTCGTCTCCTTGGTGATTCGTGTCAGCCGGCCGGGTAATCGATCGCGCTGGCCCGCGACGGCACCAGGGCACTGCGCACGAAGCGCATGAAGACCGTGCCATCGGCCTTGTGCCCCTCGGTGCGCGTGGTCACGATCCCCTGCCCCGGCCGGGAGCGGGACTCGCGCACCTCGAGCACTTCGGAGCGCGCATAGATGGTGTCGCCGGGAAAGACCGGCACCAGCAACTCGATCTCTCGCCAGCCGAGATTGGCGATTGCCCGCGCGCTGATGTCGGACACGGTCATGCCGACCACGATCGCCAGCGTCAGTGCCGAGTTGACCAGGGGTTTGCCGAACTCCGTGCGCGCCGCATAGGCGGAGTCGCAGTGCAGCGGATGCGCATTCATGGTCAGCAGCGAAAACTGGATGTTGTCGGCCTCGGTGATCGTGCGGCCCGGACGATGTTCGAAGGTCTGCCCGACCTGGAAGTCTTCGAGGCAGCGGCCCCAGGTTTCCCGAAAACGGTTCGGGCCGACGGGTTCGGCGGTTGCTACCATGCGGATGTCTCCTGATGAGTCAGACAAATCTTGGGGGCGGCCCGGCACGCCGGCCGGGTCTGCCCAGGCGGCCGTCCAGATGCCCCGCGGGCGCGCGCCCTGGCATTGCATCGATCCGCGCGCTCGCCCGGGGTCGCGCTCAATCGTCCACCTTCGTTCGCTGAGCCTTCACCTGCGAGCGGATCTCCTTGGACTTGAGCCGGCGCATTTTCGAGCCCAGCGTGGGTTTGGTCGGCTGACGCGGCTTGGGTATCCGGGTGGCCCGATCGATCAGGGCCTGAAGACGGGCCAGGGCCTGCACCCGGTTCTGCTCCTGGGTTCTGGCCGCCTGGGCCTTGATGACGATCACACCCTCGGCCGTGATGCGCTTGTCGGCCATTGCCAGCAGCCGCTCTTTGACCGCCTCTGGCAGCGACGACCGGGCCACGTCAAAGCGCAGATGGATGGCCGTGGCCACCTTGTTCACGTTCTGGCCGCCCGCCCCCTGCGAACGCACGGCGCTGATCTGAACTTCGGATTCGGGAATGACGTAGCGCACTGTCGGATACTTCGCCCGCTTCGGAAAGCAGGCGTCTGAAGGGTCAGGACGCGCTGGCACGCCCTTCCGGAAACCGGGGCAGATCATCGCTGATCACGGACCAGTTCGGCGCATAGTGCACGAAGATGTGCGCATCCGGTACCACGGGCAGGTCGTCGTCGAAGACGGCCAGGGCCACTTCGATGGTGGCGGGATCGGCACGCGGGCTGGCAAAGAACAGGCTCGAACCACACTGCCGGCAGAAGCTGCGGATCGTGCCGTTCTGCGCGCAGTAATCGGCGACCGCATCCTGGCCGGCCTGCCAGGTGATGGCCCGGCGGGGCACGGTTGCCAGGGTGGCGTATTCGGCGCCGTGGAACTTGCGGCACATGCTGCAATGGCAGTGGCCGGCCCGGCGCTCGATCTCCGACACCTCGAACCTGATCGTGCCGCACAGACAACTCGCACGGTAGTTTTCGCTCATGATTTCGTCTCGCTCATCATGGGTCGCCGGCGCCGAATGCGCCGGCCCGGATCAGTTGTTCGATGCCGGCGCCGTCATAGCCCGCCAGGCGGGCGGCATCGGCGTTGGCCTCGCCCAGCGCCGGCGCCGACAGGCGCGGTTGCGCCGGTTCGTGTTGATAGCGGATCGGCGCACCGATATGCTCACGGCCCCGGTCATCCAGCAGGCGCATCCCGCGCGCGCTCACATGCGGATGATCGAAGGCCTCGCGCAGATCGAGCAGCGGCGCCCAGGCGATGTCACGCCCTTCGAACCATGCTTCCCAGTGCGCCAGCGGCGGCCGGCGAAGGTTTCGCGCAAGAAGGCCTTGGCCGGCTCCTGGGCCTGGCCCGGCGGCCCGATAGCGGCCTCGATGAGCTCAGGCCGCTGCAAGGCTCGAACAGATTGCGCGCGAACTTGTGCTCGTTGCCCGCCAGGGCGAGCCATTGCCATCGGCGGTTTCGTAGAGCCCGTAGAGTGCATTACCGCCCCAGGTGCGCTCCAGCTTCGGTTGCGGAGGCTGCTTTTCGGCGAACACGCGCCCGGTGATGTTCGGTGTCCAGGCCATCAGGGCATCCTGCATGGACAGATCGATGTAGTCGCCCTGGCCGGTCTCGCGCGCCCGAAACAAGGCCATCAGAATGCCCGAGAGCGCGGTGAGCGAAACCGCCATGTCGGCCATGGCAATTGCCGGCAGCGTGGGCTTGCCATCGTGGCCGATCGTCAGCGAGGCCACGCCCGCCTGCGCCTCGACGGCGATATCGTGCGCCACCCTGTGCGACAGCGGCCCCGTCTGGCCGAACGCGCTGATCGAGCAGTAGACAATGTGCGGTGCCCGCGCTGAGACCGATTCATAGTCCACCCCCAGCCGCGCGGCCACGCCCGGTCGGTACGACTCCACCACCACATCCGCCTTTTCGGCCAGGCGCAGAAAGAGCTCACGCGCCTCGTCGATCTTCAGGTCCAGGGTGATGCTGCGCTTGCCCCGGTGGGTATTGCGAAAGTAAACCGTCTCGTCGCCCTCGACGAAGCCGATCCGGCGGTTGGGCTCGCCTTCACCCGGTGGTTCGATCCGCCAGACATCGGCGCCATGGTCGGCCATGGTCATCGTCAAGTGCGGGCCGGGCAGATACATGGACAAGTCCAGGACCCGGATACCTTGCAGCTTCATTCGCCCTCCGTCTGCCCGTGCAGCCAGGCATCGTTTGCGCCGGCGCTCAATGGCCCTTGAACTGCGGCGCGCGCTTCTCCATGAAGGCCCGCCGCCCCTCTTTGTAGTCTTCGCTCTCGAAGCAGGCGCGAACCGCGGCGTTGACCCGGTGAAGATCGCGATCGGCGGGCGGCAGCGCGGCCTGGCTGATGGCCAGCTTGGCGGCCGCCATGGTCAAGGGCGCGTTACCGGCGACCATGGCGATACGCGATTCGACCTCTTCGTCGAAACGATCGGCGTCGAAGGCCTCATTGACCAGCCCGATGCGCTGCGCCTCGGCACCGTCGAAGGTGCGCGCTGTGAGGAAGAGCTCTGCCGCCCTGGCCGCGCCGACCCGCTGCACCGCCCGCTCCATGCCCTCGAAGCCATAGCCCAGGCCGAGGCGGGCAGCCGGCATCCGAAAACGTGCGGTACCCGCGCAGTAGCGCAGATCCGCGGCGAGCGCCAGGCCGATGCCACCGCCCATGCAGACACCACGGATGACTGCGATGACCGGCATGCTGCAAGCGGCCAGGGCAGCCTGAGCGCTGCGTACCGCATCATCGTAAGCCGTCACCCCGGCGGGATCACTGCGCCGGCTCTCGAACTCGGAGATATCGGCGCCCGACACGAAGGCCTTGTCGCCCGCCCCGCGCAACACCAGCACACGCGCCTCGGGCTGGGACTCGGCCTCGGCCACCGTCTGCGCGATGGTCTGCCACATGCCGAGCGTCATCGCGTTGAACTTGGCGGGATTGTCGATGACGAGATGAACGACCGGCCCCTGCCGGTCGACATGTACGGTTGCCATGTCGGAGGTTTCTCCAGTGTTCGGAAAGCCGGCTGCCAGCAGGGCCTCAGACGACGTCGTCGGCCTTGAGCGCGGCGATCTCCTGCGTGCTGTAGCCGGCCTCGGCGAGGATCTCGTCCGAATGCTCTCCCCATTCGGGCGCGGCGGTTTGCATCGAGGCCGGCGTGCGCGAGAGCACGACCGGCTGCGCGATGAGATTCATGGTCATGCCGTTACTCGCGGCCACCGCCTGCGCCACCTGCAGATGCCTGACCTGCGGATCTTCGAAGACCTGGGACATCGTGTAGACCGGCCCACAGGGAACGCCGGCGGCATTCAGGGTGTCCACCCAGTGCTGCACCGTCTGGGTACGAAAGACCTGATTGAGTGCCGCATTCAGTGGCGCCCGGTTCTTCGCGCGCAGCGATTCGCTGGCCCAGTCGGGCTCGTCCACCCACTCGGGATGGCCGACGGCGGCGCACAGGCGGCGCCAGTTGCCATCGCCCGAGGCGCCGAGATTGAACGAGCCGTCGCTGGCGTCGAACAGACCCATCGGACTGCTCGTGGGATGGTCATTGCCTGCCGGCGTGGGTTCGTCGTGGTCGTTGGTCCAGCGAGCCGCCTGAAAATCCATCATGGCGATCATGGCGTGCAGCAGCGATGACTGCACCCATTGGCCCCGCCCGGAGGTCTCGCGCTCCAGCAGCGCGATCATGATTCCGAGCGCGGCATACAGACCGGCGCTGGAATCGGCCACCGCAAGCCCGGCCCGCAGCGGCCCCTGACCGGGAAAGCCGGTCACCGACATCAGGCCGCCCATGCCCTGGGCGATCTGGTCAAAGCCCGGGCGCTTGGCATATGGCCCGGTCTGCCCGAACCCCGATACGCTGGCCAGAATGATCCGAGGGTTGACCGCGGCCAGGCTCTCGTAATCCAGGCCGAGCCTGGCCTTGACATCAGGGCGCCAGTTCTCCACCACCACATCGGCCTGCTCGACCAGACGCATCAACACCGCCAGCCCGGCCGGCTTCTTCAGATTGAGCGTCAGCGCACGCTTGTTGCGGTTCAGGTTCTGGAAATCGCCGCCATGGCGATTGCCGGCGAACATGTTCTCGTTCGGGTCTATGCCCTGGGGCGGCTCGATCCGCAGCACGTCGGCGCCGAAATCGGCCAGCATGCGCACACAGGTCGGGCCGGCTCGCACCCGGGTCAGGTCGAGCACTTTGAAGCGCGCGAGCGCATCGGAAGCCTTTATGCGGGGCAAGGCTGTCTCCTTGAATCGGCATCTATACTAGCCGGGCAGTATATCGCCCTGCCGGCGGTGGCGACCGTCGGCGCTGGCGATCCGGGGCGCTCGCGCTGGCACGCGTCGCACCGATTGCCAACCTGCTTGCCACAACCTGCTTGCCAACCTGCTTGCCAACCTGCTTGCCAGCCGCACCGCCGAAACACCCGCCGAACCAATTGCGAGAAATCCCATGCCTCATCTGACTACCTCCGACGGCAGCCGTCTGTATTACGAGGAAACCGGCCAGGGCGCGCCGATCATCTTCGTTCACGAGTTCGCCGGTGATCATCGCTCCTGGGAGCCCCAGGTGCGCTGGTTCGCGCGCCGTTACCGGTGTATCACTTACAACGCCAGAGGTTACCCGCCGTCGGACGTCCCGGGGGCCGAACACTATTCGCAGGCCCGCGCCCGCGACGACATCCGCGATGTGCTGGATGCGCTGCAGATCGACCGAGCGCACGTGGTCGGGCTGTCGATGGGCGGGTTTGCCACCCTGCACTTCGGCTTCGCGTATCCGCAGCGTGCGCTATCTCTGGTGGTCGCCGGTTGCGGCTATGGCGCCGAGCCCGGCAAGCGCGAACAGTTCGCGCGTGAGGCCAGCGCGCAGGCGGATCGCTTCGCCGCCATGGGCATGCAGGCAGTGGCAGACAGCTACGCATCGGGCCCGACACGCGTGCAGTTCCAGAATGCCGATCCCCGTGGCTGGCGCGAGTTCCGCGATCAGCTGGCCGAACACTCGTCCGAGGGCGGCGCGAACACGATGCGCGGCGTGCAGGCCAGGCGCCCGTCCCTGTACGAACTCACGGACGAGATGCGCGCACTCGAAGTGCCCACGCTGGTGATCACCGGCGACGAAGACTGGCCCTGCCTGGAGCCGGCGCTGCTGATGAAGCGCCTGATCCGCAGCGCCGGGCTCGCGGTGATGCCCAACGCCGGTCACACGATCAACCTCGAGGATCCGGCCGGCTTCAATGCCCATGTCGGCGACTTCCTGCACGCGGTCGCGCTGGGGGCATGGCCGCGTCGCGACGAACGTGCGATGGTCGATTCGATCATGGGCGACACGGACAAGAAAGCTTGAACATCACTCCCGGACTTCGCGCCGCCCTGCTGATCACGTTGGCAACGCTGATGTGGGGCGGCAATGCGGTGGCCGGCAAGCTCGCAGTCGGCCAGATCTCTCCGCTATCCGTGGTGTTCGTGCGCTGGGTGCTGGTCTCCGGCTTCATGTGGCTGCTCTATGGGCGTGCGGTGCGTGCCCACTGGCCGAAGATCCGGGACCAGCTGCCGCTGTTGATCCTCACCTCCGTGATCGGCTTTACGGCCTTCAACACCCTGATGTACTACGCGGCGCACAGCACGACCGCGGTCAACATCGGCATCCTGCAGGGCAGCATGCCGATCTTCGTCCTGGCCGGTGCGCGCCTCTTCTATGGCACCCGGGTCACGGTCGCCCAAAGCGTCGGTGTGATGATCGCGCTCGTCGGTGTGATCGCGGTGGCCACTCGTGGCGATCCGGCGAGTCTGCTCGCGCTGGGGCTGAACCCGGGCGACGGGCTCATGCTGATCGCCTGCCTGTCCTACGCCATGTATACGCTGGCGCTCAAGCGCCGACCGCCGATGGATGGCGCAGCCTTCTTCACGCTGTTGTCCGTGATCGCCATGCTCACCTCGATCCCGCTGATCGTGGTCGACGTGGCGGCGGGCAGCTTCTTCTGGCCGACACAGACGGGTTGGATGGTGGTGGCCTTCGTGGCGATATTTCCATCGATGCTCTCGCAGCTGTTCTTTCTGCGCGGCGTCGATCTGGTCGGCCCCGGCCGGGCCGGTACCTATGTCAATCTGGTGCCGATCTGGGCCTCGATTCTCGGCGTACTGATCCTGGGCGAACGATTCGCCCTCTATCACGGGATCGGTCTGGCACTGGTCATGATCGGCATCGCGCTGACCCAGCGCGAGGCGCGCGCGGTGTCTGCCATGGCTGTGCCCGAAGCGGCCAAGCGCTGATCCGCGCCCGGCGCTGCGCGCCCCTCTGGGGCGCGCGTCAGTGCGGACCGTGACCGTCCGGGAGATCGGGGGCCAGCAAGCGCAGCACATGCAGCGCCGCTTCGAGTTCCGCGAGCACGGCCGGCGCCCGCGCCAGCATGCCTTCGCCATCGGGCAGGGCCGCCTCGGCGAGAACCCAGTCGAGGGCGGTTTCATACAGCACCTTCGACACCGACTCCACCGCAAAGATCCTGCGTTCGCGCAGCCGCTGTCGCCCGCTACGCAGACAGTGCTGAATGAATGCCGCACGCAATGCCGGGTCGGGTTTCTCGGACGCGGCGACCCACTCGTCGATCACCACCCGATAGGCATCGGTGAACGATCGCAGCACGCCATGGGCGACCAGCGGTCGCGAATGGCGCAATCGGTTCAACAAGGCCTCGCGCTCGCTGGCCAGCAAGGTCTCGATGCGCGCGAATCGACGCTCAGCCAGACGCCGCAGCGCATCCAGGTACTCGCTGCGGCGCGGGAAATAGAACTCGAGCCGGAACAGCCTGCGCACATCGAAGGCGTGTCGCTCGATGACCGCTTCGCGCATCGCCACCGGTTGTTCAGCCGCCAGCAACAGGCAGACCTCGACGATCGCGTCGAGCAGGAAATGATGAATCGCGGTGTTTCTATAGTAGGCAGCCTCATGATGATGGCCGTCCGCGATCGCCACCATCGGCTCCAGCCCGTCGTCGAAACGACGCAGCACGCCGGTTGCCACCAGGCGGCCGAGCTGCCCTTCGAGCACCAGTGGATCGCGCAGATCGGCACGCCCCACCAACTCGAGCCTGCGCCGATGAATCACCGCGCGCGCCGCCCTGGCCAGGCGGCCCACCTCGCGCACCGTCAGCGCCCGGTCGCCGGCGGCCAGTAGGACGAGACAGATCACCGCGATCGGCGTGATCGGCGTCACCGCATTCATCTGCTCGGCCACCCGAAACGCCAGGGCCGGTACCAGTTCGCCAGGCTGCGCCTGTCCCTGACGCACATCGCCCACCGTGACACCGTCGCCGACGCGGATCAGGATCCGGCCGCGCGGCGTGCCGCGACGCAGGAAGCGGAACATCCAGGTCATGCCCTCGGGCCGTTTGCTGGCACCGCTTTGCTCGACCGCGTAGTCTCGAACCTCGGTGATCTGGTCATAGACCACGCTCACGGGGACGAAGCGCAATGCCTCGGCCATCTGCGCATCGAGCGCTTCGATCACGTAGCGGAACATGCCAAAGCGCGGCGGCAGCAGCTTGCCGGTACGCGAGCGCGTGCCCTCCAAGGCCCACATCAACGAAAATCGGCGATGCAGCAGATAAGAGACATAGCGACGGAAGGTGGCCCTATAGATTGCGTTGTCCTGGAACTGACGACGCAGGAAGATGATTCCCGCCCGTTTTGCCAGAGCGCCGATCCCGAAGGTGCGCAGATTGATCCCGCCGAAGGTCAGCGGGATCGACAGATGAGCGTCATAAAGCAGCACTGAAAAGGCCACCGTGTCCAGCATCGACTTGTGACTGATGATGAACACGACGGGCTCGCGCCGCAGGCGTTCGACCAGCGCAGAGAGCTGCTCCGGATCGGCCACGATGCCACCGTCATGACGCGCCCGCACGCCGGCCCTGTAAAGCGCCAGAATCAGGTCCTGCATGAACGGGGTCTGCGACGCCGCCATTTCGTGCATGTAGCGAAGCGCGCGCTGAAAGACCACATCCTGGCTGAGCGCCTCCTCGCGGGCGATGTCATCAAGCTTTCGCGCATAACCGGCGTTACCGAAGAAATCCGCCGGCAGCAGCCGCGGAAACCGATAGCGCGGCCCACGCGCCAGCCGCTCGGCCATCTCGAGCGCCAGCTGTGCGCGCATGTGGACGAATTGTCCAAGCGTGCCTCGCCCGTGCGCCGACGGATGGCGCGCGTGTGCCTGGCGCATCTCCCCGAGCGAGGTGCCCTCACCGAGAACCGGGCGCATCCGCGCGGGCCGATAGTGGCGGATCCAGAGCCGGCGCAAGGGCCCAGGCGCGATGATCCGGCCATGGAACAGATCATCCCAGAGCTCACCGACCCCCCGCCTGACCGAGGGCAGCCAGACCATGCGCACCGGGACCACCCAGCAGTCGTCGGCCTCCTCGCGCGACTGATCGGTATCCAGCCGCTCGCAGTCCCAGCGCACATCGGCATGCGCGAGCGCGGCCGGCAGCAAATGGCGCGCATGGCCATCCAGCAACCACTGTCGCAGCCAGGTGAACTCACGGCCATCCCGCGCCTCGATCAGGTACAGCAGCTGCAGCGGCGCCTCAGTCACGGGCGCCTGACAGCGCATCGCGAAGCTGGCGCTTGATGACCTTGCCGTTGGCATTGCGCGGCAACGGCCGATCACCGAGCTCGAAGGTTTCGGGCACCTTGTAATCGGCCAGCAGAGCCACGCATGCGGCTCGCAAGGCGTCGACCGTCGCGATGGCCCGATCGACGTTGAGCACGGCGTGGACCCGCTCACCGAGCACCGGGCACGGCCGGCCGATCACCGCCGCCTCGATCACGCCCGGCTGTGCCATGAGCAGATTCTCTACCTCCACCGAATAGATCTTGTAGCCGCCGCGATTGATCATGTCCTTCTTGCGATCGAAAACCCTCACGAAACCGCGTGCATCCTTGCTGCCCAGGTCGCCGCTGCGCCAATAGCCCCCGGTGAACTCGCGCGCGGTGGCCTCGGGGTTGTCCCAATAGCCGGCGACAACCATCGGCCCGGCGATCCAGATCTCACCTGTCTCGCCGCTGGCCACTTCGCGGCCGTCGTCGTCCATGATGCGAATCTCGCCGCAGGGTACGGTCAGGCCGACGCTGTCGAGATTGCTGCGGGTGTGCTGCGCGGGCATCACAGTGGCCGGAGAGGTGGTCTCGGTGGCGCCATAGGCATTCATCAGACGCAGCCCCGGCAGCCGCTGCGAGAGTTCATCGATCGTAGCCTCGGGCATGGGTGCGCCGCCATAGCCGCCCACCTGCCACGCCGAGAGATCATGCGCTGCGAAGTCCGGCTGCATCAGGCAGAGCCGGTACATGGCCGGAACCAGAATGGTCGCTTGTACCCGTTCACGCGCGGCCAGGGCCAGAAACGCGGGAGCCTTGAACTCCCGCTGGATAACGACCGGCCCGGCGCAATGCGCGGCCGTGGCGATGATGGCCACAAGGCCCGTGACATGGCTGCACGGTACCGCGAGCGCGATCCTGGCCCCCTCGGTGAGGCCCATGCAGACCCGGAAGTGCTCGACCGAATGCGCAATGCCGAAATGACTGAGCATTGCCCCCTTGGGGCGCCCCGTGGTGCCCGATGTGTACAACAAAACCGCGGTGTCGTCTTCGTGCCCGGGCGTTTCCGCGGTGATCGATCCGGCATCGAACAATGCATGCCATTCGATCGGCGCCACCGGCCATGCCGGCGGATGGCCGCCATCGAGGGCTGGCAGGCGCAGCAGGATCGGCATCGGGGCAGATCGCGAGCCGGGATCGGCGAACGCACTGGTGCGCTCCCCGAGCTCGGCATCGAGCACAACCGCCGTCGCCGCGCACTGACCGACGACATAGGCGAGCCCGTCGGCCTGCTCGCGAATGCTGAGCGGCACCGCGATCGCCCTGAGCCGCGCCAGTGCGAACAGCGCGATGATGAATTCGGCACGGTTAGCGGTCATCAGAACCACGCGATCGCCGGCCGAGATTCCCAGGCGACTCAGACCAGCCGCAACCACACCGACCTCATGCGCGAGGGCCGCATACCCGAGTCGCCGCTCACCGTCGATCAAAGCGTCGCCGTCTGGCGCCCTGGCCGCGGCAGCCGCCAGCAGACCGTGCAAACTCGACGCCCGATCACGAAAGCAGCGCACGACACGCCCGCCATGATGCGCCTCGTCGCGCATGGCCGGCACCGACAGCCCGCAGGCGTCCCACTCGAGGATATCGGCTGGTTCAGTCATCGCCTGCCCAGCGTTTCAAAGCGGCCTCGCGGGCCCGGAACACCCGGTAGGCAAGCAGACAGCCGATGGTGGCGAGAGCGCCGCCGACCAACAAGGCCTGATGCCCGATCCGCCAGCCCGCCAAGAAAACCAGCGGCGCAACCAGGGCCAGGAGCCAGAACAGGCCGGTGCCAATGGCGATCAAGAGCACGCGTGGTCTGAGAATCATGCTTGCAAGGGCCGGGCGCCCGCCCGCGGTGACAGGTGTGCTCGAGACAACTCGACGCCATCGCAACCCGATGCGGCGTCGAGATCCGCAAGACTCAAGCCCGAGAGTATAGGAGCAATGGGCGCGCATGCAGGCCCGGCTGCCTGCCAAAACCTGCAGGGCACTGACCGGAGAACGACACGGGCAATACGTTCAGGCCCTAGTCGACGAACGCGCGTTCGACCACGAAGGTGCCTGGCGCATTGTTCGCCCCCTCGACCAGTCCCGCCGCCTCGCAAAGCTCGCGGGTCTCCTTGAGCATGGCCATGGAGCCACAGATCATGACGCGGTCACGCTCCGGCGAGAGCGGCTGCAGACCGATATCCTGGTATAGCTTGCCGCTGCGCATCAGCTGGGTGATCCGTTCGGGCCGCGGATACGGTTCGCGCGTGACCGTGGTGTAGTAGGTGAGCTTGTCGCCGACGATCTCGGCAAGCATCTCATCCTGGCGAATCTGGGCGATCAGATGCTCGCCGTATTGCAGTTCCGCCACCTGCCGGCAGGTCTGGGTCAGGATCACCCGCTCGAACTTCTCGTAGGTTTCCGGATCACGGATCAGGGAGGCGAACGGCGCAATACCGGTGCCAGTCGAGAACAGGTACAGATGCTGACCGGGCAGCAACGCATCCAGCACCAGGGTGCCGGTTGGTTTGCGGCGCATGAGTATCGTGTCGCCGGGCTGGATCTTCTGCAGATGCTCGGTCAACGGCCCGTCGGGCACCTTGATGGAGAAGAACTCGATCTGCTCGTCCCAGGACGGGCTGGCCAGCGAATAGGCCCGATAGATGGGCTTCTCGGCATTGGGGAGACCGATCATGACGAATTCGCCGGAGCGGAAGCGAAATTCGTGTGGGCGCGTGATGCGAAAGCGAAACAGACGATCCGTGTAGTGCTCGACCTCGAGCACGGTTTCGGCGAAAACGCCGGCCGGGATGGGGTATGCGCCTGCGGCCTGGGGCGCAGCCGGTGAGGAAGAGGTCATGGATCGCTCGAACCCGGCCACACGGTGATGGCAGGCCCGCTGGTTCAGGGATTGATGGAAGCGACCGAGTATACGAATGATCCACGGTCACCGCAAAGGCGCCAGGGGCATTCAAGCCGCCGCACCTTGCGCCCGGTCAATGATGGGCCGGCGCAGCCGGCCTGATCAGTCGAATATCGCCGTCGGCAGCAAGGCGCTGACGGTCACATTGGGAAGATCGACTGCATTGCTGATCCGCAGATCCACGGCGACCGAGCAGATGACATAGGCCTGTTCGCGACTGAACCCCCGTTCGCAGATCAGGTTGATCATCTCGAGCAGCGCATTCTGCGCGGCCAGGGTCAGGTTTTCGCCCGATTGGCGCCCATCGGCGTGCACCGGCATGCCCGTGGTCGCCACGAATCCGCGTGGCGCCGCCCACTCCGGGGCCATGAAGTAGCCATCATGCGCGAATCGCGGCCAGCGCATTCCGGTACGGGATGCATGGCCCTCCAGCAGGTTGAAGCGCACGACGACAGTCGCCCCCATCTCGATAGCGGTGATGCAACACTCGGAATCGCCCTGGGCGTAGTGCGCATCGCCCACCGAAAACATGGCGCCCGGAACTGCGACCGGCAACTGCAGCCGTGAACCGCGAGTCAACTGCCGGATGTCGGCATTGCCACCGTTTTCGCGCGGGGGAATCGTACGCAGGCCGGTGCTGGCCACCGGTTCATGGGCCGGCACCGCATCGCGCGCATCCGGAGGCGCGGCAAAACCGCCCTGCGCCGCCCAGTCCGCCTCGCGCCGGGTCCATTGCACCAATTGCTCATGGGAGGGTGCCACACCGGCCGTACCCATGAAACAGCCCTCGGGGATGCGCACACCCGGCACTTGCTCCGATCGCGCAAAACCGTCGGCCATGGTCCAGTGCACGAGAAAATCGCGATGAAACCAGTCGCGCAGGAAGCCGGCACCCGGGCGGATACGTGTCCAACCATAGGGCTGGGGCACGATCTCCTCGAAGCTGATTTCGAGCGTGTCGCCCGGCCGCGCACCGATGATCTCCACCGGGCCGGTGAGCGGATGCGCGACCGCGCCGCCCAGACCGCGCAGATCATCGACGGTCATGCCATTGCGGATCTGGCCATCGGCGGCGTCACGGGTTTCGAAAAGGACCGATTCCCCGGATGAACGCGCAGAACGGGCCGGATATCCGGATGCCAGCGGTTGTGACCGGTTTCGGGCTGCTGCACAGGCGTCGGGATCGATCGATGCGGATTTCGTGCATGGGTACCTCAAACCTGGACAGTGGCAGCGGCCGGCAAGAAACGATAGCGGCTTTGCACCATTCCGTTGGTGAACGCCATGCTCTCGCGATGCTCGACCGAACGGCCAAGCATCGCGCAAACTCATGTGCAAAGGAAAGCGCCGCCAGCCGGGTGAATGGTTGCTTTCCAGTCTATCAGTCCGCCTGGAGCGAGCACGTTGCAGGTGGTTGCTTTACTTTTCTTGGCCACGCCCCGACACGCGTTCCGCTCTGACCGAACCGCCGGCCTGGCGCGACGCTAGGCCAGACGTCCGGCCAGCAGAGGAGCATGTTCGGCCAGCGCAACCGCGAGCGAATCGCAGAGCGCCGCCACCCGGGCCACGCGCGCGCCCTCCGGGCGGCGCAGAATCCAGAGCCCGTTGGTAATTTCATCCAACGGGCCATGCAGGCGGATCAGGGGCAGCCGGGTATCGGCCATGAAGCAAGGCAGCAAGGTCAGGCCCAGGCCGCGGCAGGCCGCCTCGCCCAGGACCACGAAGGAATCGGCCCGGATCGCCGCGATCGCCCCCGGGACATGCCGTTGCAGCCACTGCTGGGTCGGAGATGCCATGGCCGATTCGTCCACCACCAGCCAGCGGTGGGCCGGGTCGGTGATCTCCCGATCGCGCAACGGGTAGTCGGCCGCGCAGTAGATACCAAAGGCCAGATCGCCAATCCGCACGCCGTGAAGCGACGACGGCGGCGCCCGGGTCGGCCGGATCGCCACATCCGCATGACGCCGCGACAGATCCAGCAGGTGGCTGGTGATCGAGAACTCGAGCATGACACCGGGATGGCTGCGCTGAAACGCGGCCATCGGATCGGTCAGCAATCCGATCATCAGCGAGTCGGTGGTGGTGACTCGCACGCTGCCGCGCAAGGATATTTCGTCCGGCCCACCCCGCTCATCGAGCGCGCTCAGCAACTGCTCGACGTCGGTCGCCACGGACACCAGCGCCTGGCCCGCCGGTGTCAGCCGGTAGCTGTTCGCCTGGCGACCGAATATGGGCCGCCCGGTCTCGGTCTCAAGCCGGGCGATACGCCGCAATACGGTGGCATGGTTGACCTCGAGGCGGCGCGCCGCACGGTTCATCGAGCCCTCCTCGGCCACCGCCAGCACATATCGCAGATCATCCCAATGCATGGCGAAGGCCTCCACAAGCACGGACCCGGCCGGCCAATGCCGGCCGACCTTGCTTGTGCATTCTTGCACAACACCCCCGCGCAATCTGGGAATTGACGCACTAGTTTCGAAAATGCCTAATGGCCGCGTCGATGGCCGCCAACAGGCCGCGACCCAGTCCCATCATCACGCAGGAGATCCCCGTAAAACGTCATTTAGTAGCTGCGCTGAGCGTTGCCGTTCTGGCCGCGCTGCAACCGGCCACTGCCGCCAACGAGCCTTTCAAGAGTGAAGTCAAGGCGCGTCAGGGCCTGATGCAGGTGTATGCCTTCAACCTCGGCACCCTGGCCGCGATGGCCAAGGGCAACAAGCCCTACGACGCAGATGCTGCCGCAGCGGCCGCGAACAATCTGAAACTCGCGACCCAGATGAAAAACGGCGGCATGTGGCCCAAGGGCTCCAGCCTGGCGGACCCGGAGATGGACAAGCGCACCGACGCCAAGCCGGAGATCTGGGAAGCCGGCTCCAAGATCGGTGAGCGCTCGAAGGCTCTGGGAACAGCCGTGGCCAGCCTCGCGCAGTCGGCCGGGAACGGGCTGGATGCTCTGAAGGCAGGGGTCGGTGAAACCGGCAAGGCCTGCAAGGGTTGCCACGACGACTATCGTCGCAAGCGCTGATACCGGGGATGCCCGGATGCCCGGCCCTGTTCATTCAAGGGGCCGGGCCGGATACATAGTCGCGCCGTAGCGCTGGCCGGCGTGGGATCGTCTCCCGCCCTTTTCAGTCCAGGCCCGCGGCCGGCACACGCCCGAGGCCGCGCGCCCAGCGCTCGAGCGCACGGGCAATCCAGCCCATGAGCGCGTAAAGCCCCATCGTCATCGCTGCCAGAACCGCCAGCGCTGCGAACATCATGTCGATCTTCATTCGGGCATTGGACAGCAGCATCAGGTAGCCCAGCCCGGCGGAAGCCCCCACCCATTCGCCGATCACCGCCCCGATCGGTGCGTAGACAGATGCCAGTCGCAGCCCCGAGGCGAGCGAAGGCAGCGCCTGCGGCAAACGTAGCAGCAGCAGGGTACGCCACGGGCCGGCGCCGATCGTGCGCCCCAGATCGAGCAGGGCCGGCTCCGTGCGCGCCAGGCCATCGAGCAGGCTGGAGGTCACCGGGAAATAGATGATGAGCAAGGCCATCGCGATCTTCGAGCCCATGCCATAGCCGAACCAGAGCACGAAGAGCGGCGCCAGCGCGAACACCGGAACTGCCTGACTGGCCAGCAGCCAAGGCATGAGCACACGCCGCAGCCATAGATAGCGCATGACCAGGATCGCGGTGATCAGACCCAGAAAGACGCCCGCTGCCAGCCCGAGCAGCACCTCGGCAAGTGTGACCAGCGCGTGATCGACCAGAGTGCCCGCTTGCGACCAGGCGCTGGCGGCCACCTTCATCGGCGAGGGCAACAGGAACGAGGGCAGCTCGCCCAGCCAGATCAGCGCTTGCCAGATCAGCAACGCAAGCGCCACGGTCAGCAAGCGGATGGCGACGCCTCTCATGCGCGCGCCAGCCCGTGCAGCCGGCGCCAGAGGGCCCCCTGCACGGCCAGAACCTCGACGGCGTCGAGCGGCCGGACCGGCTCGCCAGGCGGCAGTGCCAGCGACTCCAGCCCCTGCCGCGTGACCAGGGTCAACGACTGCCCCACCCTGACCGCCTCGGCCGGATCATGGGTCACGATCACAACGGTCTTGCCGCGCAGCACGGTCACCGCCAGATCCTGCATGCGTGCCCGGGTACCGGCATCGAGGGCCGAGAACGGCTCATCGAGCAGAACCACATCGCGCGCGAGCATCAGGGTGCGCGCGAGCGCCACGCGTTGGCGCATCCCGCCCGAGAGTGCGGCAGGCTTAAGGCTGGCCTGATCGGCCAGACCCACGGCCTGCAACATCTGCATCGCGCGATCGCGATCCGATCGCTCGCCACGCAGCCGCGCTGGCAAAAGCAGGTTCGCGAGGACCGACAGCCAAGGCACGAGTGAATCGGACTGCGCCATCCAGGCGATTCGTTCGGACAAGCTGCCGCCGTCGTCGGCCTCACAGCGTCCGTCGAGGCGGACCGCACCGGGCAAACCGGCGATGATCCGGATCAGGCTGCTCTTGCCGACGCCGGAAGGCCCGACCAGGGCATGCCAGTGCCCGGCCCTCAACGACAGGGAAAACCGTGGCAGCAACTCGCGATCGCCGAGCATCAAGCGCCCGTTGATCCGCAAGCCAGGCGCACTCATGGACCGGCGCCAGCCAGGCCCATGGCCCAGAAATCCTCCTCGAGCCGGCAGGCGGTCGTGAAAATACGCACCAGCGAGGACCAGCGCGGCGCTTGCTCGCAGGGCAGACCGATGCGCCGCTCGGCAACCATGTCAAGCAAACGGCCAACCCGCTCACAGGCCATCTGGTAGTCGTCACCCCCGTAGGTGTCGATCCAGTCCTGATAGGGGTTATCCGCCACGGAACGGGCCTTCAGTCGGCGACCGATCTCGCCGTAGCCGAAAACGCAGGGCGCCAGCGCGGTCAGCAGATCCAGGTTGTCGCCGGCCAGACCGGCATCGATGACGAAACGGGTATAGGCGAGATTGGCATGGGCCTCGGGGGTGGCCGCCAGTGATGCCTCGTCGATGCCCCAGCCGGCGCAAGAGCGCACATGCAGTGCCATTTCCTCATCGAGTAGCGCATGCACGGTGGCCGCCGCCAGCCGCATCTCGTCGGGGGAATCCGACTTGACCACGACCATCGACCAGGCGCGCGCGAAATGCACGAGAAATACGTAGTCCTGCGTCAGATAGTGACGGAAGGCCGCTTTGGGCAGGCTGCCATCGGCCAGACCCGCGACGAATTCATGCCTGACATAAGCCGGCCAGGCATCGCCGGCCGCCATGCGCAGCGCGCCAAACACGCTACCCCACGACTCACTCACGGCCGGCTTCCAGATCGACTGCCAGCTTGGAAACCGCCTGCGTGCCCGATGTCAGACCTGCCTTGCCCAGGAACTTCTCGAATCGCCGGTATCGGCCAGTGTCCAGGGCCGCCGGACGCAGGGCGAAGCGCGCCACCGTGTCGGCCCAGGCGCGCCGGTTGAGCTCGTCATCGAGCTCCTTGGCGGTGGCCGCGAACTGGGCCCAGGTGCCTTTCGGATCATTGACGATGTTCTGCACGGCCCGCTCGGTGGCGTGCAGGAAGCGCCGCAGCCTGGCCGGATCATGACGCTTCGCGTGTGCCACGTAGATCAGCTCATCGTAGGCCGGTAAGCCATTGGCTTCCGGAAAAAAGCAGCGCCCCGGTCGCCCCTCGATCGCCATCTGATTGAGCTCGAAATTGCGAAAAGCGCCGATCACGGCGTCCACCTGGCCAGTAAGCAGGGAGGGCGACAAAGACCAGTTCACATTGATCAGCTCGATCTGCGCGGTGCTCAATCCCTTGCTCGCCAGCATCGCGCCGAGCACAGCTTCTTCCACGCCCGCTACCGAGAATCCCACCTTGCGCCCGGCAAGATCCGCAATGTCGCGCACAGGCCCGTCTGCCAGGACGAGCAGACAGTTCAACGGGGTGGCCACCAGCGTACCCACCCGGATCAGCGGCAAGCCTTCATGTACCTGCAGGTGCAACTGAGGCTGATAGGAAACGGCGAGATCGGCCCGGCCCGCGGCCACGAGCTTGGGCGGATCGGAAGGATCGGCCGGCGCGATGATCTCCACATCGAGCCCCTCCTGCGCAAAATAGCCGCGCTCGCGGGCGATGATGATCGGCCCGTGGTCCGGATTGATGAACCAATCGAGCAGCACAGTCAGGCGATCGGCGCCATGCGCTGGGGACACGGCAGCGCCAAGCGCCAGGACGCAGGCGCTCAGCACCATGCGCAGGCTTGCAACTTTCGACAAAACATTCTCCTCGGGGCCGCGGCGGACCGGAATCAACAGGGCATGCGGGCCATGGGCGCATGCCCGGAAATTCGAACCGGATGATTGCGACGAGGAGAGCCGAGAACGGGACAGGCACGTTTCGATTCCCTTCGCCGGCATTATCCGGATCAGGTCGATGGGTTGGCGCCAAAGGCCGCACCTCTCAGCCGCATTGCTGCGGGCACCCCAACGAAACGCCCTGAGGGTAGCATCAACCGAATAACCCGCGTCGGCCAGGGCCGATGCACCCAGGCCCGAACCAAAAGGAGACCGCCAAATGCCGGAAACCGCCCTGCCCGACTACGAGGTGTTCGCGCTTCGTTATGCGCATCTGGAGCGCACACGTGGCCAGAATTTCATCGAATACGATCCGCATGATGGCCCCATGCCGATGGACTACTTCGTCTGGGTCGTACGCCTTGGCCAGCGTATTTGGCTGGTGGACACAGGCTTTGGCCAGGAGGCCGCCGAGCGCCGCGGACGCAAGCTGCTGCGCTGCCCGATCGACGCGCTGAATGTGCTCGGAATCGAAGCGTCCCAGGTGCAGGATGTGATCCTCACGCATCTGCACTACGATCACGCGGGCAACCTGCCAAAGCTGCCAAACGCACGCTTTCACTTGCAGGAGCGCGAGCTGCACTACGCCACCGGCCGCTTCATGCGTTACCCGTTCCTGCGCCACGCCTTCGATGTCGACGATGTCACCGAGGTGGTGAGGCGCGTCTATGCAGACCGGGTCTGCTTCTATCTCGGCGATGCCGAACTTGCCCCCGGTCTGACACTGATCAAGGTCGGCGGCCACACGGACGGGTTGCAGGCGGTGCGCGTTCATACCGCTCGCGGCTGGGTGGTGCTGGCCTCGGACGCCAGTCACTATTACGCGAACATCAACCAGGGCTCGCCGTTCCCGATCGTGTTCAATCTCGGCGATATGCTCGAAGGCTATGAACGACTGCGCTCACTGGCCGACAGCGATGATCATCTGGTGCCCGGTCATGATCCGCTGGTTCGTGAGCGCTATCCGTTTCACGGAGATGCCGGCGATGACTGCGTGGCGCTGCATCTGGCGCCACAGCCGGCCTAGTGGCTTGGTGGCTCAGGGGCCGCCGAGCGCCTCGCGCACGCTGGCCAGAAATGCCTGCGCTTGATCCGCATGAACCCAGTGCCCCGCGCCGGCGATCTCATCGATCGCCGCACGCGGGAACAAACGCCTGATCAGCGGATGATGCTCGCTGCGGACGTAGTCGGAGTCCGCACCGATGATGAACCGGCACGGCCCGTCATACCGGCGCGATTGCAGCGGCTGCGGAAATCCGGGAATCGCCGGCATCGCGCGCGCGATCGCCTGTAGATGAATCCGCCATTGCAGGCCGCCATCGCGAGAAACCAGATTCTGCAGCAAGAAAGCCCGCACCCGTTCGTCCGGCACCGCGGGCGCCAGCCACTCGCCGACCTGCTGGCGCCGGTTGGTCGACGAGGGATCGACCCGCAACATGGCCGCCAGGACCGGTGAAAGCGTCGGCGGGTTGTCCACGGGCGCGATATCGACCACGATCAGCGCCGCGATCGGCACGGCAGCCTGCAGGGCCAGAGTCATCGCAACCTTTCCGCCCATGCTGTGTCCCAGCACGGTCGGCAGACCGTGACAATGGCTCTGGATGTACGCCGAGACATCGGCGGCCATCGATTCATAGCTCATCGACTCCGACCACGGCGACTGACCGTGATTGCGCAGATCCAGCGCATGCACCCGGAATGTCCTGGCCAGCTCGCGCTGCAGGCCGAGCCAGTTGCGGGCCGAGCCGAACAGACCATGCAAAAGCAGCAGCTCCGGGCCCTGCCCCTCCACATGCGCATGCAAGGCGATTGGCGCGGTCATGATGCACCCACCTGAGCCGCTCCCTGGGCAATCAGGCTCTCGATCCGCGCCGGGCTCAGGCCAAGTTCATCGAGCAACTCGCGCGTGTGCTCACCCAGGCCCGGTGCCGGGCGGCGCAATCCGCCCGGTGTTCGCGAGAAGCGGGCCGGAGCACGAGTCTGGCGCAATTGCCCGGCGCGAGGGTGCTCGCTGCGCAGAAGGATCTCATTGGCCTCGATCTGCGGATGGGTGATCATCTCGCGGCGGGTGAGCACCGGAGCACACGGGACATCGGCGCGCTCCAGCGCCGCCAGCAGTTCGGCGCCATCGCGCTCTGCGACCAGTTCCTGCGTCAGCCTGGTTCGTTCGTCCTTGTTGATCTCACGAGCGGCCGGCGTCGCAAAGCGTGGGTCCTCGGCCAGCTCGGGACGGCCCACCACCTCACAGAATGAACGCCAGTGTTTGTCCTGCATGACCGCGATCGTGACGAACCGGTCGCGGGTCTCGTAGATCAGATCGATGTATGACTGCGCGGTTTCGCGTTCGAGTTCGTCGCCCACGAAGGTGTGCCCACCCATGTCGGAACTCCAGAGGAACGCGACAATGGTGTCGAGCATCGACAGGCGCACATGCTGTCCGATGCCATGTCGCTCCCGCGCGAACAAGGCCGCCGAAATTGCCTGCGACGCCTGAATCGCAGTCAGCTTGTCCGGCAGGATCGTGCGCACAAGTCGTGGTCGCCCTTCGTCCGATCCCCCCTGGACAGTGGTCAGTCCTGACAGCGCCTGGATCAACGGATCGAATACCGGCCGGTTCGCATAGGGACCGTCAAAACCGAATCCGCTGATCGACACATAGATGAGATCCGCACGGCGCTCGCGCAGAACCGCCTCGCCAAGGCCCATGCGCTCGGCAACCCCCGGGCGGAAGTTCTGGATGAACACATCGGCACCGGCGCACATCTCGAGCAGGACATCGCGCGCGGCGTCGCGTTTCAGATCGAGCACGATGGATCGCTTGTTGCGATTGTTGTTGACAAAAGAGGCTGAAAAGCCGCCGCGGCGGGTCGCGACATGGCGGGAATAATCCCCTCCGGGCGCCTCCACCTTGATGACATCGGCCCCTTGGTCGGCCAGCGCCATCGTGCAGTAAGGCCCCGAGACCATCGTCGTCAGATCGATGATGCGTACGCCCGCCAGCGGACCGGTCATGGATGGCCTCCAGAACGACCTTTCGAATGAGAAACGCCCGGTACCTGTCGCGCTACGGATCGCTGGTCAGGCGATCCGGCCGCAAAAACAGGTGACCGGGCGATTCTAGCCGGCGCTGGCGCACTCGGAACCACGCCAACAGCCGAAGCATCCGTCACCGGCCACGAACGAAGCCGCCGACGGATTGCTCTGACGCGCTTACTGAGCGGCGTCTTTCAGGCGCTTCATCGCGCGAACCTTCAACTTCGTGGAGGCCGGCTTGGCCGGGAACCAGCGCTCCTCGCCGGTGAACGGGTCCTTGCCGAAGCGCTTCTTCTTGGCAGGAACCTTCTGTGTGACGACCTTCAGAAGACCGGGCAAGGTGAACTCACCGGCGCCGCGCTTGCTGAGCGCACCGACCATGGTGGCCTCGAGGCTGGCGAGAACGGCCTTGACGGCCTTGGGCTCGACACCCGACTCGGCCGCCAGGTGCTGCGCGAGGCTGGTCTTGGTGAAGGTGGTCTTGACAGCGGCGGGCGCTTTCGGTGCGGCCGCTTTCGTGGCAGCGGCTTTCTTGGCAGCAGGTTTCTTCGCCGTGGTGGTGCTCTTGCGTGATGTCGCCATGAGGATCTTCAGTGAATTGTTGGAAAGGTCAATGACCGCGCCTCGCTCGGAAAAAGCCCTTAAAAAAAGGGCTAAACGCATCGTCATTGAAAAAATTATCGCATGCGTCGCATGCTGTTCAATCGCGAGAACGCCTTGTTTCAAGCGTTTTGTCGCTAAAAACGCGCACTATTCGCGCGAAACTGCCTTGAAAACAGGGCTCGAAGCCTATGAGAGCTCGCGTATCATCGCGCCAGCGCATATCGGTTGAGGCGCAACAAGGAGAAATCATGAGCACCGAGATCGTTCTGGTCCGACACGGCGAAACGCCACTGAACGCATCACGGGTGTTTCAACACCCGGACACGCCTTTATCCGAGCGCGGTCTCGCACAGGCCGCGGCCGCGGCTGAGCGTCTGGCCGGCATGGGCATCGATGTGATCATCAGCAGCGACATGATGCGGGCATACCAGACCGCTGATGCGCTGGCCCGGCGGCTGGGCCTGCCGATCGTCACGAACGAGCTTCTCAGTGAGCGCAACTTCGGCGATCTGCGCGGCCTGGCGCGCTCGAGCATCGATTTCGACGCCGACGCCGAAGACTATGAACCACCCAACGGGGAATCGAACCCGGTGTTCTACCAGCGCGTGGCACGCGCATTCGACTGGGTACTGAATCATCCGGTGCCGGATGGCGCACGCGTCGCGGTATTCACACATGGGCTGGTCCTGCGCCGCATCATCGCCGCCCATCTGAGTCTGCCGCCAGGCGTACAGCCCTGCGATCAGTTCGCCAATACCGCCATCACCATCCTCGGGCGGGACAGGCCGCACCATGTCAGCCTGCTGGCCTGCGACCGCCATCTGAGCGAACTGGCCGGCACCGCCTCACGCGGGGTTTCCGGTCTGTAGCGGGGGCTCGGCGCGCCGTCGGATCGATCGGGCTCAGTCGATCAGCAACGGCTGCACCGGCTCGTAGCCGGATACGAAATCCCGACTACCGCCCTGCTCGTCGAAGACATGTCGTTCGACACGGCCGATGTCGCCGCCATAGGCATGAATGCTGATTGCCACCTGATCGGATACATTGCCCACGCGATGGATGTCACCGATGCGTGGTGAGACCGCCCCCACGTCACCAACCTCGGCATCGATGGTCTTGGTCACCACCAGCCGGCCATCCTGATAGCGAAACGCTTCGGTGCGCTCGCGCCCCTGATGGATTCCGATGACCCCCCAGACCGTGTGATCATGGATTGGCGTCGACTGGCCGGGCGACCAGACGAAGGACACCACCGAGAAGCCGCCATCCGCGGCCACGTATAGCGGATACTGCGCATAGCGATCGCCGCGGGGCTGGCAATGGGATTCGGGCAACCAGCCTTCGCGCCCGAGAATCTCTCGCAGCGCATCCTGGACGGCGCCGATCACCTTGGCTTCGTCGCGCTCATTGGCGATCGCGGCGCGGCAGGTCGTGATGAATTTCTCGAAATCTGCGGACATCGGCCTTCATCCTCCGGAGCTCCGGCGCCACGGGTCAGCAGGCAGGTGAGCGCGATCTCGGCGCAACGACCGGCAGGCTGGGGAATCCCGCAGTGCCTCGTGGGTTATGCAGTGGTTCGGTAGCGAATCATATCCGGCGTGCGCTACGACACGACTTGGCCGCCGCTGCGGCGTGATCACCGTGCGGTGGATCACGCCAGAGCAGCGGCAAGACACGCAGACTGTGGCGTTCGCAGGCATGAGGCCTGCCGCTTGCCGCCCACCTCCCCGCGCTTAGCCAGAATCATGATGAACCTCGACGAGTTGCTGGACACACAGACCCGCGTGTCCTATATCGTGCGCATCGCGACTGCCAGCCGCACGGAACTCGAACAGTGGAGCATGCGTATCGGGCTCGAGCATCGGCAGATGCCGATCACGGACCTGCGCAGCGCGCTACGCCAACGCGTGATCGCGGCGCCGGTAGAGCCGACCCATGAAGCGCAGTCGGCGTACTCGGAGCCGATGCACCCGCCGGCGCCACCGCGCTGATCGGGCATCGGCGCAGAGATCGACCGCTCCGCTCAGCGCTTGCCGCCTTGTGCGAATGTCTCGGCGTAACGGCGCAGTCTCTGTGCGCGGTCTGTTTCACCCCGTCGCTCGAGATAATCCGCCGCACTCAATCCCGACTGATTGACCACGGTGGGATCTGCGCCGGCCAACACAAGTTCCTGATACGCCGTAAGGTGACCCATGCGCGCGGCCATCATCATCGCCGTCGTGCCATTGGGCGAGAGCGCATTGAGATCGGCACCGGCCTCGATCAGGAGGTTCAGGGTGTCAGTGTGGCCATTGGCCGCCGCATAGTGCAACGGGCTCCAACCCTCGCGATTCAGGGCGGCGCCCTTCTCGATCAGCTGGCGAACCGAGGGATTGTGGCCACGAAACGCCGCCATCATCAACGCGGTCTCGCCATTGCGATTGGTGGCTTCGAGCTGCACCCTGGGTGATTCGAGCAGCGCAGACAATGCGCCAAAGGAGTTTTCGGTCACCGCCATCACGATGGCCGGGCCACGATCGAGCTCACGCGCATTGGGGTCGACCCCCGCAAGCACGAGCTTGCGCACGGCTGAGGCGTCATCGAGAAGCACCGCCTCTAGTAGCTTCAGACGGGGTCCTTTTGCGCCACCGCGGCGGCCGGTTTGCCATCGGCGTCGACGACAGCGGACTGTGCATGCGCGCCTGCGGCCACGCCCACCCAGGCGGCCGCCAGTGATGCGTAAATCAGCGGCCTTGCGGCACTCCCTTTCAGCGACGGCATCTGAGCCTCCTATGATGTTGTGATGTTCGAGTCTGAATCCGGGCGGTTCGGCCGCGCCTTCTTGAACAGCTCGAAGAAATTCGCCGTGGTGATCTCGGCCAGTTCACCCAGTTCGAGGCCGCGAACCTCGGCGACGCCGGCTGCGACATCGCGCACCCAGGCGGGCTGATTGCGCTTGCCGCGATGCGGAACCGGCGCCAGGTAGGGCGAGTCGGTCTCTACCAGAATCCTGTCCGCGGGCACACGCGCGGCGATCTCACGCAGATCCGCTGCGTTCTTGAAGGTCACGATCCCGGAGAACGAGATGTACATGCCCAGATCGAGCGCGGCGCTGGCCACTTCCCAGTTCTCGGTGAAGCAGTGCAAGACACCGCCACATTGCGACGCCCCCTCTTCACGCAGGATGCGCAGCGTGTCTTCGCGAGCCGCACGCGTGTGCACGATCAGTGGCAGGCCACTGGCGCAGGCAGCGCGCACATGCACCCGAAAACGTTCGCGTTGCCAGTGCGGATCGCCCTGCACCCGAAAATAGTCGAGCCCGGTTTCACCAATGGCCACGATGCGCGGGTGCTTCGCCGCCTCGCAGAGCATCTCGACATCGGGCTCGCGCACGCCTTCGTAATCGGGATGAACACCCACACTGGCCCAAAGATGGTCATGTTCCTCGGCCAGTTGCCGCACCCTGGGAGCATCCTCCAGCGTGACAGCCACACAGAGGGCACCTGCAACACCGTTGTCGCGCATCGAGGCGAGCACGGTGTCGAGGTCATCGCGCAGGGCTGGGAAATCCAGGTGGCAATGCGAGTCGATGAACACGGGCTGCATCTGGCCGCTAACCCTGAGCATGCGCGATACGCCGCGGTCGTCGGGAAACGGCTTGTTCCCGAACGTCTTCACTCGCGCCAGGCAGTGCCGGGTGGTCTGCCACGCAAGCGCGACGCGCCGCGAAACGGGTGCCGGGCGTGGGCGCGAACGACTTCATGAATAAATCAGGCTGTAGGCAACGGGCCTGATTGTATCGGTGTTTTTGCGCACCCCTGCCGGGGGCCGGGTCAATCGTGGCCGGGCCCGATGGCCGCTGTGCCACGCGCGGCGCGCGCAGAGATCGAGGGCATTGCGCCCCCCGCGCGTCGAGCCGGCTGAATAATGCGAACTTCCGATTCAGGACACGAGCGCCGCAGCGCTGCGTGGGTCAGATCGTGTGCGTGGCCTTGGCCGACCTGGCACCGCCGATCAAGGTCTCGATCCGATTGCGCGCTTGTTCGCCCGTGTCATCGGCAGCGAACTGCACACCGATCCCGGGTTGGCGCCCTGGAACCCCTTGCGGGGTCAGCCAGACCACCTTGCCGGTGATCGCCAGCTTGTTTGGATCGTCGAGCAGGGTCAGGATGATATAGATCTGATCGCCGAGTTCCGCGCTTCTGGTGGACGGGATGAACAATCCACCGCCCGCGATGAAGGGCATATAGGCAGCCTGCAAAGCGGCTTTTTCCCGGATTGCCAGTTGAATCACGCCGGGTCGCGAGGCCCGCGGCTCGGCCGCCTCTGCCGGTTTGGCGGCGGCATCCTGGGCTGGGGCTACTGCTTCGGACATCTGAGGCTCCGACTCGAATCAGGCGATAAACGCATCCCGATAGCGCAACAAAATGCCTTCGCAGACAAGACGCGGGTTGAGCGGATGGTCGCGCCAGGCGCGCGCCTCGAGTAATCGGTCGTGCTGCGCGATCAGGGCCTGCCAAGGCATCCGTCCCGCCAGTCGCTCGAGCCGATCCCGATGCTGCGGAAAATACCGCGCATCCGAACCCGCCTTGACCCTGGCCAGGTCATTGACCCATCGCTGCAGCAGATTGACCCAATCGACGTCAGAGACGCCCACGATCGCGTCGACCACCGCTGTCATGCCAGTGTCCGGGAGGCCGGCGATCGCGGCCAGGACCGCCTGATGAGCGGCGTCCGCTGCCGGTTCAACGAGCTCGAGAGCGTGCAAAGGCGCGCCGGCGGCCGAAAGGGCCCGATCGATGGCATGGGCGTGTGCCTGCACCTGGGTGCCGAGCCAGGCGCGGGCCTGGTCAACGTTCGGAGGGCTCACCCGCAATGCCTGGCAACGCGATCGGATGGTCGGCACGATGCGATCCGGATGACTGCTGACCAGCATCAGCAAGGTGCGCTGACCGGGTTCCTCGAGCGACTTGAGCAAGGCATTGGCCGCATAAACATTCATCGCGTCGGCCGGTTCGATGATCACCACCCGCCAGCCCGCCCGATGACCGGTGTGGGTCAGGAACTCCCCAAGGGCACGCAATGCATCGATGCGGATCTCGCGCGAGGGTTTGCGTCCGCGCTCCGGGATGTGGTCCGGGTCGAGCGCCTCGGGCAGGATTCTGCGGAAATCCGGGTGTGCGCCGCCGGCGAACCAGCGACACCCCGGGCAATGGCCGCAGGCCGCGAGATCGCCGCCAGCCTCATCCGATGTGTTCTCGCACAGCAGGTCCGCCGCAAACGCCCGCGCCAGCCACGACTTGCCTATCCCGGGGGTGCCATGGATCAACAAGGCATGGGGCAGGCGCGCGCGCCGTGCCCGCAGGCTGGCCAGAGGCGGATCGAGCCAGTCTGGCCAGGACGGCGCGGGCTGCCCGCTCATTCGGACGCCTGCGCCAGCATCCCGCGCAGATCGGCCTCGATCAGTGTGGCGATCTGCTCGCGCGTCTGCGCCGCGTCCAGCCGCAGGACGCGAGCCGGGGATTCCCTGGCAATGCGCGCATAAGCGCTGGCCACACGCTCGAAGAAGCCCACCTGCTCGGCTTCGAAGCGATCGGCGGGAGCGCGCGCGCTGACGCGCCGGGCGGCCTGCTCGGGGCTGATATCGAACCAGTAGGTGCGATCCGGCCAAAGCCCGCCATGAACCTGCTCCGACAGCCAGGTCAGGATCTCGGCGGGCACACCGCGGCCGTCTCCCTGATAGGCAAGGCTGGAGTCGGTAAAGCGATCACAGACCACCCATTGCCCTTGCGCCAATGCCGGCAGAATCTGCTGCTGAACATGGTCATGTCGGGCCCCAAAGACCAGCAACGCCTCGGTGAGCGGCGCCATCGGGCGGGCCAGCACCAGTTCGCGGATCGCCTCGGCGAGATCGGTGCCCCCCGGCTCCCGGGTCAGCACGACCTCGATACCTTGCGCCTGCAGCCACCTTTCGACATGCTCGAGATGCGAACTCTTGCCGGCGCCGTCGATGCCCTCGAAGCTGATGAAACGTCCCCTCATCGTCCTTGTCTCAACTGATACTTTCGCACCGCCGCATTGTGTTCGTCGAGCGTCACGGAAAACTGACTGGAGCCGTCCCCGCGGGCCACGAAATACAGCGCATCGGTCTTGGCCGGATGCAAGACCGCCTGCAGTGACGCCCTGCCCACCAGGGCGATAGGCGTCGGCGGCAGGCCGTGTCGCGTATAGGTGTTGTAGGGCGTGTCGGTACGCAGATGGACGCGACGCAGATCGCCATCGAAGGCATCGCCCAGACCGTAGATCGTAGTCGGATCGCTCTGCAGCTTCATGCCGCGCCGAAGCCGATTGATGAACACCCCGGCGATCAGCGCGCGATCGGCCTCGGTGCCCGCCTCTTTTTCGACCACCGACGCGAGCACGAGCGCCTCGTACGGGTCTTTCAACGGCAGACCAGGCTCACGCGCGGCCCACGCTTCGTCCAGCAGTTTGCGCAGCGCCTCGTGGGCCATCCGAAACACCTCCAGATCACTGATCCCGGCCGCGAAACGGTAGGTGCTCGGAAAAAACAATCCCTCGGGATGCTCATAGCGGATGCCCAGGCGATCGAGCAACGCCTGCTCCGACAAGGACGCCGCCTCGTGGCGCAGTTCCGGATGCCCCGCGATGGTCTCGCGCAACTGATCGAAGCGCCAGCCCTCGATGAAGCGGATCTCCGCGGTCAGGACATCGCCGGCCACCATTCGGTCGAGTATCTCGCGCAACGACTGCGGCTCACGGAATTCATAGATCCCGATCTGAATCCGATGGGCATCCTCGCGCAGGCGCGCGGCCAGCTTCAGCAACCAGTCCGGCGCCTGAACACCGGCGGCACGCAGGGCCGCGCCAACCTGGCGCAAACCCATCCCGGGGCGCACCTCCACCCGCGTCGGCAGCCGTGCGAAGGCCAGTGCCTGCTCGCCGTAGCGATACTGGGCCCAACGATAGGTGCCCGCAACGATCAGTGCGAGAACGACCAGAAGCAGCAGGATTCGACGCATGCGGGCGGGCGGCTTGTGACGGACGGTGCAGGGGCGTGGCAGGCCATGCCTGGCCGGCGATGATATGCGCAGGCCGCGGCGGCCGATCGAGGAGATCGGCCGCTCCTCGCGAGGGCTCGGCGATCTTCCGATCGCCTGGCCTTGGCGGTCGGTCGGCCGAACGGCCATGACCGCAGAGAAGGCATCGACTCGATCCACGCCACCGGTTCATATAATACGCGGCCGTCGATGTCGGGGCCGTCCTGGGCCCGCAGCGGGCCACCGATCCAACCTGCAGGAGCAGTCCGTGAGCGTCAGCAACGAAGGGCAAACACCGCCCTCTCCGATCGCCACAGTCGCCGAACTGGCCGCGATGCCCGTACATGCCGATGATCAGCGCTGGTTGATCGGTGCGCCGGCTGGGCCGACGCCGCCCCCCTGGCGAATGGCCCTGGCGGAGATCGGCGTCATCCGGGTACGCGGCCCGCAGGCCGCCGAGTTCCTGAACGGCCAGTTGACTTCGGCAATCGACCGGCTGGCGCCCGGACATGTCGGCTTTTCCGCCTGGTGCTCCCCCAAGGGTCGCATGCTGGCCAGCCTGTGGGTGGCCGTGCTCGCCGCAGATCACTTCGAGCTTCTGCTCAGTCGCGAGTTGGTCACGCCGATCGCACGCCGGCTGAAGATGTTCGTCCTGCGCGCCAAGGTCACGGTGGAAGCGCTCGAGGACGCGCTTGTGCCGATCGCCCTGCTGACCCCGGCTCAGCCCCTTCCTCTCCGGTCGCTGGATGCCCCCATGTCGGTGTCGCCCGACGGCGAGGTCCTGCGATTGCGCGATGTGCAGATCGGCGATGCCCGCCTGCAGCGCCACCTCTGGTTGCCGCCACTTGCGCAATGGCAAGACCGTTGGCAGGCGCTGGATTTCGCGCATGCGGTTCCAGGCGACTGGTTTCGCGCCGCCGAGATCCTGGCCGGCGAGGCGCGTGTGATCGGCGCCACCAGCGAGCGCTTCGTGCCGCAGATGGTCAATTTCGAGTTGCTGGGAGGTGTCGATTTCGACAAAGGCTGTTATGCCGGGCAGGAGGTCATCGCGCGCAGCCAGAATCTGAGCCGCCTCAAGCGCCGAGCGCTGCCCGTGCTCTGTAAGAACAAGCCGGATCCCGGATCGGATCTCCTCGATGCAAACGGACAGCCCGTGGCAACGGTCGTCGATCAGGCGCCGGCGACGATCATCGGCCGGCCGGATCAGTGGCTCGCATTGCTCGAAACCACCGACGACGCGGCACGCGCGGGTCAGGCCGCCGAACTGGGAATCAGCGCCTGCGAGGCCCTCGATCTGCCCTACGCGATTCCCGAGCACCGCCCGTTCGAGCGGCCGCGATTCTGAGTCGCCGCAAGCCATGGCATTCGCCCCTGGCCCCGATGCGGGCATTCCCGCGCAAGCGCTCTGCGCCTGCTCGGTATTCGTCTATTTCAAGGCAGCTGTCGGCATGCGCGAGAAAGTCGATGCGCAGTTGGCCGGGTTGATCACCCAGATGCGGAATTCTGGCGCGATCGCGGCCGCCTACGGCCTGCGCGCCGATGCCTCGACAGGCGGACAAGCGCCGAGCGAAGACACCTGGCTCGAGCACTACGGCCTTGCCGCCGGCGTCGATCCCGTCCAATGGCAGCAGCGGCTCTCCGCAGCCGCCGCGCGCGCAGGACTGGTGCCGCCAACGATTGGCGAACGGCATCACGAATGCTTCGCCTGGCGCCGCTGAGGAGCAAGTCGATGTGCCTGGTCGCGTTTGCCCTGAACAGCCATCCCGCCTGGCCTCTGATCGTGCTGGCCAATCGCGATGAGTGGTTGACCCGGCCGAGCGCGGACGCCGCGTGGTGGCCGGATGCGCCCGACTGCTTCGGAGGCCGGGATCTGGAAGCCGGTGGGTCCTGGATGTTGCTCAATCGCCGCGGCCGGCTGGTGGTTCTCACCAATGACCCTCGCGGAGCTCGAGCCCCGGGCCAGCGCAGTCGCGGCGAACTGGTGACCGGTCTCGCCAGGCACCCGGGGCCGCTCGAGCCCGCGATGGCCGAGCTTGTCGGCGGTGACGCGCGGTACGCGGGTTTTCATCTGCTCGCGATCGATTGGCGCAACGGCAGACCGTATGCGATGGTCGCCAGCAATACGAGCCCTGATTCGGCAGCCGTGCGCCTGGATGAAGGGGTACACACCCTCACGAATGCCCCTTTGGATACGCCCTGGCGAAAGGCCAACGGCCTCGGTCGCACGCTTGCTGCGGGACTCGGGTCTGCGCAAGCTCTGCCGATAGACGCCTGGCTGCGCGCCATGGCAACCGACCGGTGGCCAAACCCCGACTCCGACTCCGACATATCGAAGCGGTCAGTGATGACACCGGCCGAGCCGGCCGGCCCGCTGGCCCTGCCCTTCGTGGCGGCCACGACGCCCTCCGGCTACGGAACCCGGGTGTCGAGCATCGTCGCCGTCGACCATGCAGGCGGGATTCGTTTCGATGAATGGCACTGGGCACCTGCGGTGAGCCCGCCACGCTGGTCGCGAAGGATCGCTACCCGCCGACAGACGCACGCGCTCTGACGCCGACAAGCGCGCGCACCCCGATCATGCCCGCACGGCTTGCGCTCCTGCACGCGCCGCCGGTGTCAGCGCAAGGCGCCGAACACCTTGCCCAGCAGCTTGGACCCTGAACCAATCGGATCCGCCCGCAGCGCCTTTTCCTCGCGCGCAATCACGGTGAACAAGCCCTCGAGCGCACGATCGGTCACGTAGCCGGCAAGGCTCGTGTCATTGCCCTTGACCAGCCCCAGACGCGATCCCTTGCCGGCCAGCGCATCATATTGGCGCGCCAGGCCCATGCGCGAAACCTCGCCATCGACGATCGGCATCAGGCGGGTCATGAGGTCATCGCGACTCTTGTCGCGAAAGAAGCGGGTTACCGAGTCGTCGCCACCGGTGAGAATCTTCTTGGCGTCATCCACGGTCATTGTCTGAACCGCCTTGGAGAGCACCGCCTTGCCCTGAGGCACGGCCTGCTCTGCAGCCCGGTTGATGGCCGCCTCGAGATTGTTCAGTTCCTCGCCCTTGCCGAGCATTTTCAGCAGACCGCGCGACTTGGCCAGGGCATCGGGCAAACGGAATGTGCAGCTGCGGGTCGTTCGCGTAACCCCCGGCCTGCCAAGCAGCTCGAGCGCACCGGGAACTGCCCTTTTCGAGCGCCAGCTTCACGGCCGAACTCGCATCCCCGCGGAGATCAGGTCGAGCGCGCCGGCCTGTGCGAGCGTACTGGCACCAATCAGCAGAGTCGCCACCAAGGCGCGCCGCGCACGATCGAAGGAACATCTCATGGCAATCTCCTTGCAAAGGGCCGTATCGACAAGAACGGAACACCGCTTGCGGGGTTGACCCGCAAGCCCCGATTCCGGGTCAGTGTCCGGCCTTCGGCGCCACATCCTGACGCAGACTGAACGGATCGGTCGGGTTGCGCTGCTCGGACACATCCTGAACACGCAGGCGCACCGAATCCATGATCGGCGGGTGCGTGATGATGTAGAAGCGATCCTGCTCGATCGCATCGAAGGTGATTGCAGCGACATCGGCCGCGCTCACCTTGGCACTGCGGATAGCCTTCGCGGTGGCAGCCTGCGCCGCAATCTGCGAGGGCGTCAGCGGCGCATCATTGGCGAGATCGGCCGGCCGGTTACGGCTGGAGTCAGCAATGCCAGTGGCTACAAAGGCCGGACACAGGCACGCTCACCCCCACCTGCGACTTCACCATGCGCAGATCATGGTAAAGCGTCTCCGACAACGCCACGACACCGTGTTTGGACACGTTGTAGACCGCCATCGTCGGTGGGGCCAGCAGCCCCGCCACCGACGCGGTGTTGACGATATGCGCGGGCCGGCCGGCCGCGATCATCGCCGGCACGAATGCCCGGATGCCGTGGATCACACCCCAGAGGTTGACCCGTAATACCCATTCCCAATCGGAAACGCTGTTCTCCCAGGCCAGGCCACCGGCGGCCACCCCGGCATTGTTGAACAACAGCGAAGGCGCGCCGAATCGGTGCAGACAGGCATCACGCAAGGCGTCGACCGAAGCCGGGTCCCCGACATCGGTTGGAACCGCCAGGACCGGTGCGCCAAGATCGCTCACCATGCGCTCGGTCTGCGCGAGTGCGTCAGCCTGAATGTCTGCAAGCACGAGATTCATGCCCCGGCGTGCGCCGAGCAAGGCGAATTCCCGGCCGAAACCGCTGCCGGCGCCGGTGATCACCGCAGTCTGGGCTTTGAAGTCTTTCAACATGGTTCAGCTCTCATATCCGGGGTTGATCCGGTCCAGCCGGCGCAACAGCGCCGGCCAGGCCAGGGAGGATCCTTTGTCGGTCAGCGCCACGCGCAATGCCGCACGGATGCCACCCAGTGTTTCATCGTCGATCTCGATAAGCTGGCCGCCGCCGGCCTGGGCCTGCACCTGGATCTCGCAGGCGCGCTGCAAGGTGAACATGAACTGGAAGGCCTCCGCAACCGAGCGTCCGACAGTCAACAGCCCGTGATTGCGCAACACCAGGCAGTTGTTGCGGCCAAGATCCCGCTGCAGGCGCGCCTTCATCATCACGGATCGCAATACCCTCGTAGTCGTGGTAACCGATCCGATGCATGATCACCGCCGCCTGCTGCGACAGCGGCCGCAATCCGGCGGCCTGCGCACTGACCGCCACTCCGGCCGGCGTGTGCGTGTGAATCACACAGCCCACGTCGGCGCGGCCCTCGTGAATACAGCTGTGGATCACGAAGCCGGCCGGGTTCACCGGGTAGTCCGTCGGAATGACGGGCCGGCATTGCTCATCGACCTTGACCAGACTCGAGGCCGTGATCTCGTCGAACATCAGTCCATAGGGATTGATCAGGAAATGATGCCCGGGGCCAGGCAGCCTCGCGGAGATGTGCGTGAATACCAGATCGTCCCAGCCAAAATGGGCGATCAACCGATAGGCGGCGGCGAGATCCGTGCGGATCTGCCACTCCTGCTCTGAAACCTGTGCTCTGACATCGACGCTCGGTGCGTTCATGCGGGCCTCGTGATCATGAATGGTCGCAGATACCGGCAAAAGCGTGAATCACGCCGCCAGGCATCGTCTGGTGACTCGGCCCCCGGTCAGTTGCGCCGCTTCTTCTGGTACTTGAAGGTCCCCGAGCCGGTCGCCACCAGGCGCCCCTCGGGATCGCGGATCTCCGACTCGCAAAACGCCATGCTCGAGGTGCGATGCACGCACCGGCCGTGCGCGAATACGGAAGGGCCGACTGCCGGTTGCATGAAATTGGTCTTCGCTTCGATCGTGACCAGGCCCTTGGTCGGGTCATCATCGTCGCGTGGCTGGGCGCGTCCGGCCATGACCATGCTGATGTCGATCAGGGTCATGCACAACGCCACCATGGGCCATCTCAAAGGAATTCATGTGCCAGCGATCCAGATCCAGGCGCAGGCTCGCACGCCCGTTGCCGAACTCGATCAGGCGGACCCCGAGCGCGCGAATGAACGGAATGTCCACCGGAAACGGGCCGTCGGGATCAGGCCGGATGTCATCGGTGTGCAGCACCGGTGGCTCATCAGCGGAATTCCCGCCAGCGGATCTCTCAGACGGCACTGACCCCTCCGTCGACAGCCAGGATCTGGCCTGTGATGTGCTTGCCCGCCTCAGAGCAGAACAGCAGGCTCGCGCCCTGAAGATCCCGCTCGTCACCGAGCCTGTGCAATGGGGTGATGCGCTTGATCTCGTCGGCGAACTGATCGAGCGCGCCACGCGTCATGCGGGTCGGGAAAAGCCTGGCGCCAACGCATTGACCGTGATGCCATGAACGCCCCACTCACCCGCCAGCGCCCGGGTGAAATTGATCAGACCGGCCTTGGTTGCGTTATAGGCGATGGTGGTGTTCGTGCCCGGCGGATTGCCGCGCAGCCCGGCGATGGAGGCCACATTCAGGATGCGCCCATAGCGCCGTGGAATCATCGATTCCCTGCCGATGAGCTGACAGAGAACGAACACACCCGTCATATTCACGTTGACCAGCTTCTGCCAAGCCTGCAGCGGATGATCCTCGGCGGGCGCGGCCCAGGTCGCGCCGGCATTATTGACCAGGATATCCACATGACCGAGTTCGGCCAGCGCCGCCCGGCCGAATGCTTGCACGGAATCCGGGTCGCCGACATCGACCGTCAGCCCGCTGGCGTCGATTCCCTGGGCACGCAGCGCACGCACCGCCTCCTCGACGCCATCGGCCTTGCGCGCGCCGAGATCAGCAGACGCGCGCCCGCCAGCCCGAGCGCCTGCGCGATCTGCAGGCCGAGGCCGCGCGAAGCACCCGTGACGATCGCATGGCGACCGCCCAGATCGAACAGCCCGGCAATGCTCACAGAATCTCGAACAGCCCGGCCGCGCCCATGCCGCCCCCGATGCACATCGTCACGACGGCGAGCTTGGCGCCGCGACGACGCCCTTCGATCAGCGCATGGCCGGTGAGACGCTGCCCGCTGACGCCATACGGATGGCCGACCGCGATAGCGCCCCCGTTGACATTGAGCCGGTCATTGGGGATGCCGAGCTTGTCGCGACAGTAGATCACCTGGACCGCGAAGGCTTCGTTCCAGTTCCCAGAGATCGATGTCGCTGACCTTCTTGCCGGCACGCTCGAGCAGCTTGGGCACCGCAAATGCCGGGCCGATACCCATTTCATCGGGTTCGCAACCGGCAACCGCAAAACCCCGGAACACGCCGAGCGGCTTCAGGCCCTTCTTCTCGGCCAGCCTGGCCTCCATCACCACGCAGGCGCCGGCGCCGTCGGAGAACTGGCTGGCATTGCCGGCCGAGATCACGCCTCCGGGCAGTGCCGGGCGGATCTGAGATACGCCTTCGTAGGTGGTGTCGGCGCGGCGGCCTTCATCGTCCGACAGCGTGACTTCCCGGGTCAGCACCTGGGCGGTGCGCGGGTCGGCATAGGCCTGGCGAACCGTGATCGGCACGATCTCGTCGCTGAACTTGCCCTCGGCAGCGGCCGCGCAGGCACGCTGCTGGCTTTGCACGCCGTATTCGTCCTGCAGTTCGCGGGCGATCTTGTAGCGCTTGGCGACCATCTCGGCGGTCTGCAACATCGACCAATAGATCTCGGGCTTGGTCTCGAGCAGCGCCGGATCCTGCGCCATATGACGGTTGGCCTCGTTCTGGACACAGGAGATCGACTCCACACCGCCGGCCACATAGACGTCTGCCTCGCCCGCGATGATGCGCTGGGCGGCCATGGCGATGGTCTGCAGGCCCGACGAGCAGAAGCGATTGATCGTCACACCACTGACAGTGACCGGGCATCCGGCCGCCAGGGCGATCTGGCGGGCGATATTGCCGCCGGTGGCTCCCTCGGGCGTGGCACAGCCCATGAGCACATCCTCGACCTCGCCGGCCTCGATGCCGGCGCGTTCGATGGCGGCGCGCACAACATGACCACCCATGGTGGCGCCGTGGGTCATGTTGAGCGCACCGCGCCAGCTCTTGGCAAGCCCGGTGCGGGCCGTGGAAACGATGACTGCTTCGCGCATGATGGTTCCTTAGTTGACAGGCAGTTGGGCTGTTGCGGTGACGGGCATGTTCAGCCGTTGAATGACCCACCGGCCGCGGCCAGACGGGCGAGCATCGGTGACGGCGTCCAGAAGCCCGGATCACCGTGCGGATTTCGCGCATATTCGCGCATGCGGCTAACCACGTTGTACAAACCGTAGCGATCGGCGTAGAGCATCGGGCCACCGCGATGAAGCGGAAAGCCGTAGCCGGTGAGGTAGATCAGATCGATGTCCGAGGCACGCAGCGCGATGCCTTCTTCAAGGATCGCCGCCCCTTCGTTGACCAGTGCGAACAGCAGCCGGTGAATGATCTCGTCATCGTCGAGCTTGCGCGGCGCGACCCCGATGGCCTCGCGATGCCTGGCGATGATCTCGTCGACCGCCGGATCCGGAATCGCCTTGCGACTACCGGCCTCGTAGCGGTACCAGCCGGCGCCGGTCTTCTGGCCATAGCGCCCCGCCTCACAAATGCGGTCTGCGACCGCCGAATAGATCACTTCGGGCTTCTCGACATAGCGGCGCTTGCGGATATACCAGCCGACGTCGTTGCCGGCCAGATCGCCCATGCGAAACGGCCCCATCGCAAAGCCAAAGCGCTCGATGGCGCGATCCACCTGCTGCGGGCTCGCGCCCTCGTCCAGCATGAACGTGGCCTGGCGTGAGTACTGCTCGATCATCCGGTTGCCGATGAAGCCGTCGCATACGCCCGAGACGACCGCGGTCTTGCGAATCCGTTTCGCCAGCGCCATCGTCGTGGCCAGGACGTCCTTGGCGGTTGCCCTGCCCCGCACCACCTCGAGCAACTTCATGACGTTCGCGGGCGAGAAGAAGTGGGTGCCGATGACATCGCCCGGGCGGCGTGTGAATTCGGCGATCTGGTCGACGTCGAGCGTCGAGGTATTGGTGGCCAGAATGGCGCCGGGCTTCATGTAGCGATCAAGCGCCTGAAAGACGGCGCGCTTGACGTCCATGTCCTCGAACACCGCCTCGACCACGATATCGGCCTCCTTGAGATCGTCGTAGCCGAGCGTGGGCTTGATCAGCGCCATGCGGGTCTCGACGTCCTCCGGCTTCATGCGCCCCTTGCGGGCACTGTTCTCGTAGTTCTTGCGGATCGTGGCCACGCCGCGGTCCAGGGCGGCCTGTTCGCGCTCCATGAGCCAGACGGGAATCCCGGCATTGACGAAGTTCATCGCAATCCCGCCGCCCATCGTGCCGGCTCCGATCACCGCGGCATGGTCGATCGGCCGCAGCGGGGTGTCGGCGGGCACATCCGGGATCTTGCTGGCCGCGCGCTCGGCGAAGAAAGCATGTCGCAACGCGGTGGCTTCCGGTGTGGCCATCAGCGTGACGAACTCCTCGCGCTCCACCGCCATACCCTGGTCGAACGGCAGATTGACCGCGGCCCGGACGGCCACCACACAGGCACGCGGCGCCGGAAAGTTGCGCGCAACGTTCATGGCGGTGTTCTCTGCGAACTTGAGATAGGCGTCCGCATTCGGGTAATCGACCGCCCGCTCGCGCACCAGTGGTCGCGCCGAGCCCTCGGCGATGACCTTGCGCGCGAACTGGAAAGCCCCTTCGAGCAGGTCACCCTCGACGATCGCGTCGAACAGATCTGTGTCGGCCAGCTTCTGCGCGGCCAGCGCATTGCCGCTGATGATCATATTGAGCGCCCGCTCCAGCGGCATCACACGCGGCAGACGCTGCGTGCCCCCGGCACCCGGTATCAGACCGATCTTGACCTCGGGAAGCGCGATCTGCGCATCGGGCGCGGCCAATCGGTAATGACAGCCCAGCGCCAGCTCCAGCCCGCCTCCCATCGCGATCGAATGAACGGCTGCGATCACCGGCTTGGCGATCGCTCGAGCTCGCGGATCAGGGTGAGCAGATTCTGCCCGCCAGCGCCTTGGGTGAGCCGAACTCGCGGATATCCGCGCCCCGGAAAATGCCCGGCCGCCGCCGGTGAGAATGACCGCCTTCACCGACGGCTCGGCGATCGCGCGCTGCAGGCCATCGAGAATGCCGGTGCGCAGCTCGTAACCGAGGCCATTGACAGGCGGGTTGTCCATCGTGATCACGGCGAGATCACCGTGCTGGGCGAATCGGACCTGACTCATGAATGATTTCCTGGAGATTTCGTTGGCTGCAATGGCTGGCGGACAAGGCCCGGGCGCCGGAATGCGCGCGCGGACATCCGTTCAGGCGCTTGGTAGTTTGTAATCGGCAAACTGTTCGCGCAGCTTGGTCTTGAGCACCTTGCCCGTCGCGCCCAGCGGCAGTTCAGAGACGAACTGCACATCGTCGGGAGTCCACCACTTGGCGATCTTGCCTTCGTAGTGCGCCAGCAGCTCTTCGCGGCTGACCTCGCTACCCGGCTTGCGTACCGCGATCAACAACGGCCGCTCATCCCACTTCGGATGGGCGACACCAATGACCGCTGCATTGGCCACCCCGGGATGCGCGATCGCGAGGTTCTCGAGGTCGATGGAGCTGATCCATTCTCCCCCGGACTTGATCACATCCTTGCTTCGATCGGTGATCTGCATGAAGCCATCGCCGTCGATCGTGGCAACGTCGCCCGTGGGGAACCAGCCGTCGCCCTGGGCATCGTAGCTGAGCGGGTCGCCGCCGTCGCCGCGAAAATACTCCCGGATGACCCAGGGGCCGCGCACCAGCAGGTTGCCATAGGTTCGCCCATCCCAGGGTAGCTCCGCGCCCTGGTCGTCGACGATCTTCATGTCGATGCCATAGACCACCCGCCCCTGCTTCTCGTACAGGCGCATCTGGTCGGCCTCTGGCAGCTCGAGGTGCTTGCCCTGCAGACGGCTGAGCGTGCCCAGCGGCGAGAGCTCGGTCATGCCCCATGCATGAATCACGTCAACGCCATAGTCCCGGAAGGTCTTGATCATCGCAGGCGGACATGCGGAGCCGCCGATCACCGTTCGGGTCAGGGTCGAAAACTTCAGGCCGTTCTGCTGCACATGCTGCAAAAGGCCCAGCCAGACCGTAGGTACCCCGGCCGAGTAGGTGACCTTCTCCTGCTCGAACAAATCATGAACGGATTTGCCATCGAGCTGGGCACCCGGGAAGACCAGCTTCGCACCGACCAACGGTGCCACGTACGGCAGCCCCCAGGCGTTGACATGGAACATCGGCACGACCGGCAGAATGCAGTCGCGTGCAGACGCGCCCATGGCATCGGGCAAGGCCGCGGCGTAGGCGTGCAGTACCGTTGAGCGGTGCGAATACAGCGCACCCTTGGGATTGCCTGTCGTGCCGGACGTATAGCAGAGGGCCACCGCGCTGTTCTCGTCCATGGTGGGCCAGACGAAATCATTGCGCCCGCCGGCAAGCATGGTCTCGTAGTTGACCAGCCCGGGAATTCCGGACTCTGGCTGGCGGTCGGCGTCGGTCATCAGGATCCACGACTTCACCGTGGGGCACTTCGCGGCGATGGCTTCGATGATCGGCAGGAATGTCACATCAAAGAACATGTGCTGGTCTTCGGCGTGATTGACGATCCAGGCGATCTGCTCGGGATGCAGACGCGGATTGATCGTGTGCACCACCGCGCCCATACCGCCGATCGCGTAGTAAGCCTCCATGTGCCGATAGCCGTTCCAGGCCAGCGTGCCGACCCGTTCGCCCGGCCCGACGCCGGCCTGGCTCAAGGCACTTGCCAGACGCCTGGCACGCACCTCGAGCTCACCGTAGTTGGTTCGATGAATATCGCCCTCGAGACGACGCGAGACGATCTCGACATCACTATGGTGACGAGCCGCATGCCGCAGGATCGCGCTGACCAGCAACGGCATATCCATCATCAAGCCATTCATCGGAGTCTCCTTGAGAATGCGCGGCGTGCGCGCACGGCTACCGGGCCGGCGCCGGATCTGGCCGGCGGGCACGCGCCTGTAACGTTGATTTTGGCAGTGTAGCGCTACCGGCTGGTGGCGCCCAAACTCGTACGCGGCGACCCGGTCTGACAGCCCGAGGGCGTGCCAGCCAGATCGCGCAGCGCCGGGACCGGCGCGCGGCGCCGATCGCTGCAGGCCCCTTCAGCCGACGCGGAAGGGGCCGATCGGCAAGGGATCAGCGGTTCTGCTTGCTGCTCTTGACCTTCTCGAGCATCTTGAAGGTGGTACGGGTAGATCCCTTGAAAAGACGCTTGAGCGACTTGGGCAGGCATTTACGCTCGATAGTGTTGCGGCGGACTCGCGTGCGCTCGGCCATGTTCGGGCTCCGGGTGAAATTGAGGTAACCTGCGATTATAGCTTGAGCGGCGGCCTCGACGGGGTCTGCACGGCCGGCGGAGCAGCCTTCCCGCCACGTTTGCACGCCGGTGCCCGAGGATTGCATCCAGGCAGCCCCGATTTTGCGCGCCGGGGCCGTCCTGCCGGCGCTCTTTCGCTCCGGCCCGATGTGCAACAAGGAGCGGTCAGGCCGCGAAATCGAGATCGACTCTCATATCTATGAAGCTGCTGTTCGACTTTCTCCCCATCCTGCTGTTCTTCGTGGCCTTCAAGGCCTTCGATATCTATATCGCCACCGCCACGGCGGTGCTCGCCAGCATCGCGCAGATCGTCTGGCTGCGAATCCGTGGCCGGCCGATCGAACCCCTGCAGTGGATTTCTCTGGCGATCATCGTCGTGTTCGGCGGGCTGACGCTGATCCTGCGCGATGAAACCTTCATCAAATGGAAACCCACGGTGCTCTATCTGGTGTTCGCCGGCACCCTGATCGGCGGGCGCCTGCTGGCCGGCCGCAACCTGATGCAGGCGTTGATGGGCGGGCAGATAGAGCTGCCCGCAGCGCGCTGGGAACAGCTGAATTGGGCGTGGGCGGGATTCTTTGCCTGCATGGCGGTGGCCAACCTCGCCGTCGCCTACGGCTTCTCCACCGAGACCTGGGTGCAGTTCAAGGTTTTCGGGACGCTTGGGCTGACTCTGCTCTTCGTTCTGGCGCAAGGTTTCTGGATCACCCGCGGCGTGGAGACCCAGGAATGAGCCGGCCAAGTCTCGACGAACTGCGTGCACGGCTCGGTGCCGCCTTTCCTGGCGACCCGCTGGAACTGCATGATGAGAGCCATCTGCATGCCGGCCACGCCGGCGCCCAGGGCGGCGCCGGTCATTATCGGGTCAGCATCACCAGCGCCCGCTTCCAGGGGCTGCGGCCCTTGGCCAGACATCGCCTCGTGTATGATGCCGTCGCCGACTGGATGCCCGAGCGCATCCATGCTTTGTCCATCGACGCCCGCGTGCCTGAGTCAGCCGGCTGAACTGCGGCCGCGCCGGCCCATTGACACGCTCGCGGCCTCGCTGACCGCCGCACATCCCGACCAAGTCACTCGAACGAGGCCCCCACCATGCCCGCACCGTCCGCCACGCGCCCGTCCATCAGACTGACCCGCGCCCTGCTTGGCTGCACCATCGCGCTCGCTGCCATCGGCATCGCACGGGCGGCCGAGCCTCTGGTCGTCAATGGGCGCACGATTCCGTCAGAACGGGTGGAGTCGTTCGTGCAGGCGATGGTGGCTCAGGGGCGCCAGGACGATCAGGCGCTGCGCCAGGCTGTTCGCGAGGAGCTGATCGCTCGCGAACTATTCGTTCAGGAGGCCGAGAAGCGCGCACTGCAGGAACAAAACGATGTCGCCGCCCAGCTGGCCCGCGCGCGTCAGGACATTCTGATCGGCGCGCTGATCCGCGACGAGCTGAACAAGTCACCGGTCTCCGAAGAGGATCTCCGAAAGGCCTACGACGGATTCGTGGCGGGGCAGTCGAAGGCCAAGGAGTACAGGGCCCGGCACATTCTGGTCGATTCCGAGAAGGAGGCCCGCGAGATCATCGGCCAACTCCAGGCCGGTAAAGACTTCGCCGAGCTGGCCAAGAAGTCGCAGGATCCCGGTTCGGCCGCCAAGGGCGGCGACCTTGACTGGAACACGCCCGATACCTTCGTGGCCGAGTTCGGTCTGGCGATGGCGGCATTGGAGAAAGGCGCGATCACCACCGACCCGGTCAAGACCCAGTTCGGCTATCACGTGATCCGCCTCGACGATGTCAGGGACGCATCGCCGCCAAGCCTGGAGTCGGTCCGGCCGCAGTTGAAGCAGCAGATCGAACGCGACCGGGTCATCGAGCTGCAGAAGAAGCTGCGCGATACCGCCAAGATCAACTGATCCGCCGGCGGCTCAGCGACGCCTGACGGCGAAAAACTCTCTGAGCAGTTCCGCACAGGCCTCGGCCAGCACGCCCCCGGTCACCGCCGTATGATGGTTCAGCCGGGGCTGCGCGAACAGATCGACCACGCTGCCACAGGCTCCGGTTTTCGGATCGGCGGCCCCATAGATCACGCGGGCGAGCCGCGCATGCTGGATCGCGCCGGCGCACATCGCGCAAGGTTCGAGGGTCACATAGAGATCACAGGCCGGCAGGCGGTAGTTGCCAAGCAGCTGCGCCGCGGCGCGCATCGCCCGGATCTCCGCATGAGCCGTGGGATCATGCTCACCGATCGGGCGGTTGAAGCCGGTGGCCAGCACCTTGCCCTCATGAACCACGATCGCGCCGACGGGCACCTCGCCCAGCAGCGAGGCATTGTGCGCCTGGTCGATCGCCAGCCGCATCATGGCGAGGTCGAACCCATTCTCGTTGACCTGCTCGTTCATCGCTGGTTGCGTGGATCCGTAGGGTGGGTCAGCGATGATAAACGGTGACCGGCCAGCGGTGATCAGTCCATAACGAGGCGAAAGCGCTCGATGTAGACGCCGATCTCGTGCAGATCGAGAGCCATTTTGCCGGGCACGACAAACAGCGCCTGCCGGCCGCAATTGTCTTCGCGCCTCACAAAATTTTCGACGATATGGTAGTTGGGACGATTCATGTAGTCGTCAAACAGGATCTTCGTACCAGGGCGCGCGTATAACAAGGCGGTCAGAAAGCAGCAAACCCGGAACCTGCCGTCGATCAAGACCAGATCGACATCGGCATCTGTCGCCCGCCAGGGCCAGTCCGTATATAGCGCAAAGTGATCTATGAAGCGGTAATCGAGCGGCCTGCCCCATTCACCCACCGGGCCGAGGTCAGCGTGTTTGATCGTCAGATCCGGCCGGGGACCGACCGACTCCATGACCTTGCTGATCCAAGCGCCATCGGTATCGACCGAATGAATCGCGCAATCGGCTCGCGTAGCGGCCCATACGGTGCTGCTGCCGACACCGTACTCGACATAGGAGCGCGCCTGCGCAACGCATGCCTTGTACAGACTGTCATCGCCTTCGAACAGCGCGGCGAGCCCCCAGGGATCTGCCTTGCGCGCCGAGCGGGCGCTCCAGGGCATGCCGATTCCCGGCTTCGAAAGACCAAACATACTCATCGCGCGATCCGAACTTCAGGGAGGAAGCGCCGGCACCATCACGGCCGGCGGGAGTCAGTACCCGCTAAGTTAGCGGACAAACGCGACAGGCGATCGGGCAAAGTGCACAGCGCGGTGCGAGCGGCCTGTACGAGCCGACAGACTACGGACACCGAGCGGCGCTGGCGCGTGTCAGCGCCCCATCGCCACCGGCGCCCAGCCCCGCGCAATTCGCGTCTGGCACATGCGCAAGGAGCGCTTGTGATACGCCTGCAGGCCTCCGAAAAGAGCGGCCGACGAGTTCCCTTATCGACCCCGCCCGTGACTGACCGGGGCGGCACGTTAGGAAGCGATCGTGCCCAGGCTCAGCGCCGCAAAGCTGCTCCCATTCGGTTGTAAATGTGCAATTCTTATCATCTATATCGAATGGCTTATCTTGCTGCCAAAGGGCGATACCACAAAGACGCAAATTTCAAAAACCCTTATAACCTGATCTCACCTCACCCTATAACTCCGACGACACCTGAAGATTTTAATTCTCGAACGCGCTGGAACTGGTTATCGATGCGGCGCTGTATTTATCTCTGCCATCCTTCAATCTTATACACACGCTGCGCAAGCTTGCGGTCTGCCTGTCCTGAGTCTGGGTCGAACCAGATCTCGAAGCGGGCAGCGTAGGGCTTGCCCCAGTCGCCTTCGAAAATCGTGACGCTTTCCTTTGCCCAGAATCGTTCTGCATTATCGGATGACCAGGGCAGACGGGTCTTCGAACTGGCCTTAAGGTGCCGAACGGACAAAGGGGTCTCATTGGTGACCTCGAACGCCTTCAAATACACGAAGCCGGGTTCGCCAGGGTTCAGCGAATAGGCGACATCGTATTGCCCAGGATCCCATCCTTCGATCAATCGGAATGGGAGACCGTCTTCACCTGCGAGCAGCCGAGCCATTTCACGTGATCGGGCGCGCGCTTTGATGAGTGCCGCGGCAGGGTTCTCGACAAACTGCGAAAACTCTTTCTCCAGATTGGCCACCGTGGCCTTGGTAATGCGCCGTTCAGAGTTGTCGGATTGTTCATATATCTCGACAAAGACACGGCCAGAATCGATAATAACCTGGCTCTCCTGCAACTGGCTGACCACGCTTATTTTTGGAACGACCAGTTCATTGCCTTCCTGTATGGGCTGCACCGAATAATTACTCCACCGCTTGCGATCGAGGCTGAGCAGGCATTGCGTTTGAAAGCGCGGGGCGGCAGATTGATATATCGCACCGTAGCGATCATTCTTGGGTTCGCCCGCGTAGCTCCAGCGCCTGGCAGCAAAGCGACTCTTCCTCTCGGTAAATACATGCCAGTCAGGCGAAGCCTCGACGTATTCGACAAGCATCTGGTAATGATCGGTCGATGCCCTGCGCAACGACGGCATCGCCGGTATGAATGCCGGGTTGCCGTTGCCGGCCACAGTCAAGGCCTTTCGAATCGAGGCCTGGAATTCGTCGATTTCCTTGGGGGCGGGTGTAAGCCAAGGGCGGGATGTAATCCGCTCGGGCTCGGCAATCTCAATGACTTCGGGGATCGTCAGGTTGTCGGCAAACCCGTCCTTCATCTCCATGGATCCAAGCAACTTGAACCCGAAGACGACGGTTGTGGCCGCTGCGCAGACCAAAAACAGGACCGCATTGGCGACACCGACACGCCATTGCTTACGAATAAAATTGGCTGGGGATGCGACGATGAGGCCGAGGAATGCGAAGGCCGAAAACAAGAGCAGGATGTCGGCCAGAATTTGCAGAGTCTTCCACGGCATTAAAGACAGTATCGTATGACTGATGAACAGGCAAAGGTATACAACGGCAGGCAGCCACCAGCTACTAAAATAGTCTGACAGACTTTTTTTCAATATCTGTTACAGCTTTTGGCTGCTCCGTGCTTGTACCCAGCGCACGCGCGCGGCGACAAGGCAAAGATAGACACACAGGCCAATATGCTGTTGCTCTGCGAAAAGCTCTCTAAGCCGGCTTAATTGCCAGTTAGTGCCAGGCATTGCCTGCCGGTTCCAGTTACTCCCACTCAATCATCAACAGCTTCGCTAAGTCGTTGTCTGGCTTGATGCTCAGCTCGTAGCGCCCGAGTTTTACCGTCATCCTTACCGTCATTTTGACTGGGATCCCCAAGCGCAGCATTCACCATCAATCGACATCTATCGAGGACAGTCGGCACTTCCACGATGGCCAGCTTTCGAGATCTATCGAGGTCTATCGCGTCCTCGCATGCGTTCCCCGAAGGCGTGAGCAGACCCGTAGCTCCTCGTGAAGAGATCAAGACGACGCCGGCATCAAACGCCTTAAGTTGTTGTCGCATCGAGTCTTTACGGCAGATTTTTTACCGTCAGTGCGTTTCCGTACGAACGCAGCGCCACTGGCGATTGTCCTTCAGCTTCCCACGCATCAGCAGGCCAAGGCAACTTCCGTCCGCGTTGAAGTGACAGCACGACTGCGTCCTGCTCAAAGCGCTACTCGCGACTCGCAACATTCTGGGAATCCGCCGACTGCAGAGTGCGACCTCCACGCGTCGCGGTCCGCACATCCCACACAGCCTCCGTCTCAATGACCTCGGCGAAGCGTTCCGCGCTGAAGCCGTCGGGGTACAGACTCCAGCCGGACTCGCTTGCATCTGCTTCACGCGCCTCGTCGACTCCGTAGCTCTCGGAAAGCAGTCCTGCAGGATCGCTCAGCAGGTGACGATCGTCGCGAAGCGCGATAAGCAGCTCTTCGACGGAGACCTTCAGGAAGCCGCCGAACCGTTGGTGGTCGCATTCGATGCATGTGTCGGCGATCCACGCGTGTTGTCGGGTCGGAATCAGACCCTCGGACAACCCCAGCACCGCGCGAAACGCAGGATCCGAGGCGATGGCCACCGATACCGCTTCGACCTTGCGGCGAAGCTGCTGTCCGGCCTTGCGAAGCGTAGTGGTCGCATGCAACCACGCGTCCCGCTGAGATCGCCGCATGAACGTCGATTTCACCTCGATGGCGAACAGATACCCGTCGAGGACGGCGATCAGATCCACCTCGCCGGCGTCATCTGGGCCGCGTGGCGGCACCCAATTGAGCAGCGTCCTGAACCCGCGCTTCTCGAGCAGCCTGGCGAGCCCGGCTTCGATCCGCTGCGCCTCGTCGCGAGCCTGCCCGCGGCGAGCGCCGAGCCGCCTCAGGTTGTTGATCGCAGCGGTGCTGTTGTTCTGCATCCCGACAACCCATGGCAGCTGCACCAGCGTCGCCCCGAACTTGAGGACCGGCCGCTCGAACAGGTGGGGCTGAAGGCCGGGCTCATTGCGCTGAAGCCGCTCTGCCGTCGCGACCATGTCGTAGGTCCAGAATGTCACCTCTCGGCATATTCCGGCCATTTGGTTTTCGGCATATTCAGGCCAGTACGCTGCCGCGAAGCACATCGAGATCAGTTGTTATCGTCGTTGGTTTTGGTGTTTTTGGCAACGCCGTTTCGGTCTTTGGCTGGCGCCTGGGGCGCCAGCTTCGGGGTTCGGTACGACTGTCCGGTCAGCGTGAGGCAGTAGGCGTTATGACGCAGACGATCCAAGGTCGCGGCCGCCAGCAACCGGTTGGTCTGGAACGCCTGATCCCACTCGGGGAAGTCCAGATTGCTGGTGACGATGGTGGCGGCGGTTTCGTAGCGCTCGGCGATCAGGTCGTGGAGATCTTCGTCGGCCGGAGCCCGCAACGGCTTGAGGCCGAAGTCGTCGATGATCAGGAGCGGGATACGGGCCAGATTGGCGAGCTTGCGCTCGTAGCCGCCGGTGGCGCGTGCAGCGTTCAGACTGGCCGTCAACTGTGCGCAGGTGCTGAACATGGTGTCGGTGCCCTGGCGTACCGCGCACTGCCCGAGCGCCTGGGCCAGGTGCGACTTGCCCGTGCCGCTGGGCCCGACGATCAGGATCGGGGCGTGCTCGGTGATGTACCGGCCGGCGGCCAGATCCATGATCAACGCGCGGTTCAGCTCGGGCAGCCGGGCGAAGTCGAACTGCTCGAGGGTCTTGGTGGTGCGGAAGTTCGCGCGGCGCTGGCGCAGGCTGAACTTTTTCTGTTCGCGGCGAGCGACCTCGTCGCCGATGAGCAGCGCCAGGAACTCGGTATAGGGCATCTTGCCCTCAATGGCCTGGCGGTTGCGGGCATCGAGCGAGTCCAGGATGCCAGACAGGCGCAGTTGTTTCAGTTGCGGGGCCAGTTCGGGTGCGGGGTTCATGGATGGTCCTCCGGTAGGTGGTGGTCAGTGCAGCGGTCCGTGTTGCGCGGTAAACAGTTCGTCGGCATCGCGTGCGAAGCGCGCGCTGCTGCCGTAGGCGCTTTGGACGTAGGGCTCGAGCGGCTGGCGATCCCAACCGCCCGCCAAGATGGTCTTGACGGTGCGGTAGTGGATGGAGTCGTGGGCGATGGCACGCGCGCAGGCCGCCTCCAGGCGCGCGTTGCCGTAAGTGCGGGCCAGGCGCAGCGTGTTCTGCGCAGCACGCAACCGCTCGAGCACCCGGTGTGCGAGCAGAAGTTCGATGAAGGTGGCGCAGGCGTTGCCAACGCGCCGTGCCTGCTCGAGGCAGGCCTGCCAGTCGTTGGCGAGGAAGGCGCGTGCGTTGGGCGGCAAGTGATCGGCCACGGTGATGCGCTGCCCAGCGCGGGTTGCCCGCGGATGCGTGTGCACATGCTGGTAATCCAGGAACAGCGCCACCGAACAATCCGTGGCGCGAAGCCAGAGGCGTTTGCCGATCAGCCGGAACGGGGCCGAGTACAGCGCCCGGTCGAACTTCAAGTGGCAGTCGCGCGAGACCTTGGCCTGGTGCCAGCTGCCCAGATCGGGTGCCGGGATGGGCAGCGCGAGCATCTCGGTGCGTTCGAGTTCGAACATCTCCAAGGGCTTGTTGCGCGTGGTGCCATGTACACGGTGGCCTGCCTCGCCCAGCACCCAGGTGCGGGCCTGTCGGTTCAGGTCGGTCATATCGGCGAACTGGCGCAGCGGCATGAAGCTGCGCTTGACGTACTTGACCCCGGCTTCGACGATGCCCTTGAGTTGCGGCTCGCGCGGCGGACAGGCGTCAATCCGGAAGCCGTAGCCGATGGCGCACTCCCCGTAAGCACGCTGCACCAGCGGGTCGTTAGCGCTGGCCCGGGTGATCGCGCACTTGGCGTTATCGATGATCAGCCGCCTGGGCACGGCGCCGAAGAACTCGAAGGCGCGGCGGTGGCAGCCAAGCCAGCTGGGCACGGACTGATCCCAGACGAACTCCAGGTACTGGTGCCGCGAGAAGCACAGCGTCATCACGAACGCCCAGGTGCGGCGGCGCTGTCCCCGATCACTCAGCATAGGACCGGCGCCGAAGTCGACCTGGGCGGCCTCGCCTGGGGCGAAGCTCAGCGGCACGGTGGCCGCCTCCGGCGCTTGGGATTGGCGGATAGCGGCAACCATGCGCGCTACCGACGAGTAGCTGCCGCTATAGCCGTGGTTACGGCAAAGCGCGGCGTAGATCGTGGTACCGGCCACGCCTTGCCCGACCCACCGCGCAACGAGCTCACGCCACGGCTGCACCGAGCTGATCGTGCTACGAGCGCGCTTGTGCTGGCCCAGAACGGCGGCCATCTCGGCCTCGCTGGGCAGCGGGTTGCGAAGGTCAAGCCAGCCGTTCTGGTCCGCAACGGTGCGCAAGCTGGCCAGCTTGTCCCGGCCGATGGCGCCGCTGCGAGCGATGGCCCGCTTGGCTCACTGGCGCGCAGGATGGCAGCCATAGCACTCTTTGAGCTGGATGCATCTCGAATTCGTCGTGCCACCGTTCGGTCTCCGCTGGGGATGATGAAGCCCAGAACGGGTACGGGCACTGCGTCGATCAAGATGCGCGCCGCGGCGGCGCTGGCTGAATATGCCATTGATAACGGCTGGCCGGATTACGGTGAGAATCGGTGCCGGTTTATGGTGAGAACCGCACCGTGGCCACTCGGCCAACAAGTGGCCGATTACGCCGAGAACGAACTGGCCGGATTATGGTGAGAGGTGACACAGAAGTCCAGGATCGCGGATGCCATCCTTGGATTGCCCGCGGGCTCCGACTTCGTGACCGTCCACCCGGCAATGTTGGACACCTTCGAGTCTCGGCTCGACCAGGTGAGTGGCATTCGGTTCTGGAGCCCTTCGCGCAGCCCGTCCATGGTCAGACGCTGCAGCGCTGCGACCCAGTCCCCCGATGCATCAAAGCGCTCTGCAAAGGCTGCCAGGAAGAGATCGACCGTATCTCCGGAATCGGACGTCACTTCGTCGGCGACTCCGTATGCCTCACGCAGTCGAAGCTGCGCTTGCAGCGCCCGCAGCCATGCCAGCCGGTTTGCCTCAGCGTTTTCCGGTCGACCGATCTTCCATGTAGTGGGATCGGCGGCGACCTGCTCGACGTAAGTGTCAAGGGCGCGGTGGAACCAATAGCCATGCAGGCGCTCGAGCTTCAGTCCGTCGCGTTGCCACGCGGCCCGTGCCGCCGGATCGACCTCGACGATCTCAAGCCGATTGCCCCGCCGCTCGAACCTAATCCCATCGTCGTAGTCGAACGCGTCGGAGGACCTGGAGATGAACTCGTTCAACTCGATTCAGATACTCCATCAGCGCGTGAAAGGCGCGCGCAGAGATTCCGCAGGGCTTCGCTCCGCGCTCGCCGTGCCGGATTCGAAGAGGATCGTCGAAGATGCCGCGCGATCGACCTCCCGATGCTGTCGTCCGTCAGCTTCAGGGACGCGGGCGTTCGCCTCTGCGAGTTTCCATGCGGGCAGATCGCCGAGCGTATCCCAGGCGAGCTCGAGATAAACCCTCGAAGGCAGTGCAAGTGCCTTTACCTTGAAGTCCCTTGGAACCAGAACCTCGAAGGCGTAAAGGCTCGCGTAGATCAAGAGGTCGAAGACCGACAGCTCCGCCAGCTGCGCCTTCTGCGCCTCCACGGCTGCGACCCGTTCGCGATGCGCCAGGGCAAACAGGTCGAGCACTCGGCAGATCTCGGCCACGGCTTCGCTTTCGGACGCAGCCTGACCCAGCTCGAATCGTCGTGGAGAGTGCGGGTTCAAGACGAGCCCTGCGTGCCTGACGGCGCGAATCAATGTCTCTGGCGCCTCGCGCGCGACGCGCGTCACCAATCCGTCGGCAGCCACAGGCTCCTGCCCGAGGTATCGCGCCAAGGCGAGCGACATCGCTTCGCCACCCCAGTCGTCGGGCGGGCAGCCCTTCACAACGGCGCTGGCCCAGAAGAGGCCGTCGCGCTCCTTCCTCGTGATCTTCTTCTTGCCTACCGGCAAGGGCTTTCCGTCGAGGTAGGCAGTCGCGACTTGCTCGACGGCGATCCGCTGCGGGACACCGTCGCCGATCAAGCGAACGAACAGGTCGTCGTAGTAGTTCGTCGCGCGCTGAAGCACGGTTGGCCGAGCGGTCAGAGTGTCGACCTGACGGATCGAGCGGAGGCAAGCGACCGTGCGGCAGAACGGATCAGCGCGACGTCGTCCTGCAATCCGAGATCGACGTACTGATCCATGATGGCGTCGTACGGATCGCGAAGGTAGGTCAGGACGCGAATCGCCGTGACGAGCTTGCCGTGATCCTCGTAGGGCGACTCGATGTGCCGCCGAACCATCGCCTTGAACCGGTCCAGATCGCCTCTCGCCGGAAGCAGTTCCGCCACACGCTCGGCTTCGATCTGTTCGACGTCTCGCAAGAGCTGCTGCAGCTTGTCGGGGGATGCCGCGATCTCCTGGGCTTCAAGCGCCGCCCTGACCTGCGCATGCTCTTCCCCCAAGGGCGAAAGGTTGACCATGTAGCGGGTCAGTGCGGCGTGGCTCACCTCCCGGCCGGCTTCGTCGCGAACGGTGCGCTGAATTCGCTCGAGTAGATCTTGCTGACGCGGTTGGCCGAACACCAAACGGTACAGAGCGAGTCGTTCCTTGAGCTCTTCGTAGCGGCTCGCATCCTGACTGTCGGTGTAGAAGAAGAGGTGCCGGCGGATCCTCTCGACCTGGCCGCCCCTCGGCTCGAAGACCCAGTGGGGGTAGAGCCCGTGCTTGTAACGCTGGATATCGGGTGCCTCCCCGACCACCGAGAAGACTCGCTCCCAGAAGTTCGGGCTGCTTCCCGGGCCCGCTTGGGCGAGGCGCTCGAGCGGCCATTCTCTTGCGATCGCCCGACGAATCGCCAATCCGTCGCGTCGGTTGATACGGCCCTCCCTCTGCTCGAGGTCGACGGGATTCGACGGCAGGTTCCAATGGACGATGTCGCGGCAGAAGAGGTGGAAGTCCAGCCCCTCTTGCCCGACCGACGTGGTCGACAGGACAAACGGCCAGAACGGCGAGTTGAAGGCCTCGCGCACTGCCGTCTTCCGGCTAGGCCCCGATTGCTCCAGGGGGACTCCTTGGTCGACTTTGACGTCCTCGCCGAACGCGAGCGCGAAGTGCGACCGGCGGACCAGTTGCTCGGCACGTATGCGCCCCGTATCGGTCGTCAGATTGATGTTGGGGCTCCCCGTGCCTACGCCCAGCACGCGAGCCAAATGTTCCGCCATTTCGGCCGGGCCATTGCGCTGCAGAACGTTCTTGCCGAGGTACAAGTACTCGTCGGCAATCGCCTGGAAGTGCGCGCGCTCGCAGTACTCGATCGCAGCACGCGCATAGCCGCGCCCTGCCGGCAACGAGCGCTCGACGATCGCTCGAACGGTGCGCCGGTTGAAATAGCTCCGGAGCTCGCCAAAGCAAAGGTCGACGAGCCTTTCGTGCACCTCGCCGCGGCTGTCGGAATAAGTCGTCCAGAAGGCGCGCAGGAGAGAGACGGCCGGTGAAAAGGCAGCGATGCGCGCAAGATGCGTGAGCCGCTCCTCGGAGATGCGCAACGACCCCTCCTCCTTCATCCAGTCGACGAAGGTATCGACGTGCTCGGCGAAGCGCTCGGTGATGTCGTCCCCGTTGTAGGCCGCGCTCCCTTCTAGAGCATCTCGGATCGACGAATCCGAGTGCCGTTCCAGGCGCGCGACGACTTGCCATATCGGCGAACGGCTCGTGGCTGCAACCTCAACGCCAGCCTCTTCGAGCGCCCTCTTCAGAGCTTTCCGCGTGCGTCTGAGCAGTTCCTTGGCCGTGAGGGCGTCGCTCGCCAAAGCCGAGGGTTCGACGAGCCGAGCGAGCGCCGGCGATGGGAGACAGACGTCGAAGATATGGAAAGAACCCTTCTCGGTGAAGCGCAGTGGCGGCCGGTCGTCGCCCTCCCATAGGCGACCGCGCGGAGCGATTCGTTGTTCGGCCTCGTGACTTGTCAGCAGAGCGATGGCTTTCGGCACGAAGCGCCAGCCGGAGAAGACGAGCATCTTCTTCGGATCGGCCTCCCGGAAGAAATCGTCGCGGTAGTAGGTGTAGGTCGGCCGCGTCCACAAGAACCGCCATCGCTCGTCGGGACCGCCGAACATCGCCTGGAACAGCTCTCGGAACCGCAAGTTCCGACGCGGCAACGCGCCCAGTTTCGACGCTTGCTCGATGACGCCCGCCGGAACTACGGCCTTCTTGCGCTTCGCCGCCGCCATCGGCGCGTACTGCGCGTCCATGAACGTGAAAGGCGCGGGACACGACTTCCAGTACTCCGTGATGTGCTGGGAGGTGTCGACCTTGTCCAGGAGAAACCTTCGCAGTCGGATGTAGTCGACGACCTCTTCCTTCTGAGGCACGGCGAACACGTTCCCCGTCGGCCGCACTTCCTGTACGCCCTTCGTCGGGTCGTGTATGTACGCGTTGCGCTCCGTCCGGCAGATCACCTTGCGGAGGCGCTGCTCGATGCGCGCTCGAAGCGCCAGCAGCTCGTGATCGTGCCCCCGAAGGAAGGCCCCGAGTTCGAGGCGATCGCGAAACGCCTTCAGATCGCTCCGCAGGCGGGCAACCTCCTGCTTGCCCTGGTCTGCAAACAGGAAACGCACCGTGTCCAGGAACTCGTCGTAGTGCCCCTGCCCTTCATGGTCCAGGGCAAGCATGCGGTAGGGCGTCGCCGACAGAATGAGGACACCGGGACGCCTGTCGAAGAGACGCGCCGCGATGGACCTGCGGCTGGTCGCCTCCTCGATCACTTCCCGGAACCGCTGGACCTCATCGAGAATGACGAGGTGAGGCTGTAGGTCGTCGAGGAGAACGCGCTGCGCGGCGCTGCGAAGCATCCCGACGATCAGGTTCCGGCGCCTCCGGCTTCCGGCATCGGTCGGCTTGAACTGGTCGACCTCGCCGCGCAGGACTTCGGACAGCACGAGCGTCGCACCGTCGACCTCGATCGGCTTTCTCCACTCCTCGGCGATCCTCTGCTGCAGCCCGGGGCGGAGCTTGCGATTGAACTCCAGCCGCAGGACGGCGAACTTCGTGGCCGCCTTCCAGCGCTCTTCTCCGGCGCCGCATCGGAAATACTCCCGCCACTTACCCTTCCGGATGTCCTGCCGGAGGACGCGGTGAACCAGGAACAGCAGCAGCTGCCGCTCCCAGGCCAATCCGGTGCCCTCGGACAGCGACGTGCCGGGAGTGAATGAATAGAGCTGAAGGTTGTCGCCGGCTTTGGTGCTCCACGCGAGCTGGGTGATCCTTCGCAGCGACGGTGGGGCGTTCGGCGCAAGCTTCGTTCGGTTCTGGTCGGCGATCTCGGTGTTCGAACACAAGTACACCACCACCAGCTCTCGGCCCCGCCGGCGCCGCAAGAGTTCGTCGATCACGCCGCGCGCGACGACGGTCTTGCCCAGCCCGACTTCGTCGGCGAGAAGAAATCGACGCGATCCGCCTGCGTTCTTCAAACGCTCGCAGATCGTCTCGACCGCGGCGCGCTGAAACTCGGCGAGCTCGAGACTAGACACCGGCACCTTCCTCTTCGAGCGATTCGCGGAACACCGCCCAGAACTCGCGGAACGTGCTCATGTTGGATGCGTCGCCGCACGCCGCCAAGACGGCCTCGACCTCGTGGATACGGCTCGGGTCCGCCGTGCACGCCTCGAGGATTCTTTCGATCGTCGCTCGCCTCAGCAGCGGATCGCCCGCCTGCCAGACCCCGGACTGTCCCCCGCCTGTCGGCCGCGATGTCCCGCCGGGCAAGCCCGCCAGCACGTCTAACAGCAGGCTGCGCGCGTCGACTCCCTCGAGAAGGCGGGCGTTCACGGCCTTGTCCCGTTCATCCGCCTCCAGTGCTCCGAGGTTCAGCTCGAACTGCACGACAAACGCGAGTTCGACGTCCCGGTGGTGCTCGCTCCAGACCACGACGTAGGCGAAAGCCGCGACGTCCTCGAGCTCGATCCCTTGGAAGGCCGCCCCCGGACCGTAAACGAGCCGGTAGTCCGCGCGTGCCGACTGATCTCGCTGGAGGAGTGGCACGATCTCCGCGCGCATGTCCGCCGGCCACGTCTGCTCGCCGGCCGAGGACGGCGCGAGCAGCCGAAGGGTCTTCTTCACCGGGTCGTACTCGCCGCGAATCTGGTCCGCGCGCAGGAGACGTTTGAAGTGCTCCAGGCGCTTGGCCGCCTCCCGCTCGGGGTCGGCGACCGCGGTCTGGCGGACGTACCTGTCGATCCACGGTTGCAGCTGGTCCTTGGCAGGCGCGACGAAGGCCTTCACAACCGCATCGATGCCAAGGCCGGGGTTGAGCGACACCATCGCCTCGCAGTTGACGTTCGGACCGCACCCCCAGCCTGGACCCGTTGCGTTCGCCGACCCGATCAGGGTCTCGCTGACGCCCTCGGACTCCCAGGCCAGCAGCTTGGCGTGAAGGTCCAGCGACGGCGCCTCTTCGTCGGCTTCGGCGGAGACCACAAAGACCCGGGCGTTCGCCAGGCACTGGTGAGTCTCGTCGGAGAGTTGATCTAGTTCGTCCTGGGTGCTGACGAGCGTCAGTTCGTCGGTCCGATCGCACAGACGCTTGAGCAAATCCGCGCGCAGGAACGGCGATATCAGAAGGACGCGCGACATGGTCCGCGGCAGCCGGTTGATGAGCACGCGATCGCCAGGCCACTGCCAGTCGAATCTCAGGCCCTGCGCCGCCTCCCGAGGTGCCACGAACTGGACGTACTTCAGCTCCTCGATCAGCTTCCACAAAGCCTTGGGGAGATCGCGGGAAGCCGCCACTTTCCGGCAGAAGGCGGCGACGTCCGATCCGAACTTCCGTGTGCCGGTTCGCCGCGACCCTTCGAACACTGCACCGAGCTCCCAGCAACCGGAATCCGTCACGTTCCTGCTCGCCGTCAGCAACCGATAAACGGGCTCGACGCTATGCCGCTCGGGGCGGGCCACCGGATCGAAACGCAGGACCCAGACCTTGGGGTGGAATGCGCCCCCGTCCACCGCCTTCGGCCGGAGTATTCGGTCGTAGAGCGCGTAGAGCCGGTTCGTCGTCGCCGGCGGGTGAAGGCTTCCCCCGTTCACGAAGACTCTAAGGCGAGACCTCAGCCTCGCCACCGACGTCAGCACTGCAGGCGCGTTGTTCAGGGGTTCCTCCACGTCGGCCCCGACGAATGCCAGGAGCACGGCGGTGAAGAGCTCGAAGTCCAGGCTGAAGGTCGTGCCGATGCACGCGCCGAGCACGAATCCAGGCGGGGGACGCAGTGCGTCGGTGAACGCACTGCGCTGGCGAGTAACGTCGAGAACGCTCACTGGCCGCGCTCCATGCCGTCGAGGATCTCGGAAACGAAGCGGGACCCGATGCTGTGTCGGTAGCCGAACTGGTAGATCCCTTCGCCGACCCGATCGGGCTTCCACTGCCTCAGGTGCTTCTCGTACTTGAGCCGCGCTTTCGCCGGCTTGACGCGTCGCTCTCGCTCTGGGATCAGATGCCTGGCCTTCTCGTCGCGCAGCAGTGCTTCGGCGGTCGACGCCGCGACACAGCGCTCAAGCCAGCCGTCGATGAACCAGCGATCGCCTCGGTTGCCGAGACGCAATGCCGAGGCGACGGTCGGGACCGTCACGAACTCGCTCGTGCGCCACTTCTTCAAAGGCTCTTTGGCCGCGATCCACCACTCGTCGAAGATGGGAGCCACGAGGTCCGTGTCCTCCTCGATCCTCAGCTTGTCGCGCTCCTCCATCAGCAGGGAGTAGTACTGCAGCGTGGCGCCTCGGACGAGGAGGCTCATGTTCCTGGCGTGCCAGGCCCAGACGGCGAGACTCTCGGGGAGCTTCGGGCACTCCCAAGGCCAGTCGATGCCGATGAGTCGATGTTTGAGCATGTGCGACAGGAGCGACTCGGAGAAACGCGACGTAAACCTCTTGTGCAGGTCCGAGGCTTCCGCCCTGGTGAGCTCGAAGGTTGCGCCTGGCCGTATCCGGCCATCCGAATCTAGAAAACCTGCCGGCGGCAGATCGTCGGACCAGAACCGCACGCCCTCCGGCCCTTGCGGCGTCTTGTCGTCGTCCTGATACCCGCGGCGGCTGCGCCTGATGTCGTCGAACTGCTCCTGATAGGCGCTTTCGGAGAGATTCGACGTGAACATCCCGAGTTTCTTCAGCCCGCTCCAGTAGATCTGCGATGGGAACTGCCTCAGGTTGATGCCTGCGTCCCGACCGATGACGCCTACCGTCTCCGTATCCGAGAGGACGTCCCTCAGCTCGTCCTGCCGTTGCCGAGACAGATGAGGAATCTGGCTCGCACGAACCCCTTCGCGCTCGAGCGACCGATAGATGCCGGCGATAAAGTAGAAATATCGGGCAGACCGCATCAGGGTGGTCGTCGCCGGATGCAGCAGGTCGGAGAACCGTCCCAGAAGAGCGAGGAACCCGAGCTCGTCGATGACGCCTTCTTCCTGAAGGGATCGGATGAAGTCGCGCGCTCGCGCGAGATCGTCCGCGCGGAAGTCCAGCCACGTCACCGCGTCGTGCCTCACGGCCGCCTCCCCACCGCTGGGCGCCGCTCCGTGCTTGGCGTCGCCCTGGACTCTCGCCGATGAGATGGTCTGCCGCTCATAGCTCGCTCGCCGTCACCTGGATCGCGCCGGCTCCGACGGGCAGGACGATCCACGCCTCCGCGACGGAACGCCCCGTGGCACGCACGAGGGCATCCGCGTAGACGGACAGTTGCCCGCCGTGCTCCTGGGCAACCTGATCCCATCGATCCCGCGGCGCCGGATTTGCCTTGTGATCGAGAAGCACCCAGCCAGTCTTCGTCTCCAGGAGGAGATCGATGCGGCCGTGCATGACCTGCCCGCTGGGAAGAATCGACTCGATGGGTATCTCGGCATGGCGCCTGCAGTCCGGCCAGCGCGCGGAGATCCACGCATCCAATGCCGCGATCTGTCGAACCAGTGCGGACGGTTCGAGTGCGCCCGCAAGTCCGAAACCGCCGAGGATGCGCGCTGCCCGGGGCTCGTCGAAGGGCACGCTCGGATCGGTGAACGCCGTCGCGATGCAGGCGTGGATCGCGTCGCCGAGAGCGGTCATGTCGATTCCCGCCGAGAGCGGGATGCGATCGCCGATCGATGCGGAATCCGTGATCCTGCAAGCCCGGGCCTGGGTGGCCGAGGCAACCAAGGTCGCTGGCAGCCGCTCGGTGCGCGATTCGGTGCCACGGAACCAATGGAGCGGCGCATCGGGTTCGACCGCGACAGAGAGCGCGGCCGACGCGTCGACGCTGCGGAAGTCGCACGAGACGCGCGAACCATCGGGGAGAGACACCGCGTCGTCCGCGACGTCCGGCGCCAGCCACGGCGCATTCAGCGACCCGAGCCACTCGCACGCGCCTCGCTTGGCGGGGAACGCCAGGACCAGGCAGTCGCGTGCCCGTGTCGCGCTCACGTACAGGAGGCGCTTGGCCTCTTCGATCGCCTCCGCACGCAGGCGAGTTCCCTCCGCCGACTGGCCAATGGTGTCGGCGATGTCGACCTTCTTCTGGGGGCCGAACGGCCACGGCCAGTATCGGATCCACCGGTCCTTGAGCGGGGCGGCGATGTCGAGACGTCCCTCGGACCGCGCGCCGACCGACCAGATGCGGTCCTGGATGTCCTTCTCCAGGTCCAGCAGGACGACGATCGGCCACTCCAGTCCCTTGGCCGCGTGGTGCGTCATGATCTTGACCGCATCGACGGGCGGTTGCGCGAGCATGTCCTGTTGGGCACCGGCCTGCTCGCCGAGCCAGAGAATCAGGCCGGAAACCGTACCCGGCTCGCGCCGAGCAAGGCACGCGTCTTCGTACGTCCTAGCGAGGCCGAGGAGAGCCTGGAGGTTCGCCAAGCGCACCTGGGCGACGAGTTCGTTGCGCCGCCAGCGCAGCACGCGGCCGGCGAGATCGCACTGGACGACGACGAGCTCCATCGCGGCGTAGGGCGAGAGCAGCGGCGCCTGCTCTCGCAGCTTCGCAATGCGCGCGAGCAGCGGGTGACCGCCCGCGGTGCCGTCCCGCCACTGCGCGCTGTCGCCCCCGGCTTCGAGGTAGCGCAGGCGGTCCGCGAGCCAGGACTCGGGCTCCTCGCAGTCGGCCAGCGAAACGATCTCCGCGCTCGCCAGGGTGTCGCGCGGGTCGTTGAATCGACGCAGGCACGCGACCGCAAGGACGGCCTCGGGTGTGGAGAGGAGCCCGGACTGCTGCGTGGCCCATGGCACCGACGCGATGCGTAGGGCCTCCGCCACCGTCTGGACGCCCGCGTTGGTCTTGCACAACACCGCGATGTCCCCGAAGTGAGCGGGTCGGGGGTTGCCGCTCGACGGGTCGACGACGCGATAGCCTGAAGCGACGAGAGCTTTGACGCCTTCGGCGAGTGCGGCAGCCCGCTCCGTCACGTTTTTACCGTAGAGCACCCAGTTCGCGAGTGCCGCGTCGGCGACCAGCTCTTTGCGGACGGGCGCCAGTTCCACCTCCTGGCGCGAGAGCCCGGGCGCAAACGCGTCGCCGAAAGCGCCGTTGACCAGTCGAACCAGGCCAGGCCGAGAACGCCGCGACTGGCCGAGCACCTCCTTCGTCCCGCCCATCGCCGGAAGCTCGGCGAGCACCGCCTTCATGAGCTCGGCGTCGCTGCCCCTGAAACCGTAGATGGCCTGTTTCACGTCGCCGACCCACACGCTCTCGCGGGCAATGCGCGACAGGCGCACGAAGAGTTCGAGCTGGATGGGGCTCGTGTCCTGGAACTCGTCCACGAGAAGGAGATCGAGTTCCTCCGAGAGAGCCTCGACGACTGCGGGTTTGTCCAGCAGACGGAGAAAGAGGTGCTCCTGGTCCACGAAGTCGATGACGCCCAGCTCGCGCTTTCTCTGGGCGTAGGCATCCAGCGCCCTCGCGCCCAGCGCGAAGATCGCCGCAAGGTAGCGCTCGATGTCCTGGCGCAGGCGCGGGTGCACCGGGAAGCGACCGGCGATGTCCGTCGCGGGCTGCGCGACCGTCCTCAGGCCCGCCTCCGGCGCGCTCTTGGAGAGCTTGACCCAGTCGGACCAAGTGGCGGTTCCACCGCGCACCAAACGCAGCGCTTCGCGCGCAAGCGCGATGAAGTCGGCCGTGTTCTTCTTGCCGGTGGCGCGCTTCTCGAGCTCGGGTACGGCGGCCTCGATCGCACTCATGAGCAGTGCGTCGAGGTCGTCCGTCGCCGGCGCGGGGAAGTGGGCGAGAAGCTCTCTCGCGTTGCGTTCCCCGAACGCGGCGAGACGCGTGTGCGCGATGTCGTTCGCGCGAGCCTGGTCGATGATCGACTTGAGCGCGTCTTCCCAGCTCTCGATGCCGAGGCGCCGCGCGAGCTCGACCAGTTCCTGCGCGGAGGCGCTGTCGGAGACCCTGTCGATGGCCTCCCTCACGAGTGCGCCCGACTGCGCCTCCTCCAGCACGCGCTGCTCCGTGGCGAGGCCCGCCTCGAACGCAAAGCGCTCGAGATACCCGCCGCAGACGCTGTTCACCGTGCCGATGCGCGCCTGTCCGATCGAATTGGCCAGTGCGAACTCGCCCTTCTCGATCAGCGCCGTTCTGACCCGCTCGCGAAACTCGGTCGCGGCCTTGCGCGTGAAGGTGGTCGCGATCACCCCGCCGGGCCTGGCCTGTCCCGAGCTGAGCTTCTCGTGCAGGATCTGCGTGAGGCGGTAGGTCTTGCCGCTTCCCGCCCCCGCGCTGACGAACCTGAGGTTGGCGGTCATCGCTCAGCCCTCCCAGCCCGTCAGCCACCGGTAGTCGTCGTATTCCTCCCGCAGCTCTTCCGGTTCGAGCGCCTCGGCCGGCCCCACCGATTCGGCGGTGGGTTCGATGCCCCGGGCCGCAACTTCGATCAAGCCCGCATCGATCTGGGAGCGGCGCCAGTTCCAGGCTTCGACGAATCGATCCCACAGCACCGCCGTGGATCCCGGGCCGCCTTGCTGGACCGCCCGCGCCTCCGGAAAGAACCCCGTGTCCGGCGCGATGAGGCGCGCTGCTTCGAGGATGAAGTAGGAGACCTGCGGCCACGCTCCCGTCTCCTGCCGAAGCAGCTCCGCATACACCGCGAGCTGCAGATGGCGATTCTTTGCGAGCCGTTCCTGGTGGTAGTTGCCGCCGGACCACTTCATGTCGACGATCGCGTGCTGGCCGGACCGGTTGCGCACGACGAGATCGGCGACGCCCTCGAGCTCGCCGCCGGTGAAGTTCCCGGCGAGCGCGCGCTCGGGCTCGACGGCATCGATGCTCGCGGCCGCGAACTGCCGCTGGAACTCCGCGATGGCGCGCTCCAGGGAGGAGCGAAGCCGTTCGTAGTCTCCGCGTCGACCTGGCATCAGGAGAACCGCGCCCTCCTCGGCCACGACCGTCTCGAACTCGCGCGAGAACCAGGCCCTCAATGCTTCGCCGCGAAGCGCGAGCGCACCGCTCGTCCGAAAGAACCGATCGATCAACCGATGGGCGAGGTTTCCGTAGAGCAAGTTCGCATCGGCGACAGCGAGGAGGTTGGACGGATTGAGCCGAGCCGCGTACTTCAGAACCCACTGATGGGGCGCATTCAGGAACGCACTGAGGCTGGAATAGGACTCGCGGGTGCGCGGCGGAATCGTCGCTTGCGCCGCCAAGTGCCACCAACGCCTGCGGGCCGGCAGCGCCGCGTGCTCGACCGCCGGCAGTTCGTTGCCGGCGCGGCCGGTCAGGAGACTCTCCAAAGGCTCGGGCCGTACGCCATCGACGAACCACTGGATCTCTTGCCACAGCGGGTGCATCTCCTCCCCGTGCGGAGGAAGCACGAGCACGAGTTGCCGCCGTGCGTGCAAGACGGGCCTGAGCCACTCCTCACCGCGCCGCTTCAGTAGCTCTTCGAGCGGCGGGAGTTCCACGCCCGCACGGGACAGCGACGCCATCTCGCTCGCACTCCAGGGGTAGTGACCCGGCAACGACGGCGCACCCATCTGCCACCAGATCACCCGGTCGAAGGGCTCCAGCAGCGCCCCCGGATCCGTAGCTGCCGGTGCGCAACCGACCTGCGCGTGCATCGCGAAGTTGGGCGCACCTCGCGCCGTGCACTGCGCCACAAGCGCCTCGAGCTCCACCGGGGCGACCGAGGCCTCGCCCTGCGCTGCGAGCGCCTCGAGGGCCGCGGTCACCGCGGCGGCCTGTGCGAGACCCGTTGCAGCAGCTGCGCTGCGATTGGCGTCCTGATCCGCGAGCCGCGCGCCGAAGTAGTCGCGAATCGCCCGGGTTCTTTCGAGCAGCGCAGAAGTCGGCGCACCCTGCTTGGGGTCGAAGCGCGTGTGCTCGACCCAAAACGCCAGCGCCCGACGGAGATCGTCGGCACGCTCCGGCTGGCGACGCACGATCTCCTCGACCGCCTCCCGCCATCGGGGGCCGCCGACGCCGGGGAACTGAGCCACCACCTCGGCCAGCCGTCGCCGGGCATAGCCGGGCACCGGCCCGATCGGGTGCGAGAGGAACTGGAGCAGCGCGTAGACGTCGAGCGGCTCCCAGACCGTGGCGAGCGCCAGAGGCAGAACTTGAAGCGCAGGTGCGAGCGGACTCGCGTCCAGGAAGCCCTGCCGGGCCACATCGGAGCCATCGAGCGTGGCGTCGAGCAGCGAACGGCTCTGCTCGGCGATGATCGCGATTCTCTCCTGCGGCGCTGCGAGATCGTCGGCGACGCAGCGCGCGGCGACGAGGCCCGTCTCCGCACGCACGACGCGAAGACTGCCGTCGTCCAACCAGGCGATCTTCCCTTCAGGCTTCTCGCCTTCGTGCGCAGCCTTGAGCGCGATCTGGAGCCTGCCCAACACCGTGGTCGGGTCTGCCGACGGACCGTACGCCCTGACCGAACGGACCGGCAGCTTCGCGAGCACCTCCCGCCAACGCTTGGGAAACGCCGACAGTGGGTCGACGAGCTCGATGCTCTCGATTCTCGGCTGCTGTCGGTCGAGAAACTCGGCTACGCGGGCCAGGCGCTCGCCGATCGACGGGAACAGAAGTTCGCGCGCGGCGGACTCGACGGCGGCCATGTCGGTCATCCGGACACCGGCCGCCGGCGGCGACTGGCCGTTCCAGCCGTGCAGATGCCAGGTATCGCGCCACGACAGCAGCGACGCGGAAGTACCGATCGGCTCGATGCCAAACGACGCGTGGTAGAAGCGATCCGGCGTGTCGTGTTGCTTGAGACATTCGCGGTACTGCGTGACGCGCTGAGCGTGAGCGCGGTCGGCGCGCAGCAAGCCGAGACGGGTCTCGAGCAGGTTCAGCAGTGCGAGCGGGCCGAACACCGGCCTCCCCAGCCGATTGGCTGGGCGCCAGCCATGTTCTCCGTCTAGTCGTAATCCGAAGGTGATGAGCATCTCGTCGCCTCGGCCCCTAGCCGAAGCCCGCCTGGAGTCGATCGATCACGTCGCTCATATGACGCTGACTCTCCTGCCTCTGTCGGCTGAACTCAGCGATCCGCGTCAGCTTGGAACAGGACCCGTTGACCTGGGGTGCGTCACAGACCGTCCCCGGCCACCCGGCGTCATGCCACGGAACACGGATCGAGAGATGGCGAGTCTGAAAGTGAGGCAAGGGTCAGTCCTCCTAATCTGCAGCTACGGGGCCGCCACGGAACGATCGGAAGCAGTTCCCGCATGGCATGCACGCGTCGGCGCAGGAAAGTGGATTGGCCCGGTACGGCATATCAAAAGCAGACCGCGCCCAGTTCACGCGGCACTCCAGAGTGCACACAGGCGGAGGAAATGTCGCTCCGACCACGTGATGGTGAGCGCCTTACCCGCCACTCTTGCCGAAATCTTGCGCATCTCCTCGGTGCCACCCTCCTTCTCTGCCTTGAAGCCCAGGATCTTCTCCTCGACGCTATCGAGCCATGCGAACTCGGCGTACATGAACTGCGCCGCCACATCCGCGCAGAGGCAGAGCATGTTGCCGGGATCGTTCAAGTGCTCGGCATCGAGGCGCCCTACCAGGCTGAGAGCTTCGAAGTAATTTCCACCTGTGCGCTTTGGGAACGTCTGACCCGTAACCTGGCAACGTCCCTGATACTCCTGTTCGAGGAACTCCCGCGCGAGCTTGTTCGACGACAAATCGCGTGCGACCGAGAAGGTAACGATCCTCGGGCTTGTCCGGTGAGTCGTCACGGCCTCACGCACTGCGTCCTCGGTAGTCCTGCGATAGCGCTCCGGATTCGACACCGGCTCTGCTCCTCCGCGCCCCTCGCTAGGGTTGCCGACTGCGACGCGATGCAGACTCTGGATGCCTTCCTTGAAGCTCTTGAACTCCGGCAACTCCCGCTGCTTGGGTATGAGCTTCTCGAACTTCTCCATCACGTCATCGGAGGCGTTCATCAGATATTCGGCGATCTTCCGCTTCCTCGCGTCACCACGCGCGAGGACGGCGATCGCCTCCTGCTCCTCGGACTTCTTCATGCCGAGCTTCTCGGCAAGGGCACGCGCCTCCGTCGACGCCTTCTCGAACCCAGGCGGCAACTCGTCGAGGGCGATATCGCCCGGCCTGACGAAGGCGCCGCGGTCAGCAAGTAGCCAAGGGGTTTCCATCAAGAGCCGCCCCGTGGCCGAGATGACTTCCTCACGCTTCGGGTTTTCGAACGACTGTCGAGTTGAAGACTCGACCACGCCGCGGATGCAGCTCGAGTCCGCGAGAAGAAGCCGCCATATCAGCTTGCTGCGAACCGGGGTTGGGTTCTGGAGCGCGCCGGCAAGGCCTTCGATCGCCCACTCCGGATCGAAGCCATCAAGTCCGCGCTTGTGCCAACCATGCCAGCTCGTGATCGATACATGCCCGCGATAGTCCTTGGTGCGGCGGGCAACGCGGGGCGTCCTCGCGACTCCCATGGAGACCAGTGCTTCAGGATCACCTTGCTCATAGAAATCGGATGGGGTGATGTAGAACGTCTCGTCACCCGCAAAATACTCATCGACCTCGGGAGAGCTCAAGTAGAGTTGAGAAGGCTTGACGAGCTTCAGATCGTTCCTGTTGCTCGAAAGGACCCCGATGAGAAACGCCGTGGTCCTTATGGCATCAAGAAGCCGCTGCTTCTTCTCGTAGGAGTCGGTGGCGAGCCCGGAGACGACGATTCGGAAGTCCTTCTTCCAACGGGCGACGCTGACTTCCTTCTCGGCCTTTCGGTACTTCGGAAGGATCCTGGTCAGGGCGAAGTCCGCGAGGTCGGGAGGGCCGAGATCCAAGTCGTCTTGCAGGAAGTCGACGACGTACTGCTTGGTCAGCAGGGACGCCTTGACCATCGGGAGGCCGTTTAGCTCGACAGAACCGTCTTGCGGAGGCAAGTACGCGTTCGGCTGGCCGTCCTTACCCTTCGGGACAACCTGTTCCCCGCTCTCGAGCCGAACGATCGGGATGCTATGGAACGCATAGATGCTCGACTTTGCGACGTAGCTCATGAAGCGCATCAGCCACTCATCGCTCTGCGCTTTCAAGAAGCCGGCAGTCAATCGGGACGCCATGTTCTCGGCAGACACTTCCATGTCGACGGCCAAGGGCTCCGATGCCCACTCAGCCTTTTGAAAGTACCCGGGTTGGGAACGTCGCCTCCCGACGAGCAACTGATACAGCGCCGGATACCTGGCGCTCGTCAAGGCCGGGTTCAACCATCGGACGCCTTCGATACCGAACAAAGTCTCCAGTTGCTCGGTATCAAAGACCTTTGTCAGCTCAGCACCACGGGCCATCTTCGCCTGGCGAGCGGAAACGAATCCGCCCGTTGACGTAGGCAATAAGGGCAGGCGCTGCAGGGCATCCCTGACTGCGGCATGCACGGGATAGAAGAACGACCCTTCCGCGAACCGCTCGAAATCCAAAGGGAGAGCGGAGAGAGCTTCGAGCGAAAGGAGCTTCAGCTTCTTGAGCTGCTGAACCGATTCGACGAGAAGATCAGCGCTCTGCTGGACCAGTTGCCGATTGAAATCGTCATCTTCGGGAACGTTGTCTCGGGCAGGTGTAGTGCGGTACGGAGCTTGGAAGATGAGTCCGGTGTGGGTCTCCTTGTCGGTCTGGAAGAAGACGAAAAGCTTCGCACCGACCACTGGACTGATCGCCCCTTCATCCGACAGCCGTTTGGTCAACCTGTAGGCGATCTGTACGAGGCGGCCCGTTGGCGACGTTTCACTGCCACCGGTATGTACAGGCTGCTCGAAGACCAGAAAGCAACTCTCCTCACCGTCTGCGGTGACGATGAACAGCTCCCTACCTCCGCCGGCCAGCGGCCTCTCTTCCCGCAGATAGTGTCCGGGCCTTCCATCGGCCTCCCACCGGATTTCAGCAAGGTTGCGGGTGAACAGCAGGGTTTCCGGACCGAGCTTGGCCAGTTTGGCGGCAATCTCCTTTCTGGCGGTGGTGCCCTTCTTCAGGCGTCCCGCTTCGATGTAGGCAGGCCGACTCGTCTCATGGTCGAAGGGCAGCACGAAGCGGGTCCTGTTTCGCTCGAGGTCCGCGGGCAACGGCACGGCCCGGAGCGTGTACAGATCCGTGATCTCAAAGCTCTCGTTGCCCGAGTGAATCCGTGGAGATGCCGTGTAGGCAAAGACGGACTTGAACCCCAGACCGAAGTGTCCGATCTTCGTTATGTCGGTCTTGCCCTTCCCGAAGTAGCTAATGGCCTTCACGTCATCGCTAGTGAACGGGTTGCCGTTGTGTTCGATGACGAGCCGGTCGTCTGACACCTCGAACACGACCTCAGTGGCACCGGCGTCGTCAGCGTTCTGCAGGATCTCAAAGACGAAGTGCGCGGTGTCCGCGTACATCGAGACTTGAGACATCCGGGAGGCCCGATCTTTCCCGAGCATCTCCTCGTTGTAGGCGCTGATTGCGCGGTAGTCGGTCGGCATGCCTGGCCCGCTAGTTTTCGACGTACAGCACACCCAACACCGCCGCTTCGGCCACGATCTCTGCCTGCCCGGCCACGCGCTCCAGGTCGGAACGTCGCCGCTCATAGTCCCGATTGGCCGCTTCGAGCTGTCCCTCCTTCATTCGCCTGATGCGAGCGTCAGTGGCCTGATCGCGCTGTTCTTCGAGCAGCGCCACACGCGCCTGGTGAGATGCCTTGAGGGATGCGAGCCGCACCTCGGCGGACCGAGTTACCGATTCGATGTGCTCGCCGCGGCTACTCATCCAGACGCGATAGTGGATGGCTTCCAGACGTTCCTCTTCGGCAGCGGTCATCGCCGAGGTATCTTGAGTGGCGACCGCATCTTCGAGGAGTCCCAGAAGCGCCTTTGCATGTTCTTCGCTTTCGCAGACAGGCTGGAAGGCGAAGGACTCCGTCACGCCCAGGATCTTCCAGCGGTAGATCGCGAACGGATAGCGGCCAGGTGCGACAGTGGACGATTTGGCCGACACCGAACACGAGAGCGTTGCGGAGGGGTCTAGAGACTTGGCCGCCTGCCTCGCCAGCGGATGTGTGGGGGTAACGAACGTCGCCGACCGATCTTCGTCGGCCGTGGCTGGGTCAAAGGTGACTCTGAGATACGGATCGCTTCCCTTGAGCCAGCGCTCCCAGGAACGATCCACGGCGCCGAACTGCGATACCGCCTTGAAGTCGTCGATCAGCCTGTTGCGCATCTCCTGATTGAGCTGAACGCTCACCATGGGCTGGCGACCCTGTAGCTTGTACGAGCGCCCTCCTTCAAGTGCCGAGAAGTAGCGCTCGATGAGGTTGCGAATCCTGGGTGGCGTCAGCCAGAAGCTCGATGCGCTCTTGATCAGCTCCTCATCTTGCTTGGGCACCGAGAGTCCGAACAGCGTGGCCTGCTGCTCTTCCAGGAGCATTTGCTCCTGCACCACGCGGATCTCGTTGTCGGCGAGCTGCTGAAGCCGACGCGCCTGCTCCTCCAATGTCAGTTGAAGGTTCTCGGCGATTCCGCGGATCTCCCGCGTCAGATTGCCAAGGATCTCCTCGCTTCCGCCCAGTGCCTGCCGGAACACGCCGATTCGCAGAAGACACCGTTCATAGATCTCGGCATCGACCGTCCCAGGCGTAATGAAGTTGAAGATCGCCACGGTTTCGCTTCGCTGGCCATAGCGATCGATACGACCTATGCGTTGCTCCACGCGCATCGGATTCCACGGCAAGTCGTAGTTGACGATGCCATCGCAGAACTGGTAATCGAGTCCCTCGCAGCCCACTTCCGAAGACAGCAGCAGGTCTATCGCCCGAGGATCGTCCTTCGGGCGGCTGAATCGGTTGCGCAGCTCTCGCCGCTCTTCTTCCGGAACATCGCCGTGTATCAGACCGATGCGGATGCTCTCCCCTTGCAGCTTCTCCACCAGATACGACAGGGTATGGCGGAAGGTGCTGAACACGAGGAGCTTGTTGTTCGCCAAGGCTTGCTTGTCCCGGACAACTTTGGCGAACGCCGAAAACTTGGGGTCATCCGAGCTCAAGTTCTTGGCCAAGCGAACGAGCGCGTCGACGTCTGCGCGGAACTCCGCGAACGCCTCGGTCATGGCCTGCAAGTCATCGTCGCTGTCCGACTCGCTCAGCTCGAGCCTGGAGATCTGCCCCGACAGAATGGTCTCCAGGTAAGGCGCCAAGCCGAACACGCAGCTCGCGACTTGCCTTCGGATCGTCGTCATCATGAACTGCAGGTTCCGATCGCCGTGACGATGGGCAAGGATCCTTGCGACCAGGTCGAGCACGCCGCGATGCAGCTTCTCCTGCTCTTCCGTGAAGTCGACGGAGACCGTCTCAGGCTTGCGAGTCGTGAAACTGCCGATGTCGCGCCGACGTGTCCGGTTGATGATCGGCGCAAAGGTGTAGAGCGCCTCCAGTTCCCGCACGACCTTAAGGCGGTCTTCTGTTCGGAGCTCTTGCTGATCCAGGGAGTCGAGGATTGGCTGAACGCGTGGGTCGGCTGACAGCACCGATGAGCCCCAGCCCGTCCGAAGGGCGAGAGCGAGGTGCTCGCGTGCGACGGTCATCCATCCCGGGCCCGCATTGCGTGCGACCTCGATCGCCGCGTTGATATGCGGATTGGGCTCCGCCATGTGATCGAAGTCCCGCCGACTCGGGAGCAAGTCCGGACGAACGAGTTGAAGCAGGTAGAACAAGTCGTTGTCGCCCAGCTGGATCGGCGTCGCAGACAACAGGACCACAGCCTCCGCGTTGTCGCAGAAGTACCTGACCGTCCTGTAGGCCCAGGTGTCGGTGTTTCGGATGTGGTGTGCTTCGTCGACGATGACGAGATCGAAGGCGGGCGGCGGATCGAGGTCCAGGAGTCCCTTTACCCTGCGACCCTTGCCCTGCTTCCCGAGCAGGAGGGCTTCGTCGAACAGCGAATAGGGGACGATCGATCGTGAGTACTGCTGCGGCCAGACGCCGTCGAGATGGGTCTCTTCGATGCAGTAGCGCAAGGCATCGCCATCGATGTGCGTGAACTGCTCGTCGAAACGCTTCAGCTCTTCCATCCACTTGCGTTCGGCAACCAGCGGCTTGGGGCAGATGACCAGCACCGACTTGAGCTCGCGCCGAGCTTGCAGCTCTTTCAGGATGAGGCCCGCCTCGATGGTCTTGCCAACACCGACCTCGTCTGCAATCAGCAATCGAGGACGATCCGCCTGAATGAGCTTCAGCACGGGCCTGAACTGATAGGGGACGAAGTTGATCCGAGATGCGTACAGCGAATACAGGTGCTTCGTGCTCGGGTGCCGGAGCTGAGTGGCCGTCAGCGCGGCGTGCAATGCGTCCGGTTCCACGCTCTTGCGTACCGGCCTCAGGACGATCGGCTCGACCTGCGACTCGTAGTAGGTCGCGACCTCGCCGCCATGGAAGACGGTGTAGCGCGCTTCGGGATCGCCCGGAAGGACATCGAGCACCGCCCCCGTGATGTCGGGGCGCGCCCTCAGGCGAACGACAGTGCCTTTGGAAATGCCACCCTGAGGCTGCCCCGTCTGGAGATCGACTTCCTTGTCCTTGGGCCGAGGCGCAAGCTCCTCCAGCACACGCCCACGCTCCGCCTGCGCCCGATCCAAGGTCGCTTGGTCCGCGCCCAGCACGCCAAGTAGTCGGTAGAGCGTGTCGATGTCTCGGTAGGCGTCCTCGGAACGCAGTCCGCCGGGCGGCAAGTGAGCCCACCGGTTCCGGATCCCCTGCGCTTCCTTCAGCCAGTTGCGCCCCTGCTGATCGAGGTTCAGCCGATAACCAAGGGGGTTCCAGTTCTGATCGAACACCCTCAGTAAGCCGGCGAGATCCAGTCCAGACAGCGAATCCACGCGCCGCTCGTTGACCAGGCGCTGCTGCTGAATCGAGAGTCGGTCGACGACGTTCGACTGCCACCAGTCCTGACCAAGTTGTGGCAACTCGCGTTGAAGGACAGCGGCGATCGCGGCGGCGACATTCCCAGGATCTGATGCATCGACATTCAGACTTTCCCGCAGCCGCGGCGTAGTCGGCCTGAATGCTGTGGTTCGGTGAGCTCACCTGATGAGCCACGCCGTCAGCGCGGCCGATCAAGCCGGTGGCGTCGCGACGCGTCCCAGGCCGGAAGAACTTCGGCTCGGGATGAGCTGGAATGCAGGGATGTCGCATGGACGGGCGATCGAACGGCATGGCCAGCTACCCGATTCCAGCAAGGAGTCGATCGATCACGTCGCTGGCCTGGCGCTGCCGCAACACCCTCGCCTCGCGCTGCTCCGCCTCATCACCCTCCCCCAGCTCGAACTTGACCACCGAGACCGGCCCGTCCTTGCGATAGCCCTCGGTGGCTCCGTCGTCGGCGAAGCGTCGCCGAAGGATGTCCAGCGCCTCTCGAACGACGGCCGCGTGCTTGCCCGCAAGCGCCCGGCCAAAGGCCGCTACTACGGCGTCTGGCCCGTCCGGCGCGTGCTCGATGCAGTAGATCAAGTCGTGGGCGTCCTTGCGTTCGAAGCGCTGGTCGAACGCGAATGCCTTCAGGCACGTGAAGCTGACGATGTCGGCGTGGTTCACGCGCTCGGTCGCCATCCCGCTTTCGCCGAGCAACTCGGCGCGGATCTCGGCGACCTGGTACAGGTCGAAGACGATCGACGAGTGCGGGATGTTGAGCGCCGAGATCGTGCCTTCCGTCGGCAGCGGTTGCACCCGGCCTCCGGCGATCTGCGGCGCGTCGGCCAGCAGCTCCAGCACCATCAGCGCGCCATGCTCGGTGCGGGTGTGCCAGCGCCAGGAGAGCTTGACTCCCTGCTCGTTCTCGGCCCTCTCGAACCCCATGCGCCGGAGGTTCTCTTCGAGCGTGTGGTATGCCTCGGTGTCGGCCAGGATCTGCAGGTCGATGACGATGTCGACGTCCAGGGTCCCGGCGTGAGCAGGCACGACCGGCGGGCGCGCGGGAACCAGATACCTCGGCGTGAGGCCGCCAACCAGGTAGACCGAGTCCTTCCACGGCCCCAGGCCCCGCAGCAGCGTCACCAACACCCGCTCGCAGTCGAGCGTGTACTGGTCGCTGTAACCGTCGAAGGTTGCGGGCTTGGCCATCAGATGCCGATCCTCTCTCGGCGCAGGTGTTCGGCCATCTCCTTCGCTCGACCCTCGCCACGCAGGAGGTCGAGGTACACCTGGACCGGGCTGGCCAGCCAGACCCCGCCGACCCGCTCGCGAAAGAGCAGGTCACCGGCCGACTTCGCTTCGATGACGGCGAGATTCGCGCCCTCGCTGACGACGCGTGCGCCCAGGTCCGCGATCGCGGCATCGCCCCCCGACCCCGCCAGCAGTCGGCACCGAACCTGCGATACCGCCGACAGGAACGGCGCGTAGCGCTGCGCAGCGGCCTCGAAGCTGACGGCGTAGTCGACGCTATGCGCCTCGCAAACCTGGCCGAGGCGCTCAATGAGGCCGTCGGGCTTCATCGCGGGCACGAAGTAGCGTCGCAGCGCCGGGGGCCGGATCGAGCTCAGCTGCTTCGCCCAGGCATCCAGCAGCGCCGCGGGTTCCCGAAGGTGCCTCTGCTTGCTGGGGCCCTGCCCGCGCGACTCCAGCCAGTCGAAGCGCTCCATCTCGGTGAGCACCTGGGACGCCGTGGCGGGCGAGACCAGCGTCTGCTCGGCCAGGTCCTTCACGCCGAACCAGTCCTGGTGGCGAACCAACAGGCCGTGCAGGACCTGCGCGCGCCGCCCCGTGAACAGCGAGCGCATCGAGCGGGACAACGACTTGGGCGGCGGTCGATCGACGTAGAGGTAGGCTCCCCGGGCCGGCAGGTAGAGGCTGCCCCCACTGTCGTAGTACCCGACCCGCTCGGCTCGAAGCAGCTCCTTCGCCCCCGGCGAGATGGACTCGGCGATCAGCACCGGCAGCGCCTCGCTGCCGCTCTCGCCGGCGGGTTGCTGGCGGGCAACGTCCCTGATCCGCCAGACGAGCTGACGAACGTCGCGCGGATAGACGGCCTTCCTCAACTCGACGAGCGCGTGGACGGGCTTACCGGCGACGTGGAGCGCAAGCTGGGCGTCGAGCTCCGGCGAGCCGACGCGTTCGAGTTCGGCCTGCACTTCAGGCAGCGACCGAAGTGCGGCGAGGAACTGATCGATCAGCTCCCGTTCGCTCGCCTGCGCATGAAGCATGGTCACCGCCTAGGTTTGCTGTGCAGTAAATATGCGCACTCTACCGAATATTCGGCCTTATAGCAATATTTACTGAACAGCAAATCTTCGAACCAACAGGAGCCGCCGTCCCCAAGCGGCTCCGGCCCGAACCGGGAGACACGCGATGAGACGCCGAGGCACCCCCGTCAGCCGGGAGGCGCTGTACGAAGAGGTCTGGACCGACGCGGTCACGGTCGTCGCCCCCCGCTACGGCCTGTCCGACGTGGGCCTGGTCAAGATCTGCAAGAAGCTCGGCATTCCGGTGCCGCCGCGGGGCTACTGGGCGAAGGTCAAGGCCGGTCGCCCCACCCGCAAGGTGCCGCTGCCCGCCCTACCCGCCGGCGCGCGCGATCTCGCCGGACCGATACCGCTGTCCGAACAGGAGGCGGCCATGCACGCGCGCGTCCGTGATGCCCTCCAGCAGACCCGCGAGAGCCGGTCGACCGTCAGCGTCCCCGCCGAGCTCGTCGACCCGCACCCGCTCGTACGGGCCACTGCGGCGCGCCTGAAGCGGCGCGACGGCTGGGATCACCCGGCGGGCGTGCGAAGCGCGCCGAAGGAAGTGCTCGACCTGCAGGTCACGAGGAACACCCTCGACCGCGCCCTTCTGCTGATGGACACGCTGCTCAAGTCGCTCGAGCCCAGCGGCTTCACGGCGCGGGTGGACGAGAAGAACGGGGAGACCCTGCTGGTCGGCGGCGGCACGACGTTGACGATCTCGATCGTCGAGCAGGTGACGCGAACCAGCCACACGCCGACACGCGCGGAGGTGCGGGCGCGCGACCGGTACTACGACCCCTTTCGCGTGGGTGCCCGGGGAGAGTATCCGAGCATCCCGCAGTTCGATTGGCACCCCACCGGACGGCTGACGCTCACGGTGGGATCGTGGCCGTCACGGAAGTGGAACGACACGGAACGCAGCCTCATCGACTCGCGGCTGAGCGGCATCGTCGCCGCCATCGTCGGCCTGGCCGAAGGGAAACGCGCGAAGGAGGAGGAAGAGGAGCGCCGCCGGCGGACCTACGAGGAAGCGCGCGCCCGATACGAAGCGCAGGTACGCGCGCGCAACGAGGAACGTCGCCAGCTGCGCGCCCTGTTCCGCGACGCGAGCCGGCTGCAGCGCGCGAACCGGTTGCGCGAGTTCATCGCCGCCGTCGAGGATCGAGTACGCCACGACGATGAGCTCACGCCCGCGAAGCAGCAGTGGATCGAGTGGGCCAAGGCCAAGGCGGACTGGCTCGATCCGCTCGAGCGACGAAGCGACCCGATCCTCGATGCGCCGGAGCCGGAGGCGCCGAGCTTCTGGCACTTCTGAAACCGGCCGGGCCCCTCGCGCACGCCACGGTGCCCGGCCTACATGTGCTTCTTGTAGTACGCCTACTGCAAACTCGCCATGCCGCCTGCCAGCAACGCGCCCAGCAATGTCTCGGCGCCAGCACGCATGTCCGTCGGTGCGGCGCACAGCCACAAGGCGTCGATGCGGATCACCCGAGCAGCTCTCGAACCCAGGCCGAGCAGCTCGACGCATCCTGCATCGGCCAACTCACCGCCACCCGCGTACCAGCCCGCTCGATCTCGATGCGGATCTCGCTCGCTGGCGAGTTCGCCACTATGGGCTTGGCCGACGAACCGCGATCAACCGTCACCGGCACGAATCGGGCTGAACCATCGTCGCTACCGATCGAACCTTCGGCCTTGTTCACCCAGCGCCGCAGCAGGTTCGCGTTCAAACCGTTGCGCAGCGCGATCGCCGCAAGTGACACTCCCGGGCGCAGACACTCGGCGACGACCCTGGCCTTGAACTCGGCACTATGCCGGCGACGCTTCGATCGCGCCGGCACCGCTGCCATCTCGATAGTGTCCACGTGTCCACCTCCCGCAAGTGGACACCATCATCGACACCATCGCGATACGCTTCAAGATGGGTTCGCCGGACGCATACGCCTGGCCGTCGAAAGCGGGTCCTGAGCCCGAACCAAGCTTATTAGGAACGAAGCGCGCGGATTTCATCATGGCCTGGTTGCAACAGCAGCCCACTCGCGAGAGGCCGGATACATTTGAGCAAACTGTTAACGTCGTCAGCGAAGAATCCTTGCAATCACGGGGCGGACCATACATTTCGCGCATTGACTTCCTTCATCAGCTCGATTTCAAGGTCACGCTCGGCCAGCAACTTCTTCAGCCTCGCGTTCTCGCTCTCCAGATTCTTCAGTCGGCGAACATCATCGGGTTGCATGCCATCGAAATGCTTGCGCCAGCTGTAGATCGAGGCCTCGCTGACTTTGTGGGCCTTGGCTGCCTGCGCAACCGAGGTCTTGTCCGCTTCGCGAAGGATGGCAACCATCTGTTCCTCGGTGAATCGGCTCTTTCTCATGGGCTCTTCCTCTCGGATGAAGAGCCATCTTCTCAGAAACTATTGGTCCGAAAAATCTGGGCAGGTCAAAGGCTCATATGCTCCAGGCGCCATTGCTTCAGCATCTCACGTTGAGCGACGGTAATGGCACTGTCCGAAATTGGGTCGCAATACATGAGGCAGATGTTTTTCCATCCTGAGTCCTTGGGGTGAAAGGCTGCCTCGAAAAGCTCTTCCAGCGCTTCAGCTGCCTTGCCTGCGACTTGTGCAGCAGCTGGCTCGTCTCGAAGGCTGTCATAGAGCACGACAATCCCAAGCTGATAGACGTCGTCCGGCCCATCGCGCTCAACGTCTTTACCTTCATCAAGATCGAAAAGCAGTGCGCGTATGTGATCACCACCGTCTGCCAGGATGCCCTCTATGCGTTTCAGAAAGGTTCGTTTTCCTGGTAGGTTGGCACTACGCAGGCGGTCCTCAAAAGCTTCTGGAAACGCGGCGCGGTGATAACGAGACGCAAGCCACCGCTGAAGTATTCCGATACCCTGGCCATCAAGCCATATGTCTTGGCGGGGGTGAGTGGTAAATAGTTCATGCTTTGCTATTGGCCGCTTACTCGTTGCCAATAGTTCGATTGCTACGGGTCCGGCCTCTGACTGATATTCGATGTGCAGGCGCCTGGCAGTTTTGCCGAATGAATCTCCGCCAAGCTTGTCAATGCGTTTGCCGACCACGACCTCAACGCATGGTTCCTTGTCCCGCGATGCTGATAGGTCGCAGTCGTGGGAAGCGACCACAGCGACGTACTGATCATCACATTCGGGTGCCAGCAGATTGAGCGCCTTCGCTGCTTCAAGAGTTGCGACATTGCCTTGGCGCCATGAAAACTGCCGATCGTTGTCTGCCATGCACTGGCCCCTCACGCATCTTCATCAAGGTGAGGAGAACCAAATTCCGTGGAAGTACCGGGAGTCGCAGATCTTTCCGCTAGGCGTGCAGCGAGGCGCTGGCGTTGCTGGGATTCCCTGACCAGAGTGGTGGCGAGCGTTTTTGCCAACTCCACGACATTTCCGTTTTCTCTGACGGCGTCCAAAATGGACTGGCCACCAGCAATCTTTCTGCGGAAAACTTGAGGGGATGCATCGATCTCAGCTTCAAGGAATACGTCAGTCGCTCGTGCCAGCTCTGAAAGACGTTGTGCGTTTCGCGGCGAAAGAGTGCCTCCCTTAATCCACTCATGTACTGCTTGTCGCGATACGCCAAATACCCTGGAAAGCTCGGAAACTGAGATCTTCGTGACCGCACGAATGTGTGCGATGTCTCGAGCAGATTCACTGATGGCGCCTTCCGAGTTCTCGCTCTGTCCGCTGATCTCGATCTGATTGATGTCCCAATTTGCAGTGGCCGCGCTAGCGTGCAAATAGTTCGGCGACAGCAATCCAAACGTACCAGCGACGCAATAGGTCAAGATGCGCCCACGAAGATTATTCTGTCGCGCCATGTCCAGAAGAAGATCATCTTCTTTCGTAAACGCGGCAGTTCGGGCTATGGGTCTTGCTGGCCCATTGGACTGATAGGCTGCGTACATGGTTATCTCCTTGGCGTTTTTAGCTATTCCACGCTGAGACCGCGATCGGCGTAACAGTTGCGTCAAATGCAATGCCGACACCATCACGCAACACTTGCAGCTGAGATTTTATGAGTTCCAGATTGAAAGGGTGCCGGCCTTCGATTGAAGCATCGGTATCAACGATGGCATGAACGCCATTGATCTCGCGGAATCGATCGGCAACCTTCACTCCAATGGGTTGAAGATCCATTGGAAATCCTAGCGGCCCAGATTGGATGATCGTTCGTGCGAGAACGGCGCACTTAGCTGTTTGGATATGTGTTTCGGCAAACGAGTGAGAAACCGTGACATCTTCCGGTAAACGGCTGCTCAGCCCGAGCACGCCAGGCGCCACGTACTCAGCGAGCCCTGTCTCACCACCAGGAGGAACGACTGCGTCGAGGTACCGTAGACCAATCCGCTCGGAGTGGGCCAACGTGACGCATTCGTGAACGATGGCCAACCCCCGCATGAATTCGTCAGCAAGGGATTCAAACGTTTCATACTCTGTCGTGTGAAACGATAGGGCGTTCTGCTCGACGATGAATCCCCTAGTGCTGTCAGTACTAAAAAACATCAGCCGCTCGACTTGTTCAACGACTGGGGGCTGCGGCTGTGGGGCGTCTCCCAATTGGGGCCCAAGCGTAAATGCCATGGCGATTCCCTTCTTGAAGTCGGGGTAGCCTGCTTTCCGCATGCGATCCTGGATGTCGGGTGCGTAGGAGCCGAGCCGAAGGACGGGGTTGTGCCGGACTTGGGCAATGGTGAAGTACACCGGTGCGTTCTTCATTTTTTGGCCCATGGCACTCTCCAGTTGACGGCGGGTTGACACTCTACGGTATAGTTGACACCTTGTGTGGTAGGTTCCAAGGGAAAGACACTGCTGTAAGCGCTGATGCAGACGGATCGTCTGCGCGAACTTGTTTCCTCTGCCACCCGATGCTGCAATCCAACCGATTGATTCGTCCGCGCGTAACTCTTTGATCTGTATGGCGCTGACTTATGGCCTTTGCGGACTTCGGGCCAGTTCCAGGGAGCGAGGTCGGAGCGAGGAATGGCCAGGAGAGAGTGGAATGTGGCAGGGAACGGCCAATTCGGGCGGCTGGCGAAGTCCGCAGGCTTCCGCAGGAACCCCCAAGAACACGCGGGAACCGGCGCGATCGGGCAAGAAAAAACCCCAACCGAGAACGGTTGGGGTTTCATTATTGGTGGAGCCGGCGGGAATCGAACCCGCGTCCGCAAGCCCTCTACGATCAGTTCTACATGCTTAGTCGGACTATTTGGATCTCGTGGGTGACTTAGCCGCCCGACAGGCCGGACACCCACCAGTTACCTAAAGTTTCGCGGTCCCGCCAAGTAACCCGACGCTACGCTAGCCGATGTGGATGACATTGCAGTGGGTTTGACCCCACCCGGCCCATCGGCGAACCGGTGCAACGGCTTAGGCCTTAAGCGGCCAGAGCGAAACGCTCGTCGTTGGCGTTTATTGATTTGCCAATGGATTAACGAGGAAAAGGCGCCTCGGCATGCCCTGTATCGCTTCGCGACCCACGTCGAAACCAGGTCGGCCCCATGTTCGTGGTGTGAGCGAACTGCACTCAGGATCGACCAGTATATATGGGCGCGACCCGCGTGGGTCAAGCCCCTCGATGAGCGGTGGTGAAATGCGCCGGCTAACGGCGGCCGGGTCACTCGCAGTGACCCGGCCGCCGAACGCGATGACCCCGCGTGGCCGGCTTACGGGCAGGGCGTGCCAACCCCCTGCGCCACCGCGGCCTGCAAGACGCCGGTGACTACATCCAGGGTATTCGGGAAGCCCGCGGTGACCACTATCTGGCGCCGGGTGCTGAGCACGAACGGGAAATCACGGCTGGCATCGAACTGCGCATTGATGACGGACACCTCGCCCGGAGCGCCGCACACGCTTGCGAGTGTGGTGGCGTCATACCCGCCGGTCTGGATCTCGAAGCCGATCAGTGAGGCGCCGGCGCTCGTGACGTAATCGCACTTGAAGACGGTCGGGGTCGTGGATCCGGCCGCCGGCGCGATGGTGAGCAGGCTCGAGAACGTGGCCGGAATCTGCTGGGCGACCGCCTTGGTCATAGGTTGCCGGACAGATGGCAGCCGTTGGCGCCGGTGTCACGGCAACTGCCGGCGTCGAGTAGCGTTGGTCGGCAATCGCGGCACCGGTCTGCAGGTTGCTGGCCAGGGTGCCTACGTCATAGCCAAGGCCGGCATCGCCTCCGATGGGCTCGTTGGCGGCGTCGACGCCGTTCACGATGCCATCGGTCATGTCGTTGCCGAATGACTCGGAAAAGGCCGCCGCGGGTTTCGCAATCCCTGGATTGAATAGATTCGTGGCCTCGGCAAGCGCGGCCAGGGCACGGGCATAGAGGTCGGCCGCGGTGGTGCCAAGCGAGTTCGCAGGCGTCGTGCTGTCTACCAAGGTTGCCGGCCCGATGATGCTGGCGATCTTCAGCTTGTCGGGCAGCACGCTGTTGATCTGATCGACCACCGTCTGGTTCGCCGAGGTGATCGCGGCATCGCTACTCAAAAGCGCGCTGCTGCCAACCTGCGTCTCCAGCAGGCGGACCGCGGCATTGGTCAGCGGCGTGACGACCACCAGGCCGGAAGAGGGCTTGGACAGAGCCATGCGCAGACTGTCCGGCTCGGTGTAAGGCAGATTGCTCTGACGGGCTTCATCGTAGTAGGCCGCGCCGTCACTGCCGCGCATTTCAACCAGCAGGGGGCCGGTGTAGTCAGTGCCCGGTTTGACGGTCACCATGCCTTGCGCATCGACCGCCGCGCGCCCGAGTTCAGTGCCGTCCGCCAGCGTGACGATCACGGTCGCGCCCTGGATCCGACCCAGCGAACCACCGACACCGAAGCCGCCATCACCACCACCGTCTCCGCCGGTACCGCCGCCGCCGCCATCGCCGCCGATGTTGTCGGTGCCGGAAGGGGTATAGCCGGTGAATACCCCTTTCGTGCTGCTGGCGACCGGGGTCGAGCCGGTGCTTGTCGCGGTGCCGGCGCCGCTTGACGTTGCGCTGCTCGATCCGGTGGCCGTCGATGAACCCGATCCGCCTCCGCAAGCCGCCATTCCGACGCACACGGCCGCAATGGCCAGCCAGCGCCCATGATGGGCGACGTTCGAATTCATCATGTTCTCTCCCTTGCGGATGGTCTTTTTCGAGCTGTGCACGATCGGGGCCGATTCCTGGTTCGTTGTTCGATTGGCCCAAGGCACAACCTGGCGGATGTTACGCGCTGCAACAATCGCGACCAGAGCGAATTCGTCGCGCCGCTGGCTGGCCGGGTCGGAGACCTCAGCCTTATGGCTGAAAAGCGGAACCGAAGATGTGCGGGTGTGCGCGCTTGGCCGCGGATGACCATCTGTTCCGAAACATCCGAATCAGCCTGATCTCGTCAATTCAGCCGACATGACGAGCCAGGGCTGGACCGATCTACGCTGCTTTGGCAGACACGCAAAAAGCCGGTCGCCCGAAGCCGGATCATGGTGCGTTACCTGAATGAATCGGTGTCTCGCAGGACGCTTGCCTCGCAGATGGCTTCACGGTGCGGGCTTCAGACAGGGGTCGGCTCAGTCGGCGCAGGCCTGCCGTAGAGGCACCGCCAGGGTGCCGCGACGCATGATCTCCACGGCGCCGGCCGCCAGGAAATGGGCAAGCCTCCGCAGTTCACCCGCCAGTGCCTCGGCGACTTCGTGCGCATCGTGGCCGGGTTCGAGATGACTGGCCAGTACCTGCAGGCGCCGGGTGGCGCGATCATTTTGAGATCCAGACGTGCCACCAGCCGATCGCCGAGCAGGAAAGGCAGCACGTAGTAGCCATAACGACGCTTGTCCGCGGGCGTGTAGATCTCGATCCTGTAGTCGAAGCCGAACAGCCGGCTGGCCCGATCCCGGTTCCAGACGATGGGGTCGAATGGCGAGAGCAGGGTGCATGCACGGGCCCGCGACGGCGGCTTGGCACCCACCGCGAGGTAGGCCGGGCATTTCCAGCCGCGAACCTCGCACGGCAGCAGATCACCGGCCTCGACCAGTTCGGCCAGTCTGGGCCGGGCGAGCGTCGGCGGCAGCCGGAAGTAGTCGATCAGGTCGTTCGCGCTGGCCACGCCAAGCGCCCTGGCCGAGCGGCGCAACAGTTCGCGAACCGAGTCGGATTCGTCTGGTGTGGGCGCGGCAAGAATCTCGGCCGGCAGGATACGCTCGGGCAGATCGAACACCTTCTCGAAGTTGCCGCGTCGGCGAACACCTAGCCGGCCGATCCGAAACAACCAGTCCAGAGCCAGCGCGCCCTGCGAGCGGGTGCCCCACCAATCGCCACCGCTCGCCGGGCGCGCATCGGTCAGCTCGCTGGCACCGAGCGGCCCGCGCGCGGCAACCTCGTCATGAACACGTTCGATATAGGCCGGATCTTCATTCGCCAGCCGCCACAGATTGCGCCAGGTATGTCCCTGGGCCGCACGCCGTTTCATGAAGCGCAGCCAGGGCTCGAGTTCCACCGGTGCCAGCGAGGCTTCATGTGCCCAGGTTTCGAACCATTCGTCGCGCTGATAGGCGATGCGATCGAGCAGCCCGATGTCGTATGGACCCAGCCGGGCATAGAGTGGCAACAAGTGGCTGCGCGCCACGATCGGCACCGAGTCGAGTTGCAGCAACTGCAGGCTGGCCATGGTCTGGCGCAGATGACTCAGATCACGCCGTGGCCACGGCGAGCATGCGGGCGCACGTGACAAGCCTTGTGCAGACAGTGCCAGGCGTCGTGCCTGTGTCGCGCTCAGGGAAATCATGGGGGGAGAAGAAACCCATCCACCCGGGCCCGATCGTCGCCGAGCTGGAGCGGAGGCTCACTGATCCTGAACGAGAACCGTTTTCGGATCGGACTTAACGTCATGCCAACACCGGGCCGTTCATGCCCGCGGTGCACTTCTTTGTCGTCGGTCATGTGCCGACTTGATTCCTCCCGTTCCGGTTTGCCCATCAGCACCGGACTCCACCCCGAACCCCTCCCCGGGTTCGAGGCCATCGGCGGCCGCTTCGTTGAGCGGATCAGCCTGTCTGTCGCAGCGTTCAACGGAAAGTGTTTCGCGCGACAGAACGACATCTTAGGATTTGCCCAGGGGGCATGCAGCGACATTGTTCACAGCTGTTCGATCTTTGTCGGCGCAGCCGGCTGTATCAAGATATCAGCGAGCTGCGCCGGCCAGCCAGGCGCCCAGTTCGGCAGGGTGGTGCACGATCAGATCGGCACCCCAGCGGCTTGGTGGATCGTCGGTGCCGCAATAGCCATAGGCGGCCGCGACGGTGATCATCCCGGCGGCCTTGCCGGCCTGTACGTCGCGCAGATCATCGCCCACATAGACACATGCCGCCGGATCGACGCCGATCATTTTCGTGGCATGCAATAGCGGCGCCGGGTGCGGCTTGGCCTGGCCGGCGGTGTCGCCTCCGACGGCGCAGGCGCTGCGCTCGGCCAGGCCGAGCTGCAGCAGGATCGGCCGCACGAAGCGTTCGATCTTGTTGCTTACCACGCCCCAGGCGATGCCGTCGGTCTCGAGGGACTGCAGCACGGGCTCGAGGCCGTCGAACACCTTGGTGTGCACACAGAGGGCGGCCTCATAGCGTGCCAGGAAATCGAGCCTCACGGCCTCGTAGTCGGCATCGCCGGGATGCAACTCGAGCGCGCGTGCCAGCAGGCCGCGCGCACCCGAGGAAGCAAAGCGGCCGAGATCTTCCACGGGTAGCGCGGTCAGGCCGCGCTCCGCACGCAACGCATTGGCCGGCGCGCAAAGATCGGGGGCGGTATCGGCGAGCGTGCCGTCGAGGTCGAACAGCACGGCATGCGGGCGGGCGCGCAGCCGGCCTTGATCGTCGAGCAGGGGTGGGTTTGGTTCATTCGGGCTTGCGCCAGGCCATCAGGTAGTTGACGGCGACATCGCGATTGTCGAGCCGGTATTCGCGGCTGATCGGGTTATAGGTCATGCCGACCATCGCATCGGCCTGCAGGCCGGCGGCACGCGCCGCGCCCGCCAGTTCCGAGGGCTTGATAAAGCGCGCGTACTCGTGCGTGCCGCGCGGTAGCAGCCGCAACAGATATTCGGCACCAATGATCGCGAACAGAAACGACTTCGGATTGCGATTGATCGTGGAGAAGAACACCCAGCCGCCCGGCGCCAGCAGCCGAGTACAGGCCTGCACGACACTGGCCGGGTCCGGCACATGCTCGAGCATTTCGAGACAGGTGATCACCTGGTAGCTGCCAGGGTTCTCCGCCGCCAGAGCCTCCGCGGATATCTGGCGATACTCGACCCTGACCCCTGTCTCCAAGCCATGCAGGCGGGCCACCTGCAGGGACTTGTTCGCCAGATCGATCCCGGTGACCGATGCTCCGGCGACGGCCATGGCCTCGGCCAGGATACCGCCGCCACAGCCGACATCGAGCACCTTCTTGCCGGCCAGTTCCACCCGTTCGCGAATCCACGCCAGGCGCAACGGATTGATTTCGTGCAGGGGCCTGAACTCCGAGTTCGGATCCCACCAGCGCGCAGCCAGTGCCTGGAACTTCTCCAGTTCGTTGGGGTCGACGTTTTCGGGGCGGGTGCTGCGGTCGTCGGCGGCTTGCATATTCATGCCGTGATTGTGCCATCGCGCAGGGGGCAGGAAGCGGCCCCGAGGTGTTGTGAGGCCCAAAGAGAAAGCCCCGCCGGGGCGGGGCTTTTCGTCAGGCAGCAAAGCGATCAGTTGCTCTGCTTGGTACCGACCACTTCGATCTCGACACGACGGTTGCGGGCACGGCCGTCACGCGTGGCATTGTCGGCGATGGGCTGTTTCTCGCCCTTGCCTTCGGTGTACACGCGATTGGCTTCGATGCCCTTGCTCACCAGGTAGCCCTTGACCGACTCGGCACGGCGAACCGACAGGCGCTGGTTGTACGCGTCGGGGCCGGTGCTGTCGGTGTGGCCGACCGCGATGATCACTTCGAGCGTGACATCACGCAGTTTCTCGATGATGCCATCGAGATTCTGCTTGCCGCCGTCTTTCAACGTGGCCTTGTCGAAGTCGAAGAACGCATCCGCGGCGAACGTCACCTTCTCGGCCGTGGGCGCCGGGGGAGGCGGCGGCGGGGGAGGCGGCGGGGGCGGCGGGGGCGGGGGCGGAGGAGGCGGCGGCGGAGGTGCTACCGGGGCCGGAGCCTCTTTCGGTAGCAGATCGTCGTCACATCCTTTCACAGCTTCAGCAGGCGTGAAGCCGCCTGTATGCCAGCACAGGCCGAACGGGTTGGTCCAAGTCAGTCCGAATGGATTTACCGCGTAGCTGGCGTTCCCATTGGGCACGGTCTGCGCCACCGCAGCTGTCGTCGTCGCCGAAGCGAAAACGGCAACGGCGATCAGCGATGCCAGTTTTGCCGGTTTGTTCATGTTTCTCCTCTTGGAAAGCGGATTCTGTAAGGCGCTCGCCAATGCTTGGCTCGTATCCGGAACAGAATGTCAGTGAAAGAATTCACCAATTTCATTCTGCCATAGGGGGATACGCGAGGCCACTTCCGCCACGGCGCGCCGCGCGGCCGGATCGCGCAGTTGTTGTGCTTCGACAACGAGCTGTCCGGCCACCCACACATGGCTGACCGAGCGTCGATCGGCCGTGTAGATCAATTGGGAAATCGGATCGAAAACCGGCTGCATTTCCGGGGCCCCAAGATCGACGGCGACCAGGTCGGCCTGCTTGCCGGTGCGCAGCGAACCGATGCGCTGTTCGAGGCCGAGCGCATGTGCACCACCGAGGGTCATCGCATGCAGGGCCCTCTGCGCCGGAAACACAGAGGCGTCGGCGGTGGCGCCCTTGGCCAGCAGAGTGGCGGTTCGAGTTTCCTGAAGCAGATCAAGGCGGTTGTTGCTGGCCGAACCATCGGTGCCGATCGCGACATTGACCCCCGCCGCAAGCATCGCACCCACCGGGGCGATCCCGCTGCCGAGCTTGAGATTCGAATGCGGGCAGTGGACGACCGAACTGCCACGCTGCGCGAGCAGGCGGATCTCCTCGTCGTTCAGGTGTACCGCGTGCACCGCCATCAGGCCCGGGCCCACGACACCGAGCCGGTCGAGGCGCGCAGTGGCCGCTGGCCGTGGATCCGGCTGCCTTCTGCAAGTTCGAACGCTGTTTCATGAATATGCAGATGAATCGGAAGTTGTAACTCATCGGCCAGAGTGGTCACGGATCGAAACGCATCGTCAGATACGGTGTAGGGCGCATGGGGCGCCAGCGCGAAGCTGAGCAGGGGCTCCTCGCGGTTTGCATCGCGCAATGCCAGACCCTTGCGGAGATAGTCTTCCGGGCCGGTTCCATACGGGGAAGGAAAGTCGATCACGATGATCCCGACCTGGGCGCGCATGCCAAGCGACACTGCCGCGCGGGCGGTCTGTTCGGGAAAGAAGTACATATCGTTGAAACACGTCGTGCCGCCGAGCAACATCTCGTAACCGGCCAGCACCGAGCCGTCATAGACGAAGTCCGGCGAGACGCACCGGCCTTCGGCCGGCCAGATGCGTTTTTGCAGCCAGTCGTGAAGTGGCAAGTCGTCTGCGAAGCCCCGCATCAGGCTCATCGCGGCATGGGTATGGGCATTGACAAAGCCCGGGCAGAGCAGCGTATCGGGCAGATTCCTTGGTATGGCAGACCGGTGCCGTTCCCGCAGGCTGGCGGCCGGGCCAATGTCGGCGATGTGCTCGCCTTCGATCAGCAGTGCGTGGTCGGTCAGCACGGGTTCGCCGGGTTCGGCGGTCGCGATCCAGCGGGGCAGGAGGAGTTCGGCGGATTCGGACATGGGGCTCGGCCTGGATTCTGGGTGTATTTGACCCTGCTTAGCAGGCTCGTGAGGGAATTCAACAGCCTGTTAGGGAGCGGTTGAACGGGGGAGCGTCCGCTCAGGGCAACATTGCACAGGATGATAAAATCGTTCGGTTAGACCCCCGAAAAAGCCCCGGCCAGTCGTCTTTCCCGCGCCCAGCCCGTTGCCGATGCGCCCCCTGCGGGCGTATCCGGCCTCGCCGCGCATAGACATCCGGCCGGTTTTTGCCTGTTCGGGCGCCGCTGCCGGTGGCATGGGTGCTGCCGGGGCTGGCACGGCGCAACACAACACGAAAGAGCCTGATACCAACCCTCATGGAATCGTTCGCCAAGGAAACCCTGCCCATCAGCCTCGAAGAAGAGATGCGCCGGTCGTATCTCGACTACGCCATGAGCGTCATCGTGGGGCGGGCGCTGCCCGATGTGCGAGATGGTCTGAAACCGGTGCACCGGCGTGTCCTGTTTGCGATGCACGAGGCCAACAATCACTGGAACCGGCCGTACGTGAAGTGCGCGCGCGTGGTCGGTGAGGTCATGGGTAAGTTTCACCCGCACGGCGACAGCGCGATCTACGACACGCTGGTGCGTATGGCGCAGGATTTCTCGCTGCGCTACCCGCTGGTGGACGGCCAGGGCAATTTCGGCTCGATCGATGGCGATAACGCCGCGGCCATGCGCTACACCGAGTGCCGCCTCGAGAAGATCGCCGGCGAGATGCTCCAGGACATCGATCGCGAGACGGTTGATTTCCAGCCCAACTACGATGCCAAGGAGCAGGAACCCACGGTACTGCCCGCGCGCGTGCCGAACCTGCTGATCAACGGTTCGTCGGGCATCGCCGTGGGGATGGCCACCAATATCCCGCCGCACAATCTCGGCGAGGTGATCGAAGCGTCGCTGTTTTTGTTGGACAAGCCCGAGGCCGACATCGAAGAGCTGATCGCGATCGTGCCGGCGCCCGACTTCCCCACCGGAGCCACGATCTACGGGGTCTCCGGCGTGCGCGAGGGCTACCGGACCGGGCGCGGTCGTGTGGTGATGCGTGCCAAGGCCCATTTCGAGGATCTCGACCGCGGTGCGCGCTCGTCGATCATCGTCGATGAGCTGCCGTATCAGGTGAACAAGCGGGTGTTGCTCGAGCGCATGGCCGAAATGGTCAACGAAAAGCGCATCGAGGGCATCTCGGACATCCGCGACGAATCCGACAAGTCGGGCATGCGCGTGGTGATCGAGCTCAAGCGCGGCGAGTCGCCCGACATCGTGCTCAACAACCTGTACAAGGCAACCCAGCTGCAGGACACCTTCGGTATCAATATGGTGGCGCTGGTCGACGGCCAGCCACGGCTGTTGAATCTGAAGCAGGTGCTGCAGTTCTTCCTCGAGCATCGGCGCGAGGTGGTCACCCGCAGAACCTTGTTCGAACTGCGCAAGGCACGCGAGCGGGGCCATATCCTCGAGGGGCTCGCGGTGGCGGTGGCCAATGTCGATGAGATGATCGAGGTCATCAAGGCGAGCCCGAACCCGCCGGCCGCCAAGGTGGCGCTGATGTCGCGCACCTGGGATGCCGGTGAGGCGCGTGCGATGCTCGAGCGCGCCGGCAGCGACCTGGCCGCGTTCCGCCCCGAAGGCCTGAGCGCCGACTTCGGTCTCGAGGGCTCGCAGTACCGGCTCTCCGACATCCAGGCGCAGGAAATCCTGCAGATGCGCCTGCAGCGTCTGACCGGCCTCGAGCAGGACAAGATCGTTCAGGAATACCGCGAGATCATCGAGGCCATCGCCGATCTGCTGGATATCCTTGCCCGTCCGGAACGTGTCACCGCGATCATTCGCGATGAATTGAACGACATTCGCAATCAGTTTGGCGACGGTCGCCGCTCCGAGATCGAGCTCAACGCCACCGAACTGGAAACGGAAGATCTGATCCAGCCCACCGATATGGTGGTCACGCTCTCGCACACGGGTTACATCAAGAGCCAGCCGTTGTCCGAGTACTCGGCACAACGCCGGGGCGGCCGCGGGCGGATCGCCACGACCACCAAGGACGAAGACTGGGTCGATCACCTTTTCGTGGCCAACACCCACGACATGATCCTGTGCTTTTCCAGTCGCGGGCGGGTCTACTGGCTCAAGGTCTGGGAGGTGCCCCAGGGCTCGCGCAATGCCCGTGGCCGCCCGATCGTCAATCTGTTTCCGCTCGAGAAAGACGAACGGATCACCACGATCCTGCCGGTGCGTGAGTTCGACGACGGCCACTTCGTGTTCATGGCAACCAGCCGGGGCACGGTCAAGAAGACGCCGTTGTCAGATTTCTCCAATCCGCGCAAGGCCGGGATCATCGCGGTCGGTCTCGACGATGGCGACTACCTCATCGGCGCCGCGGTCACCGACGGTGAGCATGATGTGATGCTGTTCTCGGACGCTGGTAAAGCGGTGCGTTTCCATGAGGGCGACGTCCGCCCGATGGGGCGAAATGCCCGTGGCGTTCGCGGGATGAATCTCGATGATGGTCAGTCCGTGATCTCGATGCTGGTGGCCGAAAGCGAGGGCCAGAGCGTGCTCACCGCCACCGAGCACGGCTTCGGCAAGCGCACGCCGGTCGCCGAGCACACGCGTCATGGCCGTGGCACCAAGGGCATGATCGCGATCCAGACGACTGCGCGAAACGGCAAGGTGGTGGCCGCGGTGCTGGTCGATCCCGGTGATGAGATCATGCTGATCACCTCGGGGGGCGTCCTGGTGCGCACCCGGGTCGATGAGGTTCGCGAGATGAGCCGCGCCACCCAGGGGGTGACCCTGATTGCGATCGACAAGGGCAACCGGCTGACCGGCGTGCAGCGGGTGGTCGAGACCGATGCCGATGGTGTCGATGCCGAGGCCGACGAGGGCGGGGGCGGCGACGGCGGTGGGGCGGCCACCGCGCTGGCACCGGCCGATGGCGCGGCGATGACCGACCCGGAGCCCGGCGCCGATGCACCGGGTCCGCAGGGCGACGACCCGGCCTCGCACTGAGCCCACTGCACGCCCGCAAGCCCCCGCGAGGAGACCGCGATGACATCGGACAAGACGCCGCAATCGGCCACGGACGACGACGCGCTGCAGGCTTTGCGCCAGGCCATCGACGCCACCGATGGCGAGATCCTGGCCCTGCTGCAAAAGCGCGCCAGCCTCGCCGAGCAGGTGGGCGAGGTCAAACAGCGCACGGGTTCCCCGGTTTACCGGCCCGAGCGCGAGGCCGCGATCTTCGCGCGTCTGCGCGAGCGCTCCGACGGCCCATTGCCTGGCGAGGCGCTGGTGCGCATCTGGCGCGAGGTGATCTCGGCCTGTCGCGAACTCGAGCGGCGCATGCGGGTGGCTTACCTCGGGCCCGTCGGCACCTACTCGGAACTGGCGGTGGGGCGGCACTTCGGCGGCGGCATCGAGGCGATTCCGTGTGCGAGCATCGACGAGGTGTTTCGCGCCACCGAGGCGGGAACCGCGGATTTCGGTGTCGTGCCGGTGGAGAATTCCACCGAAGGGGCGATCAGTCGCACACTTGATCTGCTGCTCGACACCAAGCTCACGGTCTCGGGCGAGGTATTGGTGCCGATCCATCACTGCCTGATGAGCCTGCAGTCGGATACCCGGGCGATCACCGCGGTCTGTTCCCACCCGCAGTCGCTGGCCCAGTGTGGGCGCTGGCTGGACGCTCATCTGCCCAATGTCGAGCGGCGCGCGGTCTCGAGCAATGCCGAGGGCGCGCGCATGGCATCGCAGGATGCCTCACTGGCGGCGATCGCCGGTGAGGCCGCGGCCGATCTCTATGGCCTGAGCATTCTTCGCCACGGCATCCAGGACAATCCGGACAACCGCACCCGCTTTCTGGTGATCGGCCGCTATGTCTGCGGGCCTTCCGGCGATGACCAGACCTCATTGATCGTGTCCGTGCCAGATCGCTCGGGCGCGGTTCACAACCTGATCGAGCCTCTGGCCCGGCACTCGGTATCGATGAAGCGGTTCGAGTCCCGGCCGGCCCGGCGCCGGGGTTGGGAGTACTTCTTCTATATTGATCTTCTCGGGCATGCCGACGATCCCGAGGTGGCAGCGGCGCTGGTCGAGATCCGGGCCAATACCACGTTCTTCAAGCAGGTCGGAGCCTATCCCAGGAGCGGTGAAGCATGAGCAGTATTCGGGTTCCTTCCTATATCCGAGAGATCGCGCCTTATCAGGCGGGTAAGCCGATCAGTGAACTGGCCCGCGAGTACCGGCTCGATGAGGCCAGTATCGTCAAGCTCGCCTCGAACGAAAACCCGCTGGGTATGTCGGCCAAGGCGCGCGACGCCATGGTGCGGGCCATGGACGAGATCGAACGCTACCCCGACTCCAACGGCTTCGAGCTCAAGGCCGCGATCGCGGCCAGATACGGCGTGGCCCCGGCCCAGATCACCCTGGGCAACGGCTCGAACGATCTGCTGGATCTGGCGGTGCGCACATTCGTGATGCCGGGCGATGGCGTGGTCTATGCCCAGCATGCGTTCGCGGTCTATATGCTGGCCAGCCAGGCCCAGGGCGCACGCCGTATCGAAGTCCCGGCGCGCGACTATGGCCACGACCTCGATGCGATGGCGGCCGCCGTCGACGAGGGCACACGGCTGGTCTTCATTGCCAATCCGAACAACCCCACCGGCACCTTCGTGCCGGGCGCGCAGATCAAGGCCTTCCTCGAACGCGTGCCCGCGGACGTGGTGGTGGTGCTCGATCAGGCCTACGACGAATATCTTCGCCCCGATGAGCGATATGACGCGACGCCCTGGCTCGCCGAGCACCCGAATCTGATCATCTGCCGGACGTTCTCCAAGGCCTATGGCCTGGCCGGCCTGCGGCTCGGATTCGCGCTGGCCAGTGCCGAGCTGACCGATTTCATGAATCGCGTGCGCCAACCGTTCAATACCAATTCGCTGGCCCAGGCGGCCGCGATCGCGGCGCTCGATGACACCGACTTTCTGCGCCGCAGCTATGCATTGAATCTGGCCGAGCGCGATCGTCTGCAGCAGGCGTTTGCCGATCGCGGTCTGCGCTATGTGCCATCGTCGGCGAACTTCGTCATGGTCGAGGTGGGCCAGGGCGGTGCGGTTACCGAGGCCTTGCTGCATGAGGCCGTGATCGTGCGTCCGATCGGTGGTTATGGCCTGCCGGGCTGGGTCCGGGTCAGTGTCGGCCTCGCCGACGAAAACGCGCGCTTCCTGGCGGCACTAGACAAGGTCATGGCGGCCACCGCCAGATGACGCGGCCCGTGATCGGTACGTTGGCGGTGATCGGCCTGGGCCTGATAGGCGGGTCGATCGCTGCCGCCACCCGTGCCAGCGGTGCCGCCGCCAGGGTGATCGGCCATGCGGTCGATGATCACGGCGCACAGGCGCTTCGGCTGGGCCTGATCGACGAGGCCCGCGACTCGGTCTCCGCCGCGGTTCGTGAGGCCGATGCGGTCATGCTCGCGGTGCCGGTCACGGCCATGGCACCGGTACTGGCCGAGGTGGCCGGGGCGCTGCCTGCACATGCCTGGGTCAGTGATTGCTGCAGCACCAAGGTCAGTGCGGTGGCGGCAGCCAGGCGGGCATTGTCCGATGCGCAGTGGGCGCGCTATGTGCCGGGGCATCCGATTGCCGGCAGCGAGATGTCCGGCCCGCCGGCGGCGCGCGCTGAGTTGTTTCGCGACAAGGCCTGGCTGCTCTCGCCGGTGCAGCCCGACCAGTTCTTGCAGGCGCAATCGGTTCAGGCGCTGGTGGAATGCTTTGGCGCCCGGGTGTCACAGGTCGAGCCCGGCCTGCACGATGCGATGTTCGCCGAATACTCACACATGCCCCATGCGCTCGTTTTTGCGCTCTGCCATGCGGTGGCCAATGGCCCGCATGCGGCGCGTCTGTCGGAGCTGGCGGGCGCCGGCTTCAAGGACACCTCGCGGATCGGCGCCTCGGCACCGCCCCTCTGGACCGACATCCTGATCGACAATCGTGAACAGGTGCTGGCCTCGATGCGGCGCCTGCAGGGCTCGATCGATCTCATTTGCGAGACGATCGGCGCGGCCGATCGTGACGCCTTGCTGAAAATGATCGAGCGCGCATCGCAGTGGCGAGGCGCGCTCTGAGTCGGTCGATCGTCCCGCTCCGGTCAGGGGCCCGCTCGCCCGAGTGCGGGCAGCGGCAGAGATGTCAGCGAAACGGCCGACCCTCGCCGTTCGGGTGAAGTTCCTCGAAGTAATAGTCTCGCAGGGCGTGGATTTCCTCGAGCGCAGCGGGTGGGAAGCCGGCGCGACTATTGCTGTCGGCGATCAGCAGGTCGTCGAAGACCTCCTTGGTGGCGGCGATGTCGATCCAGCTGACCGAAAGCCGGCGCATGACACGCGTGAATCGCACCCGCAACACCATCGGGCGTAGTCGCTCGGGAAGCGAATCGAACCAGTCCTGATCGGCCGCCGTGAGTACCGGCGCGCTGGCGATTTCTTCGGCCGAGGGGCGATGTTCGATCAATGAATAGGCGCTGCTGCGATTCAAGCGCAGGCGCCCGCTGAGATCCTGCTCTAGCAGCTTGTTTTCCGTACGCTTTCGTTGCTCGAGCAGTTCCTGGGTCTTCTCTGCATCGAACCAATCGAAAAGGCTGTCATCCGACATCAAACACCCCGCTACAATTTCCCGCTGACCAGTCCAGGGCAATCCGTGCCCGCTTATTGACATGA
>JAWKYG010000021.1:0-112492 GCA_041396585.1 Burkholderiaceae bacterium | reverse complement strand
CGTCTGGTTTTCTTTGGGCTCGGGCCGCTCGCCGTCACCCCGTCGGAGGCGCGGCCGCGGCCGCGAGACCGCCAGCTCATAGCCCTCACGGCGCATGTTCTCGATCAGGATCGTCAGGTGAAGCTCGCCGCGACCACACACCGTGAATGCATCCGTGTCCGCACCGAACTCCACGCGCAAGGCCACATTGGCCTGCAGTTCGCGCTCGAGCCGCTCGCGAATCTGGCGCGTGGTGACGAACTTGCCGTCGCGCCCGGCCATGGGGGAATCATTGACCAGGAACTGCATGGTCATCGTCGGCTCATCGACATGCAGCATCGGCAGCGCCTGAACGGCCTGCGGATCACAGATCGTGGTGCCGATATTGAACTCGCCCAGACCGGTCAGCGCGACGATGTCGCCGGCACCGGCCTCGGGCACGGCCGCGCGTTCGAGCCCGGTGAAACGCAGAACCTGGCCGATCTTGGCGTTGATCGTTCTGGGCTTGCCGTCAGGACCGGGCTCGGCCAGCACCACGGATTGATTCGTAGACACGGTGCCGGCCGCGATCCGGCCGATCGCGATCCGGCCGACATAGCTCGAATAATCCAGTGCTGAAACCTGCATCTGCAGCGGCGCCTTGGGATCATCACGGCGCGCGGGAACCTGCTTGAGAATGGCGTCGAACAACGGCGCCATGGTCAGACCGAGTTCGGCCGGATCCTGATCGGTGCCCGGGATCTTGACCGGATCGTCTACCGCATAGCCCTGCAGCGCCGACGCATAGATCGTGGCGAAGTCCAGTTGCTCATCATTGGCGCCAAGGTTGCAGAACAGATCGAAGGTCTCGTTCAGCACCCAGTCCGGGCGCGCACCAGGGCGGTCGACCTTGTTGATCACCACGATCGGACGCAGTCCGAGCTCGAGCGCCTTGCGGGTCACGAAGCGGGTCTGCGGCATCGGCCCATCGACCGCATCGACCAGCAAGAGCACCCCGTCGACCATCGACAACGCGCGCTCGACCTCGCCACCGAAGTCCGCGTGACCCGGGGTATCGACAATGTTGATGCGTGTGTCGCGATACTGAACCGCACAATTCTTGGCCAGGATGGTGATGCCGCGCTCGCGCTCGAGGTCATTGCTGTCCATCACGCGCTCGACCAGTTGCTGATTGCTGCGGAATGTTCCCGCCTGGCGAAGCAACTCGTCGACCAGCGTGGTCTTGCCATGGTCAACGTGGGCGATGATCGCCAGGTTGCGGATCGGATGTTGGTTCATAGTGGTTCTCGAGTAAACCGGGGTGACGGTGCGTGCCGCGACGGCATGACCATCCCCACCCCGTCAGGATTGGGCCGATGACGCGATCAGGCGCACCGGATGCAGCCGGGTGTCGTCGCAACGCCCCAGCCCGATGAATCGATCGGGGCCATAAACACGACATGCCCCCGGTTGTGCGCAGATGCGCTCGTACAGCGCCTGGCCATGTGCAAACTGGCGCGCCTGGTCGTTGCGCAGATCCACCCGGGGCAACTCACCGAGCATGGCCTCCACGGGGAGCAGTCGCCGGTCTGCCGGGCAGTGCCAGTCGGCCTGTGCCATAGCCGGGTGAGCCCCGTCCGCATCAAGACCGACTTCCGCGGCAAGTGACGCTAGCGTCACGGCCTGGCCGACGCCGAACGGGCCGACGGCGGTGCGCCGCAAGCCGGCCAGCCAGCCACCGGTGCCCAGCTTCTCGCCAATGTCCTGCGCAAGCACGCGGATGTAGGTTCCCTTGGCCACGCAGGCACGGATCCGCAACCGCTTGGCCGCACGCTCGAGCAGGTCGATCCGATGGATCCGCACGCGCCGCGAGCGCCGTTCGATCTCCTGCCCGGCGCGCGCATACGCATACAACGGACGCCCCTCGTGCTTGAGCGCCGCATGCATCGGCGGAAGCTGGTCGATCTCGCCGACGAACTGTTCAAGCACGGCCAGGATCTCGCCATCGGCCAGGGTGCAGGCGCGCGCCGGATCGATCGTTTCGAGCACACCCTCGGCGTCGCCGGTGCTGGAACGGGCACCGAGCTCGATCACCGCCTCGTAGGTCTTGTCGGCCTCGAGCATCATGTTGATGAACTTGGTGGCCTCGCCAAAGCCCACCGGCAGCAGCCCGCTGGCCTGCGGATCGAGCGTGCCCCCATGACCGGCCTTGCGGGCAGCCATCAGCCAGCGCACGCGCTGCAATGCGTCATTGGAACTCGGGCCTACCGGTTTGTCGAGCAACAGCACGCCATCCAGAGCCCTGCGGGGCAGGCGGCGCTTCACCGTGGCTCAGACCTCTGCCCCGATGCCGCGCGCGTGTCGTCGTCAGGCTCGTCGTCGGGCGGCACCACCGGGGTCTCGTCGTCGGCAGCGCGCTGCGAGACCGCCTGCTCGATCAGGCGCGACATCGCCATGCCATGCGCCGTGCTCGCATCATGGGCGAAGCGGATCTCCGGTGTGGTGTGAATCCGCACCCGCCGGCCGATGCGCGAGCGCAGAAAGCCCGCCGCCGCGCGCAATCCCGCCAGCGAGCGGCTCACAGAGGCTTCATCGTCGGGGATCACCGAGAAGTGCACGGTCAGCACTGCGTAGTCGGGGGTGAGATCGACACCGGTCACAGTGACCAGGCCGATGCGCGGATCCTTGACCTCGCCGCGAATCATCTCCGCCACTTCGTGGTGAAGTTGTTCGGCCACGCGCTGTGCGCGGCCCGACGGTGCTTGCTGACGTTTCATGACATGGGCAGGCGGTCGGTGGCCCGGGGTTGGCCGGGCCACCTGGCGACGCACGCATCAAAGCGTACGCGCGACCTCCTTGATCTCGAACACCTCGAGCTGATCGCCTTCCTTGATGTCATCGTAGTTCTTCAGCGACAGGCCGCACTCGAAGCCCTCACGCACCTCGCGGACATCGTCCTTGAAGCGACGCAGCGTCTCGAGGTCACCTGTCCAGATGACGGTGTTGTCACGCAGCAGCCGCACCTTGGAGCCACGGCGAACCACGCCCTCGAGCACCATACAACCGGCCACATTGCCGACCTTGGAGACTCGGAAGACCTGGCGGATCTCGACCAGACCGAGTGTCTCTTCGCGCTCTTCCGGCGAGAGCATGCCGCCCATGGCCGCCTTCACGTCATCGACCGCGTCGTAAATGATCGTGTAATAGCGCAGTTGGACATCCTGGGCCTCGGCAGCCCGCCTGGCCTGCTGATCGGCACGCACATTGAAGCCGATGATCACCGCACCGGAGGCCGCAGCCAGGTTGATGTCGGACTCGTTGATCCCGCCCACGGCCTGATGCACGACCTGCACCTTGACCTCGTCGGTCGAGAGCTTGAGCAATGCATGCGCGAGCGCCTCCTGCGAACCCTGGACATCGGCCTTGATGATCAGCTGCAGGCTCTGGGTGTCGCCCTCGGCCATCTGCTCGAACATGTTCTCGAGCTTGGCCGCCTGCTGCTTGGCCAGCTTGACATCACGGAACTTGCCCTGGCGGAACAAGGCGATCTCGCGAGCCTTGCGTTCGTCGCCCAGCACGATGACATCGTCGCCGGCATTGGGCACCTCGGCCAGGCCCTGGATCTCGACCGGAATCGATGGACCCGCGCTGGCCACCTGCTTGCCCGTTTCATCGAGCATCGCCCGCACCCGACCGAAAGAGGCGCCGGCAAGCACCACATCGCCCTTGTGCAACTGGCCGGACTGCACCAGCACGGTGGCGACCGGGCCGCGGCCCTTGTCCAGACGCGCCTCGATCACCAGACCCTTGGCCGCGCCTTCGTCCGGTGCGGTGAGCTCCAGCACCTCGGCCACCAGCAGGACGTGCTCGAGCAACTCGTCGATGCCCTGCCCTGTCTTGGCCGACACCGGCACCACCGCGACATCGCCACCGTATTCCTCGGGGATGACATCGTTGGCGACCAGATCCTGTTTGATCCGCTCGGGGTTGGCCTCTGGCTTGTCGATCTTGTTCAGCGCAACGATCAGGGGCACCTTGGCCGCCCGCGCATGGGCGATCGCCTCTTTGGTCTGCGGCATCACGCCGTCGTCGGCAGCCACCACCAGGATGACGATGTCGGTCGCCTGCGCACCACGAGCACGCATGGCCGTAAAGGCCTCGTGACCCGGCGTATCCAGGAAGGTGACGACGCCGCCTTCGGTCTCCACGTGATAGGCACCGATATGCTGGGTGATCCCACCGGCCTCGCCAGCGGCCACCTTGGCACGACGGATGTAATCGAGCAGCGATGTCTTGCCGTGATCGACGTGACCCATGACGGTGACCACCGGCGGCCGCGGCATCGCCTCGCCCTGCTCCTCCACGGCCTCATCCTCGAGAAACGCTTCCGGATCATCGAGCTTGGCGGCCAGCGCCTTGTGGCCCATTTCCTCGACCAGGATCATCGCGGTTTCCTGGTCCAGCACCTGATTGATCGTGACCATCTGGCCAAGCTTCATCAGCTGCTTGATGAGTTCGGCCGCCTTGACGGCCATTTTGTGCGCCAGATCCGCGACCGTGATGGTCTCGGGCACATGGATCTCGCGGGCGATGAACTCGGCCGGTGATGACGCGAAATTCTTGTCTGCGCCACCGCGGCCACGGCCACGCTGGCGGCCGCGACCACCACCACCCGCACCACGCCAGCGGTCGTTGCCGGCCGTGCTGTCACCGCGCGTCTTGATACCGCGGCGGCGATTGGCTTCCTCGGACCAGGTGGAGGCGAGCTTCTCGCTCTTGACATGCTTGCGAGGACTGCCCGGCGCGGCCGGCGACGGCGCACCGTCGGTGCGCGCACCCGGCGTGGTTCGCAAGGTGGTCGGCGCCTGGGCGGCTTTGGCCGGCTCCGCCGGCGGAGCCGGCGGCGGCGCGGGCTTGGGCTTGCGCGCCTGGGTCATCAGGCGATTGATCTCGGCCACTTCCTTCTCGACGGCGCGGCGGGCACGCTCGAGTTCGGCAGCATCCTGACGGGCCTTCTCGGCCTGCTCCTGGGCCTCGCGTTCCGCGCTGGCGCGCTGCTCGGCGGCCTGACGCGCATCTTCTTCAGCCTGAGCCGCGCTGGCCGGTGCCTGCACCTCGCTCTGCGGCGCGACGCTGGCCTGCTCGGCCTGGGCCGCCGCCTGTGCGGCTTCGCGCTGGGCAGCTTCTTCGGCCTCGCGCTCGCGGCGCGCCTGCTCTTCCTCGATCAGCCGCTGCTTCTCGCGAAGTTCGGCAGCCTGGCGCTCGAGCAGCTCGCGCTGACGGGCCTGATCGGCCTCTCGTCGGGCGACCTCCTCGGCATCATGCTCCAAGGCCGGCGGCGGCGGTGCCTCGGTCGTGGCCTGGCCGCCGTCACGCTTGACGAACACACGCTTTTTGCGCACTTCGACCTGGATCGTGCGTGCCTTGCCGGTGGCATCGGCCTGCTTGATCTCCGAGGTCTGCTTGCGGGTCAGCGTGATCTTGCGCTTGGGACGTGCTTCGTCACCATGCGATCGGCGCAGCGAATCGAGCAGGCGCTCCTTGTCGGACGCGCTGAGTGCATCGTCGACCGAGCCCTTCTCGACACCGGCCGCCTTGAGCTGTTCAAGCAGCACATCGGCCGGCATCTTGAGCTCGGCGGCGAAGGTGGATACGGTGTTGCTGGACATACTGTTTCCTTGCGAACGGACTGGACGAAGCGAATCTGGCCGGGATGGCGCGACTCGGTCAGGCGTCCTCGTTCTCGAACCAATGCGCACGTGCCTTCATGATCAGCTCGCGCGCCCGTTCCTCGTCAATACCCGTGTACTCGACCAACTCATCGACAGCGAGTTCGGCCAGACCGTCGCGCGTGCGCACGTCGTTCTCGGCCAGCGCCACCGCGAGCGTCTTGTCCATGCCCTCGAGATCGAGCAGATCCGATTCGGTTTCGCCGAGCTTCTCTTCGGTGGCGATCGCGTCGGTCAGCAACGCATTGCGGGCGCGGCTGCGCAACTCCTCGACGACATCCTCGTCGAATGCCTCGATCTCCTGCAGTTCGTTGATCGGCACATAGGCCACCTCTTCGAGCGTGGTGAAGCCTTCGTCAACCAGCACGCTGGCCACATCGTCGTCGACATCGAGACGCTCCATGAACAGCTCGAGCAGCTCCTGGCGCTCGCGCTCGGCCTTCTCCTGGCTTTCTTCGGCGGTCATGATATTGATCTGCCAGCCGGTCAGTTCGGACGCCAGGCGCACATTGCGCCCGCCGGTGCCGATCGCCAGTGCCAGGTTGTCTTCATCGACGACCACGTCCATCGACGCCTTTTCCTCATCGACCACGATCGAGCTGACATTGGCAGGCGCGAGCGCGCCAATCACGAACTGTGCGGGATCCTCGGACCACAGCACGATGTCGACCCGCTCGCCCGCCAGCTCACCGGTGACCGCCTGCACCCGTGAACCACGAACACCGACACAGGTGCCGATCGGATCGATGCGGCGGTCATGCGAAAGCACCGCTATCTTGGCGCGCACACCCGGATCGCGTGCGGCGGCCTTGATCTCGAGCAGGCCCTGCTCGATCTCGGGCACCTCGATCGCGAACAGATGGCGGATGAAATCGGGCGATGTGCGTGACAGATAAAGCTGCGGGCCGCGCCCCTCGCGATTGACGCGCGCCACCAGCGCGCGTACCCGGTCACCGTTGCGAAGATTCTCCTTGGGGATCATCTGGTCACGCGGCAAACGGGCCTCGAGACGACCGGACTCGATGATTGCGCCCTCGCGGTCCACGCGTTTGACAGTACCGGAAAGAATCGGCTCGTCGCGCTGCAGGAAGTCGTTGATGATCTGCTCGCGCTCGGCGTCACGAATTCGCTGCAGGATCACCTGCTTGGCGGCCTGGGCGCCGATGCGGCCGAGATCCGCCGGCTCGAGTTCTTCCTCGATGAAGCCACCGACCTCGAGCGCGCCATCCTTGGTCTGTGCCTCGCTGAGGATCACCTGCAGGTCATGGTCTTCGAGTTCGCCGTCTGGCACGACCTCCCAGCGCCGGAACGCGCGATAGTCGCCGGACTCGCGGTCGATCGAGACGCGCACATCGACTTCATCCTTGAATTGCTTCTTGGTGGCCGAGGCAAGAGCACTCTCCAATGCCTCGAAGACCACTTCACGCGCGACATTCTTTTCGCGCGCCAGTGCATCCACCAGCAACAATACTTCGCGGCTCATGCCTGCCTCCTGAAATCAATCCTGGGCACCAAACGTGCGCTGTCGAGTTCGTCGAGCGAGAAGACGAGCTTCTCGCCGGTTGGCCGCACATCGGCCTTGTTCGGGCGCGGGCCCTGCTTCTTGCCCACGCGCGGTAGCTGGCGACGCGGGCCACCCGCGCCGGGATCGATCGCCTCGGTCAGTTCCAGACCGTACCGACCGTCTTCCTCTAGGGTCAGCAGCCCCGTGTACTGTCGACGCCCGCGAAAGGTCTGACGCAGCTTGATCCTCACCTGCTCACCGGCGAAGCGCCGAAAGTGCGCGGCGGTGATCAGCGGCCGATCCAGGCCCGGACTGGATACCTCGAGACGTTCATAGTCGACTTCCTCGACCGTGAACACATGGCCCAGTTGATGACTGACCCGTTCGCAATCCTCGATCGTGATCGACGCGGGCTCGCCACCGTCGGGCGCGAGGCGGTCGATGAAGACGCGCAGGAGCCCCGATGCCGCGAATTCGACATCGATGGCTTCGTAGCCCATGCCCTGCACCGTTCTATCGATCAAATCCCGTATCCGTTGCACGCCCTGAATATCCGCTTCGTGGTTTGCCGCGCTGCCTTGATGGTTCGCCCCGGCCGCCATTTCGCCGACCGGCGCAACCAAAAAAAAATGGGCGAATGCCCATTTCCGCGCCGCAGGCACCGAACCCGCATCGCCGCCGGCGACACCGTTCGAAACCGCGAATCAGACTGGCCGGCTGCGGCCACTCCATCACCGCGGGCCGGCCACCATGACCAGCATCCACGAAGGGCACGCGCTTGGATGCATGACCGGCCAAACACAGCCGGCCACCTTCGCGACAAACAGGCCTGGGCATCCATACCGAACCTGCGATTATAGCGCGCTATCGGGTTTTTGGCCAAGGGCGTGGGTATCTCGCATCCCCCAAGGCCGCCGTCCGACGCGGATCAGGACGAAGCGGCACCCTTGCGCGGCCCGCGCCGACGCGCACCGCCGCCCGCCTTGCGCGGCGCACCGCCAGGCGCCTTGCGGGCACCCGGCGCACCGGCGGCCTTACGACCAGCGCCCTTGCGGGCACCCGGGCCGCCCTTTCCTGCCGGTTTGGCCGAAGCCTTCGGCGCACCTGGCCTGGCCTTCTTCGCCTTGCCCTTGCCGCCGCGCTTGGGGGCGCCGAGCGACGGGCCACGCCGCGACGGGCGCGGCTCGTCACCGCCAAGACCATCCATCGGACCACCGCCCCAGGACATGGCACCGGCACGGCGCATCGCGCGGCGCGACAAGCCCGGCGTCTTCATCGCATGGTGATACTCGACCACCCGCTGGGTAATGCCTTCCCGGTGGGCGTCGTCGCTGCTGGGCTGCCAATCGTCGTTCTCGAGCTGCTCGGCCGACAGCTTGGCGAAGCGGGCATCTTCGGGAGATTCGAACGACAGATGGGTGGGCTGGGCGTCGTCCGGGTAGTCTTCGTCGTCGTCGTCACCCGTGAAGCCGAAGCCCTCCTCGACGAAGTCGTCGATCTCGTCGCCATCCTCGGTCGCTTCGTCGGAGACTTCCGAGGCATCTTCCTCGGCCAGGCGGATCGCGTCCGGATCGATCGCGCTGGCTCGAGCCGCGGCCTCGCGCACCGCCAGATTCAGCATCGCGACTTCCTCGGGCGTGAGCTCGCCCCAGCGGCCCCGCCCGAGGCGGCGCGGCAGCCCGATCGGACCGAATCGCACGCGCACCAGTCTGGAGACTGTCAGACCGATCGCCTCGATCAGCCGGCGGATCTCGCGGTTTCGCCCTTCGCCGATCACGAGCCGATACCAGCAGTTGGCGCCATCACCGCCGATTTCCTCGACGAGTTCGACGCGCGCCACACCGTCATCGAGCTCGACGCCGTCAAGCAGGCGCTGACGCGCCTCGTCATCGATACGGCCGAGCACCCGAACCGCATACTCCCGCTCCCAGCCGTAGCGTGGATGCATGAGCTTGTTTGCGATATCACCGGAGGTGGTGAACACCAGCAGGCCTTCGGTGTTGAAATCGAGCCGCCCGACCGAGATCCAGCGCCCGCCCTTGACCTTGGGCAGACGATCGAACACGGTCGCACGCTTGCCGGGGTCATCGCGCGAGCAAATCTCGCCTGCCGGCTTGTGATACAGCAGCACCCGAGGCGGCGGTGGCAGCGGCTTGCGCTTGATCGGACGGCCGTTGACCCGGACCTGGTCCTTCGCACCGACCCGCTGCCCGACATGAGCCGGCATACCGTTCACGGAGACCCGACCGGCAACGATCAGCTCTTCCATTTCGCGGCGTGAGCCGAAACCGGCATCGGCCAGCACCTTGTGAAGCTTGGGAGAATCATCGGGAAGGGATTCCAGCACGCCGGTGTCCGGCGGTGCGGTGCCCACCGGCGCATGCCAGTCGAACTCCGGAAGCGGCCCCTCGACCGGCGCAGCATCATCGACTTCGGCAGCGACGGCCGGGACGGCAACTGCGGTCTCCTGGCCGGCATTCGGCCCGCGCTTGTCGCTGCGCCGACGGCGCGAGCGGCTGCGCTTGGCTGCCGGACGGGAACGAACCTCGCCATCCGGTGGCACCTCGATCCCCACCGTGGCGCCGGCTGCATCCTGCGCTTGCGCCTGGGCCTGATCCGCACCCTGCGCCTGATCCGCACTCTGCGCCTGATCGCCACCTGCGCCGCCAGATCGCCGCTTGCCGCGACGCCCCCGATTGCCCCGGCGCCGGTTGAACGCGGTTCTCAGCTGGCGGCCATCACCAGAGGCCGCGGAATCACCCGATTCGACCGGCGCCGGGGTATCTTGATCGCTCATGCTGACTCCAGTGGCGAGGGTTTGTCGAGCGCTTCGGGCGCGCTCGCCTGAAGGCCGACGTCATTGGCATGCACGCCGGCGGTTCGATCATCGGCGGGCGCAACTGCCTGCAGGTCGGCGACGTCTGCGTCCGCGCCGGCATCCAGGCCGCAATCGTGCAACTGACCGAAATCCGATCCCTGGCCCAGGGCCGCGGACATCTCGTCGCCGGCCACCTGGGCATCGGCCGCGGCATCGGCGCCCTCAGCAGGCGCATCCTGGGCGGGCGCATCCTGGGCGGGCGCATCCTGGGCGGGCGCATCCTGGGCGGGAACGAGCTCGATCAGCTTCTGCCCGGCCCGTGTTGCCTGGTCGGCCTCTTCGTCGCCCGCCTCGATCGGTGGCAACTCCTCGAGCGTGCGCAGACCCAGGTCATCGAGGAACTGTGTGGTCGTGGCCAGCAGGGCCGGACGGCCGATCACCTCTTTATGGCCGACCACCTCGATCCAACCCCGTTCCTCGAGCGACTTGATGATCTGCGACGAGACACTCACGCCACGGATCTCTTCGATTTCGCCGCGGGTCACCGGCTGCCGATAGGCGATGATGGCCAGCGTCTCCATCGTGGCGCGCGAGTAACGCGGCGCACGCTCGACACTCAGGCGGGAGAGAAATGGCGCGTATTCGGGGCGCGTCTGGAATCGCCATCCGCTGGCGACAGCCACCAGTTGCACCGGGCGATCGGCCCAGTCGGCCGCGATATCGTTGAGCAAGGGCTGCAGCAGCTCGGCGCCGAATTCGCCGTCGAATAGCCGCTTCAACGTGTTCATCGACAGGGGCTCGTCGGCACAGAGCAGCGCCGCTTCGAGCACTCGCTTGACTTCGTCGGTATTCATCGCCGGGAGATTGGGCCCCAGGGAGAGACGGATCTATTCAGAATGCGCCTGCGCCGGAATCTCGGCGGAACGCGGCGGGACAGTCGTCTGACGTCGCCTTCGACACGAGCCAGCATTCGGCGGCTCCGATCGGGCGGGAACCGGCACGAACCTGCGAGTGAACGAATCGGCGACGCGTGTCGGACGCTGGGCGGTCTCTTGAGGGGCTTGTCGGAACGGAACCGGATTCCGTACCACAAGGCCGAACGCCGACAAAGGAACTGGTTGCGGGGGCAGGATTTGAACCTGCGACCTTCGGGTTATGAGCCCGACGAGCTGCCAGACTGCTCCACCCCGCGTCTGAGTCCGACATTATAGCGTGCCTGCGCCGCAATGCAAATCGACCCAGGTTTCGCGCCTGAATCCGTTGTGATGCGCCACGCGCAGACGACGCCTGGCACGAAGGTGGGTCGGCCTGCGATAAACTGCCCGCGACTCTCGGAAGCATGCAATGAAATATTGTCCCGACTGCGGCAGCGCGGTCGAACGCAAGATTCCGCCGGGCGACAACCGTGAACGCGATTGTTGCGCGCAGTGCGGCGCGATCCACTATCGCAACCCGAACATGGTCCTGGGCACGGTGCCGGTCCGTGACGGCCGGATTCTGCTCTGCCGGCGCGCGATCGAGCCCCGCTATGGTTACTGGACGCTGCCGGCAGGCTTCATGGAAAACGGCGAAACCGCCGCCGAGGGCGCACAGCGGGAAACCCGTGAAGAGGCCGGCATCGAGATCGAGCTGGGTGCACTGTTCTCCATGATCAGCGTGCCTCACGTCGATCAGGTGCATGCTTTCTTTCTCGCTGACATGCTCGATGACAAGATCGAGCCGGGCGAGGAGACGCTGGAGGCGCGGCTGTTCGACGAAAGCGAAATACCCTGGGCGCAGATCGCGTTTCGCACCGTCGAGACCACGCTTCGCTGGTATTTCGAGGACCGCGCCCGCGGCGCCTTCGAGATGCACACCGGCGACATCCACTTCCAGCGCCCGCGTCGCGATCACGAACCTTGAATCCGGCCCCGGGTCCCGTGTGGGTCGAGCCGACGGACCCGCTTCCGGATCCGCGCCATCTTCCCACGATCAGCGACACCGATAACGATCTGGCCGGACTGGTCGCCGTCGGCCGCGACCTGCATGCGGAACGGCTGCTAGAGGCGTATTCACTCGGTCTTTTTCCCTGGTACACGGCCGGGCAACCCGTGCTGTGGTGGTCACCGCATCCGCGCATGGTGTTGCATGTGGCCGAACTACGTGTGCATCGCTCGCTGCAAAAGACGATCCGCCGCCATCGTCGCGAGTGCGACTGGCAGTTGAGCCTGGATCGGGCGTTCGAATCCGTGATGCGGGCCTGCGCCGCCCCGCGCGGGGGCGAGGCAGGCACTTGGATCACGCCCGAGATGGTCGATGCCTATGTCGGCCTGCATCAGCGCGGCTTTGCGCATTCGGTCGAAGTCTGGCAAAACACCGGCTCCGGCTCGCGGATGATCGGTGGCCTCTATGGCGTGGCGATCGGCAGGATGTTCTTTGGCGAATCGATGTTCGCGCTGGAGGCCGATGCCTCGAAAACCGCGCTGGTAGCACTGGTCGCACTGCTGCAATCGCTCGATTTCCGCATGATAGACTGCCAGCAGAACACCCGGCACCTGGCCTCCCTGGGCGCGCGAGAAATCGCCCGCCCGGTGTTTCTCGAGCAGATGTCCCGGCTGATCGACACCCCGGCGCCTGACTGGAAACGCCTGCATATCGAGTTCCCCGCGGTATGACGCATCTCAAAGAACTGCCGTTCTCGGCCCTGCAGTTCTACTCGACCGCCCCATACCCCTGCAGCTATCTGGCAGACAGGCAGGCGCGCTCGCAGGTGGCCACGCCCAATCACCTGATCAATGCCGATGTCTATGGTGAACTGGTGCGCGCCGGGTTTCGTCGCAGTGGCATCTTCACTTACCGCCCGCACTGCGATGGCTGCCGCGCCTGCGTGCCGGTACGCATCCCGGTGCAGCGCTTTTCGGCCACGCGCAGCCAGAAGCGCGCACACCGCCGACATGCCGATCTGCGCACGCTGGTGGCCAAACTCGGCTTTTCGTCCGAACACTACGATCTGTACCTGCGCTACCAGGCCGCCCGCCATGCAGGCGGCGGCATGGATCACGATAGCCGCGAGCAATATGCGCAGTTCCTGCTGCAAAGCAAGGTCAACACGCGCCTGGTGGAGTTCCGTGATCCGGATGGCACGCTGCGCGTGGTGTCGATCATCGACATCCTCAATGACGGTCTGTCTTCCGTCTATACCTTCTTCGATCCGGACGTCGAGCACGCCAGCTACGGCACTTTCAATATTGTCTGGCAGATCGAACAGGCCCGCAGTCTCAGACTCCAGTATCTGTACCTCGGCTACTGGATTGCCGAAAGCCCCAAGATGGCCTACAAGATCCGCTATCGCCCGGCCGAGATACTCGTCGGTGGACGCTGGGTCGCCGCGCCTGCCGAATCGCCGGGCCAATAGCGCGGCGTAGCCGTTCGTGCCACGGCCCGAACCGCGGCGTTCATCCCACAACCCTCCCCAATGATCCGGCCTCGCCGGCGCTCCCCTCGATGCCCGAAGCCCTTCGCGACGCCCTCGCCCGCCAGCTCTACCAGGGCATTCGCCCGGCCTTGTTCGCTCTCGATGCCGAGCGGGCCCATCGCCTCGGCCTGACGGCGATCGACCACAGCCGCGCGCTCTGGACATGGCTGGCGCCAAGGGTCGATGACCCGGTCACGCTGATGGGGCTACGCTTCGCCAACCGGTGCGGTCTGGCAGCCGGGCTGGACAAGGACGGCCGGCATATCGCCGGGCTCGCCGCGCTGGGTTTCGGGTTCCTGGAAATCGGCACGGTGACGCCCAGACCGCAGCCCGGCAATCCACGCCCTCGCCTGTTCCGCCTGCCGACCCATCAGGCACTGATCAATCGCTTCGGCTTCAACAATGACGGTCTGGAGGCATTTGTTGCCAGGGTGCGTGCCGGGCGCCCGGATGTGCCGCTCGGTCTGAATATCGGCAAGAACGCGGCCACGGCGATAGAAGCCGCGCTCGATGACTACCTGATCGGCCTGCGGGGCGTCTATGCGCACGCCGACTATGTGACGATCAACATCTCGTCACCGAACACGACCAAGCTGCGCGATCTGCAATCCGGCGCCGCGCTCAAGGCCCTGCTCGGCGGCCTTCATGCGTGCCGGCGTGAACTGGCCGAGGCGACAGGTCGGTCGGTGCCGCTACTGGTCAAGATCGCACCTGACCTCACGCCGGACGAAATAGAAGAAATCTGTGCGGTGGTCGTGGCATCCTCGATCGACGGGATTATCGCCACCAATACCACGCTCGAGCGGCGCGCGGTCGCCGGGGCACCCAACAGCAGCGAAGCGGGCGGCCTGTCCGGTGCGCCGCTGCGCGAGCGGGCCGAGCAGGTGGTTGCGATGCTGCGCCAAACGCTGCCCGCCGGCTTCCCGATTATCGGGGTCGGCGGCATCTTCAGTGGAGACGATGCGCGCCGCCGGATCGCCGCCGGCGCCGACCTGGTGCAGATCTATACCGGGCTGATCTACCGTGGCCCGGCGCTGGTCAGGGAATGCGCCCTGGCGCTTGCCGGCCGATGAGATCACGCATCAAGGGGACTGGCTGAAATTTTGCTTTGTGATATACCATCTCACAATGGCAAGACCTCGACTCCACCCCGCCGAAGAAGGCAAGACAGCGATCCAGGTTATCGATCGCATGGTGCGTCTGCTCGACGCACTGGCCGAACAACCCGAACCGGCGAGCCTGAAGCTGCTCTCGTCGAGCACCGGCCTGCATCCGTCTACTGCCCACAGGATCCTCAATGATCTGGTGGTGGCGCGTATCGTTGACCGGGTCGAGCCGGGCACCTATCAGCTGGGCATCCGCCTGCTGGAGCTCGGCAACCTGGTGAAGGCGCGCCTGAATGTGCGAGATGCCGCGCTCGGCCCGATGCGCGAGTTGCACAACATCGCCCAGCAGCCGGTCAATCTCTCGATCCGCCAGGGCGATGAGATCGTCTATATCGAACGCGCGGTGTCGGAACGTTCCGGGATGCAGGTGGTGAGGGCCGTCGGTGGTCGCGCACCACTGCACCTGACCAGCGTGGGCAAGCTGTTTCTGGCGGCCGATACGCCCGAAGCGGTGCGCGACTATGCGCATCGCACCGGCCTGCCGGGGCCCACTCCGAACAGCCTGCGTGCGCTGTCCGATCTGGAAAACGAGCTCGCCAGGGTGCAGTCTCGCGGCTATGCGCGCGACAACGAAGAACTGGAGCCCGGGGTTCGCTGCATGGCCGCCGGGATTCGCGATGACAGCGGCCGGCTGGTGGCCGGGCTGTCGATATCGGCGCCGGCCGAGCAGGTCCGGGAGGAATGGCTGGCCGAATTGCGCCGCACTGCCGACCACATTTCGTTCGCGCTCGGCTACAACCCGCCGAGCGAATCAGCGACCTGACCGCTCACGGCGCAGAACGCCGGATTCGCGCTGCGCCGGCCTGCGGTGGCATGAACGACCAAACTCAGTTGGTGATCGACGATCCCGACGAAGCCAGCGCGGTGAGCTCTCCACTGGCATCGAGCCAACGACGCGCACGTCGCGCGTCGGCGATTCTGGTGTACTTGCCATAAGCGGCCAGAAACACCATCGCAACCCGGCGGCCATCGAGCCGGGTCAACATGACCAGGCAACGGCCCGCTTCCGAGATATAGCCGGTCTTCTGCACCGCGATGTCCCAGTCGTCGTCCGACACGAGCAGATTGGTATTGCCGAACCGCTGCACGCGGTAGCCCGTGTCGACCGACAGCGCTTCGCGCGTGGAGTCCTCACGAATGATCTCGTATTCGGCGGCCACCTGAAGCAGACGGCCAAGATCCCGGGCGCTGGCCACGTTGGCGCCGGACAGACCGGTGGGATCCGAGAATCGGGCATCTGTCAGGCCCAGCAATCTGGCCTTCGCATTCATCGCCGATACGAAGGCAGGCAAACCTCCCGGGTAGTGCCGGCCCAGTGCATTCGCGGCGCGATTCTCCGAGGCCATCAATGCGAGCTGGATCATCTCGCGCCGCGACAGACGCGTACCCACGGGCAGGCGTGAGCTGGACCCCCGCTCCCGATCGACGTCTTCGCCGGTAATCGTGAGCATCTCGCGAAGCGGCTGCTCGGCATCCAGCACGACCATCACTGTCATCAGCTTGGTGATCGAAGCGATCGGCAGAACCTGGTTCGCATTCTTGTCGAGCAGCACGCGCCCCGTGTCGACATCCAGCAGATAGGCAACCGATGAGCGCAGGCCGGCCGGATCCTCGGCATCCTGCAAACCGAAAACGCTCGCCAGCGTCGGCATGGGTCTGGCCGCCGCGCCGCCCCCGCGATGCGGCTTGTAGGCGACCTTCGAGGTGCCCGCCCGAGCCTTGAGCGAGCGCTTGGCCAGGGAAGTCGGCACCCGTTTCGTGCGCGCGGACGCCTGCCTGGCGGCACTCTTGGAGGCGGTCTTGATCGCCACCCGCCGCGCCGAACTGCCGCGCCTGGACGAACGGGCCGTGACCGCGCGACGCGTCCCCTTGACCTCGCCCTGGCGACGCGAGCCTTTCGCGACCACGCGTTTGCGGGCCTGAACCGGCTTCTTGGCCTTGGCGGAGGCGGCCTCGTTGCGGGCCCCGCCGGCTGCCGACGCGCCTGGCGACATCCCGACCATGAGCAATACCCCCAGCATCACGGCCATCAGGGACGAGCGCCAGTGACGAGCGCATGGAAGCGGTTTGGCCAGGCTGGCCGACAAACACGAACTTGCGGGCATCACGAATGCACTCTCATGACCTCCAGGGGGGTCGTCCACTGTATCAATCGCCGACACCGCCCCCAAGCCCTGCGGCCATCCCCGCACGAAAGTTCGCGTCCACTGCAACACCGATCCGACGAGGCGACCATGCGCTTGCAACCAACATGGAATTCGGGTTCGCCCTAAAATGAATGCTGCGGTGCAATATCCAACCGCCATGGATGAAGCCAGGAGCCCGAGATGAATCCGATAACGACTGCCACTCCCCTGTCCGTCGCCCGCTGGCAAGCAAACCAGTTTGGTGCGGTCTGTCATTCTTACCTTCATGTGCTGGACGCCCTTACCGAATTGACCGATCTCAACTTACAGACGACCAAGGTCGTGGTCGAGGAAACCGGTCACTGGATGGGTTCCTGGCTCCGGGCCGACCCAGGTGGTCGGATTCGGATGCAGCTGGACGAACTGACCCCGGCGAGCCTCAAGGCTCAAGCCTATTGCGGGCATGTTCAGCGGATCTTCGAACAATCAGGCACGAAGCTTGCAAAGCTGTTCGACAAGCAAATCGACATGAGCGGGCAGCAGATGCTCGAGACGGTCGAGGCGATGGCAGCGGATGGTCCTGTGGGATATCAGTCACTGGTCAGTCTGATTACTCCCGCGCAAGAGGACACGAACGCATCTGCAGACGCCAGCCCCGATCCGCAGGCATGAAGCTCCAGTTCATGGCGATGCAGGGTCAGCCAGATGCCCAGGCCCATCGCCTGGAAGGCCATACCCCGCCGCTTGAGTGTTTCTGCAGGTTTTCTCCTCCAGGCACCACCGATCTCCTCCCTCCTCCTCCAGGTGGTGCATTCGGCCCGGCATAGTCCGGGCCATTTTCTTTTGTATTCCCGCAACGTTGCGCGCCCACCCACGATGACTTGGCAACGCAACGTCGTGTTGGCCACCAACCGCGTCGAAATTTGACACCCGGAACTGGTCGACTGACGCAATTCGTCACTTTAAGTCTTCGCTGGTCACCCGTCGGCAGCTCCCGACCACTCGTCGTTCGGCCACTGCCTGGGTCGGATCGACCGGAGCAGCGTAATGCGAGCAGGCTGTTGAAATACCTCACGAGCCCATGACGGCGCTCTGGCGTGATGAGCCACGAGGCGGCATGAAGGGTATGTATCGGGGGATACATACCCTTCATGCCAACGAAGTGGATCGCGCGCCAGGCGCCGCCCTGCGGGTTCACTCGGCGAAACGGGCCGGCCGCGTTGCCGAACCCGCCCCGTATCCCCGATACGGGGCGGAACCGGCGCCTTGCCAGCCCGTTTCGGCGAGTGAATCATGGGCTCGTGAGGTATTTCAATGATGGGATGGACTCCTCCGCCCGTTATTCGGCATCATCGTGCCAAGCCGGCAAATGCGCGTGGAAGTGCAGTCGGCTGTCAACCAAGCAAGGAGGGAGTCCGAGATGAATGCTACAACCGTTGCCGTGGATTTGGCCAAGAACGTTTTTCAGCTTGCGATCGCCGATGAGCATCATCGGATCGTAGCCACCAAGCGGCTGAATCGCTCGCAGTTCGAGCGTTTCTTCCACAATCGCGAGGTCGGTAAGATCGTGATGGAAGCTTGCGGCTCGGCCCACTACCGGGGCCGCAGGCTCGCGGCTCAAGGTCACTCGGTTCGGCTGCTGCCGCCGCAGTATGTTCGCCCCTACGTGCGGCGCAACAAGCACGATGCGGCCGATACGGCGGGCATGCTCGAGGCCAATCGTGCCCATGACATCTGCTCGGTGCCGATCAAGTCCGTGGAGCAACAGTCACTGCAAGGCCTTGCATCGAGTTCGCCAGCAGTGGGTAGCCACGCGCACGGCACGTAACGCGCTGCGGGGATCTGCCGCGAGTTCGGGATCGATGTTCCGGTAGGTGCACGTCGCGGGCTCGAGCACATCGCTGGCGTGCTGCGCGACCCGCAAAGCTCGGTCGGTGCGCTGATCCGGCCCACCTTGGTTGAGCTGGTGCTCGAGATCAAACAGCTCGAGGATCGGATCGACCGACTGGAGCACGACCTGGGCAGGCTGGCGCGTCAGTCCTCGGCCTGCCAGGATTTGATGAGTGTGCCTGGTGTGGGGCTGATCACCGCCACGGCCATGGTGGCCGCTACCGCAGGGTCAGTCAGCCACTTCAGCAGCGCGCGTCACTTCGCCTCATGGCTGGGGCTTACTCCCAGGGAACACTCCTCGGGCAATCGGCAGCGCCTGGGGCGCATCAGTAAGCGCGGCGACAAGCACTGCGCATGCTACTCGTGCACGGCGCACGGCCGTGCTGCGATCAGCAACGCTGCGAACGAACAAGGGCCAGCAGCCCGGACCAATCGGGCACTGGGGCAAAACATCCAGCGTCGAGGTGCTCACGCCAACAAGCCGGCTGCGCCGTGGCCAACAAGCTCGCCCGTGTGCTTTGCGGTGCCGCGTGATCAACAACCTTATCGTGAGCACCATGCCGAGTTGAGCACACCGATTACGAACACCCAGCACCCCGTGCTGGCTCATTAACCGCAGTACCCCCACCACGCGTTACGCAAAGACGACTCGCCCATCATGGCACCCTTGGTCGCACCACAACCCGTCATCGCCGGTAGCAGCTTCGGCCCTCACAAGGCCGCTTCCAACGATTGGCGCCGGGTTGGCAGATTCCATGTCGGCACGGACCACTACGATCGGTCCAACTCAGTTGCCGGATATACGGCTGCATGCGAACCCAAGACGCCAATCAACGACCGTCTCTTGCTATCTGGTGGGAGTCCATATACAGCCTGCTAGTGCCCGTTGTTTCGACGCGGTTCCGACAACGTGAATTCGACATCGAACCGGCGCACCCCGTCGAGCAGACGCGCAAAGGCGGGCTCGACCATCGCGGGGTCGCCTTTGACGCCGAGTTCCACGTGCCGACGGGCCTCGGCGTGGCCGGCGGACGGCAGGCTGAACGTCTTCAGCCCGGGGAAGTCATGCTCGATCGCCTCGAGCAGGGGCGTGGCCGCCGATTCGGCCAGTTCGAAGGCCCAGAGTGACTTCTCCGACCACGCCTGGCGATGGAACAGGTAGGCATAGTGCGTGTCGAGCACCGACTCGATCATCGGCCAGGCCATCACCGGAAAACCCGGAACGAAATAGTGGTCGTCGACCGCAAAACCGGGAATCCGGTTGAATGGATTCGGAATGATCCGCGCGCCCTCGGGAAACTCGCCCATCTTCAGCCGCTGACGGTTCTCGGGAAGCGTCATGTCGGCACTACCCTTGCCTTCGCGGGCCATGTCCCGACAGCGTTCGGTGATCAGCTCCCGGGCCTCGGGATGCAGGATCAGTTGGCGCCCCAGCGCAGCCCCGGCGGCCTGCCGGGTGTGGTCATCGGGAGTCGCGCCGATGCCGCCGCACGAGAACACGAGCCCGCCGCGGGCGAAGCTGTCGCGCAGCACCCGGGTCAGCCGATCGCGATCGTCGCCAAGATACGAGACCCAGCTCAGCGCCAGACCACGGGCGCGCAGCATGCGCTGAATCTCGGCAAAGTGCTTGTCCTGGCGTTTGCCGGACAGGATCTCGTCGCCGATGATGATCAATCCGATATCCATGCCGGTTCCGTTCTGATTGGATTAGGGCCTGTCAACACGCGTCCGATACCCGTCGCGACCTTGCGCCGCGCTCAATGACCGAGGACCACGCCCTCGCGACGCGAATCGGCCGCGCCGAGCCAGCGGCCCCCCGGCTGCGGCCCGGCCATCGCACCGACCGAGCCGTCGGGCCGCCGGCCGGCCGCGATCACATGCAAGCCGCTGGTCAGCGGCCGTTCGGTCACTTCGTGGCCGCGCGCAAGCAATGCATCGCGAAGCGCCTCCAGCGACGTGCCCTGTTCGAGCGTGGTGCGTTTCGATGTCGTGGCACCAAAGTGTGGCAGGTCGACCGCCTGCTGGACATTCAGCCGCCAGTCGATGGTGGCGATCAGTGTCTGGCAGACATATTGGATGATGGCACTGCCGCCAGGCGAACCGAGCACGGCCTCGAGGCGCCCCTGATCGTCAAAGACCATGGTCGGCGCCATCGAACTGCGCGGCCGCTTACCCGCGGCCACCCGGTTGGCGATCGGGACACCGGCGCGATCGACCGGGTGGAAGGAGAAATCCGTGAGCTGATTGTTCAGCAGGAAGCCGCCGGCCATCTGCAAGGAACCGAATGCATGTTCGATCGAGCTCGTGAAGGCCACGGCATTGCCATTTGCATCGACGATCGAGAGATGGGTGGTGCCCGGCAGCGACCGCGTGGCGTCCAGCCCGGCGCGTGGTGCGCCTTCGGGGCGGCCGGCCTCGGCGGCGCCCATCGATTGCTCGCGTGATATCAGGGAAGCGCGCGCGCGCAGATAGTCGCCGGCCAGCAGCCCCGCCACCGGTACATCTTCGAAGGCGGGATCGGCAATGTAGCGGGCACGATCGGCATAGGCGAGCCGGTAGCCTCACTGATCAGATGCACGGCCTCGACCCCGTTGGGCTGCATGGCGCTCAGATCGAAGCCCTCCAGAACGCCAAGCGGCTGCAGCAAGGTCAATGCACCGGAACTCGGCGCCGGCATGCCGCAGACCTTGAGGCCCCGATAAGGGCCACAGAGCGGATCGCGCTCGAGGGCACGGTAGGCACGCAGATCTGCCGCAGTCATCGCCCCCGGCAGACTCGGATGGCCACCGACCGCGGCAATGATCTCATCGGCGATGCGCCCCTCGTAGAACGCATCCGGCCCACGCTCGGCGATCTCCCGCAAGGTCTGGGCCAGTGCCGGATTGCGCAGCACATGGCCGACCGGCCAGGGCTCCCCCTGTGGATCGAGCAGATAGGCCGCCGCGGCCGCTTGCGCGGCGATGCGCTCGCGCGCCGCGACGATCGACTGATGCAGCCGCGGCGAGACCGCAAACCCATTCTCGGCGAGGTCGATGGCGGGCGTGAACAGGCGCGCCCAACCCAGGCGCCCGGCCGCACGGTGGGCGAGGTCGAGCATGCGCACGACACCCGGCACACCGATCGAGCGGCCGCTGTCAACCGCCTCGAAGAACTTCAGGCGCTGGCCGTCCTGATCCAGGAAAAGGTCGCCGGTGGCGGCGGCCGGCGCGACCTCGCGACCGTCGAACACCCGCAATCGACCCGTGTCGGCGAGATAGGCGAGCAAGAAACCGCCGCCGCCGATTCCCGAGGATTGCGGCTCGACCAGATTCAGCACCATTTGCGCGGCGATCGCGGCATCGACCGCTGTGCCGCCTTCGGCCAGGATGCGATCGGCAGCCTGGGCGGCCAACGGATGAGCCACCACGACCATCGTGGTTTCTGAACTGGCCAGCGCGCGTTCGGCGCGGCCGCTGGCGATCTCGGGCGCGGGACGTTCGAGAACCGCGGGTACCGCAGGCTGGCCGGATGGCCCGGCAGCGGGCGCGGGTGCGGATTTGTCAGGTGAGCCGACCGGCTTTGGCGGCACCGGCAGCAATTGCACGCCGGGTGTGGCCACGGGAATGTCGGATGTGGCAGCCGTGTCGGCCGCTGCGACCAGCAAGGGCGCACAAAGCAAATACGGCAGCAATAGCGCCCGAACGGCCCTGCATGCCGAAATAATGCGTCCGGCCGCGCGGGCCGGTTCCATGATCTGCACGACCATCGATTCCTCGAATGTCGATGCGGGCCGGCGCCGCATACGACTCAACAGACTCACAGGCGCACATGCCGCCGCTCACCGACAACCGGTGCGTCATAGGCTCGAAATGATGCCTGAATCATGACCGAACCAACAGCGGCCGGCCGGTCGTCGTCATCCGGACACCCTTTGGCAGCGACAGATCCCGCGAAAAGCGCCTCGATTTCCAGAATGGGGGCGTGAAACTTCTCTGCCTCATTCGCTTTCAGCCGCTCGGCAATGACCTGTTGACCGCCTGGGAAGCCATCGAATTCTTCGCCACCGCGTTACCGGACGCGGGCGGCGCGGAACTGCATCGCGAAGACCTCGAAGCCATGGTGCTGTTCCATGATGCCGCGAAGTGCCTGCAACTGCTCAGTGACACGCTCGACGCAGGTGAGAAGGAAGGCTTTCGCGTCAGCGCCGGTCTGGCGCAGGGGATCCAGTCCAACGCCCGGGTCGCCAGCAGCATGGCGGGATTCACCGAGGGCTCGATCGAGACCCTGTATGAGATCGCTGCCAGTGCCAATGCACAGGAGGTGGCGATCAGCGCCCGCCTGTCGAGCATCCTCGATCTTGCCGCACCATTCTTTGCCGAACGCTTCGTGCCCGCGGAGGGCCGGCCCGAGAGTCGGATACGAACGCCGCTCGTGATGCGACCAAGCAATCGTCCGCCCACCCCCCAGGAACGACGCAGGCGCGGCAAGACCTCGCGCCTCGGGCAAGCCACCAACTGATCCTCGTCGGCTCAGGCGGTGCGCATGCCCTCGATCATGCGGCGCAAGCGCTTGACCGAGACCGGCATCGGCGTGCGCAGGCCTTGCGCGAACATCGAGACACGCAGCTCCTCGAGCAGCCAGCGGAGCTGATCGAGCTCCGCATCGGGCAGGCCGCGCCGCGCGCGGCGCAGGCGTCGGTAGGCCGCAGTGAGCTCGGCATGATCCTGGCGCTGCTGTTCGACACGTGCCGGATCGGCCCGCACCCGCTCCAGACGCAGGACGATCGCACGCAGGTAGCGACTTAGGTGGCCAAAGGCCTCGGGCGGGGTCCTGACGAGAAAGCCGGGCGCGATCAGACCGCCGAGTTGCTCCCGGATATCGTCGACGGCGGCCTGGACATAGGGTTCGCGCGCGCCCCCGGCAACCGACTGCAACTTGCGTTGCGCGGCGGCATAGTCGTCCAGCAGTTGCTCCAGCGTGCGCCCGAGTTCGGCGGCGATCAAAGACAGCCTTGGCCGCACCTGCGCAACCAGCGTGTCGAAGGCCTGCCGGTCAACGGGTTCGGCGGCATCCCCGATCGCACGGATCAGCACGGCCTGGGCGAAGTCGCGCCAGAGCGCGTCATCGGTATCGATGCGTGCATAGGCAATGACCAGACGCTGCGCGTCCGGCACATGACGCGCGAGCGCGCGCAGCGCATCGCGCAGGGCCAGCGCCAGCAGGCGGCGCACGCCGGCGCGATGATGCTCGCGCGCGATCGGCTCCTCATCGAACACCTCGATACGCACGGCGGCGCCGGTGTCGACGAATGCCGGGAAACCGATCATGCTCGAGGCGGCGCCGGGCACCCTGATCTCGAGTAATTCAGGCAGACGCTCGATCGGCCAGCGGCGGAACTCGGCATTGACCGGAATCTCGAGCCTGCCGTCGATGATCGCCGGTGTCGGCTCGCCTTGCGCCGCCTGCGCCGGCTCATCGGCAACGTGTGCGCGGCCACCGGAACGGGTCGCTGCCCGCGCCCGTTCGCGCTCGTCGGTCGCGCTCGCGGGCACGCGTTCACCCTCGGCGGGATCAGTCACCGGCCGCGCCGGCTCATCCCCCGTCGCGCCCGGGCGCAGTTGGTCTGCAATGGCGGCGAACGCCTGTCTAAACGCACCGCGGGCCGCCTCGCCATGCTCGGCACGCAAGGTCTCCAGATGGCGGCCCTGCCCCAGGCGACGGCCGTGCTCGTCGATGACACGGAAATTGAAAAACAGATGGGCCGGGATCGTGTCGACGGTAGTCGCTCTCCTGCGTCCACCCCATGGCGCTCGCGTATCGTCTGACGCAGACAACCAGCAACCCCATGCCGGCGGGCGGCGGATCATTGTCTGCCGCGAAGCGCTCGGCCCATTCGGGGATCGGCACCATGTGCCGACGCATGCGCTGCGGCAGTCGCTTGAGCAGCGCCTGCACTTTTTCGGCGAGCAATCCGGGGATCAGCCACTGGCAGCGACGCGGATCGATCTGATTGAGCAGCGCCAACGGCAGGATCAGCGTCACGCCGTCATCGACCTCGCCGGGCTCGAAGCGGTATTCCAATGCGTAGCGCACCCCGCGGATCTCGATCTCGGGCGGGAAGGCCTCGCTACGCACGCCCTCGGCCTGCTTGCGCATCAAGGCATCGCGACTCAGCTTCAGCGCGGACTCATCGCCGCCATGGTCGAGCCATGCGCGCAACTGGCGCGGATCGGCGACCGAGGCTGGCAGCCGGGCATCGAACCACGCGAACAGAAACTCCTCGTCCACCAGCAGATCGGGGCGACGAATCCGCTCCTCGAGCCGACGGATGCCGTCGATCAACCTGCGGTTGTGCGCCACGAAGGCGAACGGCCGATCGCCCGCGCTGCCGCCCCAATCGTCTGCGACCAGCGCATGGCGTATGAACATCTCGCGGGCTGCGACCGGATCGCGCGGCGCCAGCGGCACCCGCCGTTGCACATAGATCGGCAGGCCGTAGAGCACGCCACGTTCATAGCAGAAGGCCTGTCCCGCTTTGCTCGACCAGATCGGGTCCGACCAGCTGCGGCGCAACAGATGACGCGCGGCCGTTTCGATCCAGCCCGGCTGAATCGCCGCCACCGTGCGTGCGTAGAGCCGGCCGGTATCGACCATCTCCGCCGCCATGATCCAGCGCGGCGCACGCCGGCGCAATCCGGATGAGGGATGGATCGTGAAGCGGGTCAGATGGGTGCCCTGGTAGCTCGCCTCATCCGGCGGCTTGAACCCGAGGTTGCCCAGCAGACCGCACAACAGCGCCTGATGAAGTGCTTCATCGGCGGCTGGCTGCTCGTTGATGCGCCAGTCCAGCTCGCGCACCTGCTCGCGCAGCTGCAGCTCGACATCGGCCCATTCGCGCAGACGGCGCTCCGACAGGAACGCGGCCGACAAACGCCGTTGCAAGCCCTTGCGCGAACCCTCCTGTTCGCGCCGCTCGGCCTGCGCCTGCTGCCAGAAGTGCCACAGCCGGAGCACGCCGCTGAAGTCGGAGCGAGGATCCTCGTAGGCCTTGTGGGCCTGATCGGCGGCCTGCTGCGCGTCCAGTGGCCGTTCGCGCGGATCCTGTGCCGACAGGAACGCGGCGATGATCAGCGTCTCGCGCAGGCAGTGCTTCTCGTGCGCTGCCAGGAGCATGCGTCCGATACAGGGATCCACGGGCAGGCGCGCAAGCTGCCGGCCAACGGCGGTGATCCGCCGCTCGTCATCAACCGCGCCAAGCTCTGTGAGGAGCGAAAAACCGTCATTGATCGCGGCCCGGGCCGGCGGGTCGATGAACGGGAAAGACGCAGGTTCACCCAGTTTGAGGGCCATCATGCGCAGAATCACCCCGGCCAGCGAAGATCGAAGCAGTTCCGGGTCGGTGAAGGCCGGGCGCTGCAAATAATCTTCTTCGTCATAGAGCCGGATCGCAATGCCGTCGGCCACGCGACCGCAACGGCCGGCCCGCTGATCGGCGGCCGCGCGCGACACAGGCTCGATCTGCAACTGCTCGACCTTCGAGCGCACCCGGTAGCGCTTGACGCGTGCGAGACCGGAATCGACCACATAGCGAACGCCGGGCACGGTCAGCGAGGTTTCGGCCACATTGGTGGCCAGCACCACGCGAAAACCCTGGCTGCGCGCAAACACGCGCTGCTGCTCGGCCGCCGACAGCCGCGCAAACAGCGGCAGGATCTCCATCTGCGCGAAGCGGCCGGCGCCCGCCCGCGCTTTGCGGCGCTCGAGCCACTGCGTCGTCTCGCGAATCTCGCGCTCGCCCGGCAGGAACACCAGCACATCGCCCGGCGCATGCGACCAGAGCTCGTCGATGGCTGCCTCGATCTGCTCGGCCGGTTCGGGTTCGCGGCCGCTCGATACCGGCGCTCGATAACGAATACTGACCGGGAACAGCCGGCCGGAGACCTCGATCACCGGTGCGGCCTGACCGTCGATCGCGAAATGGCGCGAGAAGCGCTCGGCATCGATCGTGGCCGATGTAATGACCAGCTTCAGCGAATCGCGCCGCGGCCCGTCGAGCAGGCGCTTCAGATAGCCGAGCAGGAAGTCGATGTTCAGGCTGCGCTCGTGGGCCTCGTCCACGATCAGCGTGTCGTACTGCAGAAGCTGGGGATCGCCGAGCGTTTCGGCCAGCAGGATGCCGTCGGTCATCAGCTTGAACCGCGCGCCCGGCGAGACGGACTCGGAAAAGCGCACCTTGAAGCCGACATCCTGGCCAAGCGGCGTGCCGATCTCCTCGGCGATGCGCCTGGCCACCGAACTGGCCGCCAGCCGCCTCGGCTGGGTGTGCCCGATCCGGCCCAGTTCGCCACGGCCGGCCAGGGCGCACAGTTTCGGCAGCTGGGTGGTCTTGCCGGAGCCGGTTTCGCCGCAGACGATGATCACCGGGTGATTGCGTATCGCCGCGATGATCCGATCACGCTCGCCGCTGACGGGCAGCGCCTCTGGCAGGCTCAGCTGCGGCAGCGGGCCGGGCACATAGGGGGTGGCGACAGGCGCGGAGTTCGACCGGTCCTGGGCGGGTCGGCGGCGCCTCTGGCGGCGGCGTCGGGCAGGCGTGGCAGCCGGTTCGGACATGGGGCGCCATTATAATGAGCGCCCCACCCCCAGGAACCAGCCGGCCCATGGACAGCGGTCAAGACCCCGACGCCAACTCAGAAGGCGATGCCGAAGCGGGCCGGCGTGATATCCATTTCGTCCAGTGGCTGCGCACCGTCGCGCCCTACATTCACGCGTTTCGCGGCCGCACCTTCGTGGTCGGCGTGCCGGGCGAACTGATCGCCGAAGGCCTGATCACCACCCTCGTTCATGACCTGAGCCTGCTCAATGCGCTGGGCATCCGCCTGGTGCTGGTCTATGGCTCACGCCCTCAGGTGGTCGAGCAGCTTCGCCTGCGCCAGCTCGAAGACCTCTATCACGGGCCGCTGCGCATCACCGATGCCGCAGTCCTCGAATGCGTCAAGGAAGCGGCCGGCGAACTGCGACTGGACTTCGAAGCCGCGTTCTCGCAGGGCCTGCCCAACACGCCGATGCAGAACGCCGCGGTGCGCGTGATCTCGGGCAATTTCGTCACCGCCCGCCCGCAAGGGGTGATTCAGGGCATCGATCTGCAATACACGGGCACCGTGCGCAAGGTCGACACCCGGGCGATCCGGTTCGCGCTCGATGGTGGCGCGATCGTGCTGGTGTCGCCACTGGGCTTCTCCCCCACAGGCGAAGCCTTCAACCTGACCATGGAAGACGTCAGCAGTGCGATCGCCATTGCCCTCGATGCCGACAAACTCGTCTACCTGATCGAACACGATGGTGTTCCCGACGCCCAGGGCGCCGTGATCAGCGAGATGTCCGAGCTGGATGCCGGCGAGGCGCTCGATGCCGGTTCACTCGACGAGGCGATCGCCTTTTATCTGCGTTATGCGCTCAAGGCCTGTCGAAGCGGTGTCTCGCGTGCCCATCTGGTGCCGTTCCAGGTAGACGGTGGCCTGCTTCTGGAACTGTTCCGCCATGACGGTCTGGGCACGATGCTGGTCGAGGAAACCCTCGAGGCCCTGCGCGAGGCACGGGCAGACGACATCGGCGGCATCCTGGCGATCATTCGCCCGATGGAGGAAGACGGCACCCTGGTAAAACGGGATCACGCGCTGATCGAACGAGATATCGACCGCTATTCGGTCATCGAGCACGACGGGGTGATCTTCGGCTGCGCCGCGCTGTATCACATGCCTGGCGACCATATCGGCGAGATGGCCTGCCTGGCGGTCAGCCCGCATGTCCAGAGCCAGGGCGACGGTGAGCGGCTGTTGCGCCACATCGAGCATCGCGCACGGCGCGCGGGGTTGAATCAGCTCTACGTGCTCACCACCCGTACCATGCACTGGTTCTTGAAACGCGGCTTTCGGGTTGCCAGCCCGGCGGAGCTGCCCGAGCACCGGCGCGCCACCTACGATCAGAACCGGCGCTCGCAGGTTCTGATCAAATCACTTTAGTCACTGGAGCCCCCATGACCCGAATGGTTCAATGCGTGAAACTGCAGCGCGAGGCAGAAGGCCTCGATCGCCCGCCCTATCCCGGTGAGCTGGGGGCGCGGCTCTATCAGGAGGTCTCGAAAGAGGCCTGGCAGCAATGGGTTTCACATCAGACCATGCTGGTCAATGAGAACCGGCTCAATCTGGCCGACCCACGCGCGCGCAAGTATCTGGCCAAGCAGATGGAGGCGTTTTTCTTCGGTGACGGCGCCGAACAGCCCACCGGCTATGTGCCGCCCAGCGACTGAGCCCGCGTGCGGCCTTCGCGTCGCTTCGCGGCATGGATTCGCAGCGCGCTTTTGCGCCGGCGCCCGGTGATCAGAGCTCCCGGGGGCGCTGCGCGCGCTGCACACCGGTGTCGGTGCCGGCCAGGCAGACATCCGCGCCGCGGTGTGCGAACAGACCAACGGTCACCACGCCCGCCCACTGATTGATCAGCGTCTCGAGCGCGCGGGGATCGTCTATCCGCAGGCCGTGCAGGTCGAGTATCGGATGCCCGTTGTCCGTGATGAAGCCCTGACGCAGGCGCGCTGTCGCGCCCAGGGCGCTGGCTTGCTGCGCGACCAGCGGCACGGCCATGGCAATCACCTCGACCGGCAGCGGAAATGCGCCCAGCACCGGAACACGCTTGCTGTCGTCGATGATGCACACGAAGCACTGCGAGGCCGCGGCGACGATCTTTTCGCGGGTCAGCGCCCCACCACCGCCCTTGATCATCGCGAATGACGGATCGATCTCGTCGGCGCCATCCACATAGCTGGCCAGACGCTGTCCGCTCGCCAGAACCTGCTCGAGTTCGATCACCTCGATGCCGTGTCCGCGCAGGCGTTCCGTGCTCGCCACCGAGCTCGAGACCGCGGCGCGTATGCGCGGGCCCTGGGCGGCCAGGGCATCGATGAAGTGATTGACGGTGCTGCCTGTGCCCACCCCGAGCAGACCATCGGCGCTCACATATTCGAGGGCCGCGAGCGCCGCAGCGCGCTTCTTGTCGTCAGGACTCATCCGACATGTTCTCCGTTGACAGCCGGGCCCGGCCGGCCCGGCACGGCCTGCCCCCCGACAGGGGGCATTGCGGGCCGCGTCGGCGACCAGCTCACCGGCATGCGTAGCGGCCCGCGAAAGGCCCAGCCACCGAACGGCACCTCGCCCGCCAGCCGCAGCCCGGGCAGGCGCTGCAGCAGGGACGGGACCGCAACTTCGGCGATCAGCACCTTGGAGGCCGCAGCCCCGGCGCAGAAATGCGGGCCGGCTCCGAACGCGACATGGCGCACCGGGCCGCGACGAACATCGAAGCGCTCCGGCGCATCGTAGTGGGCCTCGTCGCGATTGGCCGAGCTGAACATCAGGAAGATGCGTTCGTCGGGCTCGAACCTCACCCCGCCGTACTCATGGGCCTTGGCGATCCGGCGCGGCGACATGCCGATCGGCGACATCCAGCGCACATATTCCTCGAAAGCACGTTGCCAGGAGACCTCGCCGGACATCACGGCTTCGGCCTGATCGGGGTGTTCGAGCAAGGCCCAGACCATGCCGGCGATCACATCACGGGGTTCATTCTGGCCGCCACTGATGGCCAGCTTGATGTTCGCGCGCACGCTGTCATCGGGCATCCCCGAGCGGCGGAGCACACTGAGCATGCTGCTGTTCGGCGCCGCATCCAGGATCGGGATCATCTGCGAGATGCAGTCATCGATCGCAGCCGTCGCGCGATGGCAGCGTTCCTCGACCCCGGGGTCTCCGGCATAGTTGGCAATGCCGTCGATCATGCCCTGCGACCAGGCGTCCATGTCTTCATAGCGGGCGCTGGTCAGACCGGTGATCTCCTTGAGCGCCTCGGCCGAGACCGCCATTGCGTAGTCGCGAACGAGATCGGCACCGGCACGCGGCGTCAGATCATCGAGGATGCGATCCACATGGGCCTGGAAGCGGGCCCGCCAGACATCGCGCACGGTCACTGGATTCACGGACGGAAAGAGCGCCTGACGCTCGGCCGCGTGCTCGGCACCGTCCTTGCGCATCAGGTTGTGCCCCATCAGGCGGTTCATCAGACCGCCGGGCTGATGGGAACTGAATACCTCGACATGCTTCTCGCAGGCATTGACATCGTCGCGGCGGGTCAGCAGGGTTGCGCCAAGCTGGGGCACGAAGGCGATCGGCGCCTTGGCACGCATGTCGCGCAGCGCCGGATAGGGGTCGAGCCAGAACTGCTGCAGATCGATCTCGAAAACCGGTGCCGTACTCATGTCTTCCTCCTGCGGCCGGACATCACGGACCATGGAACACGCCCGAAGCACTAGGGCCTGTCCTTAACAGGCCCTAATATAGCGGAGCAGTTTTCGGCCCCGGGACACGATTGGAACAGCCCCTGCGATGAGCACATTGGTACGCGCGATCTCCGTCGACCTCGACGACACCCTCTGGCCGATGCGACCCGTGCTCATCGGCGCGGAAGCCGCTCTGGCCGCCTGGCTGGCCGATCATGCCCCGGCCACGGCCCGGCTCATGGGCTCGGACTGGCGCAAGCGCAGGCGCGCCGAGTTGCTCGGCAGCCATCCCGACAAGGCGCACGATGTCACCTGGCTGCGCCTGCGCCTGATCGGGGATGCACTGGCCGAAGCGGGCGAGCCCCAGGCTCTGGCGCGCCCCGCCTTCGAGGCCTTCTACACGGCGCGCCAGGCGGTTGAACTGTACCCGGATGTCCGACCGGTCCTGCAGCGCTGGGCCGGCCGCTACAAGATCATCGCGATCACCAATGGCAATGCCGATCTGCACCGGATTGGCCTTGGCGGGCTTTTCGACCTCACGATCGGTGCCCATGACGTCGGAGCCGCCAAGCCGGACCCACGCATCTTCGCCCAGGCCAGTGAACGCGCCGGCGTGCCGCCCGGGCAGATCCTGCACATCGGCGATGATCTCGAGCGCGATATCCATGGCGCGCGGGCTGCGGGGATGCGCGCGGCCTGGTTGCGTCGCCCGGATCTGCCCGAACCCGCATGGCCGCAGGGCAGCCCGCCCGACGAACCTCGCTTTTGCGGCCTGCACGAGCTCGATCAGACCCTGACACCATGAACCCGCGTCTGCAACGACAGCGCGCACCGGGCGCCCGCTCATGAAGATGAACAACATCCCGTTCGGCACCACCGACTGGTCGTCGATCGAAGCCACCGAGCATCCAGGCGAGACGGGTAAAGCCATCTGGCGCACCCGCCAGTTCGCCGACATCCGGGTTCGGATGGTCGAATACAGCCCGGGTTACCTGGCCGATCACTGGTGTTCCAAGGGGCACATCCTGCTTTGCCTGGAGGGCGAGCTACACACCGAACTGGCCGACGGACGCAGTTTCGTCCTGCGGCCAGGGGTCAGCTACCAGGTGGCCGACCAGGCCGAAGCCCATCGCTCGTTCACGCCGATCGGCGCGAAATTGTTCGTGGTGGATTGAAGCTGCGGCGATCGGCGGGTGGTCTGCGCCACCCGGGCCGGCGAATCAGCGGATGTAGTCGAACAGAGACCGGCCGGAGATCTTCACATAGGTCTGCATCGCCGCATCCAGCTGGGTCTGCTGCTGGGCGAGATCGGAGATCGCCTGCGCGAGATCGGCATCGACCAGTTCTGACAGGCGCTCGCGGGCCGCGACCTCGCCACGATCGAGATCCTGCTCGGCGCGATCGATCGCATTCATCTGATGCCCGGCCAGCGCGCGCGCGGTGCCGAAGCGCTCGAGACCACGATCCAGGATCCGCATCTGATCGGCAATCGCCGTGTGCAGGTCCGGGGTGGCATTGGCCGGATCCTGCAGAGATGCAATCGTGTCATCGAGGGCCTGGAACACAGTCTTGACCGCACCGAGGTTGTCGACCGTCTCGAACAGCGACCGACCATCGATACTGGTCGAGAAGCGCCCTTCCGAACCGGTGTTCTGCGCCCCCGGATCGGCCACGTAGCTGACCGCCACACCATCATCCGTGAACGGGGCCGTGCGCGAACCGTTACCGCCGAACAGGTAGGACCCCAGACCGTCGCCCCGGTTGGCCAGCGTGAACAGTTCCTCGCGCAGACCACCCAGCTCCGCCGCGAACTTGGCACGATCATTGTCCGAGTAGGTGTCGTTGTTGGCGGCGAGCATCAGATCGCGCGCGCGCTGCATGATCGCCTGGCCATCGCCCAGGGCGCCTTCGATCTGTGCCAGGCGCAATCGTGCAAATCCGATCATGCGGCTCTCGACCGTATTGCTGGCGATTTCAGAGCGCGTGCGTTCCGCCTGGGAGGCGGCCGCCGGATCGTCGCTGATCCGTTGCATCTTGCGTCCGGTGGAGATGGTCTGCTGCAGATCGCTGAGGCCGCGCTGGCGATCGAGAATCAGCTCGACTGCCCGAGCGGCCACTTGCGATGTGGAAATTCGATTCATGCTGATCTCGCCTCGTTCTATCCTGGGATCACTATCGGCCCGGCCTGGTCACCATCCTGATCAGCGCATGATGCCGACGATGCTGTCGAACATGTTCTGAGCGGCAGCGATCACCTTGGCCGCCGCCTGATAGGCCTGCTGATACTGAATGAGCCGCGCGGCCTCCTCATCGAGGTTGACACCGGAGACCTCGTCGCGCGCCGCGGTGGCGTTGGTCTGCCAGATATCGGCCTGGCGAAGATCGGTGTTCGCCGTGAAAACCTCCGAACCGATCTCGCCAAGCACCGAGCCGAACGCTTCGGCCGCAGTCTGCCCGTCGACCATGCGCTCCTCGCCGACCGCCAGCAGGCGACGCGCATTGCGATTGTCTGCCAGCCCGTCCGTGGTTGCCCGGACATCGACCCGATCACCGATCGCGGGCGAACCGTCCAGTGAGATGCTCCAACCATTAAAGCTGATGGTCTCGCCGGCGGTGTACGTGAGACCGGTCGGATTACCGGTTCCGGTGCCCGTGACATCGAAGGTGTTGGCGCCGGTGAAGACGATCGACACATCGGCGGCCACGTTTGCGTCATCGGCGATCACCGCAAAATCACCGACGGTCAGTGATCCGGCGTTGGCCTGGCCGAGAACCGGAACCGCCGCGTAGGACGCCGCCCACTCCTGGGGCGAGCCCATGGTCACCGCGAAGCCGCCCGAGAACGCCGAGGCGGTCTTCAGGGTATATCGGTCGCCGGCCGCTGCGGCCCCCCCGGTAAGGCCGATTTGCAGACCGTCGATCGTCTGCGGCAGGGCCGCGAAGCTGCTTTGCACGCCATCGGCAAGCCGGGTCAGCGTGAAGGTCGCACCGTCGTAGTCGAGCTGGTAGTCGCTCGCCTTGAGAACCGAGGCGTCGTCGATCGCGACAGAGATATCGGCATTGCCGGCGTTATTGAGCGAGGCCACCGAGCGCATCGCGCCCAGCGCGAACAGATCGCGCCCCTGATCGCCGTTCAGATCGATACCCAACTTCTGCTGATCGTTGTACGCGGTGCCGACGGCGGCGGCGAATCTGCCCAGCTGCGCGCGCGCCATCGTGATGTCGTCATTGCGAAAGGTCAGCAATCCTGATGCGGCTCCGCCCGCGAGCATCTGGGCATTGAGCGTCACCGGCTCGCCACCGGTGCTGATACTCAGCTGCAGACGCTCTGGATCCAGGACATCGGTGCCCAACTCGACCCGGGACGCATCCTCGCCGACCACCAGCGCATGCCCGGTCGCGGCAAACAGCGACACCGTGTCATCGTGATTGATATGCGCATTGGCCTTCAGGTGGGAGTTGATGCTCTCGACCAGCGCGTCACGCTCATCGAGCAGGTCGTTCGGCGCATTCTGGCTGCCCTGCTGAACCGCGATCCGGCGATTGACATCGGCCAGCGCCTCCAGCTCGTCGTTCAGGGTACTGACATGCTGGCGCAGCTCCAGATCAGCATCATTGCGCAGATTGTCCAGCGCACGATCGGTATCGCTGATGCGGCCGGCGAACGAGGATGCGCGCGCCAGCGAGACCGTTCGTGCCGCCGGATCGAAGGGCTGATTGACCACATCGGCCAGCGACTGGCGAAGCTCGTCGTGCAAGACGCCGATGCCGGCTTCCGAATCATTGAAGAAGGCCTCGAGCCGGGTCATCGCACCCGCGCGGGCATCGCCGGCCGCCATGGCCGCAGTGGCCGCATGCACCTCCCGGGTCAGCATCGCGTTGTACTGGCGTCGAACGGCAACCGCCTCGACACCGCCGCCCACGAACATGCCTCCCGAAAAGCGCGCCGAGGAAGCCTGCAGGATGGTTTCCTGACGGCTGTAGCCAGGCGTCTGCGCATTGGCGATGTTATGGCTCGTGGTCTGCAGCTGCGTATAGGCTGCGGTCAGCGCTGAGGACCCGATATTCAGAACGCCCATCTCAGCTGCTCCAAGACTGCGACATGGTGTGCCCCTCAGCCGTCATTGCGGGCTTCGCGCAGTTCGATCGTCTTGTTGATCACCTGCTCGAGCTTGAAACCGTAGCGCGGATCTGTCGCATAGCCCGCCGCTTGCAGGCCATACGCGAAATCACGAACCGAATCTGCGGCCTGCAAGACCCCGGAATAGCGCGGATTCTCGCGCATCAGCCGGGCCCAGTCGGCAAACGCCTCGGTATACGAACCATAGGCGCGGAAGCTCTCCGCCTGGATGGTCGGCCGCCCGTTGACATATTCGGTCGTGTTCACCAGCACCGTATCGCCGCGCCAGTCCCCGCCCGCCTTGATACCGAACAGGTTGTAGGCCGGGCTGCCGTCCGCGCGCTTGATCTCGCCCTTGCCCCAGCCGGACTCGAGCGCCGCCTGGCCAAGAATGAACTGGGCAGGGACGCCGGTGGCCGCTTCCGCGGCACGGGCCTGCGGCCAGAGCTGCTCGACGAACAATTCGCTGCGCCGGCTGTTCGGCAAACCCGAAACCGGCGGCTCCGGTTGCATCGCCGCATCCAGCCAGGCGGGTACGTTCTGCAGCACCACCTGCGCGCGATCGATGACCTGATCGAGATCGGGCGGGGTTGCCGGCGACGGGTGGTAGGCAACGGCCGCCAGACGGTTGAGCGTCGTGCCAACCCCGGGCCCGGCCTGTGCCTGCGGGTCGGCGGCGACGCCGGCTGAGCCCCCGGCCGGTTGCGGATCGACATAGCGAGACAAATGACGTGCAATCAGGTCGCCGAGCCCACCCGACGCACCGCGTCCGATCTGCGACAACTGATCGTCGAGCATCTGGGTCATCATTTCGCTACCGGCGCCTTCGAACAACCCGCTCTTGGGAAGCGCGGCGCGCATCGACTGTAGCAACTGACGTGTGAACAGGGATTCGAATTCGCTTGCTGCGGCCTTGACGGCGCTCTTCGGATCATCACGGGCGGCGCGACGCAGATCGTCCAGCCCACGCGCATCCTGCAAGGGCTTCTGTGCACCGGCAGCAAGCAAGACGTCGTTCAAACCCGCCATCAGATGATCTCCAACTTCGCGTTCAGGCTTCCAGCCGCCTTGAGAGCCTGCAGAATCGCGATCAGATCCTGCGAACTGGCACCCAGGACATTCAGGGCCTTCACGACATCAGCGAGTTTCGGCGAGCCCTGCATCAGCATCAGCGCGCCCCCCTCCTGTTCTATCGTGATATCGGCTTTATCGGTCACGACGGTCGATCCTTGAGCGAGCGCATTGGGTTGTGACACCTGCGGAGAGCTGCTGATGGTGACCGACAGATTGCCGTGTGCAACGGCGGACGGCGACAAGACCACACTCTGATTCATGACCACCGACCCGGTTCGGGCGTTGACGATCACCCGGGCGGCCGGCTGGACGGCGGCCACCTCGAGGTTCTCGATCTGGGCCAAAAAGGCCACCCGCCGGCTCGGGTCGGCCGGTAGCTGGACGCGGATGACCCGCGCATCGAGCGCCTCGGCGGCGGGAAAGCCGTCCGGTGTCTGCACCTGGGCGTTGATCGCGTCGACCACGGCTTTGGCGGTTGAGAAATCGGTTTCACCGAGTTCGAGATGCACCTCGTCCCCACCCAGCACATCATTGGCCACACCACGCTCGACCGTGGCGCCTGCGGGCACGCGCCCGGCGCTCAGGTGGTTGATCTGTACAGAACTGCCGGCCGCTCCGGCGCCGGCCCCGCCGACCACCACATTACCCTGAGCCATCGCATATATCTGGCCATCGGCGCCGCGCAACGGGGTCAGCAGCAAGGTACCGCCGCGCAGACTCTTGGCATTGCCCAGCGACGAGACGGTGACATCGATCGCCTGACCCGGACGGGCATAGGCCGGCAGCGTTGCGGTCAACATCACCGCCGCGGTGTTCTTCAGTTGCGGCGAGACGCCGGGCGGCAATTGCACACCGAGCTGCGCCAGCATCGATTGCACGCTCTGCGCCGTGAACGGCGCCTGCGTGGTCTGATCGCCGCTGCCGTCGAGGCCGACCACGATCCCGTAGCCGATCAACTGGTTGGAGCGAACCCCCTGCACGCTGGCCAGTTCCCGATTCGCTCGGCCGCCGTACTCAGAGGCATGAATTCACGAGAGCCGCCAGGAAAAGAATGCGCAGCATGATCGCGAAGGGATGTAGTCGATGGGGTCATTGGCCTTCTCAGATGGGCAGGAAGCTCAGGAAAAAGCGCGACAACCAACCCATTACCCGCGATTCATGCACCGGCCCCTTGCCGGTGAACTCCAGACGCGCATCGGCTACCTGGGTCGAGATCACGCTGTTGTCCGGCCGGATCGTGCGCGGGCTGATCACCCCGGAGAATCGCAGGACATCGACACTGCCGTTCAGGCCGATCTGCTTCTCGCCCGAGACCTTGAGATTTCCGTTCGAGAGCACATCGATGACGGTCACGGTAATGCGGCCCTCGAACACGTTGTCGCTCTCGTTGTTGCCCTTGCCCTGGAAGGAATTCGAGGAACTGCCCTCGAAGTTGGCCCGTGCCAACGACGACGTGCCGGTGAACGGCAGCGCCACCAGGCCGCCTTCCATCGACGAAGTGCGATTGATCTGACTGTTGGTGCTCTGGCTGGCCGACATGTTCTCGGAGATCTCGATGGTCAGGATGTCTCCTTGATGGCGGGCGCGCCGATCCTCGAACAGCGGACGCCAGTTGGCTTCCGAATAGATGGCCCCGGCCGTACGCTGCTGAGGCTGGGCCAGCTCGACCACCGGTGGCGTGAACGTGGTCGGCGTGGCCACATGGACACCGGAATCTATCGATGGCCAAGCAGCGGCCGCCAGGCTCAGCAGAGGCAGCAGCCGCGAGCAGGAAGCGGGGAAACCGGGCAACATACATGCGAAGCTCCATCAGGATCTGGCTCAGCCTGGCGAGCATCTGGTCGCTGGTCGAGGATCGCCCGCGAATTGACCTCGTAGGCGCGCTGCGTCTGGATCATCGCGACCAGTTCCTCGACGACATTCACATTCGAGCTTTCGGACATAGCCCTGATTGATCAGACCGACCCGCCGAGTCCGGGGTATTCAGACCGGCGCTGGATGCGGCAGTCTCGACGAACAGGTTCTGGCCACGCGGATCCAGACCCGCCGGATTCAGGAAGGTGGCCAGCTGCACCTGACCCACCTGGACCGGGCCAGGCTGACCGAGCACCTGCACCGAGACGATGCCATCGCGACCGACCGTCACCGACTGCGTGTTCTGCGGCAGCGTGATCGGCGGCGTCATCGGCATGCCGTTGGGTGTCACGAGCTGCCCCTGGGCGTCCATCCGAAACGAACCGTCGCGCGAATAGGCCGTCGTGCCATCGGGCATCTGCACGGTGAAGAAGCCACGCCCGTTGACCGCCAGATCGAGCTCGTTGCCCGTCTGCTGCAGCGTGCCCTGCGTAAAGATGCGACTGGTGGCCACCGGGCGTACGCCGGTTCCCAGCTGCAAGCCAGTGGGCAGCTGGGTTTGCGCACTGGACAGCCCGCCCGCCTGGCGAAGATTCTGATACAGCAGATCCTCGAATTGCGCATGCGCGCGCTTGAAGCCATTGGTGGCCACGTTGGCGAGGTTGTGCGAGATCGCATCGAGCTGAACCTGCTGTGCGTCGAGGCCGGTCTTGGCGATCCAGAGTGAGCGGAACATGTCGGTTTTCTCCTGAGAGGCTCTTATCCCTCGTGCGACAGCACGCTGGTGGCGCGCGCATCATTGGCTTCCGCGGTCTGCAGCATGCGCATCTGCATCTCGAACTGGCGCGACAAGGCGATCATCCCGATCATCGACTCGACCACATTGACATTGCTGCCCTCGAGCGTTCCCTGTGCCACGGTGACGCCCTCGTCGGCCGGCGCCACACCATCATCCTTGAGGGCGACCAGGCCATTGCCCTGTTTGATCAGATCCTCGGGCGGCGGATTGACAAGCTTGAGCCGACCAAGCTGCACCGGCGCCTGATCGCCGACCCTGGCCGACACCGTGCCGTCACTGCCAACATGGATCTGACCGTTCTCAGGGATCGCGATCGCGCCGCCGTCGCCCACCACGGTAAGCCCGGAGAGGGTCTGCAGATTGCCGTCCGCGCCCACCATGAAAGAACCATTGCGGGTGTAGCGTTCCTGGCCATCGGGCGTGTTCACGGCGAACCAGCCGCCGCCCCGGACTGCCATGTCCAGCGGATTGTCCGTGTGCCGCAGTGGTCCGGTGGCTGTTTCGAAGCCACTGGTGGCCTCGAGACTGAACACCCGTGTCGTGGCGGTGCCCTCGGCACGCACCGGCACGGCGCGAAACGCCGACAGATCGGCGCGAAAGCCATCGGTACTCGCGTTGGCCAGGTTGTTGGCCAACGCATGCTGGCGCTGCTCGAGCGCTTTCGCGCCGGTCATCGCCTGATAGATCAGCTTGTCCACGGACATGCCTCCGGATTACGCCGACCCGATCGTCAGAACATCATCAGCGGATGTTGACGATGGTCTGCAGGATCTGATCCTGGGTTCGGATGGTTTGTGCATTGGCCTGATACGAGCGCTGGGCCATGATCATGGCGACCAGCTCTCCGGTCAGATCGACATTGCTCTGCTCGAGAGCGCCCGACTGAATGCCGCCCATGCCGGCGCTCCCCGGGGCACCGACCAAAGGCGCACCGGACTCGGCGGTCTCGGACCAGCGGTTATTGCCCATGGCGGCCAGACCTTGCGCATTGGCAAAGTTGGCCAGCGCGATCTGCCCCTGAGCGCGGGTCTCACCATTGGTGTAGCGCGCCATCACCGTGCCGTCGGCCGAGATGCCGAAGCCCACCATCTGGCCCGTGGTATAGCCATCCTGATTCAGCGCGGTGACACCGAAGATCGAGCCATACTGGGTGACATTGCCCAGATTGACATCGACCGTGACTGTGCCGCCGGCTGCCGTCGGCACCGCCAGCGTGAACGGCTGCGGCGTGGTGCCCAGATCCACCGCGCCCGTGTTGTCGAAGGCGAGCGAGGTCACCTCGGTGGCACCGATCTGCGTACCGTCCGCCGTCGCGTAGATGTCCCAGGCATTGTTGGCGGTCTTCTGGAAGTAGAGCGCGACCGTCGTGTCGCGCCCCTGTTCGTCGAACACCTTGATCGAGGTAGCGGCATTGAAACTGGTGGCATCGGCCGGGTCGAAGGCCACCGTGGGCACGTCCTCGCGCGAATCCAGATTCAGTTCCGCGCTGATATCCGAGGTCATCTGCGGACTCAGGTTGGCTCGATCCAGCAGCAAGGCGCCCGCCACACCCTGCTGGATGCGGCCGTTGTCATCCGCGGGAAATCCGGTCAGGCGATTGCCCGCCGAGGTCACGATGTAGCCCTCCTGGTCGAGCTTGAACTGACCATTGCGGGTGTAAGTGATCTCACCTGCCGGTGACTCGATCCGAAAGAATCCCGAGCCGTTGACAGCCATATCGAGAGGATTGTTCGTCGAGGTCAGATCGCCCTGAGTGAACTGCTGGTTCACATCCTGAACCGTCACGCCCAGACCCGTGAAGGTGGCGCTCGCACCGGCACTGGCATACATGTCGGCAAACTCCACGCGGGTGGTCTTGGCCCCGACGGTGTTCGCGTTCGACACGTTGTGTCCGATCACGTCAAGATTGCGTGCTGCCGCGTTCAGACCGCTCAGTCCGTGTTGAAATCCCATGCTATCGCTCCAACGAAGAAGTCTTCAGAAAATGGCCCGAATCGAAGACTCGGGCACGCTCGCGCCACCTTGCAGGCGCAGATTGAGACCATCGCTCCCCCTCTCGATGCCGACGACACGCCTGGCAACCGAGGTCGCCGGGTCTTGCTCGCCATCGCTGCCCAGCGCGCGTACGCGCAGGGTGTAACGCCCCTCCGGTGCCCATTCACCCGCGGCATCCCGGCCATCCCACTCGAAATTGACCAGGCCCGGCCCGTGTGCGCCCAGATCCAGACTGCGCAGGACCACGCCATCGGTGCCGTAGATGTCGGCCACCACTTGTTGCGCCGGCAGGGTCAGCTCTGCGGCTGCCTTGACCGGCTCCATATCGGCATCGGTCAGGTCGACACTGCTGGCAGGCACCAGCACCTGACGATCGATCATCGACGCCGAGTTGATCGGGCCCTGCTGGCTGAGACGCTCGAGCAGGCTCTTCATGGATTTGCCGAGATCCTCGATCCCGCGCACCGTGTTGATCTGCGCGAGCTGCGTGGTGACCTCGGCGTTCTCCAGCGGATTCAACGGATCCTGATTGCGCATCTGCGCCACCAGCAATGCCAGAAAGCGGTCTTCGGTCGCGTCGTTGTCCGCGCCAAGGGAACTGGCGCTCTCGGTCGTGCTCGCCGCGGTGGCGGTTTCGCGTACCGTGCTCGACTGCAGAATCTGATCGAAGCTGGGAACCGCGCCGCCCGGCGCGCCGAAGCTGCCCTTGACGCTCGGATTGGTGCTTGTGCCAGCGAGCGGATTGATTGTGTTCGCCATGATTGCCAGGATCTCCGTTACTGTCCGAGCTGCAGTGTCTTGAGCATCAGCTGCTGGGTGGTGTTCATGATCTCGGCGTTGTTCTGATAGGAACGTGATGCCGAGATCATGTTCACCATCTCCTCAACCACATTGACATTGCTGTGGGTGACAAAGCCCTTGTCGTCGGCCAGCGGATGTCCCGGATTGAACACACGCCGCCCCGGGGTCTGCACCTCGACCACATCGGCTACCTCGACACCACCGGTTCCGGCCTGCTCGGCCAGTGTCTTGAACACGACCTGCCGCGCCTTGTAGGCTTCGCCGTCCGGACCGGCCACCGAGTCGGCGTTGGCCAGGTTCGATGCGACCACATTCAGACGCTGCCCCTGAGCCCGCATGGCGCTGGCCGAGATCTCGAATATTTTGTTCAGTGACATGACTTTTCTCCGTCACTCGCCGCGAATCGCGCTCAAGATCTTGCGCATGCTGCCGTTGATGAACTTGAGGGATGCCTCGTAGCGCAAGGCGTTGTCAGCAAAGTTGGCCCGCTCACGATCGATGTCCACGGTATTGCCGTCCAGGGACGCCTGTTCGGCGACGCGATACTTGAGCGTGGTCACCTGGTAGCTGCCGTCGCTGCCGCGATCGATGCCGCCGAGATGCCGGGCGTCGGTCGAGCTGAGCCTGGACGGCCCGCGCGTGCCTGCCTCCGAAAGCATGTCGCGCAGACGCTGGCCGAAGTCGAAATCACGGGCCTGATAGCCCGGGGTGTCGGCATTGGCGATGTTCGATGAGAGCACCTGTTGGCGCTCGGCACGCAACTGCAGCGCGCTGGCATGTTGATTGAGTGTGGTGGTCAGACGATCCAGCATCCCGACCTCCTTTGCAGTGGTTTGCTCCAATGACGCCGATGGTGACAGCGTGGCGCGAAACTTAAGTACCGAACAAACGATGACGAGCATCGCTATTCGAGTGCTGAAGACCGCGCGCCGGTCGTATGCTGACGGTCATGCGATCGAAGCTCATCATCTCTCTGTTTGCGGGCATGCAGCTGCTGTCACCGGCACGGGCGCAAGACGCCAATGCCGCGCTCGAAGCCTTCGTGCGTGCACAGATCGGGCCGGACTACCGGGTCGAGGTGCGATTCGGCGATCTACCGCAGGGGACACGACTGGCCCCGTGCAAGCGTGTGGAACCCTTTCTTCCTTACGGAGCCAGACTCTGGGGACCGTCTCGCCTTGGTGTTCGTTGCGTCTCCGGGGCACGCTGGACGGTCATGCTGCCGCTCAATGTGCGGGTGTTCGGCCAGGCGCTGATCGCCACCCGCGCGTTGCGCGCGAACACGGAGGTCGGCCCGGAGGACTTTCGTCTGACCGAAACCGAGCTGACCGCGAGTCCTGGCCAGCCGTTGACCGACCCGGCAGCGCTCGCTGGCCAGATGACGACACGACCCATGCGGGTCGGGGACCTGCTGCTCTCGCACCATCTGAAGGTAAAGCCGACCATCGCCGCCGGCGATCCGGTTCGGATCCGGGTGTTGGGCGCCGGGTTTACGGTTCAGGCCAGCGGTGTTGCAATGGCGGCAGCGGCCGACGGCCAGACGCTGCGGGTTCGAACCGACTCCGGTAAAGTGCTCATGGGGCGTCTGAGCGGTCGAACGGTCGATATTGTTCTATGAACGGCCGGCTTGTCGGAAATCCGGTCATAAAGCGTCGATTACTGGCGCTAATGTTCCCGGATCTCGCGCCGATAATGGGAGTACACGGAGTTCTATCTCTCAGGAGATGGCGATGAAAGTTGGCCAAATACCTGACCTTAGCGGTCCTGAGTTGCCCCGGCACCTGCCGGGCACCAATGGCGCGAGTTCGGCCGACCGTCCGGTAACGGGCGTGGCGGAAACCGATAGCGTCGAATTGTCACCGGCAGCACGCCTCGGGCAGAGTGCGTCGCCCGATGGTGATGTACGTGCAGAGAAAGTTGCCCAGGTCAAGAACGCCATTGCACGCGGCGAGTTCAAGATCGACATCTCCGCGGTCGCTGATCGCATGATCCATGAAGCGGCCTCGCTGGTCGAGATGATCTCGGCATTCGAGGCGCTTGGCGGCGGCGACGCCGACAAGAGCGGTTCCAATAGTCAGGAGAAGTTCGGTGCCGGCTCCGCAATCCAGCGCTCTCAAGGCCCTGACCGATAATCTCTCCGCTGCACTGGACGATCTGCACCGGGCGCCTGCCGATCTGGTCGTCGCCCAGGCAGAGGCGATTCGGACACAGATGGCCGAACTCGCCCGAACCAGGCCCGCGGCCGCGGCCGATGCCCCGCAATGGGTTCGGCTCGGCGAATTATTCGATCGCTATCAGCGCGTACTCAACCGCCGCCTGAATCACACGGCCGCGGGGCTACAGGTGCTTGGCATCGGTCAGCCGGTCTATGAGCCACCAGGCCGGGGTTCGGCGCGTTGATCACGCAGGGCTCACCCACCGCCTGATCCGGGGATTCTCGTAGATCCCTCATCGGCCAGCGCCGCCCGCTGGCCGAATCCATGATCGCTTTTGTTCCCAGTTCGATTGCGTCGGTCGCTGCGCAGGGTCCTGCGTGCGTCCGCGATCGGTGCAACCGCGTGCGCCGCGCCCCGCCACCAGCCCGACGCGGGCATCAATGGCCGGCGCGCAGCGCGTCCCCCTTGTGATCAGCGCCAGTTCTTCAGATGGGTGCGTAATCGAGCGACCGCCTGGCTATGCAGTTGCGAGACCCGCGACTCGGTCACGCCGAGTACTGCGCCGATCTCCTTCAGATTCATGTCCTGCTCGTAGTACATCCCCATGATCATCTGCTCGCGCTCGGGCAACTGGCCGATCGCCGACTCGAGCGCCTCACGAAACGGCGCGCTGCGCAGGATCGTCAACATGTCCTCACTGGCGTCGGTTTCGTAGCGGGCGAGAAAGCTTTCGTCGGCATCCGGGCCGGACAGGTCTTCGAGGTAGACCAGCTGCATCCCGCGTGCATCATTGAGCATCTTCTGATACTCGGCCAGCGATACTCCGATGCCATCGGCAATCTCCTGCTCGCTGGGAGAGCGCATCAGTCGCTGCTCGAGTTCACTGACCGCCTGCTCGATGGTTCGCTGTGCCCGCCTGACCGACCGAGGCATCCAGTCGCTGCCACGGAGTTCGTCGAGCATCGCCCCGCGGATTCGCTGCATTGCGAAAGTCTCGAACTGGGCGCCTCCGGCCTCGTCATAGCGAGACAGCGCATCCATCAGCCCGACCATCCCGGCCTGAACGAGATCGCCCACGTCGACACTTGCCGGCAATCGCCCAGCCATCTGCATCGCTGCCCGTCGAACCATCGGCGCGTAGCGCTCGATGGTGGAGCGTTGATCCAGTTCGCCTTGTGCGGTGTACATGCCCATTCTCCGATCAGTTCTGCCAGAGCGGTCGCGCCGGTGCGAGCCCGTCCAGGCGATGAACCACTGCCATCGACATCCATTCGAGCGTCGTCGGCTGGCCACTGACGACGATCTCTCCATCAACCGAAGCACGCCACTGGCGGTACTCGAGTTGCCGCCCCAGGAACCGGCCGACGGTACGCGAAAGATTCTGCTCACACACCGGAATCAGCTTCTCGCTGCCCGCGCGCCTGGTCTGAACATCCCAGAGCACGATCAGAGGCTCCTGCCCGAGAAATGCATCCAATCGCTTGATTGCCGCATAGAGCGTGGGCAGACGCTCGGGGACAGGTCTTGCCATCAAGATCGCGTGCTGGCGACGGATGGTGCTCACAGGGCGCAGGTCCGCCATCCAGGCCGGACTGATCAGAACCTGCTGCGGCTCACGCTCGGCGTCGAACAGGCCGCCCGGGCTGGCAATGCGTGCCTCGACACCCGCCTGGCGAAGCTTTCCAGCAAGACCGTCTGCGAGCGCGAACGGATCCCGGCTGCCAGTGTCCGCCAACAGGTGTAGTTGCAGACCACGCGGCGTATGAAACAAGCGCTTGAGCCCATCCGCCTGGTCGAACCCAAGGTCAAACATGGACGGCCCCTTGATGTGCATGATGCTCGGACGGTCTGCCCAGCTCGACGCGCTGCATCAGCAGGCTCAGGTCGAGATCGCTGAGGCCCTCGTGTCTGGTATCGGGTACTCGCAGTGCCTGCTCGACCAGCGCAGCCGCATCCGGCCGATGCCAGTCCTCGGGGACCCGCTGGCCGTTGCCCACTGCCATCAGCGGCACACGGTAGCGAATCAGAGCGTCGATGGCGCCCCCCAGGCGGCATGCCTCGTCGACTTTGGTCAGCAGCGCGCCGGCAGCCTGCTCGGCACGATAGGCCGACAAGGTCTCGTCGATCGCCTCAGCCTGCGCCGCAGCACTGACGACAATCAGTCTGCGCACCGCGTTGGTGTTCAGCGCATCGAGCATCCGGTCCACGCGCGGATCCCGCTGACCCAGCCCGACGGTGTCGATGAGCACCAGGTGCTTGTCGGTCATGCGCGAGATCGTATCCAGCAGCGCACGACCATCGCGGACCGTATGCACATCGATCCCGATGATCTCACCGTAGCGACGCAGTTGATCCTGTGCCGCCACCCGGTAGGTATCGATGCCGATCAGGCCCACCCGGTGCGCGCCATAGCGCAGTGCACACTGCGCGGCAATCTTCGCTGCCGAGGTCGTCTTTCCGACTCCCGTCGGACCGACCAGGGCAAACACGCCACCCTGCTCCAGTTGACTGTCCTCGAAGCAGGCAACGCTCAGGTTGCGCACCAATGCATCGGCAAGCCAGCGATCGGCCTGTTCGTCCGATGAATCACCCGGCAGGCTACCCACCAGGGCGCGCGCCAGGCGGGGTGAGAAGCAGGCGGCCAGCATTTCGCGCAGAATGCGCGCCTGGGCGGGCGTACGCCGTACGCCATCCACCCACGAAAGCGCACCGAACTGCTGACTGATGAAGCTGCGCATCTGCCGCAGTTCCGCCACCACCTGCGCCATGTCAGGCTGCGCGGGCGCCGAAGGCGCTGGCTGCGGCGCAGTCACCGGCATTCCCGCCGGCACGCGCTGCCGCGTCGTCGCCGACGGTGCCTGTACCGAAAAGCCAGGCTCCGGCACCCGTGTCGGATCGGCATGGACTCCTTCATCGGAGCTCCCCTGGCCCACAGCCTCCGACAATGCGGGCGGCACGTCTTGGGCTTGCGCCGTCAGAACCCGCTGCTCACGCACGCGACGCTGGCGTTCGTTGACGAAGCGCTCGAAGCTGACCGTACTCATCGCCTCCTGCGCAGGGGCGACACGCGCCTCGGGTCGCGCTTTCGCCTCCCCGGCGGCGGTCTCGGCCTGCGCACTCGCGGCCTCCCAGCGCGCCAGCTCCGACTCATCGAGCGCTGTGATCTCCACGCCGCCCTCCACCTTGCGATTGGCGAGGATGACGGCATCCGGGCCGATCACCTCGCGCACCTGATCCATCGCCTCGCGCGCACTGCGCGCAATGAACTTTCTCGGGGTCATGATGCTTCTCCGATGAGACGACTGATCTCAATACTGGCCATCTCGGGTATCTCGCCATGGGCGAGTACTTTCAGTCTGGGCGCGGCCTTGCGAACCATCGCAGCCACGCTGGTTCGAATCTTGTCGGGCACCAGCAGACACGCCGGATGCCCCATCTCTTCCTGACGATCTGCCACCTCGGCAGCCGCACGACCGAAGAATTCGGCCACGCCGGGCTCCAATGCCGGGTGTTCCGGATCCGCCATTGCCTGCAACATGAGCTTCTCGAGCTCGGGCTCGATCGCGATCACATGCAAACGATCGGTCTTGCCGAAGATCTGCTGAACCAGCGCCGGTGCCAGGGCCTGACGCACTGTCTCGGTCAGCCTGCCGGCATCATCGTTGCCAGTCGCATGCTCGGCGAGGGCTTCGAGAATCGAGCGCATATCGCGGATGTGCACGCCTTCGAGCAACAGGTTCTGCAAGACGCGCTGCAGTTTCGGCATCGGAAGCATCTTCGGAATCAACTCATCGACCAGCTTCTGAGCCACCCGGCCCGTGTGCTCCAGCAACTGCTGCACCTCATTGCGACCCAGCAGTCGCGCCGCATGCAGTTGCATCAGATGGTGAAGATGGGTGGCCAGTACCGTCGCCGCGTCGACCACGGTGTAGCCGGCGGCCTGCGCACTGTCGCGTGCCCCCGGTTCGATCCAGACTGCCGGCAGGTTGAAAGCGGGATCCGTCGTCTGGGTGCCGGGCAGGGACACGGTCGCGCGGCCGGGATTGATCGCCAGCCACATACCCGGGAAGCAATCCGATTCGCCGATCGTCACGCCCTTGAGCGTGATCCGATAGCGGCCCGGACGCAGTTCGAGATTGTCGCGAATATGCACCGCTGGCGGCAGGAAGCCGACCTCCTGTGCGAACTTCTTACGAACGCCCTTGATACGCGCGAGCAACTCCGCACCATTATCGGCATCGACCAGCGCAATCAGCTTGTAGCCGAGCTCCAGACCCAGAACATCCACCGGCGTGACATCATCCCAACTGGCTTCCTGGGTGTCCGTCGGGGCTTGTGGCTCACTGGCCTGCTGCTTGTCCAGCTCCTGGCGCGGCAGCCACCAGGCGAGCCATCCGCAGCCGGCCGCGAGAGACAGAAATGCCAGATGCGGCATGCCGGGCACGCTGCCCAGCAGCGCGATCACACCGGCCGTAAGGCCCAATGCCCGCGGCACATTGAGCAGCTGCTTGAAGATCTGGGATCCGACGTCGTCTTCGCTTCCGACTCGCGATACCACCAGGGCGGCGGCGATCGAAATCACCAGGGAGGGAACCTGCGCCACGAGCGCATCGCCGATCGCGAGCAACACATAGTTGTTGGCGGCTTCTGAGAGCGACAGTCCGTGCAGACCCATGCCAAGAAGCAGCCCGCCGACCACATTGATCGCCAGAATCAGAATGCCGGCGACGGCGTCGCCACGAACGAACTTCGAGGCACCGTCCATTGCGCCGAAGAAATCGGCCTCCTGGCCTACCTCGCGGCGCCGGGTGCGCGCCTCGTTCTGATCGATCAGCCCGGCATTCAGATCGGCATCGATCGCCATCTGCTTGCCCGGCATCGCATCGAGGGCGAAGCGTGCCGACACCTCGGCGATGCGCCCGGCGCCCTTGGTCACGACCACGAAGTTGATCACCGTGAGAATCGCAAACACGATGATGCCGACGGCGAAGTTGCCACCCACCACGAACTCGGCGAATGACTCGATCACCTGCCCGGCAGCATCGGTGCCGGTGTGGCCGTCCATCAGGACCGCCCTGGTGGAGGCGACATTCAATGACAGCCGCAGCAGCGTGGTCACCAGCAGAATCGACGGGAACACCGCGAAGTCCAGCGGCTTGACGGTATAGGCACCGACCAGAAGAACGACGATCGCCAACGCGATATTGAAAGAGAACAGCAGGTCCAGCAACAGCGGAGGCAGGGGCACGATCATCATGGCCAGCATGGCCACGATCAGGACCGGCACCGCAAGGGCCTGAGCCTTTGGCAGAGGCAGGCTCACGCCGCCCAGGCGCAGTTCTCCGAAGCCGGCAGCCTGGCGCGCGGCACCCTGTTCAGCCGCCATCAGACGGTCCCTCCGTCAGCTGCGGCGGCAGGGTCGAGTTCGCTGGGCACCCATGTTGCGTCGGGATGCTCGGGCATCGGCGTGCCAGGCAGATGCCGTTTCAAATGGAAGACGTAGGCAAGCACCTGGGCCACGGCCCGGTAGAGCGCCTCGGGCACCTCGGCATCCAGCGCGACATGGGCATACAGCGCGCGCGCCAGCGGCGGCACCTCGACCGACGGTACGCCATGCGCCGTGGCCAGCTCGCGAATCCGCATCGCAACCGCATCCACCCCTTTGGCCACCACAACCGGTGCCCGCATCTGCCCGTCCTTGTACGACAGCGCAACCGCATAGTGGGTCGGGTTGGTGATGATGACATCGGCGCTGGGCACACTGGCCATCATGCGCGCGCGACCGATCGATCGCTGGCGCTCACGGATACGCGCACGCAGATGCGGATCTCCCTCCGACTCCTTGTGCTCCTGGCGTGCCTCCTGAACCGTCATGCGAAGCTCGGCTCGGTGACGGAAGAACTGCATCGGCACATCGAACATTGCCACCAGCATCAGCAGCGACAGCATCACCAGAGCGCCCATGAGCATTGACTCACCAGCCCGCGACAATGCCGGTGCCAACGGAATCCGCATCATGTCGACGATCTGATCGAAGCGCCAGACGACGAAGGCGCCGGCCATTGCCGCGAGGACGGACACCATCACCGCCAACTTGAGCGAATCGATCACATGATTGCGTGAAAGCAGCCGCTGCAGACCCTGGCGCGGATCGAGACGATTCCACTTCGGGCTCAGCGGCTTGGTCGTCCAGGCGAGACCACCCGGCACGAGCGCCGCCACGACACCTGCGGTCAAAGCCGCCAGGCCGACCGGCACCACGATCCACAATCCCTGCCCACCCAGCTCAGCGAATCGGCGCGCCATGACGTCAGTCGCCCGAACACTGGCAGCATCGAACTGGAGACCACTTGCGACAAGCGAAAGCGCCCGGCGGGAGAGCATACCCGCCGCAATCGCCAGACACGCCAGCGCACTGCCCATGACCATCAAATGGCCGAAGTCTCGCGAGCGCGCGACCTGGCCCTCTTCACGGGCCTTGCGCAGCTTTCGCTCAGACGCTGGTAGCGTCTTGTCTTCGCGGGAAGCTTTCTCGTCAGCCATGGGACCCTTGCATCATTTCGCCCGAGCATTATTGGTTGCGCGGACCCAAGCGGAACACGCGATCAGTCGGGGATTCACACCGTATACGGAGCAAACCGGCGAACCGCCCCGATGCCATTGCCCCCTGGGTCGACGCTGCGAATCGGCTGCCGCACTCAATGCCCGCTCCCACTGGCCGAGTGACCGGAAGACGAATCATCATGTGCCGGACCCACCTCTTTGCCGGGGGCTGCATCATGGGCCGACCCAGCAACAGCCTCGTGCGATGCCCCTGCAGGGACGGTGTGGCCGGATTCGCCAGGCGCTCCGTCATGCCGGCCATCCTGCGAGCCCGCACCGGAATCCCTGCCGGCGTGCGCTTGCTGTCCCGCCAGCTCGATGCCCGTTGCCGGAGCATCGGCCTGCGACGCACCGAGCGCGTTCGAGCCCGCCAGTCTGGCATTGGCCTTGGCCTGCGCCTGTTCGAGTGCGGCCTGGCCGATGTCCAGAGCCGCGGGTTCGCGCACCAGACCTGCTGCCGCCTCTTCCGTGAGCACCACGATCGCGATCCGTCGATTCACCGGATTGCGCGGATCGTCCAGGACCAGCGGCATCGCCGGCCCCATGCCCACCACACGCAATACCTTGTCGGCTGCCAGACCGCCGGCGACCAGCTCCCGACGCGATGCGTTGGCACGATCTGTCGACAACTCCCAGTTGGAGTAGGCCCGCGCGCCTCCCGCGAACGGCAGGGAATCGGTGTGCCCGCTGATCGAGATCGGGTTCCTCACCTCGTTCAACAAGCCACCGATGCCGCGCAGCAGCTCCTGCATGTAGGGCTGAACATCCGCTTTGCCGGACGGAAACATCGCGCGGTTCTGGTCGTCGACAATCTGGATGCGCAACCCCTCGACCGTCAGCTGCATGCGAATCTGACCCTCCATGCGCGACAGCTTCGGATCATTGCTGATCATGGTCTGCACCTTCTCTTGCAGATCCTTCAACCGACCGCCCTCGAGGCGCTTGGCCTCCTCTGCAAGCGCATGCGGATTGCGCGTACGCTTCTTGGGATCGATATCGCCGCGCTTGACCTGCCCGACACTGCGGGTCAGATCCTCGCCGCCTCCGCGGATGATGCTCGAGCTGTCCCCACTTCCGGAGCCGCCACGCAGCGCCACCTTCAAGGGCGTGTTGAAGAAATCGGAAATGCCTCTCAGATCGCCTTTGGTCGTCGAGCCGAGCAGCCACATCAACAGAAAGAACGCCATCATCGCGGTAACGAAATCCGCGTAGGCAATCTTCCAGGCGCCGCCGTGGTGGCCATGGCCACCCTTCTTGATCTTCTTGACGATGATCGGCTGAAGCTTCTTGTCGCCGCCGCTCATGACCTCACCCGACGCCTGGCGCGGTCACGGTGCGACACCTCGCTCGATCCCGGCATGTCAGGCCTTCTTCTGCTTGACATGTTCCTCGAGCTCGCTAAACGACGGCCGCTCGGTGGAGAAGAGAATCTTTCGACCAAACTCGATGGCGATCTGCGGTGCGTATCCCTGCATGCTGGCCAGCAGTGTGATCTTCACGCACTCGAATTCCTTGGACGCCTCTTCGTTCTTCTGGGCCAGCAGGGCTGCCAATGGACTCACGAAGCCGTAGGCCATCAGAATGCCCAGGAAGGTCCCGACCAGAGCGCCGGCGATCATCATCCCCAGCACTGCAGGTGGCTGCCCGACCGCTGCCATGGTCTTCACCACGCCGAGCACCGCGGCCACGATGCCGAACGCAGGGAGTCCGTCGCCCACTCCTTGTATGGCCGCCTGGGGCGCATGCGCCTCCTGGTGGTGGGTTTCGATCTCGCTGTCCATCAACGCCTCGATCTCATGCGAGTTCAGATTTCCCGAGACCATGAGGCGCAGATAGTCGGTGATGAACTCGACCAGATGATGGTCATGCTGAATATTCGGAAACTGCCCGAACAAGGCGGATTCATGTGGCGACTCGACATCTCCCTCGATCGCCATCAGGCCCTCTTTGCGAGCCTTTTGCAGAATCTCGTACAGCAGCCCGAGCAACTCCATATAGCGGGCCTTGGTGTACTTGGAGCCCTTCAGCAAGGTAGGCAGGGTCTTGAACACCGACTTGATCGTCTTGCCGTTGTTGGAGACGAAGAAGGCGCCAAGCGCTGATCCACCGATGATGAACAACTCGATGGGAGCAGCCTTGATGATGACCCCGAACTTTCCGCCGGCGAGAAAGTACCCGCCGAAGACCGCCAGGAAAACCACCACATAACCAATGATGACGAACATGCGTGTACCGGGTGCGCGCTACTGAAACGGATCGAGGCTCGGGCCGCGTTCATGGGCGCTGCCGGCTCCGGCGCCATGGCCAGCCGGACAACACGCCCCTGCTGGCCATTCTTGCCCGTGAGGGGCGCTGCGATTCGTGAGATCAACCGCCCCTTGCCCGGGCTTTCCTCAACCTAGAGCGATCGACGGCGCGACGCGCCGACCATCGGAGAATCAGTGAATCGAGCCACGACGCCGCCCCTTGCCGGCGCGCGCCGGCGGCTGGCAGAGGCCGCATACATACGATTTGTCCAGCTCGAACGGATGCGTGATGAAACAACCGCTGCAACGCACGCAACGAGTCGTACCGATCATGCCGGCATCGACGAACCGCACCAGCCGCCAGGCCCGGGTGATCGACAGCAAAGGCTCGACGGCGGTCATACGAACCTCTTCCTGGTAGAGCTTGTAAGCCTTCACCAGCGCATCGACATCATCGATCTCGGTCGCCTTGATCAGATACTGGTAGATATTGAAGAAGAGCGACGCATGAATGTTTGGTTGCCAGGTCATGAACCAGTCGGTCGAAAACGGCAACTGCCCCTTGGACGGCGAGCGCCCCGCCACTTCTTTGTACAGTCGCAGCAGTCGTTCGTACGGAAGACTCGTCTCGGCCTGCAGCACCTGCAGGCGGGCTCCGAGTTCGATCAGGCTGATCGCCCGATGCATCTGACGATTGTCATCAAGCAGGCTGCGCGAGCTCATTCCACCGCCTCCTCATGGGCACCGGCCACCAGGATGCGCGCGTGCAGGCGCTCCGCCGACTTCTCGCCGCGAAGGCTGTCGCTACGCGCATGATCGGCGAGCAGATCCCAGACCGTTGCATCCTGAACGCGGATCCGACACATCAATGATCCGCTCGAAGCCACCTTCAGGAGTTGGCTCGGCTTGAGACTGGAGATGAGGTCACCGACCTGCTCCGTAATGCCAAGGCGGTACAGTGCGCTGGCTCGATCCGAGCGCAACATCTGCTGGGCAAGAATCAGGTAAGAGAGGTTGACCTCGGCAATTCCGTTGGCCAGTGAATCTTCGTGGTTCATCACAACACTCCGTCATGTTTTGACCGGTTGAAAAGCCGGTCTGAATCCGTGGTGACTTCAGTGTCGGGGAGCGCTTTTCACGCCTGAATCGGAAAAGCGCCATTTGCACACCCCATATCCTTCCGACGACCCCTCAGAAGAATTCCTACGCCGTTCGTCGCACCGACCGGCCTTCCTCCGAAGGCCGACGTTCGTCGCCGGCAGCCCCCTCTAATGGGTGGAATCGAGGCATCGCCGTTCGTCGGAGCACGAACGGCAAAAGGCCTGCCAAGTGCCACATAACCACACGAATGGAGACTCTCGCGCGTAAGCCGCCGAGCTTCATTGCCGTGATTCGTGATTCAGTTCCGTCTGGGATTGCCGTTAGTACTCCGGGTGGGACAGCTGCCGCTTGACAGAGGATCGGAAGCGGTGTTGGAACCGGCTAAAGCCACCGGGCAGGACGCCGATAACCCTTGCAAGCGGGTGAGACCCGTCAGACCGATCGCCAGATTCCGGCGCACTCGGGTTCACATCAGCCGCACAGGCAACGCGCCGGCGGAAGCTACGGTCGATCGACCGACATGAAACCTATCTAGGAGTTTGGTAATGCCTCAGATCATCAACACGAACGTCATGTCGCTGAATGCTCAGCGAAACTTGAGCGCGACCGAAAGCCTGATGTCGCAGTCGATTCAGCGTCTGTCGACCGGCCTTCGCGTCAACAGTGCCAAGGACGATGCCGCCGGTCTCGCGATCGCCGAACGTATGAATGCCCAGGTTCGTGGCATGAATGTCGCGATTCGCAATGCCAATGACGGCATCTCGCTGGCCCAGACCGCCGAGGGTGCACTGGGCAAGGTTGGCGACATGGCGCAGCGGATGCGCGAACTCGCCGTGCAGGCCGCCAACGCGACGAACAGCGATAGCGACCGTGCCAATCTCGATGCTGAATTCCAGCAGCTGGGCGCCGAGATCACCCGTACCTTGTCTGGCACGCGATTCAATGGTCAGGCGATCGTGGGTGCCGATGCCGGTGCCCTGGTCTTCCAGATCGGTGCCGGCACCACCGCCGATGACACGATCACGGTGACCACGACCGACATGACTGGCAATGCCGCTGTCACTGCCGTGACCGGTGGCGACATCACTTCGGCCGCCAATGCGACCACCGCGATGGGCAATCTGGATACGCTGATCGACACGGTCAACACCGAGCGCGCCACCTACGGTGCCACGCAGAACCGCTTCGACGCGATCATCTCGAACCTGCAGATCTCGTCCGAGAACCAGGCTGCCGCCCGCAGCCGAATCATGGACGCGGACTTCGCGGCCGAAACCGCCAGCCTGACGCGCGCCCAGGTGCTTCAGCAGGCCGGCGTGGCGATGCTTTCACAGGCCAACGCGGCACCGAACAACGTGCTCGCCCTGCTGCGCTGATCACGATGATCCCCGGGGCCCGGCCGCCGCGCCGGGCCGCACGAACATCCACCGACGGTATCCCCCGGTGGATGTTCGTGCTGTGCGCCGACAACTGACGGGCTGAGCGTGCGCTAATCCGGCCATCGGCTCCTGACGGGTCTGCCTATGATGCGCTTGTCGCAAATGGAACAACCCAAGGAGTTTTCCGATGCCGCAGGTCATCAATACAAACCTGGCGTCGCTGAACGCCCAGAGAAACCTCAGCAGCACGAACAATCAGATGGCACTGGCCCTGCAACGCCTGTCGTCGGGTCTGCGTGTAAACAGCGCCAAGGACGATGCCGCAGGACTGGCCATCGCCGAGCGCATGAACTCGCAGGTTCGCGGCATGAATGTCGCCATGCGAAATGCCAATGACGGCATCTCGATGGCCCAGGTGGCCGAGGGAGCTCTGGGCAAGATCAGCGACATGCTTCAGCGGATGCGCGAACTCGCGGTTCAGTCCGCCAACGCCACCAACAGCGATGGCGACCGTGCCAATCTCGACGCGGAGTTCCAGCAGCTCTCGCAAGAGGTCCAGCGGATGCTCAATGGGACCCGCTTCAACGGCGCCGACATTCTCGCTGGCGGTGCGGGTTCCCAGACCTTCCAGGTCGGTGCCGGAACCACGGCCGACGACACCTTCACGATCACCAGCGGCAATCTGGCCGGACAAGCCGAGGTGGCTGCGGTCACCGGTGGCGACCTCACCTCGGCCGCCAATGCCACCACCTCGATGGACAACATCGACACCCTGCTCGATGTGATCAACAACGAGCGTGCTGTCTGGGGTGCGACGCAGAACCGGTTCGAGGCGATCATCGCCAACCTGCAGGTCGCCTCGGAGAACCAGGCGGCGGCGCGCAGCCGGATCATGGATGCCGACTTCGCGGCCGAAACCGCCGCACTGACCCGGGCACAGGTGCTCCAGCAGGCTGGCAACGCGATGCTCGCCCAGGCCAACCAGTTACCCAGCACCGTGCTGCAATTGCTGGGCGGCTGATCCGTGTTTCGCCCAGGGGCGGCAAACGGTTGCTTTGCGCCCCTGCCCGGCTGCTCATGACCGAACGGAAGGTCGAATCCGTTCAACTCCTGCGCAAGGCCGCCGATAACTAGATCATGGCTACGAACATCTCAGGAATCGGCGGCGCGATCGATGTCAACTCGATCGTCTCTTCCCTTATGCAGGTCGAGCGCCAGCCGCTGCAGGCGCTCGAGACACGCGCGGGCGGTTTGCGCACGACCATCTCGGAATTCGGCAAGGTGCAGGCAGCGCTCGACAAGCTTCAGTCGGCCGCGCGCGATCTCAGCAGCCTGACCACCTGGCAGGCCGTGACCGCCACGAGCGCCGACGAGGACTCGGTCGGTGTGCGGGCCGACGGGGGCGCCCTCACCGGCAACTTCACGGTCCAGGTGGATCGCCTCGCGGCGCACCAGACGCTGGTCAGCGACAATGCCTACAGCCGCGAGGCCACGGTCAGCGGCGGTACGCTCACGATCCAGATGGGTGACCTACTGACAGGCGGCGGCCTCGATCCGGACCCGGAACGCCCCCGTCGATATCCCGATCGCGGCCGGAGCCACCCTCGAAGAGGTCGCGGCAGCCATCAATGCGGCGGACGCCGGGGTCGATGCCACACTGGTCACGGACTCCAAAGGCACGCGCCTGATGATCCGGGGATCCGAGAGCGGTGGCGACCAGCGCTTCCATGTTTCCGTCGCGGCCACCGGCCCGCTCGATCAGGACATCGCCCTGAGCGACTTCGCCTACACCGCAAGCGTTGGTGTCGATTCGACGACAACGGGCACCATCACCATGATCAAGGGGGCCGCGCACTCGGTCTTCGAACTGAACGGACTGAAGCTCAAGACCGCCACCAACAACCCGGAAGGCGTGCTCGAGAATGTGACACTGGCCCTGAAGAAAGAGACTTCCTCGCCGGTGAATGTCTCGATCGATACCGACGGAGAAGCGATTCGTGAGCGGATGGATGCCTTCATCGCCGCATACAACGAAGTCAACGGGCTGATTCGTGAGCAGACCAAGTACGACGAGACAAGCGGCAAGGCCGGCCCTTTGCAGGGCAATCGGACCATTCTCCGGGTTCAGTCTCAGCTTCGGGACATTCTGCGCACGGCATTGCCGGAGAATCCGGCCGACCCCAACGCCTACTCGCGCCTGAGCGACATCGGCATCGAGATCCAGCGCGACGGCGGCCTGCGGATCAACGATTCGCGGTTCGAACTGGCCGCGGCCAATCCGGAACGCCTCCAGGCGCTGTTCGCCAACGGCGGGGCCGACACCAGCCTGCACGGCTTCGCGCGTCGCTTCGATACGCTGGTCGGCCAGGTGCTCGGTGTCGATGGCGCGATCTCCGGCGCCAGGGACAGTCTGCAGGCCCGCGAGGACCTGATCCAGGACCAGCAGGATCGCCTCGAGCAACGCTTGCAGGACATCGAACGGCGGCTGATCCGTCAGTACTCGGCGCTGGACTCCAACCTGTCCAAGCTGGGCGGCGCCATGGCATCGCTGAACCAGCTCAACAGCAGCAACGGCTGACCAGGATTAGACCCGCTTGAGGCAATGCCGCGGTACTCGCGCGCCTTGCTGCCGGCCCGATTCGCTCCTGCAAGAGATCTGCGCCGACTGCCCTCGCCAGATCGGGGCATTCGAATCCTCAAGCCTCGGTCTGCCGACCCGATAAGAAACCTACATGAGCTTGTTTCGTCACTGAAGGATTCTGCAAATGTTCGGTTCCGCATTCTCCGCTGCCCAAGCCTACAGCCGTGTCGGCGTCGACACCAGCGTCATGGCAGCCAACCCGCATCGTCTCATCGCCTTGTTGTTCGATGGTGCCGAGAAGCAGCTTCTGGTCGCCGACACCGCGATCGCCAACGGCGATCTGGCCACCAAGGGCGAGGCCATCACCCGCACGATCCGGATCATCGACGAAGGCCTGAAAGCGGCCCTCGCTCCCGATGCCGGTGAGATTTCCGCCAATCTGTCCGCGCTCTACGACTATATTCTTCGCCGGCTCCTCGATGTGAGCTGCACCAATGATCGGGCGATCGTCGCCGAGGTGCGCACCCTGCTCCACGAGATCGGCTCGGCGTGGTCCGAGATCGAACACGCTCCGAACTCCGGGGGTAGCGCAGCGTGAGCGAACGAGAAACCCTGCTCGAGAACTATCGAGCCGTACTGGTGGCGGCCGAAGCGATGCGCGTCTCGGCACGTGCGGGCGACTGGCCCAGCGTGGCCTCGCTGGCGCTGCGGATTCGCGCAATGACCGCGCAGCTGCGCCCGGAGAAGCCGGAACTGGTACTGGGGCGCGAGGGCAATGCCGAGCGACTTGGGATCCTGACCCGGCTGGTGCACATCGACGCGGAAGTCCGCTATCTTCGCGAGCCCTGGCTGGCGAGAACCGACGCCTTGATATCGCCGGCAGCCGCGAAAGGGCCAAAAGACCCGCTGTCGGGCGTCGCGCTGCGTTGACCGTCAAGCGAGCGCCAGGATCAGACCATGCAGCCACTGGGAATCTCGTCGATGCATCTTCCCGAGCCGGAAGACAGTGCACTACGCCCGTTCGCGATCCATCAGCCCGAGGCGATCAGGCGCACGCTGCAAGCGATGTTCGAACACGCCGAACTGATCACCGTGTTCGCACAGGACAATCCCCATTGTTTCCTGCTGACCCAGATCCTGGCTATCGGCGAGGCTGGCATGGTCATCGATCTCAAAACCGATGAGGGGCGGATCGCAGAGCTCACCCGTCGCGGGCACTGCACTGCGATATCGCTCGCACAAGGGGTCAAGTTTCAGTTCTCGATGGCGATCGAGAAGATCGACCGGCAGGGCGATACCATCAGTGCGCGCTGCCGCCTGCCGGCAGTCGTCTATCGGATCCAGAGACGAGACGCCTTCCGCGTACGGCCGCCTGCCGGCTACGGTGCGGCAGTGGTCCTGCGCGATCCGGATGGCGCCGAGCAACGCATCGAGCTGGATGACATCAGCGCCACCGGCATCAGCTTCACTGTGCAAAGCGACCCTGCCCGCTGGCATATCGGCAGGCAGTTCGAGCACTCACGGCTCTATCTGGGCATGTATCCGCCAATTCCCTGCACAGTGGCCATCTCGGGAATCATCACGCCGGGGGTCTCCCCGGCGCTCGAGACCGCACCCGGATATCACGTGGGCTGCGAGCTGCGCCACATGAGTGGCGAGGCCGAGCGCAATCTGCAACGCTTCATCACGGATGTGCAGCGTGCCTCGCGCAAGCTGCCCCCGCTATGAGGCCGCCAGGCGCCCTCAAACCTGCATGTTCATGATGTCGGTATACGCCGCAACCAGGCGATTGCGCACCGTCAATGTGGCCTGAAAGGCTAGCTGCGACTTCTGAACCGCGATCATGGTCTGCTCGAGACTGACCTTGTCATCGCCGGCGACGAATGCCTTTTGCAGCGCCTGGGCATCCTGTTCGGTCTTGCCGACCTCCTTCAGCGCGCTATCGAGCAAGGCGCCAAAGCCATCTCCCCGGCCAGCTTCGGCACCAGCGGCCGACGCGTCACGACGCGAGGCAGCTGCCTGGAGCGCGGCGCGTAGTTGACTGAGTGAGGTCGGATCCATCAAAGCCTTCGTGGAGACGATGGCTCATTGTCGCGCGCGACCACACACGGGAGCGTTGAATAAGCGATCTGGCTACCGGCTATTTCGCGCCTTGAAGCCCTCAAGTTTTCTCCACAATGCCCTTTGTCCGGATCATCCCCGACCGGATCTCGAACGAACCGTCCGTTTCAGGACGCGCAAGAGGCGAAGACTTAATGAGCGAACGCTCGAGTTCTCCGGTTCTCCCGTTCATCGGGCTGGCCGTTCCCCCGAAGATCGCGATCGCGATCGGCGTCGCTGCCATGGCGGCGATCATCGCCGCAGCGACCATCAACCTGCGTCAGGTCGACTATCGTGTCCTGTTCGCCAACCTCGATGACCGGGATGGCGGCGCGATCATCGCCGAACTGGCCAAATCGAACATTCCCTACCAGTTCAGCAACGGCGGCAGCGCGATCCTCGTGCCCGCCGACCAGGTTCATGCCGCGCGCTTGAAGCTCGCCGCCCAGGGCATGCCACGCGGCGGCACGGTCGGATTCGAACTCATGGACACACCGCGATTCGGCATGACCCAGTTCCAGGAGCGTCTCAACTATCAGCGGGCGCTGGAGGGCGAGCTATCGCGCACTATCGAATCACTGCAGAGCATCCAGTCCGCCCGGGTTCACCTGGCATTGCCGCAGGACAACGGCTTCCTGCGACGTCAGCAGACTCCGTCGGCCTCGGTCGTCGTGCATATCGCTGCCGGCCTGGAGCTTGACAGCGCCCAGGCACAGGCCATCACCCGGCTGGTTGCCGCATCGGTGCCCCGGCTGGGAGCCGATGCGGTCAGCATCGTGGACCAGGACGGCAATCTGCTGGGAGATGGCTCCAAGAAAGACAAGCGCGGCGAAGACGCGCAATTGCGCTACCGGCGCACGGTCGAGGACGCCCTGACGCGCAAGATCCTGAGCCTCATCGAACCCGTGGTCGGTGTGGGCAATGTGCGTGCCCAGGTGTCCGCCGACATCGACTTCACGGAGAGCGAGTCCACCGACGAGATCTTTCGTCCGAACGAGGGTCAGGCAGCGGCCGCGGTGCGAAGCGAGCAGCGCAAGCTGCAGGGTGAGGATCTGCAATCGACCACGCAGGGCATACCCGGCGCCCTGTCCAATCAGCCGGGCCAGCCGGCCAACGCGCCCGTGAACGGGCCCGCACAACAGACCGCCGGCGCAAACCCCCAGGCTGGCGCCGGCAAGACGCCACGTACGCTGGAATCGTTGGTCAATTACGAGGTCGACAAAACGATCCGGGTCACCCGCGGTGCCAACCGCAACCTGCGCCGGCTCAGCGCGGCCGTGGTCATCAACAATCGCAGCCGCACCGACGAGCAGGGCAACCCGATCGACGAGCCTCTCAAGCCCGAGGAGCTCGAGAGCCTGACCGGTCTCGTTCGCGAAGCGATCGGCTTCGACTCGAATCGCGGCGACTCGGTCAATGTCATCAACAGCCGCTTCGCCCCCGCGGCGCCCATGGCAGAAGCCCTGCCCTTCTGGCGTGATCCGACCCACCTGCCGCTGGCCATCGACGCGCTCAAGACCCTGGGCCTGCTGATTCTGGGCCTGCTGGTTCTGAACCGCCTGATCAAGCCGGCATTGGCGATCCTGCAGGCGCCATCGCCTGCTGCACTGGCTTCGACAGAAGGGGCCGCGGACTCCACGACCGAGGGTCGGATCGTGAACCAGGTGGTGGAAAACGAGGTCGCACTACCCGAACCCGATATCGCGCCCGAAGAGGCCGCCCGTCGCGCAGCGGTCGAAGAGGAGCTGAGCAAGCGCGAAAAGACGCTGCAGATCGCTCGCGAGAATCCGAACGCGGTCGCGCACATCATCCGCGGATGGATCGAGGAGCCGAGTAGCTGATCATGGCAGCCGCAGATGAAATGGATGGCGTCGATCAGGCCGCCCTGCTGTTGCTGAGCATGGGCTCCGAGGCCGCAGCCGATGTGTTTCGGCAACTCGGCCCGAAAGAGACCCAGGTGATCAGCGAGGCCATGACCCGTCTGCGCACGGTGGCCGATGATCGCGTCGAGGCAGCCCTGTCACGCTTCGAGAGCGACATGGCCGAAACGCACTTCCTGGTGGAAGACAACAGTGAGTATGTGCGTGAGGTATTGAACAAGGCGCTCGGCGAGGACCGCGCCAGCATGATTCTCGACCGGATTCTCGATGGCAGCGACACCTCGGGCATCGAAAGCCTGAAATGGATGGAACCGGAGCCGGTCGCGGAACTGATTCGCAATGAACACCCCCAGATCATCGCCTCCATCCTCGTGCATTTGCCGCGCGATCAGGCCTCGAGCATTCTGACCTACTTCACCGAACGCCTTCGCTCGGACGTCATTTATCGAATCGCCACCCTGGAAGGCATCCAGCCGACCGCGATGCGCGAGCTCAATGATGTGCTGACCAAGCTGCTTTCCTCCGAGCGCCGCGGCTCCAAGCTCAAACTGGGCGGCTCCAAACCGGCGGCGGAGATCCTCAATCTGATGGGTGCCGCTGCCGAACAACAGGTGCTCGAGTGGGTGCGGGAACAGGATCCCGACCTCGCTCAGGCGATCGGTGATCAGATGTTCATCTTCGGAGACCTGATCAATCTGGACGACAAAGCCATTCAACTGGTCTTGCGCGAGGTCCAGGGCGACGGCCTGATGCTCGCGCTGAAGGCCGCCGACCCGGAACTGCGCGAGAAGGTGTTCCGCAACATGAGCGCGCGCGCCGCGGAATCGCTGCGCGACGATCTGGAGTCGATGGGCCCGATCAAGCTGGCCGACGCCGAAGCCGAGCAGAAGGAAATCATCAAGACCGTGAAGCGGCTGGCCGAGGAAGGTCAGATCAGCCTCGGCAAGGGTGGCGAAGAGGATGCCTATGTCTGATTCGCCTCCGGGTTCGCGACGTAAGGTCATGCCGGCCGAGGAGATTACCGGCGTGCAGGCGTTCAGACTGCCACGCATCGATCCCACCAGACGTGCGACTCCCTCCGACGAGGAGATCGATCGCCAGCTTGCGCAAGCCCGCGCGCGGGCACTCGCCGAGGGACGGGCCCAGGGACTGGCCGAAGGCCTCGTCCAGGGGGAAGCGCGAGCCACCAGACGCCTGGAACAGGTGCGGCAACAGGAAGTCGCCCGCCTCGGCGCGGAGTTCGCGGAGCGCCTGGACCAACTGACGCGATCGGCGCAGGCCGAGATGGCCCGTATCGAGCTTCGGCTGGCGGATCAATTGACCGATATGTGCGTTGCCCTGGCTCGCAAGGTGGTTGATCACACGATCGCAACCGATCCCGGCGTGATCGCATCGGTGATCAGCGCCGGGATAGAACGGATTCGCGATGTGGCCGGCGATCTGACCTGCCGCTGCCATCCCGACGATCTGGCCATGATTCGCTCCTGTCTCGAGCAACACGGCGATCCGACCACCGTGCGGCTGCTCCCGTCGGCGGCGATAGCGCGTGGCGGTTGCGTCCTCGAGAGCGGTGATGCACTCCTGGATCTGTGCCTGGAAGAGCGATGGGCGCAGGCCATGGCCGCACTGGGCCGGAGCAAACCGCTGCCGGAACCCGCCAATGACTGAAACGCCACGAGAGGCCCCGGTCTGGCAGGGTGAGGACTGGCTGCGCCTGGCCGAAGACCTGCGCGGGCTGACCGAGGCGATCGAAGGACCGCCGGTATTCGGCCGGCTGAAAAGCGCAACCGGCATGCTGGCCGAATGCGCCGGCCTGAAGCTGCCTGTCGGCAGCGTCTGCCAGATCGTGCCCGAATCCGGCGGTGCAATGCTCGACGCCGAGGTCGTCGGCTTTGCTCACGACCGCCTGATGCTGATGCCATCGACCCAGACCACTGGCATGACTCCGGGTGCCCTGGTCGTGCCGGTGCTGGCGCACCCCCGTCCCGCCAGACTCCGGCAGCGCTCACATCCGCTGCGCCGCCAGACCGATCGCGGCCAGCAGCTGCCCATCGGGCCGGGCGTACTCGGCAGGGTTCTCGATAGCGCCGGGCATCCGCTGGATGGTCAGGGCCCGCTCAGAATGGTCGAGCCGCAATCCATCCTGCCGCGCCGCATCAATGCCATGCAGCGCCGGCCGATCCGTGCCTCGCTGATCACCGGCATTCGTGCTATCGACGCCTACACCACCCTTGGGCAAGGCCAGCGACTCGGCCTGTTCGCGGGCGCAGGTGTCGGCAAGAGCGTGTTGCTCAGCATGCTTGCCGCGGCCTGCGAGGCCGACGTGATCGTGATGGCAATGGTGGGCGAACGCGGCCGCGAAGTCCGCGAATTCGTCGAACACACGCTATCGGCCAGTGCTCGTCAACGCTCGACGATCATCGTTTCGCCCTCGGACGAACCGCCGCTATGCAAGATTCGCGCAGCCAACTACGCCGCCGCGATCGCCGAGCGCCACCGCGATCAGGGCCTGAATGTGCTGTTTCTGATGGATTCGCTCACCCGCTATGCAATGGCGCTGCGTGAAATCGCGCTTGCCACAGGAGAACCTCCGGCAACCCGCGGTTATCCGCCTTCGGTCTTCGCCCGCCTCTCGGAGCTGATCGAGCGCAGCGGAACCGGTGACGAAGGTCAGGGCTCGATCACCGCACTCTTTACCGTGCTCGTCGAAGGCGACGACCTCAACGACCCGGTGGGCGATGCGGCACGCTCCTATCTGGACGGTCACATCGTCTTGTCACGCGAACTGGCCGAGCAGGGTCACTTTCCGGCGGTGGACATCGAGAGATCCATCTCCCGCGTCATGCCGGTGATCGCGGATGCCGAGCACCAGCAACGAGCCCGCTCGACGCGCTCGATGTGGTCGACCTATGCCCGAAATCGCGAGCTGATCAGCATCGGCGCGTACGCCCCTGGGAATGATCCGGAACTCGATCGCGCCGTGGCCTTGCAGCCGTCGATGCGTGAATTCCTGCGCCAGCCAGTCGGTGAAGTCAGTCACTGGCCGCAGACATCGGCGCGACTCAAGGCGCTCGAGGACGCATTGCACGAGGGCTCGCGATGAGCCTGTCGCCGAAACTGCTGGATCTGCTGATCCGACTGCGCGAGCGTCAACGCGATGATCAGGCGCGCAACACACAACGTGCGAGCAGTGCGCATCGTCAGGCCGTTCGCACCGCCGACTCCCTGGCCCAGTTCGAGGCCGAGCAGTTCGAACGGCGGCGCAGGCCTGGAACCCGTGAGTTCGGCGTGCAATCGCTACGCATCGACCAGGGATTTCACCGCAAACTCGGCGAGGCGCGACGCTTGCAGGATGAGGTTCTGAAGACGAGCGAGGCATCGGCCGAATCGGAACTTGCAGCGCTGATGATCGAACAGCGCCGGCTGGCCGCGCTCGAAACGTTGCTCAGCAACCGGGAGCGGGCGGCAAGGCTGCGATCCCTTCGCGACGAACAGCGCGACCTGGACGAGCACAACGCACGTGTCGCAGCCAACAAACCCCAGGACTGACCAGAGGAAGATGCTCATGACCACTACGCCCAAGACCAGCTCCGGCGCGATCGACGTCATCAGCGGCGGCAAAGGCGCGGCCAAGCCCCCCCATCGCAAACACACAGTGGCCAGCGACTTCGCCGAAGCGCTCGAGGCGCAGGTGACGATCGACGGCGGCGCGGCTCAGAGCCAGGAGGCATCGGCTTCGTCGGAACACGCTGCACGCAAAGCCGGCAAAAAGAACGTGTTGTCCCCCCCGGTGACTCACGATCCGATCCTGGTCGACGCACCGAACGGACCCGTCCTGCCCGACGCGCATGGTTCGAGCGCGCTCGATGGCGCCTCCGTCACGGTTCAATCGCCATCGCCCGGCGGAAAGACCCGGCTGCACGCCGCCCTGACAGGCGTCGACCGCGGAGCGGCAGCCGCCGCCGCGGCGACGAACAAGCTCTCGACGCAGACAGCAACCGGCGGCCCCGTGACGCCAGCCGCCGCCGGCCAGGACACAGGCGAACTGACGGCCTCGTCGCTCACCTCGGCGGCTGATGCGCCCGCGCATACCGGCACCTCGGCGCCGCCCGGCGTCAAGTCCGCCAACGCGGGCCAGGTTTCGTCAGCCGGCACGTCGGCGGCGCCGGAGCCAATGGCCCGGACCGCAGCCCTCGCCGCCAGCGACCTGCAAGGTGCAACGACCGTGAGACGATCGCCGGCGAGCGCTGACGCAGGGATTTCCGGAAATGCGGATGTAGACCAGCCGGCGGTCTCATCCGCCCTGAGCACCGGCCCCGCGAGCCCGCAGATCACCACCAAAGCAGACACCACGACCGCGGCAGATGCCGGCCGGTCGCCCCCTGCTGCCGCCTGGAAGGCCAACCCAGTCGACGCGGCTGCCGCGCCGGTGAGCGGGTTTCAGTCCGCACCGGTGAGCGGCGAGCCCGCCCTGGCTCTCACCCACCCGGTCGACGCTGCCAGCGCTGGCGAGGCTCCGGTACCGTCACAAGCGGCGCCGCGCCCAAGCGCGACGCCGGCCATCGTAGCGGCCGACACGACTCGACCGACCGTCGAACTGGCGGGTCGCGCGACGCCGGGCAAACCGGCAATCACCCCACCAGGCGGCACCGCTGCGCAGGCCGCGACCCAGGCGGTCATCGCGGAAGACGCGGGAGTTCCGGCCACCAGACCCGGCCCTGGCCGTGCGGCGAAATCCGGCGATTCCTCAACCCGGGAGGGGATCATGGCACCGGTGACGGGGGCCGCGATCGTGCCGAACGAGCGCACCGCGGTGCGCGAGCCCATCCTCGCATCGAGTCCGTCCGCTGCCGCAGCGGGTTCGATCGACGCCGGCGGACCGCTCGGCGAAGCGGTCGCGCATATGACAGCGGCAGAGAACGAAGCCCTGGTGCCGGCCGCCGATGACGGCTTCGCCGCCATGCTGAATGAGCCGATCGATCTTACCCAGGACATCGAACAACTCGGCGGACAGCTCGGCGAGCGGGTCAGTATGGCCATCAGCCGTGGCCTGGAGCGCGCGGACATCCAGGTACGCCCCGAAGGCATGGGTCCCATCCGCATCGAGATCGCGATGCAGGGGGGTGAGGCACATGTTCAGTTTCACGCCGCCCACGCCGATACCCGCGCCTTGCTCAATGACTCCGGCGACACGCTAAGGGGCATGCTCGAGCAGCGCGGCATTCAACTGGGAAGCACGAGTGTCGGCACCGGCAGCGGTAACGGCACCGGCACCGGAAATGGCAATGGCACATTCTCGTCGCAACCCGAGACCCGACCGGGCAGCCCGTGGCGCAATACGCCCGAGCCGGCAGGCGGGCCCGGCGACGCGACACTGTCACATCTCCAGCAGGGCACGGGCGCCGCACGCATCGCGGGATCGGTCGATCTGTTCGCCTGAGCCGGAGCCAGCTCAAGATTCCGATCACGGCACAGGCGCCCATCCCGTTATTCACGCCATGGGCGAGCGGCACCGCTGAGCGCCGTTCAGGCGCTGCCTGCCACCGCCGATCGGCCACCGCCTCGGAGCGCCGTTCATCGGTCGAATCTTCGATTCAGGGGCTGCGCGGGCGCGCTTATCGCGGCTTGGAGCGCCTCAAGTTTCACCAATACTGTCTCTGTCCGATGCGGTCCGAAGCGACCGGGTCGGATCCGCCGTGCCCGCCTTGAACTGGAGAAACCATGGCTGATAGCAAGCCCGCAGAGGAAGCCCCGAAGAAGAAGAGCAAATTGCCCATCATCATCATTGCCGTCGTGCTGCTGCTCGGCGGCGGCGGTGGCGCGGGCTGGTTCTTCCTGTTGAAAAACAAGGGCGACGATGCGCACGCCGAAGAGAAGGCCGCGGACGATCATGCAGCCGAAGAGAAGCATGCCAAGCGCAAGCCCAGTCGCAAGAAGAAGTCATCGGATCCCGCCACGCCTCGCCAGTTCGTGACGCTGGAGCCCTTCGTCGTGAACCTGAACGACACCAAGCAGGACCGCTTCGCGCAAGTCGGCGTGGTGTTCGAGGTCGAGGATGCCAAGGTCGAAGGCGAGCTCAATGCGCTCACTCCGGCGATCCGTGATGCAATGCTGATGCTGATCTCCTCCAAGACAGCCAGGGAGCTCCTGACCGTCGCGGGCAAGAAGAAGCTGGGCGAGCAGATGACCCTGGCGGCCAATGCGATTCTGGATGGCGACCCTCCGCCACTGATCATCGTGCCGCCGGCGCCGGAGGCAGCGGGTGCTGGCGCCGGGGACCCCAACAACCGGTTCGCACCACCAGATGCCCACGGTGGCGCGCCGAATGCTGCACATGGCCAGCCAGCCCCGGGCCAGCCGCCCAACCCCTATGCCCAGCATGCCAACCCCTACGGCCAGCCGGCGGCCTACGGCAACCCCTATGGAGCGCCGCCAGCTTTCGATGCCTATGGCCGGCCCATCCAGCCCCAATGGGGAGCGCCACGCTACGACTATCCCGAGCGCGTCGAAGCGACCCACTTCTCAAGCTTCATCATTCAGTGATCGTCATCCATGGCTGATCAGTTCCTTTCGCAGGATGAAGTCGATGCCCTGCTCGCCGGCGTCTCGGGTGAAGAGGCTCCCGAGGTCGAGGAGCAGACCGGCGACTCGGTACAGACCTACGATATCGCACGTCAGGAGCGGATCGTCCGAGGTCGGATGCCGACCCTGGAGATCGTCAACGAGCGTATTGCCCGAACCCTGCGTACCGAGCTGTTCAAGCTCACCCGCAAAAGCCCGGAGATCTCGCTCGGCCAGATCGAGGTTCAGAAGTACAGCGCCTTTCTGGCCAATATGGTGGTGCCGACCAATCTGAATCTGATGCAGGTGCGGCCCCTGCGCGGCAACGCCCTGATCGTTTGCGAGCCGCAACTGGTCTTCACGATCATCGACACATTGTTCGGCGGAAACGGCAAGTTGCGCACCCGCATCGAGGGTCGCGACTTCTCTGCCACGGAGCAGCGGATCATCCAGCAGATCGTCGTCGGCTTTCAGACCGCATTTCGAGACGGCTGGGATGGCGTCTATCCGCTGGATCTCGACTTCGTACGGGCCGAAATGCAGACCCAGTTCGCACGCATCGCCACGCCCTCGGAGATCGTCGTGTCGATGCGGTATCTGATCGAGTTCGGAGACGCCACTGGCGCGATTCATCTGTGCATTCCCTACGGCACCCTCGAGCCGATCCGCGAGATTCTGTGTTCGACCCTGAGCACCGATCAGATCAGCTCCGAGAAGCAGGCCTGGGTGAAGAAGCTCAGCCAGCAGCTACAGGAGGCCGAGCTGCAGCTGGATGCCGAGCTTGCCCACTCGATGATCTCCTTCGGTGATCTGCTCAATCTGAAGCGCGGCGATTTCATCGAGCTGACCCTGCGCGAATCCGCCCATGTCACGGTCGGCCAGGTCCCTTTCCTGAATTGCCGCTATGGCATCTCCAACAATCGCTACGCCCTGAAGATCGATGAGTTCCTGACCTCACCCCAGGAACTCGTCAACGGAGTCGGACATGAGTGACAAACCCATCGAGCCAACCGAGCCGGAAGAGACCGGCAGCGACTCGAGCCTGGACGACGACTGGGCTGCGGCCGTGGCAGAACAGAAGGCCGCCGAGGGGTCGGCCGATGGCCCGGCCGAGGACGACTGGGCCGCGGCCGTGGCGGAACAGAAGGCCGCGGAGAAGGCCGGCGCCGGCGAGGAGACCCCGTTTGCACCGGCCGCCCGCGTCGAGAGTGCGCAGGGAATCTTTCCCGCCCTGAGCAGCGGGCCCAGCCCCTCGCACCACAACGGTGAGCTCGACATGCTGCTGGACATTCCAGTGAAGCTCACGGTTGAACTCGGCCGCACCAAGATCCCGATCCGCAGCATTCTGCAACTCGCCCAGGGTTCGGTCATCGAACTGGACGAACTCGCCGGCGAACCCATGGACGTACTGGTCAACGGCTGCCTGATCGCCCAGGGCGAGGTGGTCGTGGTGAACGAGAAGTTCGGCGTTCGCCTGACCGACATCATCACGCCGTCCGAACGTCTGAAGCGGCTGCGCTGAGATGAGCTCGCAGCCACCGATGACGCTCTGGTCCATCCTGGTTCTGGCCTCGCTGGCCATTGCCGGCATCGTGATGTGGCTTCGTCAGCGCAAGGATCTTCTCGGGCGTCGGCGCGCCGGCCTGATGCAGGTCATCGACAGTCTGCCGCTTGGTCCGCGCGAGCGCGTGGTGATGATCGAGGTCGACGGCCAACGACTGCTGATCGGCGTCACCGCCCAGGCGGTCTGCCAACTTCACGACCTCGGCGCAGCGCCCGCAGGCGAGGCCGCAGCGCGGGCCGGGGAGGCCGGCGCATCCAACAGCTTCGGCAACCTGCTGAACAGGGCGCGCGGCCAATGAGGCGCATCACCGACATGTTCGCCATGCCCGATGTCCGCCACGAACCGATCCGCTTGCAGCGCTGGCTTTGCCAGGCAATGGCCCTGGTTTCGCTATCTTTCCTCACCCTGTGCGCCAGCCCCGCCCTGGCCGCCGAATCGGCCCTGTCCGTGATTGCCCAACCGGGCAGCAACGGCAGCACCACCTACTCGGTCTCGATCGAAACCCTGCTGCTCTTCTCGGCACTTTCCTTTCTGCCCGCCGTGATGCTGCTGATGACCAGTTTCACCCGGATCGTGATCGTGCTCTCCTTGATGCGCCAGGCCCTGGGGCTGCAATCCACGCCCCCCAACCAGGTGATCATCGGTATGTCGCTGTTTCTGAGCCTGTTCGTCATGTCTCCGACCGTCGAGACACTGTACGAGAAGGCCTACAAACCCTACAGCGAACAATCCATCAGTTTCGAGCAGGCTGCAGAACAGGCGAGCACCTCGCTGCGCCAGTTCATGCTCAAGCAGACCCGCGAGACGGATCTGGCCTTGTTCTATGAGATGACAGGCAAAGACGATCAGGCACGGGTCGATGCCGACAAGGTCCCGTTGCGCTTGCTCGTACCGGCATTCGTGATCAGTGAACTGAAAACCGCCTTCCAGATCGGCTTCTTGATCTTTATTCCGTTTCTGGTCATCGACCTGGTTGTCGCCAGTGTGCTGATGTCGATGGGCATGATGATGCTATCGCCGGTGTTGGTTGCGCTTCCCTTCAAACTGATGCTGTTCGTCCTTGCCGACGGATGGCACCTGCTGGTCGGCTCCATGGTGGCCAGCTTCGGACCCCAGGTGAGCTGATGTCCCCGGAACTGGTTCTCGATATTGGTCGTCAGGCGATGCAGGTGCTGTTGATGTTGTCGGCGCCGTTGCTCGGCGTGGCGATGGCGGTCGGTTTGCTCGTCAGCGTGACGCAGGCGATCACCCAGATCAACGAGACCACCCTGACCTTCCTACCGAAACTGATCGGCATCGCCGCCGCAATCGTGTTGGTCGGGCCCTGGTTGATCTCGCTGATGACAGAGTTCATACGCGAAATGCTGCAGACCATTCCGCTGATTGCCAGCGGTAGGCCATGATCAGCTTCACCGATCAGCAATTGACCGGCTTGATGCTCGGCGTGCTGCTACCCTTGTTCAGGCTGCTGGGGCTGTTCACCAGTGCGCCGGTGTTGTCTCAGCGCAGCACCCCGATGCGGGTGCGGGTCGCGCTGGCCGCTGCAATCGCCCTGATCGTCGTACCCGGCATCGAACAACCTGCGCTGACCGCCGATGTCCGCCTGCTGCCCTTGATCGCACACGAGGTCGTCATCGGCTTGCTGATAGGCTTCGTCGCCAGGGTGATCTTCAGTGCCTTCGAAGTGGCCGGTGAGGCCATTGGCCTGCAGATGGGCCTGTCGTTCGCCGGCTTCTTCGATCCTCAGAGCGGCGCTTCCAATCCCGTTTCGCGGATGCTCAATCTGATCGCCCTCACCGGGTTCGTCACGCTCAACGGCCACGTCCTGCTGATTTCGGCGATCATCAACAGCTTCAACCTGATCCCGGTAACCGGCGGCTGGCAATGGTTGTCGCCGGATCTGCTGCGGGAGACCGGCCTGGCGATGTTCGCCTTGAGTCTGAACATCGCCCTGCCCTTCATTCTTTTGATTCTGTTACTGAATCTCGCCCTGGGCATCATGTCGCGCGTGGCCCCCCAGTTCAGCGTGTTCTCGATTGGCTTCCCGGTGACCATCGGCGCCGGTCTGCTCCTGATGCTGTTCGCCGTCCCCCTGCTGGATGCGCCGATCTCACAAGCCCTCACCCTGCTCGGGCGGATGACCCGGATCTGATCGCGCCAGATCCACCTCGAGCGCAGGCGGAAGATTCCGAACATTGGCAGCCCGAGCGGCGGCCTCTCGCGCTGCTTTCCCGGGCGAGTTCCCTGCTACCCGTGCAATTTCTCATCGCCCCGACCCGGGCCGCTACGGCGCTCGCATTCCCTGTGACATAGTTCGCGTACGCCGCTCGAGCACCGCCGCAGACTGTCGCCTCTTTGTGCCGTTTTCCGAATCAACGGACGGTGGCTACCGACGAACGGTCGGGACCCGATCCGGCAGTGAGGACAAGTCATGAGCGAAAAGCCAGCCGAGTTCGACTTCGATGAGTGGGCAGATCTGTTCAGGCGCGACCCGCAGGCCTTCGAGGCACGCCGCCAGGCGGTGCTGGCCCTCGAACTGGCCAAGGGCACCCCGGGTCAGGCGGCCGCCGCCAGAAAGCGCCTGAAGCAGTTCGAACAACAAAACGAGAATGCCAGCCCCGAAGCGCGAACTGCCGCGGGGCAGATGATGCTCGAGGATGTCCAGCGACTGAACGAACAGATGTCGGCGCTATCGGGAGCGCTTCAGAACGGGCTGGCGCACCTGCTGCAGGCAGGGCAGCAGGCCAAGCCAAGACAAAGTCAGATCGCTGAGCCCGCTCCGCCAAGGTCTGCAGGCGCTCAGTGAATCAGCGCCGCAAGCGCGTCGCCGATCTCGGCTGGTGACATCACCAGGTCAATGGCTCCGGCCTGGGCAGCGGCGCGCGGCATGCCGTAGACCACGCAACTGCCTTCGTCCTGGCCATAGGTGAACGAGCCGCGCTCGTGCAAGGTCGCCATCGCCTTCGCGCCATCGCGCCCCATGCCGGTCAGGATCACGCTGATGACCCGACCGGCCAGCGGCCAGAGCGATTCGAACAACGCGTCCACCGATGGACGATGACCACTGATCTCGGGATCATCACCGAGCACGGTCACCAGGCGCCCGCCCTGGACCCTGATGCGCAGGTGACTATGGCCGGGCGCCAGATACGCATGCCCGGACTGCAGCGTCTGACCATGCTCGGCCTCGAGAACGCGCAATTGAGAAGACTGATCGAGGCGCTTGGCGAAACTTCCGGTGAACGCCGCCGGCATATGCTGAACCATCACGACCGGCGGAGACTTGGCCGGTAGCCGAGACAATAGCTCCCGAATCGCCTCCGTGCCCCCGGTGGAAGCACCGATCGCGATCAGCGTGTCCGAACCGATCCGTGGAGTCACCGCACTCGAACGCCGACCAACGGCCGACTGTGCAACGGTGCTCGCCCCCGCGAGCGATCCACCAGCCAGGGCGCCTCCGCGGGCAACCAAGCCGGATCGAGATGGTGCGCGCGCAGCCGGTCTGCCAGCCAGTGCTCGAGGCGCAGCCACTTGCTTGCGGGCATCGCTAACGACCGGCTGATTGCCGCCAGTCCTTTGCGGCTCTGCTTCGTCGCCGACAGGGGCGCTCGGCGCGTGCGCGGCGCCCCCTGCCTCCGCACCCTGACTCTGCACGGGCACTTGCACTGCAGCCGGCTGAGACACTGGCGACGGCGCGGCGAACGGCTGGGCAGCCACACCCGCAGCGGGAGTACGCATCGGTATCGCCGCCGGCGCGCGCGTCGCATGGCCTGGCAGCATCTGTGGCACATGCTGACGCGCCGAGATACGCGCACGCGCCGCCATGCGAATCTTGGCGGCGATCTCATTGGAAGCGACGCTGATACCCTGACTGACCTCGAACTTGGGCTTGGCCACAAAGTCCACCGCGCCAAGCTCGAGCGCGGTCAATGTCGTCTCGGCACCGCGAGCCGTCAGTGATGAGATCATCACCACGGGCATCGGCCGGGAGCGCATCAACTGCTTGAGGAAATCAAGCCCGTTCATGCCCGGCATCTCGACATCAAGGGTCAATACGTCGGGGTTGAGCTGGCGAATCAGCGTACGCGCCTCGGCGGCGTCGGCGGCAACCCCGACACACTGAATTCCCGGCTGCTGATCGAGTACCGACTTCAGCAGGCTGCGAACCAAGGCCGAATCATCTACGACAAGAACCGTTACATCCTTCATGCCGATCTCCAATCGTCGCCACCAATCAGGGCGCCGATCAATTCACTGGTCATTGCGCGTCGGCTGCGAAAGCGCCGCCCAATGACTCCTCAAAACAGCGTGACCTCACCAGCACGCGGCCGCTCGATCGTGCGCTTGGCATAGCTTGCCTCGGCCGCCAGAGCACCGCTGGTATCCTTGGCCAGCTTCTGCACGATCACCTTGCCGCTGCCGCCAACCATCGTGATCTTGCGCGGATATATATCCAGTACGTCTCGCGCCAGCACGGGAATCCCTTCCTGCTTGAGGAAGCTCTCGACGAAGTCCACGTTCTGTTTGCCGATCTGTAGCGTCTTCATCCCGGAAATGACCGCGCCGCCGCCATAGACCTTGGCCTTCAATCCGTTGCGTGGCGCGCCCGCCTTGAGCATCTCATTGATCAGAAGCTCCATGGCGAACAGGCCGTAGCGCGCGGAATTTCCCGACGGACCCGAGGCGGGCAGCATGAAATGGTTCATGCCACAGATCGCGCCTTCCCTGGCGATCAGGCACACACTCACGCAAGAGCCGAGCACCGTGGTCAGCACCAGGCCTTCCGTATCCACGAAGTATTCGGCCGGCGCCACCTTGACCGCGATGTTCCGAAACGTGTTGTCGTAAAAGAAGAACGACGCTCTGTCTCGAACCTTCGGTTGCCGGCGCAGTTGCTCCAGCCGCCGATCCTTGTCAATCATCTCTCGATCCTGACATACGAAGTGCGCCCGGCGGAGCGGAACAAGTCCAGCTCGTCACGGAAGTGCTCGGAGTGCCCGACGTACAAGGTACCGCCAGGCTTGAGCATCGAGTGCATCTTTCTCAAGATGCCCGTCTTCGTCTGCTGATCGAAATAGATGAGTACATTGCGGCAGAAAATGAAGTCGAACCCAGGCGTCAGAGCCCAGGAACCAGCGACCAGATTCAGCTGCTGAAAGCGGACCATCGACTTGACCTGGTCGTTGACGGCCATCATCGACTTTCCAAGCTCATTGCGCTGCGTGAACCAACGCTTGCGCATCGCCGTGGGCACGCTGGCCACCGAGGCTTCCGGGTAGATCCCCGCTTTAGCCTTGGAGAGCACCGTGGTATCGATATCAGTCGCGATGATCTCGACCTGTGAAGCCGCAGGAAGATTCTCCTTGCAGCACAAGGCAATCGAATAGGGCTCCTCGCCGGTCGATGCCGCGGCACACCAGATCCGTACCTTGCCGCGTGAGCTGCGCAATGCATCCCCAAGCATCTCGAAGTGATGCGCCTCCCGGAAGAAGGAGGTCAGATTGGTCGTCAGCGCATTGATGAACTGCTGCTGAAGGTCCGCGTTGCGGCCGACTTTGTCCAGCAACTCCTCGATCGATCCGAGGCCTTGACGCCGAGCCAGCGGAGTCAGCCGACCATAGACGAGCATCCGCTTGTTATCGTTCAGGCTTATGCCAGCCTTCTCGTAGATCAACTTGCGGACCTTGTCGAATGTCGCATCCGAGATGGACATGGCCCCGGCTGTACTGGTCAGAGTCATTGCAGGCCTCAGTGCATCGAGCCAAGTTCGTCGGTGCCGATCATCCGCTCGATGTCGATCAGAATCAGCATGCGGGTATCGACCGTACCCAGACCAACGATGTAGCTGGAATCGATCCCGGTACTCATATCCGGCGCCTCGGAGATCTGCTCGCGCTTCAGTTCCAGGACATCCGAAACCGAGTCCACCACGACACCGGCGACACGCTCACCGACGTTGAGGATGATGACCACCGTTGTCTCCGTGTACTGGCTGTCGTGAAACCCGCACTTCAGGCGCAGGTCGATGATTGGCACGATCACGCCACGCAGATTGACCACGCCGAGCACATAGTGCTGCGAGTTCGCGATCCGGGTTGGCCGTTCGAATCCACGGATCTCCTGAACCTTCAGGATATCGATCGCGTACTCTTCCTCGCCGAGCTTGAAGGTCAGAAACTCATCGCACCACTTCTCACCGAGATCTAACGCGGCCCGGGACTCGACAGACTCAATTGCTTCCATGCTTTTCTCCACTACCGATTTCGACAATGCCGTTCAATGACGGGCGCGACGAACGAAATGTGCAACATCCAGAATCATGGCAACCCTCCCGTCGCCAAGAATCGTTGCACCCGATACCCCCTCGATCCGACCATAGTTCTGCTCGAGATTCTTCACCACTACCTGGTGCTGCCCTATCAACTCGTCCACGACTAGTGCAGCACGCTTGCCATCGGCCTCGACAATCACCACGGTGTCGCTGGTACGCTCAGCCGGCGCACGCTCTACGCCGAGCATCTCGGCCATTCCCAGGATCGGGATGTAATCACCGCGCAGCTTGAGCACGTTCTGATCGCCGCCCACGGTCCGGATCTGCTGAAGCTCGAGATTGATAGACTCGATTACCGAAGCGAGCGGGAGGATGTAGGTCTCATCGCGGCCGATACCAACCGACATACCGTCCATGATCGCCAAGGTCAACGGCAGATTCACGGAGATCGTCGAGCCCTGCCCTTCGACCGAATGAATTCTCACCGACCCACCGAGGGACTGAATGTTCTTCTTCACGACATCCATCCCGACGCCGCGACCGGAAATATCGGTAAGCTCCGAGGCCGTCGAGAAGCCGGGCTCCATGATCAGGTTCCAGACATCCTGATCACTCATCTGATCATTGGCGGGAATCCCCTTCTCGATCGCCTTCTCGATGAGCTTCTTGCGGGACAAGCCCTTGCCGTCGTCGCTGACCTCGATACAGATCTGCCCCCCGCGATGCTGGGCGGACAAAGTCACCGTACCCTGAGGCTTCTTGCCGGCGCGCTTGCGGTCTTCGGGCATCTCGATGCCGTGGTCGGCCGCATTGCGAATCAGATGAGTGAGAGGATCCGTGATCTTCTCGATCATGCCCTTGTCGAGCTCGGTCGCCTCGCCCACCGTCTTGAGCTCGATCTGCTTGCCCAGACGATTCTCGAGATCCCGCATCATCCGCGGGAAGCGGCTGAACACCACACCCATCGGAATCATCCGGATCGCCATCACGGATTCCTGCAGCAACCGGGTATTGCGCTCCAATTCGGCCAGGCACGACAACAAGGACTGATGCTCTATCGGATCCAGCTGCTGACCATTCTGCTCGAGCATCGCCTGGGTGATCACCAGCTCTCCGACCAGATTGATCAGGTTATCGACCTTGTCCACGGAAACCCGGAGGGTCGAATCGCCGCCCGAAGGCTTCGCACGTCCCTTGGGCGCCGCCTTACCGGGACGGCCTGCGGCCGGCGGCGGCGCTCCATTCGCACCGTGCCCGGCTGCGCCATGGCCGTCGGCGGATGCCGCTGGTGCCTGTGTCGGGCTGGCGCTGGGCGCACTTTCATGACTTGGCAGCACGGCCCCCGGGAACAAACCCCATGCGGCCCCACCCATGCCGTCGGACGGATCTTCGTCGTCGCTCCCGGTCTGGGAGACCGGAACCAATGAGATCTCGTCGGCATTCACGTGGAATGCCAGCATCTCGACGATCTCCTTGGGCGCGCAACTCGAGTTCTTCACGAGATAGCTTCGCACCGCGCCATCGATCGGCTTGGCACGCGGATCCGGCGACACATCGCCCATCCCGCCAACCTCCCCGAACATCGCCAGGGTATCAGCAATGGAGGTGGCGTTTACGGTCAACGCGAAGATCAGGCAAAGCGGCTCGGGGCCATCTTCGGAAGGCACGGCCGCATCGGCTGCCGGCTGCTCATGAGCCTTCGGAGCGCTCACCTTGGCAGTCGCTTGTTGCGCGCCACCCTTCTCATGCCGATTGATCGCCTCGATCAGATCTTTGGTATCGGGCGCCGCATCCGCCTCGCCGGCATGAAACGCGAGCAGGCTCTTGAGCGCATCGCCGGAATCCAGCAGGGTATCCACCATCCCGCGCGACAGTGGCAGCTCACCGCGGCGCAGCTTGTCGAGCAGCGACTCCATCACATGGGTCAGCGAGGTCACATCGTTGAACCCGAACGTGGCGGCGCCACCCTTGATCAGTGCGCACAGCGGAAAATGGCGTTCAGTGTTTCGCTGTCCACCGATTCGATATCCAGCTCCATGAGGTGCTGCTCGAACTGGACCAGATTCTCATCGGCCTCTTCGAAAAACACCGCGTGAAACTGGCTGAGGTCGAGCCCACCGTCACCGGCGGATGAACCCTGGGTCGTTGCCATGTTCCGGCTCCGTCAACGAGGTTGTGTTACGTAGTCGATCAATTCCAACAATTTCACCGGATCGAATGGCTTTACCAGCCAGCCGGTGGCGCCCGCCTGACGACCGGCGTCCTTCATCTCTGCGCTCGACTCGGTTGTCAGCATCAGAATCGGCGTGACGCTGAACGCTTCTTTCTGGCGCAACATGCGTACCAGCGTCAGACCGTCGCATCGCGGCATGTTCTGATCGGTCAGCACCAGGTCGAAGTTCTGCCCCTCGGACTTCTCCAGAGCGTCTTGTCCGTCCACCGCCTCGACCACATCATGGCCGGCGCCCCTCAAGGTAAATGAGACGATCTGCCGGATGGAAGGCGAGTCATCCACTGCAAGTACACGTGCCATAACCTTGCGATTCCTGATTAGAAAAGTTCTACCGAGCCGGATTCCATGGCTCGCTGGGCCACTGCACTGGCCTGGGGTGTTATCGAAATTTCCGGAGCGACATCGGCGTCGAGCAGCGCTCCAGAGTGCGTCGGCCATCACATGCATGCGCTTCACGTTATGGGTGACTATCTGACTGGTCATGTCATGAAACTGCAAGGTGGTGAGGGTTCGTTCGATGTCGGCGGCCAGTTCGTCCTTGCCCAGCTGGCGCATCGTGGCAGCGACAGCCGAAAGCGCTCCCAGAGCAGCTTCGACGCATCATCGATGAGCTCGGTCAGCCTTTCCATATCGGCAGCACCCATCAACATCTGCTCCTGCATGTCGATGATGGTGCTCACGTCGATCTGGCGTGTCGGTTCGGACATCAAGAATCCTCGAATTCCAAGGGCCGGGACAAATCCGGAGCCTCAACGTAAATCATTGTCCCAGCCGGGGCCGTGGTTCATTCCGTCGATAAGCGCCCTGTTTTCCCGCCTCATTGCGCAATGCGTCACATACATGAGCGGGCAGAATCGTGCAGTCAAGGCCGTATTTCGGCGCTTGCAGGGCGATATCCGGACCCTTCGGGTCAGACCCGTTCCGGAAGGCAAGCGCACTATCTCAAGGAGATCGCATGAGTGCGAACAAATCGATGAAGTTTCTCGTGGTCGATGATTTCTCGACGATGCGCCGAATCATTCGAAACCTGCTCAAGGAAGCCGGGTACGAGAATGTCGACGAGGCCGAGAACGGCGCCATTGCCCTGCGTAAGCTGCAAGGCGGTGACTTCGAGTTCGTGGTGTCCGACATCAACATGCCCGAGATGAACGGCTTCGAACTGCTCGAGGCCATTCGGGCGGATGCCAACCTTGGCAAGCTCCCGGTCCTGATGGTGACCGCGGAGGCACGCAAGGAAGATATTGTCCGGGCGGCGCAGTCGGGTGCGTCCGGCTACATCGTCAAGCCGTTCACCAAAGCCACGCTCGAAGAGAAGCTGGCCAAGATCATCGAGAAAATGGCCACGGCCTGACGGGAGCTCATGGTGTCAGAGAACAATCACGAGTCGCCGTCGGCGACATCTCAACCAGCGACGCCGGCGAGTCCGGGCGGTGTTTTCAATTCGATCGGTTTCATCACCCGCATGCTGCATGATGCGCTGGCGGAACTCGGACTCGACAAGAAACTCGAGAGCGCCGTGCATTCGATTCCCGATGCGCGCCAGAGACTCGAATACATCTCGCGGATCAGCACGGAATCGGCCGAGAAGGTCATCGCCCGGGTCGAGCAGGGCAAGGCCGAACAGGCCAATCTCGCCATTCGTGCCAACGAAGCCGAACTAGCCCTAAAGAAAGATCCGGTTGCTGCCGTAGTTAATGGCGGCGTTCTCGATTTCATCGAGGAAGTCCGTCGTTCTTGTGTCAACACCGACGACGCGTTCACCGAGATTCTGACCGCGCAGTCGTTTCATGATCTTTCTGGGCAGGTGATTCAGCGCGTGACCACGCTGGCCACCGATCTCGAGACCGAACTCGTCAAGTTGCTTGTCGAGATCACACCGGAAGATCAACGAGACAAGGTGATGACGTCCGAGCTTGCCGGCCCGGTCGTCGACGCGAAGGACGACAGTGTCGTGACCAGTCAAGATCAGGTCGACAACCTTCTGGAAAGCCTGGGATTCTGAATCCCGCTGTTTGATCCAGGAGGCGCCCCTCCTGGACTTCGACTCGTCGCATTGCAACCGCCAGACGCAGAGGCAAGCAAATGTCGAAGTTCATCAGAGGGTTGGGTTTTCGGACGCGCGTCGTCCTGATCATGGTGATGGTGAGTGCGGTGCCCCTGGCACTGTCAGGCGGCTTTCTCACCTATGACGCCAGCAGCGCGCTGGTCAAGGAGGCCGAACAAGTCGTCGCCGGCATATCGGCCAACAAACGGCTGCAGATTCAGGCCTATCTGGATCTCGTTGCCGACCAGAACGCGGGTATGGCCGCCGAGAAGGCCTCCGCCGAGGCACTCAACGGCTTCACCAACGGCATGGCCAGCCTTGCCGGCAGTGTCGAGGGTTCGGTGTCGGCCGACGTGCTCAGCCGCACGCTCGAACAGTTCTACCGCGAACAGTTCGGTGCCCGCTATCAACGGGAGAACGGGCAGCCAACGGATATCGGCGCCATCTTGCCCAGGGATCCGGTCACCCGCGCCGCGCAGTATCTGTATATCGCGGTCAATCCGAATCCGCCCGGCGAGAAGGACGCTCTGGAGAATCCGACCGAGGTGTTCGCGATGTACAACATGCTGCACGCGAGCTACCAGAAGACCTACCGCGATTTCATCAAGCGCTTCGGCTATTACGACCTGTTCCTGGTGGATGCCAAGACCCAGCGCGTGGTCTACTCCGTGTACAAGGAACTCGACTTCGCCACCGATCTGAAAAACGGCCCGTATGCCGCCAGCGGCCTGGCCAAGGTGGTCCGCAAGGCGCTCGACACCGGCAAGACCAGTTTCGTCGACTTCGAAGGCTACACGCCATCCTATGATGCGCCGGCCGCCTTCGTGGCCTCGCCCGTGCGGGCCGGTGACGAGATCATCGGCGCCCTCGTGTTTCAGATGCCGATCGATCGCATCGCCACCGTCATGCAGGACAGCAGCGGCCTGGGCGAGACCGGTGAATCGGTGCTGGTGGGGCCCGACGGACTGCTGCGCTCCCAGTCACGTTTCACCAAGCAGAACACGATCCTGAGCAAGCGCCTGGATCTGCCCTTCCTCGCCGAAGCGATCGCTGGCAGGGCCGGGGTCGCCCATCACAGCAACCCCGAGGGTGAGCTCGAGATCTTCGGCTATGCACCGGTTCGCGCCGGGGACATCAACTGGGCCATGGTCAGCCACGTCGACGAGTCCGAGGCAACCGCCCTGGCCGAAGCGGTCATGATGCACGGCCTGCTGTTCACCGGTGGCGGCATCCTGGCCGCAGTGCTGGTCGCACTCTGGTGGTCGGGTGCCCTCACCCGCCAACTCGGCGGCGCCCCCGAGCAGATCGTGCACGAGGTCGAGCGCATTGCCGGCGGCCGGCTGCAACTGATACCGGATGCAAGCCTGGAGCGCATGAGCGGCGCGCTGCGCGCGCTCAGTACCATGGAGAATCGCCTGCACGAGGTGTTGCTGGGCGCCAAGCGGACCTCGATCCAGGTCAGTTCGGGCACGGCGGAGATCGCGGCCGGTAACCAGGGCCTGAGCGCGCGCACGGAGGAGCAGGCCAGCGCGTTGCAGGAAACCGCAGCGGCAACCGAGGAGATCACCTCCACCGTTCGCCAGAACGCCGAGCATTCCACCCAGGCGAACCAGCTGGCGCAAAGCGCGAGCCAGCAGGCAGCGCACGGCGGCGAGGTGGTCGGCGAAGCGGTGCAGGCAATGACCGCGATCGATGCCTCCAGTGAGCGTATCTCGAACATCATCAGCGTGATCGACGAGATCGCCTTCCAGACCAACCTGCTGGCGCTCAACGCATCGGTCGAGGCGGCCCGTGCCGGCGAACAAGGGCGCGGCTTTGCGGTGGTCGCCAACGAGGTGCGCACGCTGGCCGGACGCAGCGCCAAGGCCGCCCAGGAGATCCGCAGCCTGATTCAGGAATCGGTCGAGCAGGTGAAGGCCGGCACGATGCTGGTTCGCCGCTCGGGCGAGGCGCTCGAGGCGATCGTGGCCGAGGTGAGTCGCACCGGCGAGCTGGTCGATGACATCTGCCAGGCCAGCCAGGAACAGGCGGCGGGCATCGACCAGATCAATGCCGCCCTGGCCGATATGGATGCCAACACCCAGCAGAATGCGGCGCTGGTCGAAGAGGCTGCGGCCACCGCCCAGGCGATGCATGAACTGGCCGCGCGCCTTGGCGAGTTGCTCGCCTATTTCAAGCTCGAGGGCGAGGAATCCGCCGACGTTCACGGTTCCGCGCTCTATCACTGAGCACACGGCGGCGGCCGTCAGGACGCCGCCGACTCAGGGGCCCGGCCCAAGGTCGCGGCCCCTTTTTTCATTTCACCATGACTCCAGCACCGAACTTCGCTGGACTACGCCGAAGCCCGATACAGCAGGTTTATCAATAACTTAGGCGAGTCCAACATATGCCGGTGCTTTCCGAAACCTGACCCGGCTTCCCCTCTGCTGGCCCCTACATGGCTCTTGGGAATCGGGTCTTTCCGAGGAGTCATCGTGGCAAAACTCAAGCTCACCAAGTCCGCAGTCGATGCGGCACAACCCCAGGCGCAAGCCGTCGAACTCCGGGACACGCTGGTGCCCGGCTTCCTGTGCAAGGTTACACCAGCGGGCCGCAAGGTGTTCATGCTCCAGTACCGCACGAACGCTGGCGAGCGGCGCAAGCCCGCCCTGGGCCTATACGGGGAGCTGACCGTCGAGCAGGCCCGCTCGCTTGCCCAGGAGTGGCTGGCACAGGTACGCCGGGGCGGCGACCCGGCCGCCGACAAGGCGGCGGCGCGCAAGGCGCCCACGGTCAAGGAACTGTGCGACAAGTTCATGGAGGATCACTCCAAGCAGCGCAACAAGCTCAGCACCCAGCGCGGGTATCAAGCGGTCATCGACCGTTGCATCGTCCCGATGCTCGGCCGCATGAAGGTGCAAGACGTGAAGCGGCCTGACGTGGCTTCAGCCATGAAGAAGATGGCCCACAAGCCAGCCGAGGCGAACCGAACCTTCAGCGTCATGCGCAAGATGTTCAATCTGGCCGAGGTGTGGGGCTATAGGCCCGACGGCACCAACCCGTGCCGTCATGTTCCGATGTACCCCAACGGTAAGGCCACTCACCTCATCAGTGACGAGGAGATGGGCAAGCTGTTCCGGTATCTCGACTTTCTGGAAATCGATGGCCTGGGGTTGGATCACGCCATCTTGCCGCTGGCGATCCGGCTGCAATTCGAGTTCGCCGGCCGTCGCTCTGAGATCGTCACGCTGCAATGGGATTGGGTGGATCTGGAAAATCGGCGCGTGGTCTGGCCCGACAGCAAGACCGGCGGCATGTCCAAGCCCTTGAGCGCGGAAGCCTATCGGCTGCTGTCCACCGCGCCACGCCAAGATGGGTGCCCGCACGTGTTCCCGTCCCCGAACCATCCGGGGCAGCACATGACCACGGGCGAGTATTACAGCGGCTGGACGCGCATCCTCAAGCGCGCCGGCGTGACCCATGTGGGCACGCATGGCATCCGCCACCGCTCGGCCACTGACATCGCCAATTCCGGTATCCCGGTCAAGGTTGGCATGGCGCTGACGGCGCACAAGACCGTGGCGATGTTCATGCGCTACGTCCACACCGAGGATAAGCCGGTGCGCGAAGCGGCCGAGTTGGTGGCGAACCGACGCAAGACCCTTACCGGAGCGCGACAGGCCGAGGGAGTAATGGCATGACCCCGCGCAAGACATCGGTGGCATCGTCCGCAGCGCCGTCGGCGCTGCTGGGCGACATTCGGGCACTGATCGAGGCGGCGCGCAAGCGCGCCGCCTCGACGGTGAACAGCGAGTTGACGATGCTCTACTGGCGCATCGGCCAGCGCATCCGCACACAGGTTTTGGACGGGCGCCGAGGTGCCTATGGCAAGGAGGTGCTGCCGACGCTGGCTGCGCAGTTGGTACAGGAGTACGGCAGCAGCTTTGCCGAGCAGAACCTGCGTCGCATGGTGCAGTTCGCAGCCACGTTTCCCGACGAGCAGATTCTCGTATCGCTGATACGAGAATTGAGCTGGACGCACTTCATCGCCCTGATCCCGCTGAAAGACCCGCTCCAGCGGGACTACTACGCGCAGATGGCCAGCGTCGAACGCTGGAGCGTGCGGACGCTGCGCGAGCGCATCGACTCGATGCTGTACGAGCGCACGGCGCTATCCCAAAAGCCGGACGAGACGATTGCGCAAGAGCTGGCGACGATGCGCGATGCGCAGCGCATGTCGCCCGCCCTGGTCATGCGCGACCCGTACATCCTCGATTTCCTGGGCCTGCGGGACACCTGGCAGGAAGGCGACTTGGAGGCCGCGATCATCCGCGAAATGGAATCCTTCCTGCTGGAGCTGGGCGTGGGCTTCACGTTCGTTGCCCGTCAGAAGCGCATCCAGATCGACGGCGACGACTTTCACCTCGACCTGCTGTTCTACAACCGCAAGCTGCGGCGGCTGGTGGCCGTGGAATTGAAGGTCGGCGAGTTCAAGGCCGCATACAAGGGTCAGATGGAGCTGTACCTGCGCTGGCTCGACAAACATGAGCGGGAGCCGGAAGAAACCTCGCCGCTGGGGATCATCCTCTGCACCGGCAAGAAGCGCGAGCAGATCGAGTTGCTGGAGCTGGATAAATCGGGCATCCACGTCGCCGAGTACATAACCACCTTGCCGCCGCGTGCGATGCTAGTGGAGCGGCTGCATCAAGCCACGCAGCGAGCACAGCTAGAGATCGCTCAGCGCAGTGCAGACCACAGCGAGTCTTAGAAAGACCTAGACTAGTCCAAGAACACGCACGCTGCTGCACGCTCCTCAACGGCAGGGAGTTCCAGCGGCGACGTTTTACTCGGCCATAAGGCGCACCAGGCGTCGGAAAGCCTCTGCATGGGGCCGGGGCGCTCGATACGTGGGACTAGAACATTCCGAACCGCGTGCCATGTCTCTCGTTTCATGCGAATCCCGCCATCTATGCTCCCAGATCCATTCGCGTTGGTGCGCGGATCTGCAAAAAGTGGCCGCAAGTATTGAAGCAAAAATCCTGGAACCCAAGGGAAATCGCGTGCCCCGCCGTGAAGATAGAAATTGCTCCAGCGATAGATCTTCCATACGTCGTGCAAGTCCACGATGAACTCAATATCTTTTTGGTTGGTCTGGATGGCCTCAAATAGCTTGCTGAGGTCGATAGGAATGAGGTCATCAGGTCTTTCTGGATTCACGTAGCTAGACACGCAAAACGCACCGCGCAGACGAAGCTCAATAGCTGTGCGCAGTACAGCGACCGGCGTGTACGGTGCGCGATCAGCATGGGTCATTCCAGAATAGATGCCATAGATGATTTGCTCTGTTCCCTTGTAAACCTCGAACGGAGTTTCGCGCTTACGGCGCCATGCGGCAAAGTATCCGGGAACATCTGTGACGTGATGGGCAGCATCTTCCAGAAGGATCAATGCGTACCGCATCATTTCAAGTAGTGCGCGGTGCAGGGTATGCACTACTGCCTCTTCAGCGAATACAGAGGGAGCTTTCGAGAAGGCGTCGATGCTGCTGCAATAACGTGTTGCCTCCTTGTCAAGCATGGTGAGCTGCGCTCTGTAATAAGAGGGCTCTGCCAATTTATTCGTTCTGTCTGTGACCGAAACCATCACCCCTTTTCGCACTGCGTCGGCATCATTCATGGGGGTAAGTTTTTGTGGCCGAGGTGGGGTTGGAGCATTGGGGTGTTGCTGTTTCGGGGTCAGGATTGCACCGCCAAGCTCATTCCAAAGCCAAGGAAGCGCATCGCTTCTAACCCAAGTGCCGAGGGCAACCATGTTGGTGCGATTGCAGTCTTCAAGCTGCTGCAGTTTTTGAGAATATTCGTTGTGATTCATTTAATTACTCTGTCGTTGTTCTGCATATTACGTCCCGGCGTTCTGCCGTCGGGCTCGCGGACTATGCTCCGCGCCTCGTGCCGAGTCGCGGCCATCCGGCTTTGATCCCTAACGCCTCCGGCCCTTGAGGGCCGCGCTTCGCTGCGCTTGCCGAGAACCGGGAGCGTGGAGGTGCCGAGGGAGGCGGTCTTGCCTGTTCCCTTCATGGTGCCACGGCGTGCTCGCCGCGTCAATGACTGCGCGCCGATGGCGCTTGCGGCCTGGCGGCCGTCTCTGATCTTTGACTGCTTGCGCTGCGCCGTGACCCGGAGCTGGGAATCCGCCCGGCAACTTCAGGAGTTCACCATGAACACCTCCTCATCCGAGCAGCGCATCGTGCTGCTGGCCAACAGCGCGAATCCTGGGAGCTTCCCGGACTTTGATCCGGCCCCTGTGGTCAAGCTGTTCACGCCCGATGCCGGCGCGACCTGGCTGCTGACCGAGATTGATCCCGATGACCACGACCATGCCTTCGGCCTTTGCGATTTGGGCTTGGGAATGCCGGAAATCGGCTGGGTCAGCCTGGGCGAGCTGGCGACGGTGCGCGGGCGGCTGGGCCTGCCGATCGAGCGCGACCTGTCTTTCCGTGCCGAGAAGAAGTTGAGCGCCTATGCGCGCGATGCGCGGCTGGCCGGGCGGATCGTTGTCTAACCCGGCCCTGGGCGAATGGCCCAGCAGCGCATCCCATATCGGGATGCGCTTTACTGCATCGTCAGCGAGGCCAGTCGTCGCTGCGAACGCCTTCAAAGAAGCCAGGGCCAACTTCGATACGCAGTGAGGAGTGGCGGCGCAAGATCTTCTGCGCTATCTCGGGCGATGCGTAGTCCGTGAAGTCGAGGATATAGCCGTAGACCATTTCACCGCTACTGCCGTCCAGCTCCATTGGTTCCACGTCGGCCAGGTTGCCAACCTCATGCAGTTCGAGGCCCAGCAGTTCGGCATAGGCTTGCGATACGCTGCGCGGCGGTGGCTCGCCGTCGTAGTCATCATCCCCCCAGTTCGTATCAAGTTCCGCTTTGGTGACTTGGCAGTCCACTGACCCAAAGCACTGGCTGCCCAGACGCTCCACTGCCAGGAAGCCTTCCACGTTCACTTTGTGGCCCGCGTAGGGGCGCTCGGTGTCGATGCCCAGGCCAACATGGCCATTCAGGTCGATTTCCAGCGAGCTGCCAACGGGTACGTTTTCAGACTCGACCTCGAAATCGAAATAGACCTCATCAATGCCGTCGTAATTGGCGTTGGCCATCTCACTGTTCACGTCGTCGTCTTCGATGACTACTTGATCCACATGCTCACGCAAGTAGTTGTCGAAGTCAGCGTGAGAGGCGTGAATGTGTGTACGAGACGCCCGCTCCTTGAAGGCTGCGTCGATCAACTCATGCAGTTGGCTTGGCGTGGGAGCCGCGCCAAGTTCGCTGGCGCGCTGATCGAGCTGGTCGTAGTCGAGTACAACGTGGTGGACGTTGCCCAAATCTTGGGGTTCGAGTGCGGATACCTGCGCAGCCTGGTAGGCGGCAAGGCTCTTGTAGCCAAGTGCAGCAACGATCAATTGCTGCGCGTGGCCAAGCTGCACAGGCGCGGCCACGGAAGCGCTGTTCTTGCGAACAGAATGGGCAAGGTCGGAAATGCCGATGGGCATACGATTCTCCTGATTTCAGCGCAGACCAATCGAGCGATTACTTGGCCTACGCCCAGGCGATATCGCATGGTGGTGGCAAGAAATACGGGGGAAGCAGAACGCAGTCTTGATTGAGCCGCTCGAAGCTCAGGCGGACAGGGCCTTGCCCACATTGTCCGCGAAAAATCGACTAAAGACAAATCCAGCGATGCCCAAACTGCTGGGCGTCCCCCGCCACCTGGGAGATGGCCGGTCGCGCTGTCGTGCTGCGCATCGAGCCGCCTGCGGCGTCTCGCCCCTGTCGGGCTTCCATCGTTCCCTCGCTCCGCTCGGCTGACGCCTCCGGCCCGGCTTCCAGCTTCGGGCCTGCGCGCTTCGCTTGCCGTGTGGTCGGCGTGTGGGAAGGCCGTTGCCTTGTCCAGCCGTCTCCCCTTACTTCATCACCTTGTCCGCGACCGTAGCGCTCTCCCGTGTGCCGTCAAGGCGCGCAGGGCCGTGTCCTCGGCTGCGCCTGCGGGCCGCACCAAACCCTGCGCTTGTTTCCTTGACGGCCCCCGTCCGCGCGCTCCTTTGCGCCGCGGGCGATGAACTCAGGAAAGACGGTGGCAACAGGGCCAACCGGGTTCCTCGTGCCGACCGCACCGAACAGCCGAAAGGCTGGGCTCCGAATCTAGGAATCCGGTGTGCGGTGTGAACAGCAACCCTCTTTTTGTCAGGAGAAAGACCATGCAACTCGCATCCCGTTTCGCTTCCCGTTCCCCGGCGCTGCGCAGCGATTACCCGCTGTCCGATGACCAGATTCGCAGGGTGGCCCCGTCCATCTTCGCGGACGCCCCACACCAAAGCCGTTCAGAGCGGTACGCCTACATCCCCACCGCCGCAGTGCTGACCGAACTGCGGAAAGAAGGGTTCCAGCCCTTCATGGTGACGCAGACCCGCGTGCGCGATGAAGGCAAGCGCGAGCACACCAAACACATGCTGCGCCTGCGCCACGCCAGCCAGATCAACGGCGCGGAAGCGAACGAAATCGTCCTGCTGAACTCGCACGACGGTACGAGCAGCTATCAGATGCTGGCGGGCCAGTTCAGATTCGTTTGTGCGAATGGCCTTGTGTGTGGCGACACCGTGGCCGATGTGCGCGTGCCCCACAAAGGCGACGTGGCCGGGCTGGTGATCGAAGGCGCGTATCAGGTATTGAGCGGCTTTGACCGCGTGCGCGACTCCCGCGATGCCATGCGCGCCGTCACCTTGGACGATGGGGAATCCGAGGTGTTCGCCCGCGCCGCGCTGGCCCTCAAGTACGACGACCCAGCCAAGCCCGCCCCCATCACCGAATCGCAAATCCTGATGCCGCGTCGGTTTGAAGACCGCCGCCCCGACCTGTGGAGCGTGTTCAACCGCACGCAAGAGAACTTGACCAAGGGCGGATTGCATGGCCGCAGCAGCAATGGGCGCCGCCAGAGCACCCGCCCCGTGCAGGGCATTGATTCCGACATTCGCCTGAACCGCGCCCTGTGGCTGCTGGCCGATGGCATGCGCGCCCTCAAGGCTTGACCGTTCCCCCGCCGGAGGGGCGGTTTCCCCTCCATTCCCTTGTTTCACTCGATTGGAGATTCACCATGAACGCTATTACCTACACCGAAGCTCACGCCGTCAACACCGCAGCCAGCAGCGCCGCGAACGTGCTGCAAGCCGCCGACCCGAGCAAGCACATGATTCTGGTTCCGCTGTCGCGGCTGGTGCTGCGCCCCACGGGCCGCAACGTGCGCAAGACCCCGCGCATGTCCATCCCTGAACTGGCCGCGAGCATTCAGCGCGTGGGTCTGCTGCAAAACCTTATCGTGATTCCCGCCAGCGATGGCGAGCATTACGAGGTGGTCGCGGGTGGCCGTCGCCTCGCGGCCCTCAAGCTGCTGGCGAAGAAACACCGCATCGCCAAGGATTGGGACGTGCCTTGCCTGCAAGTGGCCGATGGCACCGCGCGCACCGCCAGCCTCACCGAGAATGTGCAGCGCGAAGCCATGCATCCCGCAGACCAGTTTGAAGCCTTCGCGGCGCTGGTGGACGAAGGCCGTCCCATCGAGGACATTGCGGCGGATTTCTCCGTCACGCCGCTGGTGGTGCAGCGCCGTTTGAAGCTGGCGAATGTCTCGCCGCGCCTGATGGCGGACTACCGAGCCGATGCCGTGAGCCTTGACCAATTGATGGCCCTGGCCGGGACGGATGACCACGCGGCACAGGAAGCCGCCTACTACGACGCCCCGCAATGGCAGCGCCACCCCTCGCACTTGCGCGAACGTCTGACGGAGCGCGAGATTGACGCCTACCGGCATCCGCTGGTGCGCTTCGTCGGGCTGGACGCCTACGAGCAGGCGGGCGGTGGCATCCGGCGTGACCTGTTCGCTGAGGGCGATGCGGGCGTGTACCTGACCGACGCCGCACTGCTGGAACGGCTGGCACAGGACAAGCTGGCGGGCATCGCCGCCGAGGTGAAGGCCGAGGGCTGGGCTTGGGTGGATGCCACGCCTGCTGCCACGTATGCCGACCTGCAAGCTTTCCAGCGTGCCCCGAGGGAACGCCGCGAGCCGAACAAGCGCGAGGCGCAGCGCATCGAGAAGCTGCAAGCCAGGATGCAGGAGGTCGCCGAAGCGGTGGATGCCGCCATGGACGCTGACGACGAGGACAAGGCAGATGCCTTGCAGGAGGATGGCGAAGCTTTGGGCGAGCAGTTGCAGGCGCTGGAAGAAGGCTTGCAGGGATACGGTGCGAACGTGAAGGCCGCAGCCGGTGCCATCGTCACCATCGACCGCAATGGCGAGGCCGTGATTCATCGCGGGCTGCTGCGTGAAGCCGAGGCCAAAGCATTGCGCACGCTGGAAAAGCTGCGCCAAGGCTTCAGCGACCCGGACGCCGCGAACGATGACGAAGGCGAGGAAGACGAGCAGCCCAAGGCCGCAGCGATTTCCGACCGGCTGGCCCAGCGCCTGAGCGCCCACCGCACCGCCGCGCTGCAAATTGAGGTGGCCCAGCATCCGCAGGTGGCGCTGGCCGCACTGGTGCATGGCATGGTGCAGACCGTCTTGCAGGAACGCCGCTACGGCCTCAGCCGTGATTCTCTGCCGCTGGGCGTGGGCCTGAAAGTGCAAGACCGACTGGAAGGCATGGCCCCGGACTGGCCCGAGTCACCCGCCGCCGTGGCGCTGCGCGAATTGCAGCAGGCATGGCGCGGCGAGCTGCCCGAGGACAGCGCCGCACTGTTCGCCGCGCTGTTGGCGATGGAGCAAGGCGAACTGGTCAAGCTGCTGGCCGTGTGCGTGGCTTCGACGGTGGACGTGGTGACACAGCGTGCCACGCCACACCAGCCCAGCGCGGAACTGTGCGCGCCCGCCGCTGGCATGGCGAGGGCGACGTGCGCGGCTACCGTCCGCCCTCGGGCTGGACCGCCAGCGCCGACCTCGCGGACATTCATCCCATCACGGGCCGCGCCTTGCAGCGCGCCGTGTGGTGGATCATCGAGACGAAGGAATAACCATCGTCAGCACCGCGCCCAGGCCGTTCCGCCCTGGGCGCGGTGAACTTCAAAAATCCGGGCGCGGCGGTGGCCGAGCCCGGTGTTGAAGGCCCAACAGCCCAATCAGAACGCCACCGCCCTCGCTAGCGCTCAGGCGGCGGCGTTGAAGGCATCGCTGTACCGCGCGATGCCTTCTTCCATTGCGCCCATACACGACGAGTGCCATTAAAGTGAAGTGATATGGGGCAATATCTGATGAGCAAAGAACATCGTCCGCATGGCAAGGCTCCTGCCGCCTGGGAAGCCGACATTCTCAAAATCCGAGCCTTTGAGATGGTGCTGGTCCTTTTCTACATGGAGGACTTGCGGCGCTTCATCATGGGCGCCATCGAGGCCACCGACCAACTGCACGGCGTGAATCGCCTCAGTGATGGCAAACCCAAGACCAAGGAGGGCAAGAAGCTGGAGTTGGCCCGCGCCGTGCTGGTCTCCGATGGCGTCATTGACCAGGCCGAGAGCGATGAACTCAAGGAGCTGGTGGACTATCGCAACATCATTGGGCACACCATCCACGATCTGACCGTGGATGTGGGGGCCTATTCTGATCTGACACGGCATCACCCCGAAACCTTCAAGCCGATGCCTTTGTATGACTACACGGCCGCCAAGCGGGCCAAGGTGCTCAGCGAGAAGGTGAGTAAGGGCATGATGAAAAGTTCATCATGATGGCGTCGCTCGACTTCCTCGCCTTTGAAGCGGCGGAGAAGACCTACATTGCGGAGATTGAGCGGCTGAAGAAGCGGGTCAACCAGGGCATCGTGAAGGCCAACAAGGTGATTGCGGAAACGAACCGCATCATGAAAGCCATTCCGGAGTCGGTCATGGAATCGGCCCAGCCCGGCCACCCGAGGAACATCAAGGAAAACGGTGCCCTGAGCAAACGTGGAGCGGATTGCGTTTTCCAGCTCTTTGAAGCCCATGCAACCCCGTTGGCTGTGGCATACCTGATGAGGATTTCGCATCGCTCGGCCACGCATTGGTTTGCCAAGTGGAAGGCCAGCAAGGCATAGCGCTTTCCGTCTGCGCTGTTCGGTTGAATACCTTGGGCGTGTCGGCGCAATGCGCCGCCGGGCTCTCGGGCTGTGCCCCGTGCCGACTTTGTCGTCACGGCCCTCTGGCTTCGATCCCTCACGCCTTCGCGCCTGCGGCGCTGCGCGCTTCGCTTGCCTCCGGGGGATAGGCACAAGGCCCATCCCCGCCGCGCGGGCTTGGCGCCCCTCGATACCGCCGAACCGGCATTGCCGGATCGGCCCGGCCAGCGCCCCGCCGCATGGGCAGTGCTCGGTGGGTGCGCCGTGGCTTGCTGCGGCAGGTTGTGCGAATGCGTGCCGTCCTCAACGCTGGCGGTTCTCGCCCATCACGTCACGAAGGACGGTTCACGGACGTCCCGCCCAGCATTGCCATGGAGCTTCCACGCCACGCCTCAAGACCGGCGCCGCAAGGTGCGGCGGGGGCGTTCTCGCTCGTCGTCGGGTGGTTGACCTGGCCCGCGTCAGTGGGCGAGCCAGTGCAGCCATCGTGCGGCGGGGAGACTGAGCCGGCCCTGTCTCCTTTCGATGCGGTTCGGCCCAAGGCGTCCTTGTGTTGTTGTGAATCCTGGCGGGGGCGCGGCTGCGCCTCGGGCTTCATGGCTGCAACCGTCCGGCGAAAACAATTTCCCCTCTGCTGCGCAGATTCCTCGCGGGACAAATTCTTTTCGCCTCCCGGCTCTCCACTGCGTTGCGACCGCAAGCGGTGCAGCCCGCCCGTCCCCCGCCGGCCGGATCACAACAAGGACGCGATGGGCGCGAACCTTGTTCCACCAAAAGGAGATCCATCATGGCCAACATCGGCAGCTTCACCGCAGACAAAGACGGCTACACCGGCACGCTTCGCACCCTGACGCTCAACGTCAAGGTCAAGCTGGTGCCCAACGACAAGGGGGACAACGAGAAGGCCCCGGACTTTCGCCTGCAGGCCGCCAGCCACGACATCGGCGCGGCGTGGAAGAAGACCAGCGAGGCCGGGCGGGACTACGTGTCAGTGACCCTCGACGATCCTTCGTTCCCAGCCACGGTCTATGCCCGCCTGATCGAAGGCGAGGACGGCACGCACGACCTGATCTGGTCGCGCAGCAAGCCCCAGGCGGCCTGACGGCCGCCAGCGCCCCGCCCACGCGGCGGGGCGCTGTGCTGCTTTCGCGGCACTTCAAGGAGGCAACACCATCGCCTGGGCTGCGCCGTGTCGAGTTGCTTCCTGCGCGTTGCAGTCTTCGGTTGCAAGAATGGCCGGGCGTGTCGGTGCCTTGCACCGCCGGGCTTTGCGGGCTGCGCCCCGTGCCGACCTCGCCGTCACGGCCATCCGGCTCCAATCCCTCACGCCTTCGCGCCTGCGGCACTGCGCGCTTCGCTTGCCTCCAGGGGAAAGCCCTGCGGGCTATCCCCGCCGCACAGGTTTGGCGCCCCTCGATACCCCGAACCGGCTGAGCCGGATCGGCCATGCCAGCGCAGGCGTGCGTTATAGCGTGTCACTTTTCTTCGCCACAGTCTCCAACTCCTGGCGCACCTGCGCCAGCAACTGATCGGCCTGCTGCAGGTCGTCGCCGGCATAGGCCAGCGTCAGCAGCGTGAGCGGATGAACCTCCATCACCTCGCACAGCTCGGCCAGCTTGTTCAAGGTCGGACTTTTGAGGTCGCGTTCCAGCGTACTCATGTAGGTGCGGCTAGACACGTCCGAGAACGCCTCCTGGCTCAAACCACGTGCTTTCCTGATGGTCTTTAGTGCCTCCGACAATGTATGTTTTGCTGCCAACCCTGGATCTCCCCAAAATCCAAGATGACAGCCGATTGCGCCCTATAGAACTACAATCTATAGTGTTCAACTATGCCCGCCTGCCGCTTTCGTGCTTTTACGGAAATCCGTATCTGTGGCTTCTCACAGAAGCGCAAAGCCGCATCCGTGCCTTTCCTCAAACCCGCCGATGCGGTTTTGCGCTTTCACGCTTCGGCGCTTTTGTGTGAATGAGGGGACGCCCATGAACCAGCTCATCACCGAGGACGAGCGCAGGCTGTTGCTGGAACACGGCCAGGCCCGCGCCGCTGGCCGGGCCATCGACCCGCTGCCCGTGGTGCGGCTGTTCACGCCGGACGCACACGCCACCTGGCTGCTGGTGTCGCTCGACCCCGCCGACGGCGATACGGCCCATGGCCTGATCGACTTGGGGATAGGCATGCCCGAGCTGGGCCGCATCAAGCTGTCCGACCTCGCATCCATCGTCGGGCCGAGCAAACAGCCCGTGATGCGGGACCTGTATTTCCGGGCGGTGCGCCCGTTATCTGAGTACCTGCGGCTGGCCCAGGAGAACGGTTCCGTCCTCGATTGAGCCGTTCGCGCCACCGCCAAGCCGGGCGCATTGAGACTATTTCGGTCTTGCTCCAGACCCGTCAGGTCTTAGTCCCCACTGTTGCACCAAACCGGTGCCATCGTGACGCAAACGGTCATGATGCCGGCCGTGGCATCGGGCACGGTGGATATCGCAGGAGGCGCGCATGTTCTCGCGCGCCACCGTCGCATTCAGACGATCCACGCAATCCATCGGATGCTTTTCGTCTTGACACGCAAGTTACTAATCTACCAGCTTATTCACGATTGGATGCTAGTTTGATGCGGTGACGTTTGCGTGTGAAACCGGTGACGGCGGTCCTGCTCTACGGGAGCTTGCGTCATGGCCGAACCGCACCACCTCGCGCACTGGTATCCGACCGCCGCCTACCTCTACGTGCTGTGCCTGGACACGCTCGCACTGGCCTGGGAGTACCTGCGCCGCCATCCCAATTACCGGCTTGACTGGTTGCACCGTGCGCGCCGCCCCGATGTTGCACATCGCTGGGGCTTGCGTCTGCTGGAAGACCCGGCCCTGGATGCGCGTGACGCGCATCCGGCCTGGTTGCCCGGCCATGAGGCCGTGGTGCAGCTCCACCCCGATGCCGATCCGCCGCCGAATGCCACCGCCTTCGCCTTCTGGCACATACCCGGCCACAAGCAGTTGCTGCACGACGGTAAGGGCCTGGCGCTGATCGCGCGCAACCCCGGCCATTGCCTGCGCTTCGCGCTGGCGCCTGGCCTGGAGGACGGCATGGCCGTGGCCTACGCCCACCGCGATCGCAGCACCACGCATGCACCCGACACACCTGCGCCCATGGCCCGGCCCCGGCCACCGCCTGCGGCGCTGCTGGAGCTGCACACCCTGCAGGCGCTCGACGCCACCCTGGCGGGCGCATCCTTGCGCGACGTGGCCGAGGGCTTGTTCGGCGTGGACGCCGCGGCCGGTTGGTACAGCGACGGCGGCCTGCGCTCCAAGGTTCGCCGCCTGGTGCGGCGCGGCGATGCGCTGATGCGTGGCGGCTATCGCCGCCTAGCACAGCTTGCGCCGCTTGAGAAGGGTCGTTTTGAAGAGGACGCAAAACGACCCTGAGCACGAGAGCTTCGTTTTCTGAGACTGCCTCCATCCGGTTGCGCTGTGTGGCCGGAGCCCTGATACCGATGGAGGTTCTCACCATGCGTCCTGCTCCCTTGCGGCCTGCCGCCGCACCCGCAGCTACCCCGGTCACTGCCGCGCAACCGCAGCGCTATCTCACCAACGACGAAGCCGCCGACTACCTGCGGCTGTCGCCGCGCACGCTGGAGAAGCAGCGCGTGCTGGGTGGCGGCCCCAAGTTCCGCAAGTTCGGCCGCCGCGTGATGTACGCCGTGGCCGACCTCGACGCCTGGGCTTCCGAGCGCAGCTTCGAGAGCACGTCCGATCCCGAGTACGCCGAGCAGCATTCGGCGGACAGCCGTGCGCGCTGATCACTGGCGCGCGGGTGGCCTTCGCCATGTCCAGCCCTGCGCTGCCCATGCGGCAGCGACCGATGCAAGAGCGCGAACAGCTCGATCTGTTCCGCGCCTTGCCGGGCGACATGGCGCCGCGCGACAGCCAGGACTTGATGGCCTTTCCGTTCTTCTCGCTGGCGAAGTCGCGGCGCATAGCGCCGATCGACTTTCATGCCAGCGGCATCACGATCCGCGTGGAGGGCACGCAGGAGCACGGCATCGCCACGATCTGGGATGCGGACGTGCTGATCTGGGCCGCCAGCCAGATCGTGGAAGCGCGCGACGCGGGCTTGCGCCCGTCGCGGCTGATGCAGGCCACGCCCTACGAGATCCTGCGCTTCATTGGGCGCGGTACATCGCTGCGCGACTACCAGCGCCTCAAGGCGGCCTTGGATCGCTTGCAGTCCACCACGGTGGCCACGTCGATCCGCGAGACCACGGGGAGACGGCTGCACCGCTTCTCGTGGATCAACGAGTGGAAGGAACTGGCCGATGCCAAGGGCACGCCCTTGGGGCTGGAGCTGATCCTGCCGGACTGGTTCTACGGCGGTGTGCTGGATGCGGCACTGGTGCTGACCATCGACCCGGCGTATTTCCGGCTCACGGGCGGCATCGAGCGGTGGCTGTACCGCCTGGTGCGCAAGCACGGCGGGCGGCAGCCGGGCGGCTGGCAATTCGACTTCCAGCACCTGTACCGCAAATCGGGCAGCGTGGCGCGCTACTACGACTTCGCCGCCGACCTGCGGGCGCTGGTGGCGCGGCAAGCCTTGCCGGGCTACCTGTTGGGCATCGAGCACGCGTCCGGGATTTCCTCGCCGCTGCTGACCTTCCGGCCCGTGCCGCAAACGGCACGGGGATAACTTCGGGAGAGTCTGTGGATGGACTCGTGCTATCAGGCAACAGAGGTGTCGTGCTATCAGGCAACGAATCCTCGTGCTATCAGGCAACAAAATCGGCCGCAAACCCGCGCCAGCACTGGGTTTCGCGTCCCTCTAACTTCCCTAACTTAAATTCTCTAACTTTTAGTAGAAGCGCCGCGCCACGGTGGATAACCACCACACGGCATGAAAGGCAGCAGCAAAAGCCCGGCTTTCCAGCATGGAGGGCCAAGCCATGATCGTTGCTCTGCTCAATCAGAAAGGCGGCGTGGGCAAGACCACGCTCGCCACGCACATCGCCGGCGAGCTGGCGATGCGCGGCCAGCACGTCGTTCTGCTGGACGCCGACCCGCAGGGTTCATCGCTAGACTGGACACAGCGCAGAAGCCAGCAAGGCTTGCCACGGCTGTTCAGCGCCGTGGGCCTCGCACGCGAAACGCTGCATCAGGAAGCGCCAGAACTCGCCAGGCGGGCCGATCACGTCGTCATCGACGGGCCGCCCAGGATCGCCGCCTTGGCGCGCTCTGCGCTGCTGGCGGCCGAGCGCGTGCTGATCCCCGTGCAGCCCAGCCCCTACGACCTGTGGGCCAGCGCCGAGATGGTGGCGTTGATCCGCGAGGCGCAAGTCTTTCGGCCTGCGCTGCGCGCGGCCTTCGTCATCAATCGGCGCGTCAGCACCACCGTGATCGGGCGCGAAGCGCGCCAGGCTCTGGCCGACCAACCGCTTCCTGCGCTGCGCGCGGAAGTGCATCAGCGCATCGTGTTCGCCGACAGCGTCGCCGCTGGCCGGCTTGCACGCGAGACGGCGCCGGACAGCACCGCCGCACGCGAAATCACTGCGCTGGTCGATGAACTATTGCGGTGGACGACATGACAACGACGCCGCCACCGAACAGCAAACGCACGGCCAAGCGCGTCGGCATCGGCGCGCGTCCGCCCGCGAATCCGCACGCCGAGGCGTGGATTCGCCAGGGCGATGCCGATGCGCTGGGCAAGGGCGACCTCTACACGGCTCGCCTGACCCTCGACATCACGCCCGCGATGCGGGCGCGCATCAAGGTGTCGGCCTTCACGCAGGGCGTGACCGTGGCCGACCTGCTGCGCGGCCTGCTGGAGCGGGAGTTTCCAGAGCACCGCAGGGAGAACACCCCATGACTGCATCCGTTTCGTCTGCCGCCGCGCCTGTTGCGTGCGCGGCCACGGCTGCGCACGCAGCACCTTCCGGCCAGCCTGCCAGCACGCCGCTGACGCGCGTGGCGCTGGCCTACATCGAACCGCGCTTCAAGCTCTACCTGCGCTTCGGCGAACCTGCGCGCACGCTCCAGCTCGACCGCTGGCGGCGCTGCGCGGTGTTCCTGCCGGGCGCCATGTTCAGCCGCATCCGCTGGCAGGCCAACGACTACGGCACGATCCGCTGGCAGCTCATGGTGATGCAGGCTTGCACGCCGCTGGATGCGGCGCAGCGCATCCCCGGCGGGGGGCCGGGCGCGCGCCGGCTGCGGCACGCCCGAGGGGGAGAACCAGGTGCGCGCCGTGCTGGGCGCATCGACGCCATCGAGGCGCTAGGCATCGCGCCATCCGCCGCTTCGCCCGTGTACTGGCGCACGCTCGCCAACCGGCTCGCTGCGCGTCTGCCGCTGCCCGAATACACCGCCGAGCGGCACGCCGCCTGGCTGACCGGGAGGGCACTGCCATGACCGCCGTTTCGACTGCCGGCGCCGCGTCGCGTCCTCGCTCGCCCCGCGCACGTTTGCGCGCTCGCCTCGTACTGGCGGGCCTGTCCGCCTGCGGCCTCGCTGCGCTGGCCTGGGCGTCCTTCGTGCAGCCGCTGCCGCGCCTGATCTACAACCCGTCCGACAGCGTGGCGGTCGGCTGGTATCGCGTCGATCCGCTGGGCCGTAAGCCCGGCTCGCTGCCACGCCCCTTGTCCGTGGGCAGCATCGTCCTGACCACGCTGCCGCCAGACGCTGCCGCGCTGGCCGCGCAGCGCGGCTACCTGCCGGCGCGCGTCCCGCTGCTCAAGCGCGTGGGCGCCATCGCGCCGCAGGAGGTGTGCATCACTGGCCGCATCGTCCGCATCGACGGCGTGCCTTCGGCCGCCGCGCTGCCCGCCGACCGCTGGGGCCGGCCGCTGCCATCCTGGCAGCAGTGCCGTCGCCTTGAAGCTGGCGAACTGTTCCTGCTCAGTGTGACCAACCCGGCGTCGTTCGACAGCCGGTATTTCGGGCCGGTCAGCGCATCCGCCGTGATCGGCGTCGCGCATCCGGTCTGGCTGGAGTCCCGCCCATGATGGCCGCCGACTCGCTGCACGTTGCCGTGCATTTCATCGTGCCATCGGGCGTGTCGTGCTGCTGGCCGTCGCCGTGTCGTCGCGCGTGCAGTGCGAGCGCATCCGCGCCGCACTTCGCGCTGCCTTCGGCGCAGCCGTCCAACGTGCAGGTGTCTTGCCTCGAACGCGCCCGGCCTGTGGCCGTCGCTGCGTTCGCCGGCGTGCTGGCTGCTCGTGCAGCAGCGCCGCCGGGCCGCCGCTGCCCGGAGCGCCAGCGAGGGGCAAAGGCGGAAGGCAAGATTGAAGGGCGCGGCACCACGGTGCGCGCAAAGCCAGTCTGCACATGGGTTTGGGGCAGCACGCGCCACAGGGTGGCTTCGTGCCGCCAACAGCGCAAATGCCATGCAGGCATTGGGAACACCGTGTGCCGCATCCGCTCGGGCGCGATGGGCTTGGCTGGAGGCGCATCATGAGCCAGCGCGGAAACTCGGATGGTGATGACCGTTTCCGCGTGCGGCCAGGCAAGCCGAAGCAGCGCGGCGACACCTTCATTGCGCAGGTGCTGCGTCAGACCAGCAAGGCGGCTGGCGTTACAGGCGGCAAGCGCGGAATGGGTGGCAAGGTGAGGGGCAAAACCACCGGCAAGGCGCCTGGTTCTCGTCTGGGGCGCGGGCATACGGCGGCGAGCTTCACGGGCCAGTCCTTGACTGCCTATTCACGCCGGGCCACGGTCAAGGTTCGGCTGGTGTATTTGCAGCAGGCCAGCGGCAAATCGACGGTGCAGCACCTGCGTTACATCGGGCGCGAAGGCGTGGATCGCCAGGGCGAACAGGGACGGGCCTATGGGACCATCACCGACGAGGCGGACACGGCAGCTTTCGAGGAACGCGGGCGGGGCGACCGTCACCAGTTCCGCTTCATCGTCTCGCCCGAGCATGCCGACCAACTCGAAGACCTGCGCACCTATACCCGCCACCTGATGCAGCGCATGGAGGCTGATCTGGGCACCCGGCTGGACTGGGTGGCGGTGGATCACTGGAACACCGACAACCCGCACACCCACGTCGTGCTGCGCGGCAAGGACGATACGGGCAAAGACCTCATCATCTCGCAGGAGTACATCACCCGCGGGATGCGCGAGCGGGCGATGGAGCTGGCCACCGAATGGCTCGGGCCACGCACCGAGCTGGAGATCCAGCGCACTCTGGCCCGCGAGGTGGAGCAGGAGCGCTGGACTTCTCTGGATCGAACCTTGCAGCGTGAAGCGGTAGAGGGATTGGTGAAAATCGAACGCTTCAATGATCCCAAGCTGCAGCGCCAGCGCCTGCTGCTGGTCGGGCGACTGCAACGGCTTCAGCGCATGGGCTTGGCGACGGAAACCCAGCCTGGCACCTGTGCCGTCCACGCCGAAGCTGAGTCCACCCTGCGGGCGATGGGCGAGCGCGGCGACATCATCCGCACCATGCAACGTGCGATGGGCGGCAGGCAGCGCGACCTGGCCGTGTTCCAGCCGGCCGAAGATGGGCACTCCATCATCGGCCGCGTAGCGGGCAAGGGGCTGGCCGACGAACTGTACGACCGGGGCTATCTCGTGGTCGATGGCATCGACGGCAAGGCGCACTACGTCGCGCTGTCGCCCAGGACGAAACTGGAGCAGTATCCGATGGGCGCGGTGGTCGAGGTGAAAGGCTCTGCCGAGATACGGGCGGCGGACAAGACCATCGCCGCGATGGCAAGCAATGGCCTGTACCGCACCGACCATCACCTTGCCATCGCGCAAGGGCAGACTGTCCCTGGCCGCGATCCGCAAGAAGTCGTGGCAGCCCATGTCCGGCGCCTGGAAGCCCTGCGCCGGGCTGGCATCGTGGAGCGCGTGGCCGAGGGCTATGGAAGGTGCCGGACGACCTGCCCGAGCGTGGCCGCCAGTACGACGCGCAGCGCCTGGGCGGCGTGGCCGGAGCTAAAATCGCACCTGCCCATTGAGCGTCAAGCTCGCGTCATCGGCGCCACCTGGCTCGACCAGCAGTTGATCGGCGGCGGCTCCGGCTTGGGTGATTTGGGTTTTGGTAGCGAGGCCAAGCAGGCAATGCAGCAGCGTGCCAACTTCCTGACGGAACAGGGGCTGGCCGAGCGGCGCGGGCAGCGCGTGATCTTGGCGCGCGCAACCTGCTGGGCACGCTGCGCGACCGGGAACTGACGCTCGCCGCGAAGGACATTGCCGCCGAAACCGGCTTGAGACCGCTGCATGACTGAGAATTTGCTCGCGGTAGACCCCTCACCGGATTCTCTCGGCGGTTTTCGTATGTTCGCCGCGCCCGGTCAATGCATAGAAGTCCTCGATCCAACCGTCGCCGAGTGCGTCCCGGCACGATTTTCAACGCCGCTGGCGCCTCGGAACACCGTCATTGGCGCCAGTTTCGCTTTCATGCGGCCACCGGGCGCATCTGCATCTTGGCCAGTTTGTTATGCGCCTTGAGCAGATTGAATCCAATGGCCGCCCAGTTCACCTGGGGTCGACCTCGTCGTCGGCCGAAGTGTATCGAGCTCGGCCCATGTGGAAGCGTCGCTCAGTGTTCCGAAGCACTGCTCGACCTATGCGACCTGTCGATCAGTTTGTTCATCGCCGTCTGGTACCAGTCCAGCGGCTTGCGATGATGGGCTCGGAACTGGATGAAGTCATGGAGCTTCTTTCGCTTCAGATATTTCCTGTTCTCTTCCGAGGCGAACCCCTTGTCGGCCAGGATCCCGATCACGCCATCGGAGAGCCGGCGGACCACCTTCTTAAATTGCTTGGTTTCGGATTCGTTGGCCGGGCGGGTCATCGTCGTCTCGATGAATCCGTCTTCAGTGTCGACCGCCACATAGGCGCGGTAGCCAAAGAAAGCGTTTGCCCTTCTTCACCCACCGGGCATCCGCATCGGCACTGTCGCTGACATTGGCCTTGCCTTGGTCATCGACATCGACGGTCCGATTGGGCCGGCTCGCCGATTCGATGATGCTTGCATCAATGATGGCTCCGCGCGCTTCGTTCACCCTCAGGCCCTTGGCCTTCAATTGATCATTGATCTCAGCCAGGATCGTTTCGTCGAGCTTGGCCCTGACCAGGCGATTGCGGAACCGGCAGATCGTCGTGTGATCGGGCAGTGCTGCGCCAAGGTCGAATCCGCAGAACACCAGAAGTCCAGCCGCACCGAGCGCCTGCTCGAGCTGCGCATCAGAGAGGTGATGCCATTGCCCGAGCAGCATCAGCTTGAGCATCGACAGCGGCGCATAGGGAATCGGCCCGCCACCGTGACTGGCCTCGCGCTTGTACAAACCGACCAGTCTGGCGTCGATGGGCCCCCAATCGATGACGTTGTGAAGCTTCATCGTGGGCGATTCTTTAACTTGCGCCAGTGCACCAGCCAGAAAGAAGCTCGTCATCGTCGTTCTCGATCGTCACGGATGCAATTCGATGATCGTCGGGGATCTCGGCCAGTTATGCAACGGTCTCGGCTTGGGGTATCGCCCCGTGGCTGACGGCCAGCGCGTGGCCGGCATCTACCGGCGCAGCGTGATGCTTGCCAGCGGACGCTACGCACTGCTCGATGAGGGTATGGGGTTCAGCTTGGTGCCTTGGAAGCCGGTGCTTGAACAGCGGCTGGGGCAGCAACTCGTCGCCACAATGCGAGGCGGGAGCGTGTCATGGAAGATCGGGCGACGGCGCTACCTGTCCATCCAATGATGAATGGAGCAAATCAGAGATTCAACACGCCCCCTCATTCAGGCCAGCAATCACTGGGATTTTACCGTGTGTTGGCTTTGATACCGAGTGTGATGGACTGCACAACTCTCTCCGTCTGTTTGTGACAGAGGGCTGACTTCAAAGCTTTGCTACTACCGTACGCAAGTGAGGCACGTTTCGGCAATTCCGGTGTGTTTTCTTCTAGTATTCTTCTACCAACAATGCACGTATCTGTTGCAGCGCAGCAGGATCGTCCATGGTGGTGAGGTCACCCGGATCGCGCCCCTCGCACACGGCCTGGATGGCGCGGCGCAACAGTTTGCCGCTGCGGGTCTTGGGTAGCACTGTCACGAAGCGCACCCGTGCCGGGCGCGCCACGGCACCCAACTGCTCGTCCACCCGCTTCATGATCTCGCCCTCCAGCTTGAGTTTCGAGGCATCGTCGTAGAGCGAAGAACTGTCCTTGGCCACCACGAAAGCCATCGCCACCTGCCCCTTGAGCTGGTCGGCAACCCCTACCACCGCCACCTCGGCCACATTGGCGTGGCTGGAAATGCTTTCCTCGATCTCCCGCGTGCCCAGGCGGTGGCCCGCCACGTTGATCACATCGTCGGTGCGGCCCAGGATGTAGAAGTAGCCATCCTGGTCGCGAATGCCCCAGTCGAAGGTGCTGTAGACCAGCTTGCCGGGAATGCTCTTCCAGTAGGTGTTGACGAAGCGCGCGTCGTCCTTCCAGACCGTCTGCATGAAACCCGGTGGCGTGGGCCCTTCGATGACGACCACCCCTTTCTCATCGGCACCGGTGAGTTCTTCGCCGGTGGATTCGTGCAGCAGCTTGACGCTGTAGCCATACATCGGCACACCCGGGCTGCCGAACTTGCTGGCTTTCTTCTCGACACCGTTGGCGATGGTGAGAATGGGCCAGCCGCTCTCCGTCTGCCAGTAGTTGTCGATGATGGGCACCCCCAGGCTGTCGCTGATCCAGCGCGCGGTGGGTTCGTCCAGCGGCTCACCGCCCAGGAACAGGGCCTTGAGGCTGGAGAGGTCGTACTGCTTGAGGTAGGCCGGGTCCTGCTTCTTGAGCACGCGCACGGCGGTGGGCGCACTGAACATCACCGTCACCTTGTACTTCTCCACCAGGCGCCACCAGATGCCGCCATCGGGCCGGATCGGCAGGCCTTCGTACAGGATGGTCGCCATGCCCGCGATCAGCGGGCCGTAGACGATGTAGCTGTGCCCCACCACCCAGCCGATGTCGCTGGTGGAGAAGTAGGTCTCGCCGGGTTCGCCCATGAAAATGTGCTTCATGCTGGCGGCCAGGGCCACGAGATACCCGCCCGTGTCGCGCTGCACGCCCTTGGGCTTGCCCGTGGTGCCGCTGGTGTAGATGGTGTAGCTGATGGCGGTGGACTCCATCCACTCACAGGGCACCTGTGCGTCCAGGTGCTGCTCGCGCAGGGCCGCGTAGTCGTGGTCCCGCCCGGGCACAAGGCTCATCGGCGCCAGGCCACGGTTCACCATCACCACCGACGCTGGCTTGTGGGTGGACAGCCGCAGCGCTTCGTCCAGCAGCGGCTTGTACTCAACCACCTTGCCGCCGCGCGATCCGGCATCGGCGCTGACGATGGCCACAGGGGCGGCGTCATCGATGCGGTTGGCCAGCGAATGGCTGGCGAACCCCCCGAACACCACCGAGTGGATGGCGCCAATGCGCGCACAGGCCAGCATCGCGAAGGTGGCCTCGGGAATCATGGGCATGTAGATGAGCACGCGATCGCCCTTCTTCACGCCCTGCCCCAGCAGCACCGCCGCCATGCGCTGGACCTCGGCATGCAGCTCCCGGAAGCTGTAGGTGCGCTCGGTGTCCGTTTCGGTGGACACGTAGATCAGCGCGTTCTGGTCTGCGCGGTCTTTCAGGTGCCGGTCCACCGCGTTGTGGCACAGGTTGGTCAGCCCGCCCTCGAACCAGTGCGCGAACGGTGGGTTGTCGTGGTTGCACACCCGGTCGAAGGGCTTGTGCCAGTCCACCAACTCGGCCTGTTCGGTCCAGAAGGCATCACGGTCGTCGATGGAGAGATTGCGAAAATCATTGAATCTCATCAGGATGTACTAGGTTAAGTTAAGTATGACGTCACTGGCCGCCAAAGCTGTACCAACGAACTTGTTCTAAATCAAACAGAACGACCACACATCTGCGTCTGCCTTGAGAGCGAACATTTTCTTAATCCGATCTGAAGTAGAAGTAATCAGAGCACCCCTCTGCCGCTCAATTGGCGTCGACAGGATCATCCCTGCTTACCTCAGGAAAATCCAGATCGAAAACACCATAAACCCGCCTAAGAAAAATGCAGCCCAACCAGCCGTTCGAAGATCAATCGAAAACTCATACAAACCTATCACCCCGAAGAGCATCAAAATCAGTATGGAAATAATTACTTTGAATTTAGTTGGCATTTAATCACTCCGGATATTTGGCAGTCATGTTAGAAGCTTGCCGATTTCACAACGCCATCATTTGAATTGGGTGTACGAACTGTTTTTCGAAGATCTTGCTTCAAATAACGCGTGCTGTAGCCGTTAAAGATATGACCCCAAAATCCTCTTTTGAGATCGGAGGTTCCAAACAACCAATCAAAAATAGGGGTTCCGATACCCATATTAACTTCCATCATCAATGGATGATCGTGATGCGCCGTATGATGCCGGCGCGCAGTATTAATAATCGGCGTATTTCGAATAAGCCAGTTGTCGTTCACATGGCATGAGAAATGAACGAGTTCATAGAACATGTAGCTACCCGTCAGCGCGGCCATCAACAGCCAGCCGAAATTAGGGGAGAGAATCCAGCCAGCGACGAGCGATGGCACGAGAGACAGCAAGGTAAGCACGATCATTGTGAAAGGGGGAAAGAACGTTACACGCCAATCTCTATGATCCGCGAAACGCATTTCTTCGCGCGTAAAGAACTGATGATGCATCAATGTGTGTCGCACATAGAGCGCCCGGAAAATGACGTTCTTGCGAGGCCGATGCATTACATGCGCATGCAGCAAGTATTCGGTGAGTTGATAAGCCATGAAACCCAATGGCAAGGCCAGCCATTCCCACAGTTGGACGTTGCGAAGATTGGCAGCATAGATGTAGAGCGCCGTGAAACCGCTGATGGCAATGATCGCCAAGTGCAGCCAACCGTGGTACCAACCCGCCACACGATGTCGATACTCTTTGCGATATCGACGCTGGCGTTCCTTCATCATAGTAGATTGAAGCTCCATGAAAACCTCCAATTAAATTCACCCCAACAGGGGCATGCCTGCCAACAACACTCGATTTCAGCCGCAGTCAATACTTTGACTTGCTTAGTAGCCAGCTTTCAATATCAGCAGAAGTAATGCTCCACTCATTATCAAAATTTGCAACCATGACCTTCATGAAAGATTCGCAAGAATCAGCGGAAAGATTCAAGTCACCGGTGTGATCCAAAAGAAGAGCGAAAGCCAACTGCCGCGGCTCGGCACCTTCGTACCCCCATTCGAACCCCATTTCCGCATAGCGACGCAGGTCGGTCCGGTCAGGCAGCAATTGGCCATCGGCGAGCACTTTAATTCCATCGATAGTTCGATCGCCCGTATATGTCTTCATATCTCGCCCCTGGTCAAGTTTGAGGTTCCGCATCCACGGCACCCGCGATAATTTTCATAACCTCCACGTCCCCGAGAGCTCCGCTCAACGAGCCCGTGTAAATAATTTCACCGCGCTCAATCACCACTAGTTTATCTATGTAATCTGGAACATGATGCAAATTGGATTCAGCCATCACAATGGCTTTCCCAGATTGGCGAATCGCGGCGACTCCCTCCGCTACAAGTGGAATGATGGCGGGTGAGAGACCTTCAAAAGGTTCGTCGAGTAAAAGGAGTTCTGCGTCGAGAGCCAATGCGCGGGCGATAGATACCATCTTGCGCTCGCCACCCGAAAGCTCTGCCCCCCCGCGTTTACGGTATCGTTCCAGCTTGGGGAAAATACGATATGCTTCCGAAATGCGCTCCGCAGCAGGTCTGCCACAGGTACGAGTCCACGTCGGAAGTTCAATGTTTTCCTCGACCGTGAGGTCGGCATACACTTCCGATTCTTCAGGGGAAAAGCCAATGCCCAGTTGCGCAATCTGCCATGTGCTCAAGCGCGCAAGATCTTTATCTTCCCACGAGATGCGCCCGGAAACGGGCCGAAGATAGCCCATCAACGACCGAAAAGTGGTGGTCTTTCCCGCTCCATTTCTGCCGAGAAGACATACCAGTTCACCGGCGCGAACCTCAAGACTGATACCTCGAAGAATTCGACTTCCCTGGATGTCCACGGTCAGTTCGGACACGTTCAGCATGGCTGGTGTTCCCCCTCGTTTTTTTTCTGACTACTGTGGACAGGGCCGATCACTGCTTCAAGCATCAAGGAGTCCTTAAAGAAAACATCCGGAGACATATCTCCAATCACACGCCCTTCCTGAAGCGCGATCACCCGATGCGAGTAACGTGCGACCAGTGTCATGTCATGCTCGACTTGAATGATGGCGCTCACCCCTTCCGAGCGTGCCGCCTTCACTAACAGTTCCATAATCCCGTATTTGTCTCCACTTGAGACGCCCGAAGTAGGTTCATCTAAAAGGATGGCCTTAGGACGAAGTGCAAATGCGCTGGCGATATCAAGGAGTTTTTTCTCTCCTTGTGAGAGAGAACCAGCTCGTTCAAAAAGCTTGTGATGCAAGCCAAGTGTTCCAGCAATATGCTGAACTTCGTCCTCGATCTGAGGATCTTTGGTCAATGTTCGTAATGGATTCGAAGCTCTACGCAACCTTGAACTTACAGCAACTGCGATCGTCTCCCAAACGCTCACCTCTGGAAAAATATTGACCAGCTGGAATGAACGGGCCATGCCCATCGCAGCCAACTTAACCGGACCTACTCCAGCAATACTATTTCCCAAGAAATGCACCGTCCCTTGGGAGGGGGCTGCCAACCCCGTCAACACATTGACGAGTGTGGTCTTCCCTGCTCCATTCGGGCCGACTATCGACACGAATTCACCGCCTCCGATCTCCAAAGACACATTCTTTAGAGCTTGGTACGATCCATAAGATTTGGATACATTGCATGCGCTCAACATGGCACTCATTGGGCATCTCCCCTTACACGACGTTGCAAGTGATTGGAAATCGTGCCGATCAATCCTTCTGGAAGCACAAGCACGAGAAACACCAACGTAGCACCCAACATAAATCTCCAGTAGGCCGTACTCGATATCAGTACTTCATGCAGCAGAACAAAAATGAGCGCCCCTACCCCAGGCCCCACAAAGGTTCCAGCCCCCCAAGAATCATCAAAAATGAGATTGCCTGACTGAGGCCAATACGCAAGCTCCGGATCAGCAAGTCCAGTGGAAACCCCCAACATCGCGCCAGCGATTGCACCGAAAACGCCAGACACTACAAAGGCAAACAGTCGAAGGCGATAGACACGTACGCCAAGGTACCGAGCCTTGCTCTCATTGTCTCTAATAGCGCGCAACTGGAGGCCAAGAGGCGAACTGACGATGCGCCAGGTGAGCAATCCGAGCAGCAAATAAACTATCAAACAGTAGTAATAGAACGGACCACTGAGAAACTGAGTCGCAGTCATATCCCAATCCTGCCCCAATAACATCGGCCGCAGGACACGCATACCTTGATCACCTCCTGTCAAGTTGTAGAACTTGAACAGGAAAGAGTGAAGAAGCATGCCAAACGCAAGTGTGAGCATGCCAAAGAAGATATGTGTGAAACGGACACAGAGAGCACCAATCGCCAATGCGAATAGTCCTCCCAAACTCGCTGCTGCGATCAAGATCAACTCAAAGTGGAGAACGCCCGCCTGGGTCGCTGCGGCCGCCACGTATGCCCCTACAGCCAAGAACATTGCATGGCCAAAGGACAGCAACCCCGTGTAGCCAAACAGAAGATTCATGCCGAGAAGAGCGATTCCAAATGCCAAGGCAGGCATAAGCATCACGGTGCTGTACGGTGTTAGCATCAAAGGTGCAATTGCAAGTCCAGCTAGCAACACAACAAATGGAATAACGCCGTTAAGCAACCGCGGCTTCGGCCGAGGCCGAATTCTCGGAGAAATTACGTCAAATACTGCGCTCAAGATGCGCTCCTTCCAAACAATCCAACAGGGCGAATCAAGAGGACAACAACGACAACTAGATAGATGGAGAGAATCTCCACTTCAGGAGCTAACGAAACTGCGAACGCCCGCATGAGCCCGACAATGATGGCGCCAACAGCAGCCCCAGCCATGCTGCCCAAGCCCCCGATCACAACAACTGCAAAGGCCTCCACCACGAGTTCAGCGGCCATAGTCATAGAGGCAGCCGAAGTGGGAATAACCAATGCCCCACCCACAGTTCCTAGAATGCAGCCCAGCGTAAAAACCATTGTGAATACTTTGGATGAATTAACACCCAATGCTTCAGTCATGTTCCGATTTTCAGCCGTAGCCCGTACGATCCGTCCAATACGGGTTCGCTTGAGTGACAATCCTAAAATCATTGCGATTAGGATGCTCGCTCCAATGACAAGAAAGTTATATACAGGGATCTGCAATCCACTTATGTCGATCGTTCCATATATTCCATATAGAGAGCTGTCCATTGATCTCGGTGCAGCACCCCAGAAAAAACGAAAAACATCCTGGAACATCAGCAAAAGACCAAAGGTCAGCAAAAGTTGATAGCTAGGGTCTCGCCTATATACGGGACGTAACAACAACTCTAACGGAGCTCCGACTGTTCCAACGAGTACACCAGACAACACAAGTGCTGGAACAAGAAAAATCATCGGCATTTGCCATTGGTGCAAGAGGCCGACAGCCGTAATAGCAAAAAACGCTCCCAGCGCATAGAACGAACCACAGGCAAGATTGACGACCTTTTGAACGCCAAAGATGAGTTGCAGACCGCAGGCGACAAGAAACAAAATCGCGGCTTGGAAGAGACCGGCTAAAAAGAGGTTGGCATACTGCATTGAAGCATCCATTTCATGCGTGTACGGAATTTTTAACTTAGCGGAGTACGCTTAAAGCACACTCCGCTAACGAATAATTACACGCGGAAATCTGCAGTCTTGATCCATTTCCAGTAGTCTGCGCCTGCAGGCTTCTGCAATTGATCAGAAAACGCGGCGGTAATATCGGACAGCCCCGGGTACTCATGCTGAGTACTGTTCTTACTGAAGCCTTGGTAGAACATCTGTTCGGCAATCTTGTCGGCCCGATAACGCCCTCGGCCACCTAGACTTTCGATGTCGTTTCCGGCAATGGCATCAGCGATCTCATCAGTTTTTGGCCAGCGGCCGGCAGCCTTCGCCGCCTTCTCGACACCGGCTTTGTAAGCCATCAGATTGAAGTAGGCGCGGTCAGCCGATGAGGTCGGAATGGCCTTGTAGCGGTCCCTGTATTCCGCAACAAACGACTTCTGCAATTCGGATGCTCCGGGCAAGTCAAAGTAGAAGGTGTTCTGCCCCAGCAATGCACCCTCGGGAACGAAACTGGACCGCAGGTCATTGATTTGACCACCCGCCACGGTCGACACGATCTTTGCGTTGGCCAGCAGACCTGCCGCGGAGGCCTGCCGAAGAAAGATAGGAAGATCGGAGAGGAAGAGCGAATTGAAAATCAGATCAGGCTTGGCGGCGTTCAATGCCGCCACGTTCGTCGTGAGATCGGTGGCACCAACCCGGATCCATTGCTCAGAAACAACCTTGGCCTCGATGTCATAGCGAGACAACAACGTCTTGAACGTTTCCCAGCAGTTTCGCCCATACGAATAGTCGGAATTCACTCCTGCAATAGTTGCGAACTTACCTTTGAAGCGTTTGATGGCCATGAGCGAACTCATCACTGCTTCACACTCGTTGTCAGTCGACCGGAACACAAAACGAGTTTTTGGCATCGACTCTTGCACTCCGTTTTGTGTCGTTCCATCCCAGCACTGGAGCAGAACACGCTCATCCTCTGCGACGGGGGCGACTGCCAGAGTAACGCCGGTAGAAATCAGTCCATGAATGGCGTCCACCTTCTCCTGCAGTGCCAGATGGCGAAACCGCTCAACTGTGTCCTTGGGAGTGGTCTCCTCCTGAATGACGAGCTCCACTTTCCTACCTGCAATCCCCCCCGACCGGTTGATTCGGTCCACCCCCCACCGAACGGCTCGAATGCTGTCCTCCCCCAAGAAGGCAGCCACCCCTGATCGCGGCGCCAACAGGCCAAGACGCAGAGGTCGGTCCTGCGCAAACAGAGGCCCACCCACAGATATCGCCGCCGCACCCAGGGTTGCTTGGATAAAAGTCCGCCGACTTAACTTCATTTTGTCTCCTTTGCATGACACAGATAGATGAGGACCAATCGATGTCATGCAGTTTCGCAGTCATATGCCAACTTGCATGACACAAGTATATCACATGAGCGGCAAAAGTATCTCATAGAGGGTTTTCCCTTGAAATGAGGTACTAAGAGGATGTGCGGCCGAGAGGTGGCCCCATCGGTCTGAACACGAGTCGGGCGACGACAAGTGGAACGCTGCCGGGGTTGACCGCAGTGCAGAGATGTCCACGGTGGCGGGCGGGCGTCGCTTGCGCGAACGCACGACCGACGCGGTGGGCATCTCGTGTGACCGCCCATGCTGATGGCGATGCCCTCGCCCTTGAGCCGCTCGGTGAACACCATGCTGGTGAACTGCGAACCCTGGTCGGTATCGAAGATCTCCGGCTTGACGTGACGCGCGATCGCATGGTCGAGCACGCGCACGCAGAAGTCCGCTTCCATCGACATCGACACGTCCCTGGCCGGGACCTTGCGGCTATGTCAGTCAATGATCGCGGCCAGGTACACGAAGCCGCGTGCCATCGGGATGCAGGTCAGGTCCATCGCCCAGACCTGGTTCGCACGCTCGATCGCCAGGCCGCGCAACAGGTACTGAAGTCCCCTCGAAAACCTGAACCACCCGGAAGTAGAGAATTCCCCCAGACGGAGTCTCTACATGAAGAAATCCAGATTCAGCGAAGCGCAGATAGTCGGCATCCTCAAGGAGGTCGAGTTGGGTGCGAAGGTCGGCGAGACGTGCAGGAAGCACGGCGTGAGCGAGCCGACGTACTACAAGTGGAAGAGCCAGTTCTCGGGCATGACGGTGTCGCACCTGGCGCAGCTTCGCCAGTTGCAGGACGAGAACGCCAAGCTCAAGCGCATGTATGCCGACCTGGCGCTGATGCACCACGCGCTCAAGGACGTTGTTGACCGAAAGCTCTGACCCCGGAGCGTCGTGAGCTGGTCGTGCAGGCCCTCATGGCCGAGC
>JAWKYG010000020.1:0-117024 GCA_041396585.1 Burkholderiaceae bacterium | reverse complement strand
GGCGCCAACAGTAGTTCGTGACGGGCAGTTTCGGTTGTTCTTCTTCTCGAGGGAGGAGCCGCGCATCCATGTTCACGTTGCGCACCCGGACGGCGAGGCAAAGTACTGGTTGAATCCGGACGTCGAACTGGCCAATCATACGGGCCTGAGTCAGCGTCAGCTTGCGCAGGCGCGTCAGGTAGTCGAGAAGCATCATTCGGAGATTGAGCATGCCTGGTACGAACACTTCGGTCGCGGCTGAGATCACGCATGTGTCGGCGCACGGTGTCTGGCTGCTTCTTGGGGACGAGGAGCTTTTCATGCCATATGAGCACTTCCCGTGGTTCAAGAAGGCCACGATCGAGCAGATAACGGAGGTGCAGTGGCCAACACCAGATCATCTGTATTGGCCGCAATTGGATGTAGACCTGTCGGTGGCATCGATCCGCGACCCGTCAGCATTTCCTCTGAAATCGGCGAGCGGGGTACAACAAAGCGCTGCACGTGACGCTTGACCCGGGCCGTCGCCCGCTTCCGCGGTCTAGTCCCGCGTCAAGCGCCCGTGAGCTCAATCGTTAATCATCAAAGGAGGCGTAGTTGATCTTTCCCAAGCGATCTCATATCCTCGCAACGGCCTTACTCGTGGCAATTGGCGGCTGTGCTGTTGCTCCAGATTTCGCAATGGATGAGCAGTCGTTCTCCGCGGCTGCGTCCGCTCGCGTGCAGCGTGAAGCGGGGGACTATCGGATATCAACCAAGGGGAGTCTCATTCTGGAGGGTACGAGACCGGATGGTGAGTCCACTGGGGACTTGAATCTTCACAATGTCTATGCGTTTTGTAAGCGCAACGCTGGGCAGTGCGATGCTGCCCTAGACCAATACGCCAAGGGTATTGGGGAAGCACTAAAGGTGCGAGACTTTCCAATCGAGAAAGGAATGGTCCGGCTCGCGGTTCGACCTGTCCGCTACATCGAAGATGCTAAGAAGCTGGCTGAGAAACGCGGGAGCGCCGTCTTCAGTCGGCCTGTCGCCCCAGGGCTTGTCGCTGTCCCGGTCCTGGACTATTCGCGCAGCTTGCGCCTGGCGACAGGAAAGGACCTACCGAAGCTGGGTTTGTCCGAGGATGAGCTGTTCAAGGTAGGCGAGGAGAACCTCAAGTCCACAAGCCGCCCCTTCTCTGCGGTGACACCGGTTCCAGGGCGCGATTCGTTTGGAGCCATCTCGGGAGAGGACTATGCGGCGAGTCGTCTTCTGTTTCATTCCGATTGGCGAGGTCTTTCGGAAAAGTTTCGGGGGAACCTCGTGGTAATGGTCCCCACATCGGATGTTCTTCTCTACGGTGATGGCGCCGCGCCGACTTCTATTGAGGCCATACGCGTTTTTGGTCTGGAACAAGCAAGGCAATCAGGGCGACCACTGTCAGCGGTTTTGCTAAGGTGGGTGCCAACCGGCTGGGAGGTCGTGAATTGATGATTAACATCGCGAGAGCCTATCCGCATTTTCGTGGGCGAGGCGATTGAACAATCGAATCACCAGGTCAGCCGCGCGAGGCTGTGAAGCGGTCGTCGAACAGAATAGCAAATTGATTCATCGCGCTCTTCCAGTCGAATGCCGCTCGCACCGATTTGGCCAGCACATTGCGCAGCGCCAGCCAGAGCAGTTTGATGGCCGCTTCGTCGTTCGGGAAGTGGCCACGCGTCTTGATGATCTTGCGCAGCTGCATGTTCAGACTCTCGATGGCATTCGTGGTGTAAATCACCCGGCGGATTTCGGGCGGGAACGCAAAGAACGGCGTGACGTGTTCCCAGGCGCGTTGCCACGACGCGGCGATCGAAGGGTATTTCGCGCCCCACGGCCCCGCTTCGAAGTCCTGCAGCGCGGCCAGCGCCGCTTCTTCGTTGGCGGCCGTGTAGATCGGTCGCAACGCCTGCGCAACCTGCTTGCGATCCTTCCAGCCGGCGTAATCCAGGCTATTGCGGATCAAGTGCACGATGCAGGTCTGCACCGTGGTCTTCGGATAGACCGTGTTGATCGCCTCGGCCAGCCCCTTCAAGCCATCGACCACGGCGATCAGGATGTCTTGGCAGCCGCGTGTTTTCAGGTCGTTGAACACCTTGAGCCAGAATTTGGCGCCCTCGGTTTGCTCGACCCACAGGCCCAGCACATCGCGCTGGCCGTCGGCCTGGATGCCCAGCGCCAGGTAAACCGCCTTGTTGCTGACGACGCCGTCGCCGCGGATCTTCACGCGCAGAGCATCGAAGAACACCACCGGGTACATCGGCTCAAGCGGGCGGCTTTGCCAGGCGATCGTTTCGGCCATCACCTCATCGGTGACCGAGCTGATGAAATCCGGGGAGACCTGCGTGCCGTAGCTCTCGGCGATGAATCCCTGGATCTCGCGCACGCTCATGCCGCGGGCATACATGGCGATGATCTTGTCGTCGAAGCCGGTAAAGCGGCGCTCGTGCTTGGGAATCAGCACCGGTTCGAAGCTGCCATCACGGTCGCGCGGCAGATCGACCCGCACCGGCCCGCGTTCGGTGATCACGGTCTTGGCGCTGGCGCCATTGCGCTCGTTCGCTTGCCCGTCGGGCTTGGGCTCACCGGGCTTGTAGCCCAGGTGCATGTTCAGCTCCGCGCTCATCGCCCGTTCGATCACGGCCTTCTGGAACGACAGGAACAGGTCCTGCACTTCGCCAGGCGTCATCGGGCCTTTGACCAGATGGTCGATCAACTCGGCCGGAACCTCAGGCAGCGGCCCGCGGGCCGCTGCCTGCTGCGCGGCAGTTCGCTTCTTCGTTGGCATATCCATTTCCTTTACCTCTCATGGTATGCCTCGCCCACAAATTCCCGGATAGGTCCCATCGCGATGCACTGGACGTTTGACCCACACGGGCGTTTGCTACCGCAAACGTCCGCGCGCCTCAAACGCCATTGATCGGGGCGTTAGGCCACATACATCATGAACCAGGCGCTTCTCGAACTCGACTTCGGCAATAAGCTGGAAATCACCATCAACAACGAGAAGCCGGTCGTTCTTGCCGATCTGACGCTGGCGCTCCTCGGTGTAGGTCAACAGTTTGAGCGTTTCATTGAAAACGAAACCAACGAGCAGCATCAAGTTGATGCCGAGTTGTTCATCAAGGATGTCCGTTCGGGCTCAATTATTGTCGAGCTCGTTGCCCAGACCATCCCTGTAGTCCCGCTCCTTTGGCAAGGCGGATCCCTATTTGAATGGGTCAGTCATGCGAAGTCCGTTATCGAGTGGCTTCATGGAAAGTTGGCATCTCCGCCCAAGGAACTGACCAAGAACGACCTCAAGCAGTGGAATAACATCCTCGAGCCCGTGGCGAAGGACGCTGGCTCACAGATGAATTTTGCCGTCTCGGAGGGCGGCCAAGTCATCAACCAAATCTTCATCAACTCCGAGCAGGCGAATGCCGCGCAGAATGGCATACGCCGTCAGCTTGAGAGGCTTGACGAGCCGGATGACCATGTTCAGCGGAAGCGCGTCATGATCTGGAGTCAGACAAAGTTTACCGACAACGCCAGCACAGGTGATCGCGCCGTTATCGAGAGCATTACGTCTACTCCGGTAAAGGTAATTTTCGAAAACAACGCGGTCAAGAAGGCGATGCTGGCGGGTGATCAGCGTTTTCAGAAACAGTGGCACGAATTGGCCTACATTGTCGACGTTCGTGTCCAAACTGTCCGCGGAGTTCCGAAGGTCTACACCATCATCAACTACTACGATGAAGATACCTTCGATCCCGATGAGACCTAACATTTCGCTGCAACAGACGGTTGACCCTTGCCGCGCCTTGCTGCCGCAAGTCACGTCAAGCCTCAACCGCTGCTGATCTAGGCGTCCAACATTCGGGAGGCTTTGTGGCAGCTACGAGATTGAATGTAGCGAAAGGGGTATTCTCGGTGGTGCTGCTGCAGGCAGGCTGTGCGGCTACTGTTCCTCCGCATGCTGGGTCATCCGATAACCTGCCAATGTACGGGCAACCGAGAGTAGAGCGGTCGGCGGTAGATCGCAAGGCTGACGAGGAGTTCGTGAGCGCAGTCGTGCAAAAGCTGGGGAGTCGAGAGAAGGGGGCACAGATTTGGGTCGCTGAAGGCGAGCGGTATCTCCGCGACGGGGAGCTACGCTTGGCAATGCGCCGCTGCAACGAGGGTTGGCTGCTCAACCCGAGTTTCTATAAGGTTTATTGGTGCCTAGGACGGATCCAGAACGAGCGGGGTCTGCCAGGTGAAGCAGTGGGCTTGGCCGAGCGAGCGATTGAGTTGGTTGACGATGACTATCAACGTCCGGCCTTGCTCGCGGACTTGGGGGCCATGTATGTCGGAAAGGCGGGGGCTGTCGAGAGGTCGGATACGCGGGACAGTCAGCGCTTGTTGAGGAAGGCTACGGATCTCTTTGCCGAGAGCACCAAGATTGATGATAGCTATTCGCCCGCTTATCGTGGATGGGCGATTGCGCTGTATCGTCTTGGCGAATACGAGGCGGCTCGGTCGAAGTATGAGTCAGCAGTAGCGCGAGGCGAGAAGTACTGGCCATCTGGATTCGAAGCATCTTTGGCGGCCAAGCGCGGGAAGTAGGCATGGTCTGTCCTGTTGAACTTGTCGGCGCAGCGGGCCACTTGAAAAGTCGCAGGAATCTGGGCTCGCGCAAGAACCCGGCGCCTTTTCAAGCCGCCGCTGGCCTGAGTCGTTGACCACCACAGTGCAGCATTGGAGGACTTCGATTGAATAAGGTCGAATTCTGGTTCGAATACGCCAGTACATATACATATCTCACTGTTAGTCAAATTGGCGCGCTAGCTGAGTCTGCAGTGTTGAGGTTGAGTGGAAGCCATTCCTGCTGTTGCCAATCATGAAGTCATTTGAATGGATCAGGGGCCATTCCTGCCCTTCGAGGCCAAGCAACGCACATGGCGAGATTGGAGCGACGGGCATCATTGCACGGCTGCCCTTTAAGGACTCCTCGGAGTACCGCCCAACAGTTTGGCGACTGCGCGGATTGGTCACTTGGCTGCACCGAGGGATGGGGGCGAGAGTTCACTGAAGAAACATTCAGATTGCACTGGACGCAAGACCGGCCAATTGGGACAGAAGGAAACCTGATGGCGACTCTATCGAGCTTGGGGAAGGATCCGAAGCAGACCTTTGAAATGGCGCAAAGTGATGCGAACAAAGATGCGTTGCGAGTCCAAACCGAGCGAGCTGGACAGATTGGCATATTTGGCTCCCCATCCCTTCTTGTAGCAGAGCTCTTCTGGGGAGATGACCGGCTCGAGGAAGCATTGGCATGGGCGCGGCGATGATGGCCGACTGGTCGCTGCAGTGGACCGCTTGATTACCTGCAGGAACCTGCGCTCCGCGCAGATTCGCCCGCTATTCGCGATAGCTGGTGGCGAAGTTGTCGGTCTTGCCTGGGGCAAGCTCGAAGTTTGCGCCGCCGAGAGGATCGGTCATGTCTACCAGATGTGGGTGCGCGACACGGCGCGTGGTTTAGGGAAAGGGCGGCTGCTTTTGCAAGGCCTAGTCGGTTGGTTTCGCGAAAGGGAGGCGACGGTTGTGTCGTTACGGTCGAGCGTTGGCGATACGCCTGCGAATCGGTTGTATGCCGCCCAGGGGTTCATTGGGGCCGAGGAACTAGAACCGTTGCGGCCAGGAGCATTGGTCCCATGTTGCAGGATGGAGTGAAGCTATGAGGATTAATGCCGAACTCGTGTCGAGCGGGATCGCCTGAAAAAGTCGCAGGACCTGGGCTCGCGCCCAGAACCCAGCGCCTTCGGGCGGCCCGCTGACCTCAGTCGTTGAAGCGCCAATCCCCGAAACTCAGATGCCCAAGTACTACACCCCAGCCCAGCAATCATTCCAGCGCCATTTCGCCGTCGAATCCCTCGCCCAGCGCATGTCCGACTTCGTCATCCGATCCGAACTCGCCGAAAGCGACAAGGCATTCATCGAGTCGCGCGACATGTTCTTTCTCGCCACCGTCGATGCTTCCGGCCAACCGACCTGTTCATACAAGGGCGGTCATCCGGGTTTCGTCCGGGTGACCGGTACGTCCTCACTGGCCTTTCCGCTCTACAACGGCAACAGCATGTACCTCTCGGCCGGGAACATGTCAGAGACCGGCAAGGCGGGCTTGCTCTTCATTGATTTCGAAACCCCGCACCGTCTTCGCATCGAGGGCACGGTCACGATCGATGCGGATCCGGCCACCTGCGAGCGCTGGCCAGGTTCCGAGTTGGTTGCATCCGTGAGTGTCGACGCGGTGTTCGTGAACTGTCCCCGCTACATCCACCCCTCGAAGCGCCAGCATGCGTCGCGCTACGTGCCCGAGCCGGGCATCGAGGCGCCCCTGCCAGCCTGGAAGCGCATCGACGCATTTCAGGATGCCCTGTCGCCAACTGACAAGGCGCGCGTCGCGCAGGCCGGTGGCCCGATCACGCGGCAAGAGTACCGGGCCAAGCTGGCCAGCGGCGACGCCTGAGACGGCGCCCTGGCAGGCGGGCGAGGGTGCTCTATGGCGTAGCACGGCTAGCGCAATGGGGGCTCTCTTCGTCTCCCGCCGGCTAGTGCATGAGGCGATTCCCCTATATCGACTGCCTACCCACCTGCTGCTATGCTTCCGGCATAGGCAGGCATTGGATCGGTTGCGTGTTGTGGTGTTTTCCTGCTTCGCGCCGCCCAAGTCCATCGCACGCCCCCCGCGTCTGGCCAACAACGCTGGTCATCGAACCGGTAACCGCCATCACGCGGCCCAACCAAGAAATTCAACCAGGGAGACGTCGCAATGAAGATGCATTTGTCCAAGTGGCTGGCTGCAGCGGCCTGTAGTCTCGCGGCCATGTCGGCCGGTGCGCAGGATATGAAGCTCTGGCAGGTCAGCAGCGGCAAGCTGGAGCTGGACAAGGGCTGGCTGACCGCCATGCGTGATGTCGGCACCCGCATCCAGGTGCCGGTGGCGATGTACATCATTCAGCATCCGCGTGGTCTGGTGGTGTTCGATACCGGCACGAACGTGGCCACCGCCGATGGCGGCTGCGATGCCTACTGGGGCAAGGGCCTGTGCGGCGCGTTCAGCGTGATCCAGAGCCGCGACGAGATCATCGACAAGCAGCTGGAGAAGCTGGGCTTCAAGGCCGACGATGTCACCCACGTGATCTACTCGCACTTCCACCTGGACCACGCCGGCAACATCAAGCTGTTCCCGAAGGCGCGCCATGTGGTCCAGAAAGAGGAGCTGCGCACCGCCTGGTGGCCGGAGACCTTCGCGCGTGCCGCCTATGTGCTGAAGGACTATGACACCACCCGTGGCTTCGATTTCATTCAGCTGGCCGGTGACTATGATCTGTTCGGCGATGGGTCGATCGTGGTGCTCGACACCAAGGGCCATACCCCGGGCCACCAGTCGGTGCGGGTGAATCTGCCCAAGACCGGCACCTTGCTGCTGGCCGCCGATGCTGTGTACACGGCCGAGAACGAGGCCGGCGTGATTCCGGGCATCACCTGGAGCACCGTGCATTCGATGAACTCGATCGAGCGGCTGAAGCAGATGCGCGACGCCACCGCTGGCCAGATCTGGTACAGCCATGGTGCCGATCAGTACAACGAGCATCAGCACGACAAGCCCTACATGTAAGACGCCTGCGGCCCTGGCGGCAACGCCGGGGGCGGTTTGGCCGAGGTACTGGCGGGTCCGACGAGGGCCCGCTGTTTTTTTCTTGCGCATCGCATGTCTGCCCCTTCACCGACCGATTCCTCCGCGCCTGTTCCGAGCATCCTGATCCACGGGGTCGACAAGCATTTTGGTCGCCAGCAGGTGTTGCACGGGGTGGGGTTTTCGATCGGCCGGGGCGAGATCGTGGGGCTGCTCGGCCCCAACGGCAGCGGCAAGACGACCACCTTGCGCATCATTGCCGGCTTCTTGGGGGCCGATGCGGGCGAGGTGAGTGTTGGCGGCGTGGATCTGCGCGCCAATGCGATCGAGGCGCGCCGGCAGATCGGCTATTTGCCCGAGCGCCCGCCGCTCTATGACACGCTCACGGTGCGCCAGTATCTGGCGTTCGCGGCCGGCGCCAAGGGCATCGCGCCGCGTGCCCGCCGCGCGGCCATTGCCGGGCGGTGGAGGCTGTGCGCTTGGCGCGGTGCTCGGCAAGCCCACCGGCCAGCTGTCCAAGGGCTTCAGGCAACGGGTGGGGCTGGCGCAGGCGATCCTGAACCGGCCTGCCGTGCTGCTGCTCGACGAGGCCACCAGCGGGCTGGATCCGCTGCAGACCATTGAGGCGCGCGAGGTCGTGCGCCGCTGCGGCGAAGGGCGCGCGGTGTTGTTCTCCAGCCATCTGATGCAGGAGGTCAATGCCCTGTGCTCGCGGGTGATCCTGCTGCTCGACGGCCGGGTGCTCAGTACCGATCTGCGGGTGGCCGACGGCGGGCAGGCGATCCGGGTGGATCTGTTGTTGAGCGGGCTGGAGGCGTCGGTTGCGCAGGCGTTGCTGGCGGACGTGCCGGGCGTTGCGGCGGTCGAGCCCGCGGGCAGTACCCCCGATGGCGCGCTGAGGTTTCGTTGCATGGCGCAGCCCGGAAGCGATCCGCGCGCGGCGCTGGCGCAGGCGGTGGTTGCCCGGGGCACGCTGCTGGAGCTGCAGCTGCACGAGGCCACGCTCGAAGAGAGCTTCGTGAGCGCGGTGGCCTCGGCGCGTCAGGCGGCGCTGGCATGAGCGGGTTCACGGCCATTTTGCGCAAGGAGTTGCGTGAGTACTTCGCGGCGCCGATCGCGCCGGTGCTGCTGGCCGCGTTCTGGGCGCTGACCGGCTACTTCTCCAGCTTCAATCTGTTCATCGTGAACGCGGTGCATATGGTGACCTCGTTTCACAACATGAGCCTGCTGCTGCTGTTGCTGATGCCACTGATGACCATGCGCACGTTCGCCGAGGAGAACAAGTCCGGCACGTTCGAGCTGCTGATGACCTTGCCGCTCACCGAGGTGCAGATCGTGCTGGGCAAGTATGCGGCGGCGGCCATCGTGTTGCTGCTGATGCTGGCCGGCACGGCCACCGCGGTGGTGCCGCTGGTGCTGTTCGGCCAGCCCGATCTGGGTCCCGTGCTGGGCGGCTACATGGGCATTGCGCTGCTGGGCAGTGCGTTTGCGGCGATCGGGCTGTTCGTGTCTTCGATGTGCACGAATCAGATCGTGGCCGCGGCCATCACCTGGGCGGTGTTGCTGGGCCTGTGGTTCGCCGACTATGCGGCCAACATCGGCTGGATGCCCGAACTCGGGCCGGTGTTCCGGCACCTGTCGTTCTCGGTGCATTACATCGATCTGATCCGCGGGGTGTTCAGCAATGCGGCGCTGGCGTACTTCGGCAGCATCGTGGTGGTGTCGCTGGTGGCCACCATCGTGGTGCTGCGGGAGCGGCGGCTGTGATCGCCACGCTCAAGCGTTTGCTCGCGCGGGGGCGGGTGGCCATGCCCCTGGTGGCCATCGGGCTGGTGGCGGTGGCACTGAACCAGTGGGTGCTCGGCCACCCCTGGCGCTTCGATCTGACGCCCAGCGGCGTGTATTCGATCGGGCCCGAGACCCAGCGGGTGATCCAGTCGTTGAAGTCGCCGGTGCGCATCACGTTCTTCTATACGCTGACCAACCGCTCGCTGGTGGATGCCAAGCTGCTGCTCGAGCAGTATGCGCAGGCCTCGCCGCTGATCGAGGTGCAGGCCTTCGATCCGGTGGTGCATCCGGCGCAGGCGCAGAAGTTCCAGATCCGGTTCCCCGGCAGCGCGGTGTTTGAAACCGAGGGCCGGCGCACGGTGGTCAACGGGGGCACCGAGGTCGACTTCACCAATGGCCTGATCCGCGCGCAGCGCGGCAGTGGCCAGGCCATCTGCTTCACGGACGGCCACCTCGAGGCCGATCCGTTCAGCCTGAGCACGCACGATCATTTCGAAGCCGGCATGCAGCATGATCACAGTAGCGGCGGGCAGCGGCTGGAGGTGCACGAGCGCCACGGTGCGGGCATGGCGCGCCAGGCGCTGGAGGCGCTGGGCTATGTGGTGCGCCAGGTCGTACTGCTGCAGGGCCCGGACGTGCTGCAGGGCTGCCATGTGCTGGTGGTTGCCGCACCGCGCACGCCGTTCCTGCCCAAGGAGGCGGCGCTGGTGGACGCCTACATGACCGCGGGTGGGCGGGCCGTGATGCTGCTCGATCCGCTCTATGAAACCGGCCTGGACGGCACGCTGGCATCGTTCGGCGTGCGTCATGATGCCAACCGCGTGCTGGATACCAAGAGCCACTACTGGACCGACCCGGCCACGCCGGCGGTGAGCAGCTATCTGCGTCACAAGGTCACGCGCGATCTCGCGCTGAGCTTCTTCCCCGGTGTGAGTTCGCTGTCGCCGGTGGGGCGCGAGCCGCCACCGGGTGTAGCGGTATTTCCGCTGGTCATGACCAGCGACCGCGCCACGGTGGCGGCGCTGGAGGGCATGCCCTCGCAGGTGGATGGTGATGAGCGGGCCCGCTCTCCTGATGGTGCTGGCCACCGCCGCACGGTGCCGGGGTCGCAGGCACCGCAGTCACAACTGATCGTGGCAGGCGACGGCGATTTCTGACCAACTCGTTCTATCCGGTGCTGGGCAATGGCCAGCTGTTTCTCAATGCGGTCAGCTATCTGGCGGACAACGAGCAATTGATCGACATCGCGCCGCGCACCTATGAATTGCCATCGATCCGGCTGAGCAATCAGCAGATGCAGTTCACCTTCCTGCTCAGCACGGTGCTGATGCCGTTGCTGGCGCTGGGTTTCATCGTGTGGCACCGCTGGCGGCGCGGACGATGAGCGGGCCGGGCCGGTCTTCCACCTGGGTCTGGACGGTGTTGGCGGTGCTCGCGGCGCTGGCTGTCGTCTGGCAGCAGCGCACGCATGAGAATGCGCCTGCGCATGAGCATGAGCATGATGAGCATGCCGTCGAGGCGCTGCCGTTCCTCTGGGCGTCCGGCACCGAGGATCTCGCGGCGGTGGAGCTGCTGCATGCCGGTGGCAGGCTGCGCTACGAGCGCGACAAGGCGGGCGCCTGGCTGCTGCATCGAGACCACGCACCCACGGCGGGCGAGCATGCGCACCGGGCTGAACAGCGAGCGAACCCGGATCTGGGGGCCACGCTGGACACGTTCTCGCGTACCCGCACCGAGCGGCGCCTGCCTGCGGATGCCGAGGCAAAAGGGCGTTTCGGTCTGGCCACGCCGGAACTCATCGTGCTGCTGTTCGACCGCGCGGGCGCTCACAAGCTCACGGTCGAGGTGGGCGAACTGGCCGCCGACGGGCTCGCCCGCTATGTGCATGTGCCAGCAGCAGCAGGCGGTGTTCACGATTCGGATTATCAGATCCGGGGGCTGCGTGGCCTGATCGAACGCGCGGCTTCCTGAGGTTGTCGATGGCAGTTTTCGCCGCAGGTCGATGGTGGTTGTTTGTCTTGGTGACGCTGGCCCTGGCATGGATGACGCCTGCGGCGATGGCCCATCAGACCGGTGAGAGTCTGCTGACGCTGGTGCTGGAGGGCCGTGTCCTGAAGGTGCGGGTGGATACGCTCGCGCGCGCGCCTGCGCCGGATGCCACGGACCGCGGCAAGCGGTCCGGCAACAGCGCCGCGCCGGCTGCCGACATCGCGGCGCAGATGCAGGCGGCACCGGCTGCCGACATCGCGGCGCAGATTCGGGCGGCACCGGCGGCCGACGCAGCCGTGCAGGTGCCGGCAGTACCGCCGATCGACGCCGCCGCGCCAGTGCCGGCATCACCGGCGATCGAGATTGCCAGGCAGGTCCAGGCGGCATTGCCGATCGAAATCGCCAACCAGTCATGCGAGCGCTCGCCGCCCCAGGGCGAGACACGCGTCATCGACGGCCAGGCGCATTGGCTGATCGGTTGGCAGATCCGCTGTGGGGCGCCGGTTGCCGAGGTACGGGTGCTCAGCCGCTTATTCGCCGATGACGTGCCCGCTCACCGTCTGATCGGCAGTTTCACGGGCGAGCAGGGCGCGCGCCCGTTCTTTCTGACCAGCGCAGACCCCGCGGGCGCGACGATCGTCGTGGCCACGCCTTCGCTCGGGGCGCAGCTGCTGCGCTTTTTCTTCGAAGGTGTGCGCCACATTGCGATCGGTTTCGATCACGTTCTGTTCGTGGTGACCTTGCTGCTTACCGTGGTGCTGACCCGCGAAGGCGGACAGTGGCGCCCCGCAGCAGATGGCAAAACGGTCTTCGTCGCCAGCCTGAAGCTGGTAACCGCATTCACGCTCGCCCATTCGATCACGCTGAGCCTGGCGGCGCTGCATTGGCTGGAGCTGCCGGGCAGTATGCGATCAGCGAACTACGCCCGCGCGAGATTCCATGGCAGTAGAGCGTCGATCTCGGCATCGGTGTCCGCCGACGGCAATCGCTCGAACACTTCACGCAGATACGCATACGGCTCGTGCCCATTGGCCTTGGCCGTTTCCACCAGACTGTAGAGCGCTGCGCTCGATTTGGCGCCAGCCACGCTGGCTGCAAAGAGCCAGGCTTTCCTGCCAAGAACAAAGGGCCTGATCGAATTCTCCGTGCGGTTCGTGTCCATGGCAATGTCGCCGTCTTTCACGTACACGGTCAATCCGTCCCAGTGCTCGTTCAGGTACGCCAGTGCCTTGCCCAGCCCGCTGCTGGGCAGCACTTTCGGGACGAGCTCTTGCATCCAGTCTCGAAGGTCTTTCAGGATCGGCACCGCCTCGGTCTGGCGTAGATGGGCCCGATCGGCCGCGCTCATCTCCCTGGCCTTGGCCTCGATGCCATAGAGCTGCTGGATGAAGCGAATCGCTTTGAGCAGACGTTTGGCCTTCGGAAGCGGTTTGGCCGGCAAGTGTTTGATGCTGATGCCCATGGCCTTGAGCGCGTTCACGAAGTGGCGCCTGGCATGTGCCCAACAATACGCCCGCTTCAGTTCGTTCGTTCTGGCCACGGCGTCGTAGCCGTCATAGCCATCGGTGTGCAGCGTGCCGGCGAAGCCCTCGAGCAACGCCATCGGTACTTGGCCGCTTCGACTGGGCGCATAGTCGAACAGCCGGATCGGCGTGCCCTGTTCGTCGCCGGCCGTTCTCACCCACATGTACGACTTCGATTCCGGTGATCTGCCCGGCTCCTTGAGCACCTGCACCGTGGTCTCGTCCATCTGGATCACGGCGCTGGCCAGCAACTTCTGGTTCAGCCTATCGATCAGCGGCTCGATTCTCTGGCCGGTGGCGATCATCCAACCCGCCAAGGTCTGGCGCGGCACATCGATCGCCACTCGGCCGAGCATGTTCTCCAGCCGATACAGCGGCAGCCCGTCAACGAACTTACTGGTCACCAGGTAGGCCAGCATCCCGGCGCTGGCCTGGCTCTTGGGCAGCAGCGTTTGCGGCCTGGGCGCCAGCCGGATCGACTGATCGCAGCACGGGCAGGCGTACTTGTGCCGGATATGGCGCAGCACCTGAACCTTGGCCGGCACGATATCGAGTTGCTCGCTGGTCTCCTGTCCGATGCGAACCAGTGCACTGCCGTCATGCGGACAGACCTTCTCACTGTCGGGAAGGTCATGTTCGATATCGATGCGCGGCAGATGATCGGGCAATGGTGCGCGCTTGGGGCGACGGCGATGGCCCTTGACCTCGACGCCTTCGTTCTCGCTCTCTTCGTCCGCGGTCTCGAGTATCTGCTCGGCCTCGTCGAACAGGCCCGCCTGCGAGGCATCTTCCAGCGCGATGCGCTCGCTGGCTCGCCCGAAGCGGTGATCGAGCAGAATTCGGATCTGCCCTTGCAGCGCATCAACCCGTTGCCTCAGATCTTCGATATGAGCGCTGTCGCGCTCAATTCGATGCTCTTGTTGACGCACCAGCGCCTTGAGCGCTTCGATATCGTCGGGCAGTTCGGCAGGCAAGGCTGACATACCTGCATTGTCTCATCGACGCTTCCAGCCAGGTGAAACAGCACTCAGCAAACCGCTTCGAATTGCAAGGCCCGATGCGGCTGCCAGCGCGACAGATCCAATCCGTCGAGCAGCCAGTTCAATTGCTCCACGCTCAGCGTCACGGTCTGCTCGCCGGCCTGCGGCCACCAGAATCGTTCTCGCTCCAGGCGCTTGTTCCAGAGCACGAAGCCGTTGCGCTCCCAGAGCAGCAGGCGACATTGATCTCGTTTGCGGTTCACGAAGCCGAACACCGAAGGCTCGAACGGGTTCAGCTCGAGATCGCCTTGCACGATCGTGGCCAGCCCTGGAATCTGTTTGCGGAAGTCCACCGGCTCGACGCACAGGTACACCGCCAGGGAACCGGTCGGGCGGATCATCGCAACTCAGACAGCGTGCGAAGAACGCCAGCGAGCTCGTCGCCGGCAACGCCGAACTCGACCACCAAGCCGTTGCGAAGGTGCACTCGGCATGGTAGCGTCGCAGACGCTACCTGCGCACGAACCAAACGAGGCGTTGCCGTGCGCAACCCGCCGAATCGTTTGCGATAGCTATACAGCGAGATCTCTGAAACGTCATGCTCGGCCGCATAGGCCTTGACGCTCTGGCCGCTGGCTTCGCAGCGGCGGACATGCTCTAACCAGAACCGTTGGCGCTCAGTGAGCGTACTCTCGTCGATGGGCATCTCGATCTCCATGAATCAAAGAGATCGGATTGTGTGGACTCAACCTGCACCGCGAAAGAGTGCAGATGCCTGATCGCTTACGCCGGGCAGCCTGGTCGAGCCGGCGATCGCGCTGTCCGTGCTGCTGGTGGCGCTGAACAATATCCGGCCGGTGTTCGTGCGCGGGGCATGGCAGGTGGTGTTCGGCTTCGGGTTGATCCACGGCTTCGGCTTTGCCAGCGTGCTGGCCGATCTGGGCCTGCCCGATGCGGCGCTGATACCCACGCTCGCGGCCTTCAATCTGGGCATCGAAGCTGGCCAGCTGGTGATCGTGGCGCTGCTGCTGCCAGCGCTGCACGCCTTGCGCGGCTTGCGCGTCTACCGCCAAGCCGTGATGCCGGCACTGTCGACGATCATCGCGATCGTGGCGGCGGTGTGGTTCCTTCAGCGAGTCTGACCGACGCCGGCACGACTACGTCAGCGAGCTGGCGCGCACCGGGAATCTACTTCGGGCCAGCCTGGATGGCCTCCTGCGTCAGCCGCGGCGCCTTGGCCATCACGAACAACACCGAGCCCGAGGTGGCCAGACACGCCAGGATCGTGAATCCCATCCGGTAGTCGCCGGTGACATCGGTGAAGTATCCGGCCACCAACGGCCCGCCGATCTGCCCGATCACGACCAACAACGACGACAGACCCATGATCTTGCCGATCGAACGGCGGCCGAAGTAGTCGGCGCGCAGCGCCTGCATGAACGGCCCGCGCAGGCCCCAGGCGGAGCCATGCAATGCCGCGAACAGCACCAGCATCGCAGGGTTGACAGCGAAGGTCAGCGACAGCAGGCCGGCACCGTGCATCAGCATGCAGGTGGCGGCCACGAGCCGCTTCTGGAACCTGTCACCGATCCACCAGCCGACCGCGACGCCCAGCACCTGGAAGCCCGTCATCAGCGTGATCACCAGCGAGGCCTCACCCACCGTGTAGCCCAGGCCTTCTTTCATGTGCGAGATGGCGTGCACATTGACCGCGGTGACCACGAACAGTGCGAAGCCGTGGCCGAAGCCCAGCAGCCAGAAGGCCGGGGTGGCCAGCGCCTGACGGGTGGTGAACTCGATCTCATCCTGCGGATTGTGGGGCGCGCCCTCGACCTTCTCGGTGGGATCGGGCACCGGCAGCCCATCCAAAGTCTCGCCGTGGTCCTCCGGTCTGCGGCGAAAGACCATCGCCAGCGGAAAACCGACCAGGATGGCCAGCACGCCGCAGCCGAACGCCGTGTTGCGCCAGCCAAAATGGTGCATCGACCAGGCCACGAGAGGCACGACCGCGCCGCCCAGCGCCAGACCCATGGCAATGGAAGACAACGCGCGCGCCCGATACTTCTTGAACCAGTTGACGATCGCGATGTTCAGCGGAAAGAAGCCGCACATGCTCGAGCCCAGCGCGATCAGGATGATCGCCAGGTAGAACTGGGGCAGGGTGTCGATATAGCTGAAAGCGATGAAGCCCGCACCGAAGATCAGGATACCGACGCGAATCAGGGTCTGGGCGCCGAAGCGGTCGATGATCCAGCCCAGCACCGGCCCGAGCAGGGCGGCCTCGGTGGCCTGCACCGCCGAGCCGCCCGAGAGCGCGGTCTTGCTCCAGCCCTTTTCGTCGGTGAGGATGGCGACGTAGGCGCCCAGCGCCTGGTAGAGCATGGCCGCCTGCAGAAATTGGATGCCGGCGGCCGCACCGACCATCCGCCAGCCGTAGAAGAGTTTTCGCATGGTCGGCCAGCATAGCGCATCCGGCTTCGTATACTGGGGGGCTTGCAGCCAAGGCAACACCACCAAGGAAAAATCACCATGGCCAAGATCTGGTCGATGAGCGCGGGCAGCATCGCCCGCGGGGTTCGCAAGGGCGAGTTCTCGGCGCGCGAGGCCACCGAGAGCGCGCTCACGCGCCTGCACGAGGTCAACGGAGCGATCAATGCGGTCGTCCAGCGCTTCGATGAAGACGCGCTGCTGCAGGCCGATGCGGTCGATGCCGCCCGTGCCGCCAAGCGCGACCCCGGCCCGCTGGCCGGCGTTCCAGTGACCATCAAGGTCAATGTCGACCAACGTGGTCAGGCCACCACCAACGGCCTGCGCATTCAGCGCGATCTGGTCGCCGAGCACGACAGCCCGCTGGTGGCCAATCTGCGTGCGGCCGGCGCGGTGATCATCGGGCGCACGAACACGCCGGCGTTCTCGCTACGCTGGTTCACCCGCAACAGCCTGCACGGGCATACGCGCAATCCGCATGACCCGACCCTCACCCCGGGCGGCTCGTCAGGTGGCGCGGGCGCCGCGGTGGCCACCGGCATCGGCGCGATCGCCCACGGCACCGACATCGCCGGCTCGATCCGTTACCCGGCCTATGCCTGTGGCGTACACGGCCTGCGGCCCACGCTTGGTCGCGTGCCGGCCGTGAATCGTTCGGGCCCGGATCGGCACATCGGTGCGCAGCTGATGGCGGTGTCTGGCCCGCTGGCGCGCTCGATCGGCGATCTGCGCCTGGGCTTCGAGGCCATGGCGATGCCGGCCGCGGGCGATCCCTGGCAGGTGCCGGCACCGCTGAGTCTGGGCGAGACGCCGCGCCGCGCGGCGCTGACGGTTTCGCCCGACGGCCTGGCCGTCGACCCGGCGGTCGAGCATGCGCTGCACGAGGCCGCGGCCCGCCTGTCCGACGCGGGCTGGGAGGTCACCGAAACCCACTGCCCGCCGCTGGCCGAGGCGGCCGATATCAATGCCTTGCTGTGGCTGTCGGAGTTCCGTCGCAACCGGCAGGGGCCCTTGCGGTCCGAAGACGATCCGGACGCGCTCAAGGTGGCCGGCTACATGCTGGCGCGTACGCCCGATACCGGCTACGACGGCCTGATGGACGCGCTGCAGAGGCGGGTCACGCTGATGCGTCAGTGGGATGCGTTCCTGGCACGCTACCCGGTCTGGATATGTCCGGTCTCGGGTGAACCCCCGCTTCCGGATCTGCTCGATCTGGGCTCGGCCGATGACTTCGAACGGGTCATTCGCGCGCAGATGCCCATGACGGGGCTGCCGGTGCTCGGCGTGCCGGCAATGACGGTCACCACCGGCATCAGCGAGGACGGGCCGATCGGCGTGCAGTTGGTGGCGGCCCGTTTCCGCGAGGACGTTCTCTTCGATGCGGGCCAGGCGATCGCCGAGCGTGGCGTGGCGATCGCGCCGATCGATCCGCGCACCGATGCCGCCTGATTTTCCTGCCGAGTTCCCAAGGACCACACCATGTCTCAAGCCGTTCCATTCGAAGCCGGTGGCTACGCCTATCTGCCGGCCTATTTTCAGTACAGCGGCGGGGTGGCGGCGCTGCCGGGGCACGCCATCGAACGCGTGGTGTTTGCCCGCCCATTGCCCTTGGCCGAAGCCTTCGCGTTCATCGAAGCGCACCTGAATGCGATCGGGCGACCGTTCACCGCGTTCGCCCAGTGCGAATTGCGATCGGCCGAACCGTTCACGGATCAGGGCTTCATCGATTTCAACCGCGGCTATGTCGGCAAGCTGGCGCAGTGGGGCATATTTCGCGACGAGATCAATCCGGTGGCGCGCACCAATGTCTGCCCGCGCTATGGTGCGCCGTCTGAACCGTCGATGGCTGGCTTCGCCTATACGGTGGCGGCCGGCGATGGGCGCCAGGGCGGCTTTATGATTTCCGGCGGGGGCGATGCCCGGGCCGGCAGCGCACCCTACGCCGAGCGGATCGTCGCGCTGCACGACACCTCACCGGAGGGGCTTCGCGAGAAGGTGCGTTTCGTGGTGGGGTCGATGAAGCAGAGGTTGTCCGCCCTCGGGTGCGACTGGTCCCAGGCCGAGCAGACCCGTGCCTACACCGATCTGGACATCGGCGCGCTGGTGGGTGAGGAACTTGCGGCGCACGGTGTCGTGCCCCAAGGCCTTTGCTGGCACTATGCCCGCCCGCCCGTGAAGGGCCTGGCCTTCGAAATGGATGTGGCCGGCGCGCTGGATGTCAGCTTGCGGCCGGTGCGCTGAACGGTAGCTCGGGACGATTGCCGGCGCCCACGATACGCGCCGCTTGCGGCACCTACCAGCCGTTGAACCGCGGCCAGCGGGCCACGATCGCGCCATCACGAAGCAGGTGGTAGTGCTCGTAGCCACCGGCGGCGGTCATGCAGGCATGGTTGGGCAGAATGCGCACCCGTGTGCCGACCGGCAGTTGGTCGAACACCGATTCATCGTGCACCTCGACCACGCCGTGCTCCTGGTACACGGTGGTGATGGCCAGCCCCAGAGTCTGGCCGTCGAGGCTCAGCAGTTCTCCGTAGCCCGGTGCGCCGGAAGCGCTCGCACCCAGGTCTTTCGACAATGCCAGGCCGCCGGCATCGAGCAACATCCGCTTCGCCTGCCGGTTGTGGCCGATGATCGTGCTCAGCACCGTCAACGCGATTTCGTCGCGGGTGCAGACGTTGCGCATCGCCTGGGACAGGTCGAAGAACACATAGACGCCGGCGCGAACCTCGGTGACGCCCTCGAAGTGCTCGCCAAAGCGGAACGTGGGGCTGGAACCCACGCTGACCACCGGGCAGGGCAGGCCGGCGGCCCGCAGACGCGCGCCCGCCGACACGGCTGCCATGCGTTCCGCTTCGGCCACGCGACGCATGCCTTCGTGCGTGTTCTCGGCATACGAATGCCCGGCGTGCGTCATCACGCCCTGCAGACGGACTCCGCTCGATCCGCCGACCCTCGTTGCGCTGCCGTCCGGCCCGATGTCGGTGGGCGTGCGGTCACCGGCACGCTGTTCACCATTCACAGCCAGGATGCGGCCGATCTCGATCAGCCGCGGGTCATCGGGAAGCAGCCCGCTACGATGTTCGCCGCTATCGATTTCGATCAACACGGGCTGGTCACGGCCGGCCAGTGCGGCCGCGCGGGCCAGGTCGGCAGCCACCGACGGTTCGTCGGTGACCACGGTGACCGTCTCGGGCAGGGCGAACAGCCGCGCGAACTTGTCCGGTGTGATGCTTTGCGCCCAGAGGATGTCGGTGAAACCGGCCGCCGTGAAGGCTTCGGCCTCGCGCAGCGTTGACACGGTGATTGGCCCGTGGCTGGCGCCGCAGGCCCGTTCGGCCACCTGGATCGACTTGGCCGTCTTGACGTGCGGACGCAGGGAAACGCCCATCTGTCGGGCACGCGCCAGAAAGCCCTGCGTGTTTACTGCCAGGCGGGTTTCGTCCAGCAGCAGGGCCGGCGTCTGCAGCGCGGAAAGGGAATCATTCATCGTGCGCCGAGTATAGAATGGCCGCACCGGGCCGGGCCGGTCGCCGCGTTGCGTCAGCGCGGCCGACAGGGTCCGAGCCCCATCCATCGGAGGAGGAAACCGCATGAAATCGGTTCTCAAGCATTCGCTGATCGCGGCCGCTGTCGCGGCCGTGCCATTCGCCGCTCAGGCTGCCACCGTGAAGGTGGGGGTCGTGCTGACATTCTCGGGCGGTGGCGCGCAACTCGGCCAGCAGGTCGAGCGCGGCATGGAGCTTTACATGAAGCAGCATCCGGAGGCCTTCGGCGGGCATACGGTCGAGCTGGTCAAGCGCGATTCCAAGCGTCCTGGTGGCGACATCGCCAAGACCGCGGTGCGTGAACTGCTCACCCGCGACAAGGTCGATCTCCTGGCCGGCTTCATTTTTTCGCCCAACGCGATCGCCAGTGCGCCGTTGGTAACCCAGGCGAAGACCCCGATGATCATCATGAACGCGGGCACGGCCTGGATTCCCCAGCTCTCGCCGTACATCGCCCGGGTGTCGTTCACGATGTGGCAGTCCGGCGTGCCCATGGGCCAGTATGCCGCCGAGGGGCTCGGCTGCACGACCGCCGCCAGCGGCTATACCGACTACCCGCCCGGCAAGGACAGCGTCGCGGCCTTCAAGCACGGCTTCGAGGGCAAGGGCGGCAAGGTGATCGACGAGATCCCCATGGGTGGCCCGGCCAAGGTGCCGGATTTCACGCCGTTCTTCCAGCGGGTTCGTGATGCCAAGCCCGATTGCTTCTATGTCTTCGTCCCGGCCGGCAATCATGCGGGCGCGGTGGCCAAGACATTCAAGGATCTGAACATGGCCGCCCAGGGCATCAAGCTGATCGGCCCGGGCGACATCACGCAGGACACCGAGCTCCAGGGCATGGGTGAGGCGGCCGACGGCCTGATCACCACCCACCACTATGCGGCCGATCACGAGTCGGCGGCCAATCAGGCCTTCGTCAAGGCCTGGAAGGCCGCTTACGGCGCCGATTCGATTCCGGACTTCATGGCCGTGGCCGGCTATGACGGCATGGCTGCGATCGCGCATGTGATCAAAACGCTGGACGGCAAGATCGACGGCGACAAGGCCATGGAGGCGCTCAAGGGCTGGACATTCGCTGACAGCCCGCGTGGCCCGATCCAGATCGACGCCGAAACCCGTGACATCGTCCATGACGAATATGTGCACCAGATCGTGCGCAAGGAAGATGGCAAGCTCGGCACGCGCATTCTCGCCACCATCAAGCAGGTGAAAGATCCCTGCAAGGCGGGCAAGATCGGCAAGTGCGGCGAATGAGTCCGCGCTGACCGGGCCTTCGGCCGATGGAGGGCATTCACCTCGGATCCGCGCTGGTCAGCATCGTCTTCGACGGGCTGGCCTACGCGATGATCCTGTTCGTGATCTCCGTCGGCCTCACGGTCACCATGGGCCTGATGGGCTTCGTGAATCTGGCGCACGGGGTGTTCGCCATGGCCGGGGGCTACTTCGCGGTCGCCCTGATGTCCGAGGTGGGTATGCCCTTCCTGGTCGCGCTGCCGCTGGCCGCGCTGCTGGTGGGCGCGATCAGCCTGGTGCTCGAGCCGCTGTTCTACCGGCCCCTGTATCGGGCGGGTGAACTCGACCAGGTACTGCTCTCGATCGGCCTGGTGCTGATCGCCACCGGCGTGTTCACCTGGGTGTTCGGGCCCGATCCCGTGCACATCGATGTCCCAGAATGGCTTTCGGGGCAGGTCGATCTGGGCATCCGCGAGGTGCCCTGCAAGCTGGTGATGATCGTGACGGGTCTGGCCATGGCGGGACTGCTCTGGTTCGGCTTCGAGAAGACTCTGCTGGGCGCCCGCGTCCGCGCGGCGGTCGACAACCAGCAGATGGCGCAGTGCGTGGGTATCGATGTGAACCGGCTGTTCAAGGCGGTGTTCGCGCTCGGCAGCGCCATCGCGGCGCTGGGCGGCGGGCTGGCCGTCGAGATTCTCGGCATGTCGCCGATCTTCGGCATCCAGTATCTCGTGATTTTTCTGATCGTCGTGGCGGTGGGCGGCCTGGGAACGATCACCGGCACCTTCGTGGCCGCCATTGTGTTGGGCGTCATCGATAACGCCGGCAAGTATCTCTGGCCCGAGGGCGGTGCGTTCTTCATCTACGCGGTGACCATCGCCGCGCTCCTGCTGCGTCGAACGGCCTGTTCGGCAAGTCGCATGGCTGAACCGGATTCCGGCGTGCGCAGCGGCATTCGGCGATCGCCGCCGACGCCCGCCGCTGGTTCACGAACCGGCATCGCTGGCGGGCCTGGACTGCCCTGGGTGGCCGCGCTACTCGTGTTCTGGTGGCTGCCGAACTACGTCGGCTTCGGTGCGCAGGTGCTGCTGACGATCGTCTTCGCGCTGTCGATCGATCTCATCGTCGGCTATGCAGGCATCGTCTCGCTCGGTCATGCGGCGTTCTTCGGGCTGGGCGCCTACGCCAGCGGCATGGCCGCCGCGCACTGGGGCTGGAGCGAGCCGATCAGTTCCCTGCTGCTGGCGGCCGGGGTGGCCGGCGCGGTCGGGCTGGCCTCGGGTGCGGTCCTGCTGCGTTATCACGGTCTGACCCTGCTGATGCTCACCCTGGCCACGGCGGCGTTCCTGCGCGAGCTCGCCAATGCCAACGAGCATCTCACCGGCGGCTTCGACGGCCTCTCAGGCATTGCCTTCGACCCCGTTCTCGGCCTGTTCGATTACGACCTCTGGGGCAAGACTTTCTATCTGTACAACCTTGCCGTACTGCTCGTGGTGTTCCTGATCTGCCGCCGCATCGTGCACTCGCCCTTCGGGCAGTCGCTGGTGGGCCTGCGTGAGAACCGGTTGCGGATGCAGGCGATCGGCGCGCCGGTGTACCGGCGAATGGTGGCAATCTATACGGTGTCGGCGGCGATCGCCGGCATCGCAGGCGGTCTGTTCGCCCAGACCAACACCTTCGTCACGCTCGATGTGCTCGACTTCTCCCGCTCCGGCACGATACTGATCATCATCATTCTGGGCGGCCTCGGGCGGCTCTATGGCGCGTTTGCCGGCGCCGTGCTCTACATGGTGCTCGAGGACGAGCTGGCCAAGCTCTCGCCGGAATTCTGGGAGATCGGCGTCGGCTTGGTGCTGGTGTTGATGGTGCTGTTCGCGCGGGGCGGTCTGCTCGGCTGGGTGGAGCGGTTGTCCGGCCGTGGAGCGCGGCCGAAATGAGCGTAGCGCCGGTCCTCGATGTGCGCGGCATCGACAAGCACTACGGCGCCCTGCATGTCACGCGGGCGGTGGATTTTTCCCTGGCTGCCGGTGCCCGCCACGCCTTGATCGGGCCCAATGGCGCCGGCAAGACCACCTGTGTGAACCTGATCACCGGCGCGGTGCCGGTGGACAGTGGCGAGATCCTGCTGTCGGGCGAACCGGTGACCCGGCTCGATCTGGCGGCCAGGCGCGCCGCGGGCTGTGTCGTACGTTTCAGATCAATCAGCTGTTTCGCGACCTGACCGTACTCGAGAACGTGGCCATGTCGATCGTCGAACGGCTGGGGCGCGGGCATCAGTTCTGGCGTCCGCTCGGCCGCCAGCGCGATGTCCTCGACGAGGCCATGAGCCTGCTCGCCGACTTCGAGCTCGACGATACGGCGCTGACCCCGGTACGCGAACTGGCCTACGGTCGCCAGCGGCTGGTCGAGATCGTGATCGCGCTCGGCCGCCGGCCCAAGGTGCTCCTGCTCGACGAACCGGCTGCCGGGGTGGCCTCGTCCGAGACCCGTCTGATCCTCGATGCAATCGACCGACTGCCCGACGAAACGGCGGTGCTGATCATCGACCACGACATGGACATCATCTTCCGGGTGGCCACGCGCATCAGCGTACTGGTCGCGGGCGGCATCCTGGCCGAGGGCAGTCCCGAGGAAATCGCCCGCGACGCGCGCGTGCGTGAAGTCTATCTGGGGCAGGAATGAGCACGCAGGGCCTGAGCATCACGGCATTGTCGGCGGGCTACGGCGACACTGTGGTTCTCGATGGTGTCGATCTCGCGGTCGGTGCGGCCGAGGCGGTGGCGATCATCGGTCGCAACGGGGTCGGCAAGAGCACTTTGCTGGCCTCGATCATGGGTGTCACCACGCGCCACGGCGGCAGCGTGAGCTTCGAGGGGCGCGCACTCGATGCGCTGCAGCCTCATGAGCGTTCGCGCCTGGGCATCGGCTACGTGCCACAGGAGCGCGAGATCTTTCCGTCGCTGACCGTGGCCGAGAATCTCGCGGTTGCGCAACGTCCCGGTCATTGGAACCGCAAGACCGTCTTCGAGATGTTCCCCTCGCTCGCTCAGCGCTCGGCCAATCTCGGAAATCAGCTCTCGGGCGGTGAGCAGCAGATGCTGGCGATCGCCCGCGCGCTGGTGGGCAATCCGCGTCTGCTGCTGATGGACGAACCCTCCGAGGGGCTGGCACCGGTGATCGTGGAGCAGTTGCAACAGGCGATCGCGCGCCTGCGTGACGACTTCGAGATGAGCATCGTGCTCGTGGAGCAGAATAGCCGCGTGGCATTGTCGTTTGCCGAGCGCTGCGTGGTCATGAACCGGGGGCGCATCGTGCGCGACGGGCCGAGCCAGCCCCTGCGCGATGATGATGCGCTGCTGCACCGGCTGATCGGTGTCGACGCAGGCGAGAGCGCCTCCCCTTGAGCCTTACCCCGGGCGCGGCCAGACGCGACCGGCATATGTATCCAACGAAGGACGACGTGTGATGAAACTGGACAATCTGATCGAACCCGATCGTGTGCATCGGTCGGTATACACCGACCAGCAAATCTTCGATCTCGAGATCGAGAACATCTTCGAGAAGATCTGGGTCTACTGCGGGCATGAGTCGCAGATTCCGAACACCGGCGACTATGTCACCCTCCAGATCGGCCGTCAGCCCATGATCATGGTCCGCGATGCGGACCGCAGTATTCATGTGCTGTATAACCGCTGCCCGCATCGCGGCGTGCATCTGTGCGGCAATCTGCGCGGCAACACCGGCAAGTCTCTGGTTTGCTCGTATCACGCCTGGACGTTCGAACTCAACGGTCAGATCAAGGCGATTCCGCTCAAGAGCGCCTATGACAACACCCGGCTGACCCCCGACAATCCGGATTGCAGCATCAAGCCCGCGGCGCGCGTGGACAGCTACCGCGGCTTCGTCTTCGCCAGCCTGTCCGATGAAGGCCCGGGACTGGCCGAGTTTCTGGGAGATGCGCGGATCGCCTTCGACGATATGTGCGATCGCTCGCCGTTGGGTGAGGTCGAGGCGGTGCCCGTCTGCCATCGGGTGATCCAGCACTCGAACTGGAAGTTCTTCATGGAGAACCAGCTCGATGCGCTGCATCCGTCGGTGACCCACCAGTCCACCGGGGTGGCGGCCAGCCGGATCGAGGCCCGGCTCAAGAAGGGCGACAAGCCGGTTCCTCTGTTCTATCACTACCTGTCGACCTTCGCCTCGTCGTTCGAGAAATGGGATTCGGTGCAGACCATCAACATGCCGCGCGGCCATGGCATCCTGCAGGCCTACATGGGCCTGCGCCCGCAGGATCCGGACACCAAGGCCTATGAGGCCCTGATGGTGGAAGCCTATGGCGCCGAGAAGGCCGAGGAGTTCCTGTCGCGCAGCATCCATCACGTGCTCGTCTATCCCTACCTGTCGGTGCAGTCTCCGCTGCAGCAACTGCGCTGCCTGCGCCCGATCGCACCGGACAAGACACTGTCGGAAATCTGGCATTTCCGCCTCAAGGGGGCACCCGAGGCGATCTACCGGCGCTCGCTCTGGTATTTCAATCTGGTGAACTCGCCGTCCACGATGATCAATGCCGATGACCTCGAGAACTGGACCCGCGGTCAGCGCGGTCTGGAGTCCAAGGGGGGCGAATGGGTGAGTTTTCATCGCCACTATGGCGACGATACCGAAAAAGACGGCGTGATCTATTCGAACCACGGCACGTCCGAGGCGGTCATGCGTAGTCAGTTTCGTGCGTGGTCGCAATACATGAATGCACCAGTGAAGTCGGAGGCCTGATCATGAGCGAGAACGACGTTCGCAAGGCAGTAGGCTCGAGCATCGTCATCGAGAGCGTGCCCTCGGTGACCGGTGCCGAGTCGATTGCGCCGGAGACCCAGGGGCGTGGTGGCGGCGCGGAAACCCCCCAGTATGTCCCGGGCAAGGCCGTGATCGACCCGGCGCTCCAGCTGCAGGTTGAGACCTTCCTCTATCGTCAGGCCGCGATCCTGGACGCCAAGGACTGGCAGGGCTTCATCGATCTGTTCACGGATGATGGCGTCTACTGGATGCCGGCACACATGGGGCAGACCAGCTACGAGTCCGAGCCGTCGATCTTCGCCGAGGACACGCTGCTGATGGAGATCCGCATGGGCCGGCTGCTGCATCCGAACGCCTGGTCTCAGGCGCCGATGTGGGGCACCAGTCATCTGGTGGGCAATGTCGTGATCGAACAGACCGATGGCGACCGCATCAGGGTGGCCTCGCGCTTTCAGATGATGGAACTGCGCCGCGATGCGGTGCGCCATTTCGCCGGCACCTACCGGCATGTCCTGCGCGGCCATGGCGATGACCTGCGTATCGAGCATCAGCGGGTCGATCTGATGAACGGCCAGGCCGCCTACGATTACGTGATCCAGGCCTGGGTCTGAGCGCGCGCGCCCCGCTTTTCAGGAGCTCTTCATCTTGGCAAGAAAACGCATGGCCCTCGAGATCGGCATCGGGACCGATCTTCATGGCGCCGACTACACCAAGGCGGCCAAGCGTGCGCTGGCCGATGCCCTCTGGCACAACAGCCTGTCGGTCGCGCCGGCATTCGGTTTCGAACGCGATGCGATGCAGGTCGAGGTGCGGATCGGCGTGGCCAGGCCGGAGGCGGTCGATTGCGATGCGGTGGCCGAGGTGCTGCCCTATGGCACACGGGTGGTTCGCGCCGAGCGCGGCGGTCTCGATGTGCCGCACCCGGCTGGCGGTCACACGGTGATCGCGAATGCGATCGTCGCGGTCTACCTCGATTTTCCGGAGGCCGACCAATGAAGCGGCGCATCATTCTCGAGATGGGCATGGGCAATGATCTGCATGGTGAGGACTACACCAAGGCGGCGTTGCGCGCGGTTCAGGATGCGCTGCATCACAGCTCGTTGTCGCTGTTTCGCAGTCTCGATATCCCGGCCTCGTCGATGGAGATCGATCTCACGCTGGGCGCGGCCAGGCCCGAGCGGATCGATCTGGACAAGGTGGCGGCGTCGCTGCCCTTTGGCACGGTGCGCGCAGTGGCCGAACAGGGCGGTCTGGATCATCCGGCCGAGGGGCCGCATGACCGGGTCGTGGTGGTCACCGCCGCGATCGCGGCCTGGGTGGATATTCCCGAGCATTTGATCCAGGGCAGTGCCTGAGGCGAGTCGATGCCTGACTGGCTGTTCGCCTATGGATCCCTGATCTGGCGGCCGGACTTCGCGTATCTTGAGCGGCGGCGGGCCGTCCTGGCGGATCATGTGCGCCAGTTCTGGCAGGGTTCGCATGATCACCGGGGCACGCCTCAGGCGCCGGGGCGCGTGGTGACCCTGGTGGGCGAGCCGGGTCGTCGCTGCGCGGGCATGGCCTATCGGCTGGATCCTGCCACCCGCGAGGCCGTGCTCGATGCGCTCGATCATCGCGAGAAGAACGGCTATGAGCGTCGTTCTGTCTCGTTGATCGATGATTCCGGCGAATTGATCGAGGCGCTGGTCTATCTGGCGCCGCCGGGCAACTTCGCGTGGCTGGGCGAGGCCGATCTCGCCCAGCTGGCCGCACAGGTTGCCGCCAGTCACGGGCCGAGCGGCGCCAATGCAGACTATCTGCGCGAACTGGTCGTCGCGCTCGAGCGGCTGGGCGCCGACGATGATGCGCACCTGATCGAGCTGGACCGTCAGGTTCAGCGAATCGTGCGGCGGCGGATCGAGGCGGGCGGCACATGAGCGGGAAGACTCGGAGCGTGGATCGGGTTGCCGCGGCCGCGAACGACCTGGGTCTGTCGATCCAGATCCGCACGATGCCGGAAAGCACGCGCACCGCCGCCGAGGCCGCAGCGGCCTGCGGCTGCGAAGTCGGCCAGATCGTCAAGTCACTGATCTTCGAGTGCGGGCAGACGCAGGAACTGGTGCTGCTACTGATCGCCGGCGATCGCCCGGCCGATCTGGACGCCGCCGGGCGGCAGCTCGGGCAGGCCCTGGTTCGTGCCGATCCGAAGCGGGTGCGCATGCTGACCGGCTTCGCGATCGGCGGGGTCGCGCCGATCGGTCATCTGCAGCCCCTGCGGGTGTTCATGGACGCAGCCTTGCTGGCGCACGAGCGCGTCTGGGCCGCGGCCGGCGCCCCGAATGCGGTCTTCGAGGTCGAACCGCGGGCATTGCAGGCGGCCACGCGGGCCGTCTTGCTCCAGCACTGATGGCCACGCCGCGCGAGCGCGGCGCTGCTCAGCCCAGCATGCCGGTATCACCGCAGACCGACAAGGACTGCCCCGAGATCGTTCTTGCCCGCGTACTGGCGGTGAATACCGCCATGTCGGCGAGTTGCTCGGGGCTGACATATTCCTTGATCGAGGTGTACGAGAAGGCCATCTCCTCCATCTGCTCGAACGTGATGCCGCGGGCATTAGCCTTTTCGGTCAGCACGCGGCGCTGACGCTCACCGGCGACGATGCCGGGCAAGAGGGCATTCACGCGGATACCCTCGTCGCCCAGTTCGATGGCCAGCGACTTGGTCAGGCCGATCACGCCCCACTTGCTGGCTGCATAGGGCGCGCGCAGCGCGAATCCCAGGCGCCCGGCCAGCGACGACAGATTCAGGATGCTGGCATTGGCGCTTTCGCGCAGCATCGGAATCGCCAGGCGCGCACAATTGAACTGGCCGGTGAGGTTCACCGCAAGACAGCGATCCCAGTCGGCAGGGTCGATCTCGGACACCTGCCCGGTCGGGCCGGCGATGCCGGCGTTGTTGACCAGGCAGTCCAGGCCGCCCAGCGTGCTGCGAACCCTGTCGAACCAGCGCTCGAGGCCGGCGCGATCGGCCACGTCGCATACGCCGGCATGCTCGTGCAATGGCGAGGGCAGGGCGGCAAGCGCGCGTTCGTCGACATCACAGACCATTACGCGCGCGCCCTCGCGCAGGAAGGCCCTGGCAATCGCCAGGCCAATGCCGTTGGCGCCTGCGGTGACCATCACGCGCAGGCCTTCGATTCCCAGATCCATCGTCTTGTCTCCCGGACGGGCTGTTGAACATTTTCGCCGGCCGATGCTTCGATCGCCACAGCGCCCGGCAAACACACCGGGCCGCGGCCTTCGCGGCACTTGCGGCAAGCCGTCTTGTCCATGGCCGGCCACGGCCTCGAAAGGCCTGGAGCCGCTATCGGTTGGGTCGGCTGCGGGCGATCTTACGGGATGATCCCGGCGGACATGGTTCAATACGATCCATGAGCCAGGCCGCTTGCCAAACGGCCGTCGACAGGAGACGAGAATATGGCGAAAAAGCGCAAGGTCATGATCACCTGCGCCGTGACCGGGGCGATTCATACCCCGACGATGTCACCGCATCTGCCGATCACCCCCGAGGAAATCGCCGAGGCGGCGCTGGCCGCCGCCGAAGCCGGTGCCGCGCTCGTGCATCTCCACGCCCGCAATCCCGTCGACGGTCGGCCGGATCAGCGTCCCGAGGCCTTTCAGCCGTTTCTCGAGGTCATCAAGCGCGAGAGCGATGTGGTGGTGAACATCACCACCGGCGGCGCACCGACGATGCTCGTCGAAGAGCGTCTGCGCCCCTGTGCGCAGTTCAAGCCCGAGGTCGCCTCGTTGAACATGGGGTCGATGAACTTCGGGCTTTACCCGATGCTGGCCCGATATGAAAGTTTCAAGTTCGACTGGGAGCGGCCGTATCTCGCGGAGAGCGATGACCGGATCTTCAAGAATACGTTTCGCGACATCGAGAATATCCTCACCACCTGTTCGCGCAATGGCACGCGCTTCGAGATCGAGTGCTACGACATCGGCCATCTTTATACGCTGCGCCATTTCGTCGATCGGGGCCTGGTCAAGCCGCCGTTCTTCGTGCAGTCGGTCTTTGGTCTGCTCGGCGGCATCGGCCCGCATCCCGAAGACGTCGCCCACATGCGCCGCACCGCGGACCGCCTGTTCGGGGACGACTATGTCTGGTCGGTGCTGGGCGCCGGGCGCAATCAACTGCCCATCGCGTCGATGTCTGCAGCGATGGGCGGCCACATCCGGGTGGGCCTGGAAGACTCGCTCTGGATCGCGCCCGGTCGGCTGGCGGTCAGCAACGCCGAGCAGGTGAAAGCCGCGGTGGCGATCGTCGAACAGATGGGCCTGGAGATTGCCACGCCGGCCGAGGCGCGTCAGATCCTGCAGCTCAAAGGCAAGGAAAATGTCGCCTATTGAAGCCATGCCCATGATGGCCTTCGAGGAGATTCCCGGCGGCAGCGGTCCGGTCATGCTGATGATTCACGGCATGCTCTCGAGCCGGCTGCAGTGGCAGGACAATGTTCGGGCGCTGCTGCCGGTGTGTCGTCCGGTGCTCCTGGAGCTCTGGGGGCACGGGCGCAGCCCGAGCCCGCCCGATGATGCGAGCTATACCGTGGCAGCATTGGTCGATGCGATCGACCGGGTGCGGGTGGCGGTGGCGGCCGAGCGTGTTCTGCTTTGCACCCAATCCTTTGGCGCAGGCTCGGGCTCCATTACTGTCTGCGCCACCCGCAACGGGTCATCGCGCATGTGTTCACAAACTCGATCTCGGCTCTCGCTGATCCCAGCGCCTTCGATCGCGAGCGTAACCGGCTCGAGCGCGTGGCGCTCGTGCGCGAGCATGGCGCCGCGGCGCTGGCCAGAATGCCGTTTCATCCGCGTCATGCGAAGCGGCTCGACCCCGCGCTTCGACAGCGCCTGATCGAGATCGCCGATGGCACGGATGCGCGCGCATTCGCGCGCCTGACCGAACACACCCGCCCGGATCTTTCCGTCGGAGACCGGCTGCAGGAGATCTCCTGTCCGACGATGCTGGTCAATGGCCGCTTCGAGAAGCGCTTTCAGCCGCTGCGCGATCATGCACTCGAGCGCCTGCCAGGGCTCAGGGTCGTGGATCTGGAGGGCGGGCATGCCATCAATCTCGAGTGTGCCCAGGCATTCAATGAGGCGGTGGTACCGTTCCTGGCCGAACGATGGTCGCTCGCGCAGAAGCAAGCGACATCGGCAAGCGCCGTCTTTTGTGCAACCGCCGGCATGGCGACCCGGTGACATTCATGATGATCATCGTGCGTTGCCAGGCGGCGGCGTGATCAGCCATTGGAGAGTGAGAACATGGGCAGACTCAACGGAAAGATCGCGGCAGTGACGGGGGCCGCAATTGGCGGCATCGGCGAGGCCACGGTGCGTCGTTTCCTGGCCGAGGGCGCGCACGTTGTCTTTTGCGATGTCGATGTCGCGCGCGGTCAGGCGTTGTCGGCGGCCTTGAGCGGCGAGGGCGGGAACTGCCACTTCGAGGAGGCCGACATCAGCGATCCGGAACAGGCCGAGCACTTCATTCAGGCAGCACACCAACGCCACGGGCGGCTCGATATCCTGGTCAACAACGCCGCGATCAGGAACTATCAGGACATCACCGAGGCGGATCCCGCGAGCTGGGATCGGGTGCTCGGTGTGAACCTGATGGGTATGGTCAATTGCGCACGGCCCGCGGTTCGCCATATGCGCGAGCAGCACGCCGGCGTGATCGTCAATCTGGCCTCGGTGCGCTCGCTGGTGTCGGGGCCTCGGTGTATCCAGTACGACACCAGCAAGGCCGCGATTCTCGGCCTGACCCGGGGTCTGGCCAATGATCATGCGGCCGATGGTATCCGGGTGATGGCGGTGGCGCCTGGCCCGATCTACACCGACTTCCATCGCCGACGCGTCGCCTCGATGGGCCGTGAAGAGGCGGAGTTCGTCGCCGAGTTCGGTGCCGACACAATGCTCAAGCGGCCGGGCACGCCAAACGAGATTGCCAATGCGATCCTGTTCGTGGCCTCGGACGAGGCCTCGTTCATGACCGGAACCTGCATCTATGTCGATGGCGGCCAGACCGGGCTCTGAGCCGCCGACCCACCTTTCGCTGCCGGCTGCCATGGGTACGCGGCAGAACCGGGGCCAAACGGTGCTGACTTCATTTTCTTTACACGACGCGGATCTGCCATGAGCACAGTCTCGCTGAGCCTCGACGAGATTCAATCGCTTGCCCACCGCTGCCTGCGTGCGGCCGGTGCCGATGATGCCAATGCGGAGGCCGTGGCGCGGATACTCATGATGGCAGAGCGTGACGGCGCCACTGCACATGGGCTGTTCCGGGTGCCCGGTTATGTGGCGGCACTCAACAGCGGAAAGGTCAATGGCCGCGCACAACCCGAGATCAGCCGGCGCACGCCGGTCATACTGCACTGCCACGGTGGCAACGGCTATGCGCCGCTGGCCCATCGCATGGTGATCCCTGCGCTGGTGCAGGCCGCCCGCTCGCAGGGGCTGGCGCTGGCCGCGATCACGCATTCCCATCACTTCGCCGCGCTCTGGCCGGAGGTCGAGATGCTGGCCGGCGAGGGCCTGTTTGCGCTGAGCTGCGTGTCTTACATGCCATCGGTCGCGCCGGCCGGTGGTTCCCGGGCCTTGTTCGGTACGAACCCGATCGCCTGGGCATGGCCGCGCCCCGGACAGCCACCGATCGTGCTCGACATGGCCACGGCCGCGATGGCGCGCGGTGAGGTGGCGGTGGCCGCCCGCGACGGTCATCCGGTGCCACCCGGCACCGGGCTCGATGCGCAAGGGCAGGCCACCACCGATCCGGCCAGGATTCTCGAGGGGGTGTTGCTGCCGTTCGGCGGCTATAAGGGGGCAGGGCTGGCGATGCTTGTCGAGCTGCTGGCCGGGCCCATGGTGGGAGAGACCTTCAGTTTTCAGACCGCCGCGCGCGACAACAAAGATGGCGGACCGCCACAGGGCGGACAGTTCCTGATGGCGATCGACCCGGCGCGGGTGTCGGGCAGCGACCCGGGGCCAGCCACCGAAGCCTTCATCGAGAAACTTCGTGGCATAGATGGTGCGCGCCTGCCGGGCGAGCGACGCCAGGCACGGCGGCTGGATGCCGGGCCGCGCCCTATCGATGCGGCCCTGGTCGAAAAACTTCGCGCGATGGCCGAGCCGACGGCCGGCTGACCGGATTTGCATTGATCCCATTGACCCCTCTGCCAGGGAGACTCTTTCACCATGAATGTTTCGGATGCAGTGGCCAGCCGTCGCTCGGTGCGCGACTTTCTTCCGGAGCCGGTACCCGATGCGGTCATCCGGCGGGTTCTGGAGCGGGCTCTTCGCTCGCCCAGCGGCGGTAATGTCCAGCCCTGGCACCTGCATGTGCTCAGTGGTCGGCGGCTCGATGAGTTCAAGGCCCTGATTCGCGCCAAGATGGCCGCCGCCGGCAGCCCGATGGTGGGCGACGGCGATGCCGAATACGAGATCTACCCGGCCAATCTGCACTCACCTTATCGCGAGCGGCGCTTCGCGGTGGGCGAGCAGATGTACGGCACGATGGGCATCGCGCGAGAGCACAAAGAGAAGCGTCTGGAATGGTTCGCACGCAACTACCAGTTCTTCGGTGCGCCGATGGCCTTGTTCTGCAGCATCGACCGTCGCATGGGCCCACCGCAATGGTCGGATCTGGGCATGTTGTTGCAGACGATCATGCTGCTGCTGCGAGAGGAAGGGCTCGACAGCTGCCCGCAGGAGGCCTGGTCGCGCTGGCATCGAACGGTTGCCGGCTTCATCGGGCTTGCGCCCGAACTGATGTTGTTCTGCGGCATGGCGATCGGCAAGGCGAATCCCGATCATCCGGTGAATTCGCTGGTCAGTGAACGGGCCGGCATCGGCGAGGTGGTCACGTTCATGACCGACGAAAGCGTATGAGCCAGCCCGCTCCGAGCCCGGGCGGGCTCCCGCAATACGCCACCGTCGCGCTCGACAGCCCGAGTGCGCATGTGTTGCGGGTCACCCTGAACCGGCCCGAGGTGGGCAATGCATTGAACACCGCGATGGGCCGCGAGTTGCTCGATCTCTGGAACCGGCTCACCGAGGATGTCGGCCCATGGCGTTGCCTGATCTTTACCGGGGCCGGCGATCGCGTGTTCTGCGCCGGCGGCGATTTGAAAGAACGTAACGGCATGAGCCGGGAGGCCTGGCGCGCGCAGCATGAACTATTCGAGCGTCAGTACTGGGCGCTGGTCGATCTGCCGCTGCCGGTTCTGGCTGCAGTCAACGGCCATGCCTACGGCGGTGGCCTGGAGTTCGCGCTGTGTTGCGATTTCATCTACCTGAGCGAACGGGCGCGCCTGGCGCTGCCCGAGGTCACACTGGGCATCATGCCAGGCGCCGGTGGCACGCAGAATCTGCCCCGTGCGATCGGCGAGCGGCGCGCCAAAGAGATGCTGCTGACCGGGCGCCCGATCGACGCCCGGCGGGCGCTTGCCTGGGGTCTGGCCAATGAGGTTTACCCGATCGAATCACTGATGGCCGAGGCCGTGGCCACGGCGGCGTGCATTGCCGCCAATGCGCCTTTGTCCACGCGCCAGATCAAGAAGTCGGTGCGCTATGGTTCGCAGATGGAACTGCGCACCGCCTATCGGTTCGAGGTGGAGGCCTATAACCACCTGGTGGATACCGAGGACCGGCTGGAGGGGGTGCGCGCGTTCAATGAGAAACGCGCGCCATCGTTCACTGGGCGTTGAACGTCCGCAGACAGGTTCGGCACAGCCCTGCGGCCCTGGCCGGGCATCATCATGGCAAGTTTTTGACACTGGATTCAGACAATGTATCCCGCAATGCAGGCGGCTCGTCATCCCGATAAGCCGGCATTCATCATGGCCGGCAGCGGTGAGGTCGTGACCTATGCCGAGCTCGACAAGCGCTCGAACCGGCTGGCGCACCTGCTGCGGCGCCACGGGCTCAAGCGTCTCGATCACTACGCCTCGTTCATGGAGAACAACAGCCGCTGTGTAGAGATCAGCGCGGCGGCGGAGCGATCGGGTCTGTACATCACCTGCGTGAATTCCTTTCTGACGGCCGAGGAACTCGCCTACATCGTGAACAACAGCGAGTCCAAGGTATTGATCACCTCGCGCGCCAAGCGCGAAGTGGCCATGCAGGCGGCTCCGATGTGCCCCAATCTGGAACTCTGTCTGATCGTCGACGGGACGGGTGACGACGGACCGTTTCTGGACTATGCACAGACGCTCGATGCGATGCCTGATACGCCGATCGAAGATGAGGTTCTGGGCATGCCGATGCTCTATTCGTCCGGAACCACGGGTCGGCCCAAGGGCATTCTGCGGCCTCTGCCCGAGCAGCCGCCTTCGCAGGCGCTGCCGCTGCATCACTTCCTGATCAAGCTCTGGCACTATCGGGAGGACATGGTCTACCTGTCGCCGGCACCGCTCTATCACTCGGCACCGCAGGCCGCGGTGGCATTGACGATCCGCTGTGGCGCCACAGCGGTCATCATGGATAAGTTCGATCCCGAAACCTATCTGTCGCTGATCGAGAAGTACAAGGTGACCCACAGTCAGCTGGTGCCGACCATGTTCAGCCGCCTGTTGAAGCTGCCTGACGAGGTTCGCCAGCGCTACGACGTCTCATCGCTGGAGGTGGCGATCCATGCGGCCGCGCCATGTCCGGTAGGGATCAAGGAGCGCATGATCGCTTGGTGGGGACCGATCATCGACGAGTATTACGGTGCCAGCGAGGGCCTGGGCTTCACCGCGTGCAACAGCGCCGAATGGCTGGCCCATAAGGGGTCGGTGGGGCGCGTGCTGCTCGGCGACATTCATATCCTGGACGAAAACATGCAGCCGGCCCCGAAGGGGGTTCCGGGCGAGATCTGGTTCAAGACAGCCAACCCATTCGAATACTTCAATGATCCCGAACGCACCCGGCTGACCCGCTCACCGGATGGCACGATGAGCACGGTCGGGGATGTCGGCTATCTCGATGCCGATAACTTTCTGTATCTGACCGACCGATCCACATTCATGATCATCTCGGGCGGAGTCAATGTCTATCCGCAGGAGGCCGAAGATCTCCTGATCAGCCACCGAGACGTTGCCGATGCCGCGGTCTTCGGCGTACCGAACGAGGATCTCGGCGAGGAGGTCAAGGCGGTGGTGCAGCTGATGCCGGGCGTGGCGGCCGATTCCGCTACCGAGCAGCGTCTGATCGCCTACTGCCATGAACACCTGGCCAGCATCAAGTGCCCGCGATCGATCGATTTCGCCGATGCATTGCCGCGCTTACCCACCGGCAAGCTGTATAAACGCAAACTTCGCGACAAGTTCTGGGAGGGACACAAGTCGCGGTTGTTGTGACTCCCCGAATTTCGTCGGGTTCCATATTGCCCGGCTGCTTTGGACGGCAGTCAGCGAACGGGGCACCTACGGCGTTGGTATCTCGTCAACAGACCATCTTTCGAGCTCTCGCCCCTATCGGCGGTCGCCACGCCGGGGTGGATTTATCGGCGTCGATTGGGCACGATTGCGGCGGCATCGAAAGTTGTGCCGGAAGATCGCCCCGTTCGAGGAGACAAGATGATGCATTTCCCGAAGACCGCTGTCGCACTCATTCTGGGCGCAGGTCTCACTTTCAGCGCACAGGCGCAGACCAACCTGACTGCCGAGACCGCCAACGCCGACGGCGTGCCCGGCAACACCATTCTCCATCTGGCAGATGTGCTCAGCCAGCGCAATGTCGCCAATCTGCAGGTCGCGGTCGGCCAGACGCTGACCAATTCGATTCGCAACGTCGCCGAGGGCAAGACCGATATCGCGGCGTCGCCGATTCTTCTCCCGTTCTTGCTCAGCCGCGGCGTCGGCCCCTATGCCAAGCTGGGCAAGGACAAGGGGGCAGAGTTGGCCGCGAATCTGCGCGCCCTGTATCCCTACAACGTCGGCGGCTTCAACGCGTTCTTTTATTCGAACAAGGGCTATCAGAGCTGGGAGGATCTACGCGGCAAGACGATCTGGAATGGTCCTCCCCGTGGTGCCGCGCTGACCAACGCGCGCCAGACCCTGCAAGTGGCGGGCGATTTGACCGACGGAAAGGACTACAAGGGTGTACAGCAGAATTGGAATCAACTCGACACCACATTGGTCGACGGTTCGGTCGATGCCTTTGTTTTTCCGGTCACCTGGCCGCATCCGCGCATCGTCACGATGACATCGGCGGGCAAGGTCACGGTGCTGTCGATGCCCAAGGAACGCTTCGAGAGCGAGCTCGCGCAGAAGATCATCAAGGTGCCTGGCAACATTCCGATCGTGCTCGATCGCACTGACCTGCCGTTCTCCGAGGATCAACTGACGCTGATTTCGGAGGATAACAAGCTGCGCTCGCTGGGGTCGGCGTTTGGCGAGGTGGTGAACAAGGCCATGTCCTTTGAACTGGCCAGGGCAATTACCAAGGCGCATATCGAGACCCTGGATCAGCTCAAGCTACGCTCTAGGATCATGACCCACGTCGGGCTTGCCCAGATGGATCCGGTTAAGTCGAGTTTCTGTGGCGCATCACCCCTGAAGTATCACCCCGGAGCGGTAGCCGCCTGGGCCGAGGCAGGTGTCCAGGTCCCGGACTGCGCACAGGCGAAGTAGGGCTTGATCGCCCGGTTTTCGCCATTCGGAATTGGAGGTCCTGCCGTTTTCAGGCAGGATTGTGTTTACGCGGGCGAGTCGACCCGCACAAAAGCCCCTTTGGAGGAGACGAGATGTCCCACTTTTCGAAGACCGCGGTCGCGCTCGCGTTGGCCGCCGGCCTCGTGGCAAGCGCGCATGCGCAAACCAACCTGACCGCCGAAACCGCCAACAACGATGGCGTTCCCGGCAACACGATTCTTCATCTGGCTGATGTGCTCAGCGAACGCAATGTGGCCAATCTGCAGGTGGCCAGCGGGCAGACACTGACCAACTCGATCCGTAATGTCGCCGAGGGCAAGTCCGATGTCTCGGCGGCACCGCTGATCCTGCCGTTCCTGCTCAGCCGCGGCGTTGGCCCGTATGCCAAGCTCGGCAAGGAGAAGGGCGCCGAGCTGGCAGGCAATCTGCGCGCTCTCTATCCGTATAACGTCGGCGGCTACAACGCCTTCTTCTACTCGAACAAGGGCTATCAGAGCTGGGAAGACCTGCGCGGCAAGACCATCTGGAACGGCCCGCCGCGCGGCGCTGCGCTGACCAATGCGCGTCAGGCCCTGCAGATCGCCGCGGGGCTCGAAGACGGCAAGGATTACAAGGGCGTACAGCAGAACTGGAATCAGCTCGACACCACGCTGGTGGACGGCTCGGTCGACGCGTTTGTCTTTCCGGCCACCTGGCTGCATCCGCGGATCGTCACCATGACCTCCGCGGGCAAGGTGACGGTACTGTCCATCCCCAAGGACAAGTTCGAGAGTGATCTGGCCAAGAAGATCATCGGGGTGCCGGGCAACATCCCGATCGTGCTCGACCGCGCCGATATTCCGTTCCCCGAGGAGCAGCTGACCCTGGTCTCCGAGGACGGCAAGCTGCGCGCGCTCGGCTCGGCCTTCGCCGAGGTGGTGAACAAGAGCATGTCCAACGAGCTGGCCAAGGCCATCACGAAGGCGCACATCGAGACGCTTGACAAGCTCAAGGCGCGCTCGAAGATCATGGCCAATGTGGGTCTGGCGGAAATGGATCCGGTCAAGTCCAGCTTCTGTGGCGCCTCGCCGCTCAAGTACCACCCGGGTGCGGTCCAGGCCTGGGCCGAGGCGGGTATCAAGGTGCCCGATTGCGCACAGGCCAAGTAGGCCCAGGCGCCAAGTACTGATCGCGCCGTGGCGGGCCACTTGCTCGTTGCGGCGCCCCTGAGCCGGCCCGTTGGCCGGCTTGGCATATGAGCCGTCACCTTGGGCTGTGGCGCGGTTGATGCGCCGATCGTCGCGACAAGCGGGAATTGCTGATGTCGAACAACGTGGATAGACCGTGGCCGATGCGCGTGGCAAGCGCGCTCGGGCTGCTGATCGTGATCATCGGGCTTGTGCACACCATGCCGACGCTGCCGGGGTTGGATGAGTGGGCGCGCGAGCTCGCCGGTGATCCCACGTTCACGATTCGCAAGTTTCCGTACGAGTATCTGAATCCGCTCGCATTCGTCCTGATGATGACCGTGGTGGTCCTCAGCCAGTCGTTCTACCGCTCGTTCAGGCACAAGGGAACATTGATCGCGGCCGCGGCGCTGGCCATGGACATCCTGTTCATCGCCCTGGCATTCGGGGTGGCCTGGACCTACCTGGTCGAGATCGAATCGGTCTGCATCATTGATCAGATCACCGGTGAGCGACAGGCCTTGATCGCCAAGGCGCTCGAGGCGGAGCGCGAATACGCGGTCTCGCTTGGCCTGCCACCGCCGCAGACCATCGACGATCCCAACTGCATCAACACCACAGGCCTCTGGTTGTTCGCAATCATGGGCGTGGGGATCCTCACCTTCCTCGTTTACAACATCAAGGTCTGGGGTTTCCCGCTGGTGGCGATCTCCCTGATGGTGGCCTTGTATACGCTGGGTACCGTGGCGATCTGGTACTGGTACGGCGCAGACGGCATCTCGAAATACTGGGTTACCAAGCTCGGTGGCGAACCCCGCCAGCTGGTGGACGGGCTACCCAATGTGCGAGACATCCTGATCAACAGTGGTCAGGGCATTCTCGGGCGCTTCATGAGCATTCTGATGGGGACGGTGTTTCCTACATCGTGCTCGGCAACCTGTTCGGCGTCTCGGCCGGCGGCCAGTCGCTGATCAAGCTCGCCTTTCTGGACCCGCCGCCTGCGGGCGGGCCGGCGCATGCCGCGATCATCAGCTCGGCCTTGTTCGGCACGATCTCGGGTGGTCCGGTGGTGAATGTGCTCTCCACCGGGGTGCTGACGATCCCGATGATGCTCAAACGGGGCTTCAACAAGGCCTTCGCCGGCGGCATCGAGGCGGCGGCGTCATCCGGCGGGCAGATCATGCCACCGGTGATGGGGGTCGCGGCCTTCGTGCTGTCGGCCGTGACGGCGGTCGCCTACAGCTCGGTGATCATCGCGGCGGTGATTCCGGCCATCGCCTACTTTGGCGCCTTGTTCATGTCGGTGATCTTCCAGGCGCGCAAGCAGAACATTCAGGCGGTGGGCCGAGAGGTCACGGAGGACATGCGCCTGACCCGTGACGACAAGATCCACCTGACGATGATCTTCGGGCCGATCTCGGTGATCCTGCTTTTCTTGCTCACGCCCAAGGAGGCGGTGTCCTGCGGCTGGATCGGCACCCTGTTTGCTTATGAACAGCAGTTTCTGAACGGAGCGTGCGTATCGGCCACGCTGCCCTGGCCGATCGCGATCATCGAAGCGGCGGCCGGTGATGCCAGCTCGGCAGGCTGGTGGGCCAGCGCGCTGCTGGCCGCCATGTTTTTTCTGGATAAACGGATACGCGCGGAACCCGGCAAGATCGTACGCGCGCTTGCCGATGCCGGCGTGGTGGTGTCCACGCTGTATCTGATGTTCCTCGCGGTCTCGGTAATCGACTTCTCATTGAATTTCACCGGCCTGGCCAGTTATATCGCCAATGACATCGTCCATTGGATGCGCGAAACCTCGCAGGCGATGGGCGGCAGCGGATTGTTCGTGTTCATGGCTCTGCTGAGCTGTATGGCCCTGGCGATATTGTTGGGAATGGGCATGCCCACCGTTCCGGCCTATCTGAACGTGGCTCTGCTGATGGGCCCGTTGCTGGTCGGCCTGGGTATTGCCGAGTTCACCGCGCACATGTTCGTCTTCTACTTTGCTGTGGCCTCGGCGATCACGCCACCGGTGGCGATCGCCGCATTCGCGGCCTCCTCGATCACCAAGGAAGATCCGATGATCACCGGGCTGTCCGCGGTGCGCAGCGGGGTCGTGATGTTCGTGATTCCGTTCGTGTTCGCGTTCTATCCGGAGCTGCTGCTGATTCCGGAAGCCCAGTTCGACCCGACCGGCACGGGCAGCAAGTACCTACCCGGCTACGATGGCGAGATCCACTGGGCGCCGTTGCTCTGGGTCTGTATGCGTATCGCGCTGGCGCTCTATCTGCGTGCCAGCGTGCTGGCGCGCTTCGATTTCCGCAAACTGGGCAGCGCGGAACTGGCCTTGCGTATCGTGCTCGCGATCGCGGTTCTCTGGAAAATGCCACTGGTCTACGGGCCAGGCATCGTTCTGAGCCTTGTGCTTCTGGTCTGGCACGCGCGACGCGCGCAGCCGATGACGCCGGGCTTGGTTGCCAGATAGCCACGCGGCGACGACCGTCGCCGCGGGCGAAGGCGCCTATTCATGGCACTCCCGGGCGCGCCAACTGGCCCGGTGCACCGAAATGAGGCGCGTTGTCGTCGAATATTGGCGGCTTGGCCGGCTCGAACTCCTCTAGAGTCGTGACAGGATGACCCGGAGCGGCATGCTGATGCCATGCATCGTCACGGCCGCTGCCCGGGTGTCATTTCGATTGCGACGGAACGTTCAAGGCGAGCATGGCTACTCACGACGACTCTGGCAGGTTTCTGCTGACCGAATCGGGATTTCTGGCGTCCCAGATCGCCAGCCCGCCACCCGGCGAATGCCCATACACCCTGTTGATCGGTGCCGGTGCCTCGGTTTCATCAGGGATACCCGGCGTCAGCGCGATGATCCGGGAGTGGCGCCAGGAAATCTATTGCCATGTGCATGGCTATCTCGTGCCCATGTCCGAGAAGCGGCGTGAGGATTTCGAACGCTGGCAGGCTGACGAATACCCGCAGTGGCTCGCGGATGTACAGCAGTATGTGAATGCCAGCACCGAGTACGGCACGCTGTTCCAGTACACGCGCAAGACCCGCGAAGAGCGGCAGATGTACATCGAGCGTCTGCTCGCTGACCGCCTGCCGAGCCCGGGCTATCTGTATCTGGCCGGCCTGATCGACGGCGGGCGCGTGAACCGTATCCTGACGCCGAACTTCGATGATCTGCTCAGCGACGCGATGCTGCTGTATTACCGGGCAAAGCCGTTGAGCTGCGGCTTCGATTCGCCGATCACCAGCCTGAACATGAGCAGCCAGCGTGCCAAGCTGATCAAGCTGCACGCCGACTTCCTCTATGACACGCTCGACACCGCCGAGCAGGAGGTCGACGCGCTCGGCGAAAACATGCGCACCAAGATCGTCGAGATGTGCGAGGACAAGGGGCTGTTCGTGGTCGGCTACAGCGGTCACGATGAGAGCATCATGGGGCCGATCCGTGACGGCCTGCGCCGCAACCCGAAGTTCCTGACCAAGGGAATCCACTGGTGTCTGCACCATTCAGAGGCCGAGCCGGGCGCGCGTCATGTGAACGAAGATGCGCTGCCGGCGCCGCTACGCATGATCCGAAAGCGTTATCCGGATCGCGTGTTCCTGTACTCGATTCCCAGTTTCGACCGGTTCATGGAGTCGGTCTTCTACCGCTGTGGTCTGGAACTGCCGGACACGATCCGCAAGCCCTACGAGCACAGCGTGGCGAACATCTTCTACAAGTCGTGTCAGGACCTCGAACGCCATGAACCGCTGTCGGCCCAGATCCGCGATCACATGGACAAGGCGCTCGAGAGCATGGCTGATTCGCCCGACGGCAGTGCGATGCAGATGCAGCGGGCGCGGACCAACTTCGGTTCCGCGGTCGACCTTCATCTGCACCAGGGCGATCCGAACGAGGCGGGCGAGCACTATGAGCTTGCCTATCAGCTCGCTGGCAAGGTGCTCGAAACCGAGATCAGCGACGTCTCACGCCTGTACGCGATGACACTGCAGATCGATGCCCAGCTCGGGATCGCGCAATGCCGGCATGCACTGGACAAGCCCTTTGCCGAGCAGATTCAAGCCGCTCGCGAGGTGGCCGGTGAGGCCGATAAGCTGCGCCTGGGTGAACTGGACCACGACGGCGCTCAGGCTGTGGCCTCCTTGCAGCATGCATGGCTGCGCGTGCTGGCCTTCGAGACCCGGCTCTCGGGCGGTCTGACCAAGGCCTTGCTCGAGCAGGCGCATCGCGCGCTCGACAAGATCCGGCGCCTTGATATCGGTGCCGAGAAGCTGCTCGAACTGAACGCCGACGAGATGCTGGCACCGATCGCCGAGGTCATCGACCTGACGGACCCGTCCAAAACAGGGTCTCTGGGGTCGTCGTTTGCGATGAAGAAGCGCGAAGAGCCGAAACGGGTGCTCACCGCTCAGGACTGAGCCGGCGAATCCGATGAGGTTCAAGACGGGCCGGGTGAGGGCGACCTTGGCCGGCCCGTTGGCATCATGCGTGCGACATGGGCCTCAGGCAGAAGGTGATGCCTCGCCGCCATGAAAGCGGTAACCGTCGCCATCGACCGTGAGCGTGCCGGCGCACGGGTCGGCGAAATGACTGCCGATCAACAGCCCGCCACGCTTGGCCAAGCCGCAAAAGAGCTGCTCACGCGTTGCCGCCGCCTGGCGATGGTCGGTGTCGACGAGGGTACGCCAGCCAGGATGGGCAATCTGACAGGGGTGGTGAACGCAGTCGCCGGAAATCACGGCCTGCGCCGTGCCATCGCTGACCCGCACCGACACATGGCCGGGCGTGTGACCCGGCGTGGGCATCAGTTCGATGCCCTCACAGACCCGGTGATCACGCTCGACGGCCCGGGCCAGGCCGGCGGCAGCCACCGGCGCCACGGAGTCGTTGAAGGTGAGTCGCTGGGTTTCCCGGAACCGGCGCAGCGCAGCGTCCTTGCGTGATTCCCCGGGCTCGGGGATCGGTTCGCTGCCCGCGGCAAGTGCCTGCCAGTGTTCGAACTCGGAGCGCTCGAACAGATAGCGCGCACGAGGAAATGTCGGCCGCCAGGCATTTCCGTCCCAGAAGGTATTCCATCCGACATGATCGACATGCAGATGGGTGCAGAGCACCACGTCGATCTGCTCTGGTGACACCCCGGTAGCGGCCAGCGCCGCCAGAAACGCCCGTTGCTGGCGATGCCAGCCCGGATCGTTAGGACGCTCCTTGTCATTGCCCACACAGGTGTCGACCAGCACCGTTTGCTCGCCGCCGCGAATCAAGAAAGACTGAATCCAGCCCTTGAGCTTGAAATCGTCTGTCATGTAGTGCGGGCGAAGCCATTCGATCGCCGCCAGGGTGTGTGGATTCGCCTCCTTGATCAGGTCTTCGAGGCCGTGAATCGCTTGTTCGCGGATCGGGGTGATCGTGAAGCGGCCAATGGTCCATGACATAACGCGGGTCTCCAGCGGCGCTCATTTCGCCGGCGCCATTGCGATAGCATCATAGCCGCCGCATGCCAATCGGGCAGGCGGCATTCACAGGAGACGATGATGCTCGAGATACAAGCCCGCAGCGGCGTCGGTGCGGATGTCGATGGCATCGATCTGCGCGAACTCGATGATGCCGGGCATGGCGCACTCAGCGAGGCGCTTGCCCGCCATGGCGTCCTGTTCTTTCGTGACCAGAATCTCAGCCCGCAGCAACACCTGGCCTTCGCCGCCCGCTGGGGCGCGATCGATGTCAACCGCTTCTTCGCGCACGATCCGCAGCACCCGGGGATCGCCGTCGTGAGCAAGAGCCCCGAGCAGGTAGATAACATCGGTGGTGGCTGGCATACCGATCATTCCTATGATCAAACGCCGGCGATGGGCTCGATCCTGCTCGCGCGAGAGGTGCCACCGCGCGGCGGTGAGACCCTCTTCGCGAACATGAACGCCGCCTTCGAGGCCTTGTCACCGGGACTGAAACGCATCTTGTGCGAACTGAATGCGGTGCACTCGAGCCGCCATGTGTTCGGGACGGCCGGCCTGTATGCGCGCGCAGGCGATGTGCGCATGAACAACGCCGAACTCGCCACCCAGGATGCGGTTCACCCGGTGGTGATCGCCCACCCGGTGAGCGGCCTGCCGTTGCTCTATGTGAACCGCGCATTCACGCTGCGCTTCGAGGGCTGGACTGACCTCGAGAGCCAGTCCCTGCTGCAGTTCCTGTACGCGCATGCGGCTCGCCCGGAGTTCCAGACCCGGTTCGAGTGGCGGCCCGGATCGATCGCGTTCTGGGACAATCGCTCGACCTGGCACTACGCGCTGAACAACTATCACGGCCATGCACGACTGATGCATCGTGTCACCGTGCAGGGCGGTGCCCTGGAGCGCTGGCGCCCGTGAGCCGCCCAGAAATCGCAATTCACGATTGGTTGCCCGAACTGATTTCGATCGTCAATGAAGCGGGCGTGGCGATAAGCGCGTTGTTCGAGGCGCAACAGCGCGGCGGAAATGTCGGCCTGAGCACCAAGGCGGATCGAAGCCCGCTCACCGAGGCCGACCGGCGCGCCCACGAGATCATCTGCCGTCGGCTGCGGCTTCTCACACCGGAGCGGGCGATCGTCTCCGAAGAGGACGCTGCGCAACCCGGCTCAGAGGCCGCACAAGCGCCTGGAACGGCCGGGCAGGGCGTTCACGAGCATCCGGGGGCCGGCGACGCCTGGTGGCTCGTGGATCCTCTTGACGGCACCCGGGAGTTCGTCAGCGGGTTTCCGGAGTTCACGGTGAACATCGCGCTGGTGCAGGCGCAACGGCCCGTGTTCGGGATCGTGCATGTGCCAATGCTTGGTCAGTGCTACTGGGGCGTGCCCGGGCAGGGCGCCTGGGTCGAGGACGCGCGGGGGCGGCGGCCGATTCACTGTGCGCGCGTGCCTGACCGGGGCCCCGACGGCGCATTCATGCGGCCGCTGCGGATCCTGGCCAGCCGCCAGCATCTGACCGAGGCCACCCAGGCCTGGATCGCGGCTCATGCACCGCACGAGGTGAAGCGCTTCGGGAGTTCTCTGAAATTTTGCCGGATCGCAGAGGGCGAGGGTGATTGTTACCCGCGCCTGGGCCCGACGGCTCCCTGGGACACAGCGGCCGCGCAGGCGGTTGTCGAGGGGGCGGGCGGTCATGTGCTGCGCGCCGGCGGCACGCCCCTGCGCTATGACGGCACGCGGGATCTGAATCCTGATTTTCTCGTCCTGGGCGATATCAGCGCCTGCCGTCGGCCACCGTCGATTTAGGGAATCCGGCCCTCACCCGGCAGCGGCGCCGGCCGGCGTTCTAGCCGCCGGTGGCGGTCGCGGCCAATGCCTGGCCGGCGGCCCAGCCGCTGGACCAGGCCCACTGGAAGTTGTAGCCCCCCAGCCAGCCGGTGACATCGACCGCCTCACCGACGAAGTAGAGACCGGGAAGGGCGTTCGTTGCCATCGTTTTGCTGGACAAGGCGGCGGTATCGACGCCGCCCACCGTGACTTCGGCCTTCTCGAATCCGGCCGTGTCGGCGGGCGCGAAGCGCCAGCCATGCAGCGCCTGGGCTAGCCGCCGCAGATCACGATCGCGACACTCGCCAAGCGGCGCGGCGAGCCCCAGACGATGCAACAGCACCTCGGCCAGTCGCGCCGGCACATGCTGGCCCAGTTCCGCGGCGAGCGCACGCTTGGGCGCTGCCGCCTTGGCCCGCACCCAGATATCCTCGTCGCCAGCCAGGTCTGGAATCAGATCGAGGGTGACTTCGTCACCCGGGCGCCAGTACGACGAAACCTGCAGAATGGCCGGCCCGGACAAACCGCGGTGTGTAAACAGCGCGGCCTCACGAAACGCCACCTTCCCAACCCGGGCCACGACGTCGGTCGCCACGCCGGACAGGCCGCGAAAGTCCGCGTCAGACTCTGGCAGCCACAACGGCACCAGCGCCGGATGCGGGGCGATGACCGGGACGCCGAAGCGCCGCGCCAGGTCATAGGCGAAACCGCTGGCCCCGAGCTTGGGGATCGATGGGCCGCCCGTGGCCACCACCAGCGCCGGCGCCGTGACCTGGCGCGCGCCAAACCGCAGACGAAAGCCGCTGACACCGTGCTCGAGCTCGGTAACGGGTTCTCCCAACGCCAGGCTGACCCGATCCGGCGGGCATTCATCCAGCAGCATCTTTACGATCTGGCGCGCCGAGCCATCGCAAAACAGCTGGCCGAGTGTCTTTTCATGCCAGGCGATCCGATGCCGATCGACCATGGCAATGAAATGCGCGGCACCGAAGCGCCCGAGGGCTGACTTGGCGAAATGACGGTTGGCAGAGAGGAAGCGATCCGGACGGGTCTCCAGGTTCGTGAAGTTGCAACGCCCACCTCCCGAAATCAGGATCTTGCGACCGGGCGCATCGTTGTGATCCACGACGAGCACGCGCCGCCCGAGCTGGCCGGCCACGCCGGCACACATCAGGCCGGCACCACCGGCGCCGAGCACAATGGCGTCGAAGGATTCGGCCTCAGTCATGGATGACGCCGGCAGGGCGCTCGTGGGTGGCGTACACGTGTGCCCATCGGGCCTTTCCCGCGCATGCCACGACGCGGCAGCGTCGCAGACGGCAGACGCGGTGGGCGCAACCTTCAGGCCTTGGCACTTTCGCGTGCCTGAACCCGCTCGAACCAGGCCTGCAGATGCTTGTGCTCCGGCGACAGCGGCTGGCGGACCATGGCGCCGAAACTCACGAAGCCGTAGAGCAGGATGTCGGCCATCGTGAAGCGCGTGCCACAGAGCCAGGTCTTGCCCGCGATCTCTCCATCGAGCCAGGTGAGCGCGTCTTGCGCGATCGCCTTCAGATCGACGGCGGCCTCAGCCGAGACCAGTCGCATGCGCGATTCGAACATCGGCCGGCCCTCGGAGGCGCGAAACGCCGTGGCCATCGGCTCGTTGAAGTACAGGTCGACACGCCGCGTCCACATGCGGGTTTCGGCGCGTTCCTCGGCGGTGGAGCCGATCAGCGGCGGATTCGGATGCTTCTCGTCGAGGTACTCACAGATCGCGGTGATCTCGCACAAGACCGTGCCGTCGTCGAGCTCCAGCGCGGGCAGTTGGCCGCGCGAGTTCACGGTACTCACATAGGGTTCACGCCGATTCTCACCGCCTCGAAGATCGACGCTCTGGACCGGTATCTGCAGGCCTTTCTCGGCGATGAACATGCGTACCACGTGAGGATTCGGACCGATCGAGCTGTAAAGCTTCATGGCATTCCTTGAAAAGGATTGTGGGTGGTCGGGCGATCGACCGTGACACGGCCGTGGCCCGTTGATCGGTGACCACTGTCTGCCGCGAGCGCCGAGTATACGAAGCTCGCGGCCAGCCTTCGCCCAGGCTCGGGCTCAGTCCTCATCGATCAGCCTGTCAAGCGCACGCCCGAGCCGGTGATCGAGCCCGACGTGCGCAGCCTCACCAAGGTCGTGGCCGAGCACGCGCTGCATCAGCGCGAGCCCGAGTACCTGGCTGGCAATCAACAGCGTGCGGGCCTCGATGTCGGGGCCCGAAAGCAAACGCGAAATCGGGCCCAGCAAATGGCGGGTCAGCGCATCGATCAGCATGGGCCGGACATCGTCATTGGCCACGGACTTGAGCGTCGCGGTCAGCGGATCGAAAAGCTGGTCCGTGGTCGGCGCGGCGCCGAATTCGGCGATCAGCTGGGCGCAGAGATCTTGCCGCTGAACACCATCCAAGGCCTCGAATCGCAGGCTGTCGGCGACCGCATCCTGAAACAGCGCGCGCTTCGAGCCGAAGTATCGATTGATCAGCGCGAGATTCAGTTCGGCGCGCTCGGCGATCTCACGCGTGGATGCGCCGTCGAATCCTCGGTCATGAAAAACCTCCTGGGCGACGATCAGAATATGTTGCGCGGTAGCTTGTGCATCACGTGTTGCGGGACGTTGCGAACGGCTCATCGAGACCTCTTGTAAACAGTCGTTGACTACGACCTTGCCAGCGATAAGTCAGCAAGTGTTGACTTCGCCTTCCCGAGCATCGTAATCAACCGCTGACTTCGCATCGGGCGAGCGTCACGAAAACCCGACAGAGGGCCGCGAAGGGCACGAAAACCCGCTGCTGATGCGGCGAGAAGTCCGCTTCGTCGCAACGAGACGGAAAGGAGCGTGCAGGCCTCGTGAAATGACCGTGATCCGGGCCTGGATCGACAATCACGGATGCCGGTTTCGGCGCAGCCATGCGCGGGCTCGCGCACTGACCGCGGGTAACAGAAGTCCGTGGATCAGAACCCGGCAACGCTCAACCACAGACCTTCGGAACGCGCATGCCCAACCGCGGGCGGGAGTCTCCAGAACATGGGCGCCATGCGGCGAAGCACGCAACAAGCAGATGCCATCCGCGCAGAGAACGTTGCGAAACTGGTGATCGCAAAGCGACGAAGATGCCCGCGTCTGAAACACACATCCGCAGGGAGCCGGCGCCGATGCGAGTACCAGATGCGAGTACCAGATGCGGGTGCCAGATGCGGGTGCCAGATGCGGGTGCCAGATGCGGGTGCCAGATGCGGGTGCCAGATGCGGGTGCCAGATGCGGGTGCCAGATGCGGGTGCCAGACACGCGTGCAAGACGGGACGCCGACGTCCATTGCCACAGGCCTTGGAAGACTCGCTATCGATCGACGGTAGGCGCAGGCAGCAACGCATCGCCGCGCAAGGCGCATTCATGATCCCGTGCCAATCAACGCGATACGAACCGAAGCCGGACATACACGACGCCGTGAATCGGAATGTCTGGCCGCAGGCCATGCTGAATCGCCAACCGGGCGCGGACCCGAGCGAATGGCCGGCCCGCAAACTTCGGCTCAGGCCGGAAAGCGATCGCTCGGCCAACCAATGAGCGGACAACCCGTCAGCGGCGAGTAGGCGGCCAACGCAAGACCGCCAACGGACCGGGCACACGACGAGCATTTGACGATCGCCGGGAGGTGCCGGAATGCGATGGCCGGGGATCGGCCGCTGAAGCCCGAAACCCGCTACCCGACCGTCGATCGACCCGGATCCACCGATCTATGCAACTGCGCATAATGTATATTATGTCAAATGCGCTATTGAGGAGATCGGAGGCCCGCCCGTATCCACGCCCTGAACCCGTGCGCTTGGAACTCCCGTCATTGCTGGATTTGCCGGCTGTCGGCAGCCAGGTCGCGTTGAGCCTGCGATCGATCACCAAATTTGTCCGCGGCTTTCTAATGCGGCCATGCTGGACATTCGTTCCTTCTTTCTCATCGGCGCGCTCATCTCGCTGATCTGCTTCGGCATGCTGTTGCCATTGCGTGGCGCGCATGCACGTGCGCGGCCGTCGATGCATTGGGCGATGGCCGGACTGTTGCTGTTGGCAAGCGCACTCGCCTGCGCCGCGTTCTCGCTGCCCGATCGGCTGAGTCATGTCTGGTCGGCGCAGCTCAATATGCGCTGGTGGCCGGTGCTCGCTTTGGGGCTTGCCGGCAGCTATGCGCTCTACGAGTCGTTGATCCGGCTCGCCGACGCGAGACCATGGCGTGTCCCGGTGATCGGTTTCATGACAGCGCTCGCCGCAGCCGGTCTTGTCTTTCCGGTGTTCGTGGACGGGCTGGAAGGCGTCGTTCTCCTGCTGGCTGCCGGTCAGGCTGCGGCGGTTTTCTCGGTTCTGGGGCTGGTCGTCCCAATGATTGGCACCAGCCATCCGAGAATGGTCGCCCTGGTGTATTCACTGGCCCTGCTGTCGGGCCTGTGCCTGATCGTTTTGCCCTCGATGCATTTGCCGCAGATGCTGCTTGGCAAGACGCTCCTGCCAGCCGATACGCTGGCTCTCGGAATGGTGGTCAGCGGTGCCGCGATCGCGCTGATGAGTCATCTGTCGACGTCGCTGCTGATCGGGGTGGTCAATGGGCGGGTGTCGCTCGAGTACCGCAAGCTCGCGGCAATCGATACGCTGACCGGCCTGCGCGGGCGACGCGCATTTTTCGAGGATGGCGGGCGGTTGCTGCATTCCCAGTTCGCGGCCAGCCGCATGACCTGCATGCTGATGCTGGACCTGGATCACTTCAAGCTGATCAACGACACCTATGGCCACCCTGCCGGCGACAAGGCATTGGTCATGTTCTCCAACATGCTGCGGGTGGCCGCGCCCGAGCATGCGATCGCCGGTCGCTATGGAGGCGAGGAGTTCTGCCTGCTGCTGCCGGTTGAAAGTCGCAAGGCGGCGCGAGATATCGCGCGCGAATTCGTGTTGCGAACGCGTGGCGTGGTCGTCGATACGGAGTCCGGGCGCATCCCGATGACGGTGTCGATTGGCGCTGCGGTCTCACCCGCCGACGGTGTCAATCTGGATGATCTGGTGGCGGCTGCGGACAGGCGGGTGTATATGGCCAAGGAAGCGGGGCGCGATCAGGCCTTCTGGGCCGACGGCCAGCCGGCCGTGCCGTCCAAGAGCACGCCGGGCAAAGACGCGGACGCTGGCGAGAGGCGCAAGGCTGCGCGACGGGCGACGCACTTCTAGCGCATCATCGACGCGCGGGTCGATATGCGCGCTCGAGCAGCATTTCGGTTGACCCGTCGACGAATCCTGCGACTTGTGCCCCGATCAGATGGCGTCCCAGCGGTAGCTTGTCATCAAGACCGGCAGCTCCGAGCGCGTGTTGCATTGCCGGCAGATGTCGCTCTGCCATCCGCGTGGCGAAGATCTTGGTCTGCGCGGCGAGCGTCATGACTTCCTCGCCGCGGTCCAGGGCCCTGGCTGCCTGATCGACCAGAGCCCAGCCGGCTGCGAGCTCCGCGGCTGCTTCCGCCAGGCGCCAACGCCAGCCCTGGTGTGCCCCCAGAGGAGCTCCGAAACTTTCGCGCGCATTGCCGTGATGGGCCGCGATCTCCAGCGCACGCTCGAGCATTCCACAGCACATGGCCGCAATATAGATTCGCGCGCCATTGATCGAAGCGAGTGCGGACTTGAAGCCTCGGCCTGCAGGTGCCAGCATCTCCTCGGGCTCGGCCAGGTAGCCATCGAGCGCGAATCCGCCGGTGCCGATCGTGTGCTGGCCGCAGAGGGCGCTCGCGGCAGCCCGCACGAACCCCGCACGGCGGCCATCGATCACGAAGCTGGCGACCGCATCGGCGCCCTCGCCTTCGCCGACCTTCGCATAAGCCACGATGACATCTGAGGCGGCTGCATTGGTGATCCAGGCCTTGCTGCCATCCAGTCGCCAGCGTCCGTCGGGCTGTCGGATGGCCCGCGTGCGACTGGCCGCGAAGTCCGAGCCGGCATGTGGCTCGGTGAGCGCCGTGCTGCCAAGGCGTTCGGTCGCGATCAGCGCCGGCACAAATCGGCTGGCGACGTCCGGATCGGCTTCGGCAGAAAGCTTTGCAGCGACGTTCTGAGTATTGACCAGAGACATCGCGAAGCCGAAGTCCGCGCGCGCCAGTTGTGCGGTTACGGCGGCCTTGCAGCGAAAGGAAGCCCCCTGCCCGCCTTGCGTCACCGGAACCTGTACGGCGGTCAGACCGGCTGCGGCCGCCATGGCAAGTGCCTCACGGCCGATGCGCCGTTCATGCTCCCACTGAGCAGCACAGGGTTCGACGACATCATCCGCAAGTGTGCGTGCGGCCGCGATCAATGCACGCGCACCCGCATCGTGCTCGTTCAACAAGGGATTGTCTTTGTTCATCTCGTTCTGAGGAAGAATGCCCGGTGCCGGCCGAGCGCCGTGTCCGACTCATGCGATTATGCGGGCAGGGCTGGCCGGTGCCGCGCGAGGATGTGCCGCAGCGCGCCGCCCTATCCCCATTCACCGCATGCAAGCGACGGAGACTCGATGACCGATGAGCTGCAGTTCCGGTGCGAAGATGGCATCGCACTGATCACGCTGAATCGCCCGCAGGCGCGAAATGCCATCACCTTTGACATGTACGACCGCCTCGCCGCTCATTGTCAGCAGCTGACCGAGTCCGATTCGCTGCGTGCCCTGATCATCACCGGCGCAGGCGACAAGGCCTTTGCAGCCGGCACGGATATCTCCCGCTTTCGGGATTTTCGTAGCGGTGAAGATGCGCTGGCTTACGAGCGCCGTATCGATCAGGTGCTCGATGCCCTGGAGCGGGTTCCGGTGCCCACGATCGCGGCGATCCGCGGTGCCTGCACCGGCGGTGGCGCGGCAATCGCGATCTCGTGCGACCTGCGCATCGCCTCTCCGGATCTGCGCTTCGGGTTTCCGATCGCGCGCACGCTTGGCAACTGCCTGTCCGGCGCCTCGCTGGCGCGCGTGGTCTCGGCCATCGGCATGGAGACTGCGCGCCAGCTGCTCTACACAGCCCGCCTGATGGGGGCCGAACAGGCACTGAGCGCAGGGTTCCTGCTCGCGGTCGAGGCCGATCCCCTGGCGCAGGCGCAGTCGCTTGCCCGCGAGATGAGTGCGCTGGCACCCTTGACACTGCGCTCGATCAAGGAGGGCCTGCGGCGGCTGCGCGCCGCGATGCCGAAGATCGATGATGAAGACCTGATCCGCAATTGTTACGAAAGCGCCGATTTTCGCGAGGGAATGACAGCCTTCTTCGATAAAAGGCCGCCTGACTGGCAGGGGCGCTGAGCAGCGGCGCTCCTGCCGTTGGGGTACTCAGGCAAGCGCCTTGGCCAGTGCTGCGCAGCACCGCTCGACCGCGTGATTCGCTTCGTCGATGACCTTGCCCATGGTGATGAAGCCGTGGATCTGACCGTCGAAGCAGATCGATTCGACTGTGGTTCCGGCCTGGCTGAGCGCCCGGGCATAGGCCTGGCCCTCGTCGATCAGCGGGTCGTAGCCGGCGGTGAGCACGAGCGCCGGCGGCAGATCCGCATGCGAGGGCGCCAGCAACGGCGAGGCCCGCCAGTCGAGATATTCGTCGGGGCTGCTGTGATACTGGTCGCGGAACCATGCCATCAGGTCGGCAGTGAGCAGGTAGCCCTCGCCATTGCGCCGGTGCGATTCGAACCCGGCGCGCTGATCCGTGGCCGGATAGATCAGTAACTGAAATTTGATCGACGGCTTGCCGGCGTCGCGGGCGAGCAGACTGACCACCGCGGCCAGATTGCCCCCGGCGCTGTCACCGCCAACCGCGATCCGCGAGGGATCGATGCCAAGCATCAGCGCCTGGGCCACCACCCAGTGAAGTGCGTTCATCGCGTCTTCGACAGCGACCGGAAACCGGTGCTCGGGACCCATCCGGTAATCCACCGATACCACCGCACAGCCCGAGCCGTTGGCCAGGGAGCGGCACAAGGTGTCATGAGTGTCGAGATCGCCGATGGTCCAGCCACCGCCGTGGTAGTAGACCAGCACCGGCAGCGCCGTGTCCGGACGGCTGTCGCGCGGGCGATAGGCGCGTACCGTGATCTGATCCTTGCCGCTGCGCACCTGGTGGTCGCTGACGGACGCCACCTCCGGCGCCGGCGGCTGGGTGGCATAGCGCCGGTCTCGATACTGTGCGCGCGCCTCACTGACCGGCAGCGTGTTCATCGGTGGCGCGCCAAGTGACGCAATCAGATCCAGCAGGGCTTTGGCCTGTTCGTTGAGCATCGGTTGAATCCTGAAACGGGGGGTGATGATGAGGACGGTTGTCGGGTCGGGGGTCAGGGCTCGATGGCGAAAGTGAGTTCGAGCGTGTCGGGAGTGATGATCCCACCGCGCGCGCCCGCAGTCAGATCGCCGTAGCGCAGCGCGAAGACCGGCGGCAACGGCCGGGCATCCTCAGGGGCCAGCCACAGTCGTAACAGATGCCGGCGCCGCTCCGGCTGCGGCCAGTCTTCGAAATCCTCGCGCGCGTGCAGTAACTGGTGATTGTGCAGAAACTGCATGTCGCCAGGCTGGAAGTCCATCGACAGGCTGACCGCCGGATCATTGGCAATCCGATCGATCAGATCGATCGCTTCGAGCTGCCTGTCACTGAGCCGCGGCGCCTGCGGGAACAAGGCCTGCGCCGAGCGAATGTACTGGCCAACATAGATCGTGGTCAGCAAGCCCTGGTGCCAGTGAAACACGGGCATCTCGAACCACGGGTCCATGCCGCGTGGCACCTCGCCGCGTCGGTCGGTCGGGAACGGCAGAAACAAGGCCTCGCACAGGTCGGGCCGCGTGGTGCGAATCCGGTTGTAGATCGTGACCGAACTCACCAGACGGCTCTCGCCGCCGCTGCGCGCGCCACGCAGGCAGAGCAAGCCCACCACATCGCAGGAGTCGGTGTGAAACTCCAGGCCGCGGTTCGTCTGGTAATACCGCGTGCCGGGATCGGCGATATCACGTCCGAGATCGGTCACATGGCCAAGCAGATGACCGCGCGCATTCTGTGAACGAAACGAGCCGAGTTGCGCGCCAACGCCGAGATAGGCGATCGCAGCTTCCATGATGCTGTAGCGATCCAGGCGAAAGCCCCGGATCAAAAAGAATCCAACGCCGCGAAGCAGACCTTCACGCGCCCGCGCGATCCGCCGTGACAGACGCGGTAAAGGAAAGCTCCCCGCGGTGATATCCGCCAGTGCCCGGCCGGAGTCCGCCCAGCGTCGCACCGCATCATCGAGCTCCTGCCAATCGCGGGCATCCGGGCTGATCAGCCAGGCCGACGGGTCTGTCGCCAGATCCGGGCCCAGCCATGCCGACGGGCCATCGATCAAATCAGGTGCGGCAGCGAACGAGCGATGCGCATCCCGGGCGACTGCAGTGTCCATCTCGGTCTCCTCATCTGGCGGACATTGGCCTTGGCGTCAGCATACCAGAGTTGCCTCTGACGGCGCCCGATCAACGCGGGCGGGTACACTCGCGCACGCGATCGTCGTTCCATGGCCGGCTTCGATCGTCGTCCTGCGCCGGCCATGTCATTCGGACCCCTGCATGGCACGCACAGCCCTCGATACCGCCTTCGCCGCGCCCTCCCGCCGCTCCTGGTTGGTCGGGACCCTCTGCTATCTGACCGCGGCGTTTTTCTGGGGAATGAACATCCCGATGACGAAGGTTCTGCTCGATACCTTCGATCCCATGTTGCTGGCCGCAGTTCGTACGGTCATCGCCGCCGCCGTCTTGTTCCTGATCATTTTGTTTACGCAGGGGCCACGCGCACTGCGCCCGGGCATCGCCCTGCACCACTGGCTCGCCTGCTCGGTGGCATTCGCCGGCTTCCTCGTGCTCTATAACCTGGGCCTGCGATACACGGAGCCGGTGACTGCGGCGGCCATCATGGCGGGCACGCCCGTCTATGCGGCCATTTGCCTGCGTCTGTTTACGGGGGCACGACTCGCGCCGGGATTCGCTTTCGCGGCGACGCTGACGGTCATCGGTGCGCTGGTGGCCGTGTTCGGCAGGGGCTTGATCGACATTCGCAGCGGGCGCCATGGAGGCGAGCTGTTGATCGTGCTCTCGTTCGTGTGCTGGAACATCTATACCCTGACCTCGCAGCGCTGGTTCGCCGCCGGCGTTTCACAGGTGGCCCGCACCGGTTTCGGCCTGGCCGGCGCCGGCCTTTGGGCGAGTCTGATCTGGCTTGCGCTGGCCGGCACCGGCCTGGTTCATCCGCCTTCGGCGATGCCAAGCGGGCTGCCGCTGCTCTGGCTGATGATGACGGCGGTCCTGGCAACAGGCATGGGGGTCATGCTCTGGAACATCGGCGTCAGTCACCTCGGACTGGCCAATGGCTCGCTGTGGCAGAACATGGTGCCGGTGTTTGGCGTGTTGGTTGCGTTGCTGTTCGGCTTCTGGCCGCTGGCCTCGCAGTTGGTCGGCGGCGCGATCGTGCTGGCCGGCGTGCTCTGGATGCAGCGCGAGAACCTGCGACGCAGCCGATCGCAAGCCTGAACCGCCGCAGCTGACCGCCAGGCGTCAGGGTGACGCCGCAGGCCGCCGCTCAGGGCTCGAGCAGCGAGCTGAGAATCTGCCTTGGGGCAACGGACTGGTACTGCGCCTCCACCTGATGCCGCTGCCAGCGCGATATCGGCTTACGCCAGCCCTGGCCACGGATCATGTACTCGAGCCAGCCTTTTTCGTCGAGGCGGCGAATGGCCTGGCTGACCGATTCCGCCGCAGGCAACGCGCGTTCGACCAGCGTGTCGCGGCGCCTGAGCAACATCAGCAGATTGCCGCGATCGTCGCTGGCCAGCGTTTCGAAGCGCTCGTGCGCAAGTGCCGCCAGGGTGGCGGCACTGAAGTAGAAAAGATGGGCCTTGAAATAGATGTTGTGGGGCGAGGCGTCGGCCGCGGCAATGTTCGGCACCTCGATGAACAGATGGCCGCCGGGTGCAAGCGCATGCCAGATCGATTCGAGTGCGGCGCGCGGGTCGGCGATGTGCTCGAGCACGTGAAACATCGTGACCACATCGGCGCTGCCAGCCGCAAGGCTGCCAACCTCGGCCGTATCGACCCGCACGCCGTAGGCGTCCCGCGCAAATGCCGAATAGCCAAGATTCGGTTCCACGCCGCAGGCGTCGAAGCCTTTGCGGGAGGCCATGAACACGAACTCACCGCCGCCGGCGCCGACATCGATCAGGCGCCCGGCCGTAACACCCGCACTGGCGAGGAACGAAAGCCTGTCGAGCGCCGCCCGTCCGGCCCGGTACACATGCTTGGGCCGTGGTTGCAGCACACGCTTGTAATCGAGCCGGTAGTGGTGAGAGTAGTAGACATGCAACTCCCGCGACTCTGGCAGCGGAAACTGCTGAACCAGGCCACAGCCGGCGCACTGCATCACGCGAAGCCGTTCGCGCGTCTTGGCATCAGAACGTGCCACTTGGCGGCCATTGCCACCAGCGCAGAGATAACAACGAAACTCGGCAATCATCGATCCGGTCGGACAGGCTGGGGGAGAGCCCAGTGGCGTGCAAAGACGTCCGACGGCTCGAGCGCAATGGTAGCCTGAACTTCCGGGCGGCGCTAAGCAAGGCCGGCATCGGAGTCTCGCAAACGGCCTCGGATCAGTTGCGGCGTGCGGCCTGATCGATCGCCATGCGCATTTTCACCTCGGCGGACAGCGATTGCTCCAGCGAATGCAAACACATTCCAGCGTTTGCATACTGCAGGTTCTCATAAAGATCCGCGGCCGACGGAAATCTCTCGAGCAGCGCCCGCAGGCGGGGATGTCCCTCCAATGAGCGCAGTTGCTCGCCCAGGCGCTGCGCGAGCAGTCGGTATTGGGCAGGGTCAAGGGCACCTCCAGCCCGCTCGAGGCGCTCGAGCGTGGCGGCAAGCAGTGCCGCCGATTGCAGATCGGCGCCCGGCCGGTGGCGTGGATCGGTGCTCATCTGGGCCATGTTCGTCTCCTGAAGGAACACATCGGCGAGGCGGGAAAGGTGCTCGCCGGTGAGCAAGGTTTCCCCCTCGAATCCCCCATCTATGGGCACCTCATCCGGCTTTCAAGCGTCTGCCATTCGAAATGCAGGCGCGGCACAATGTCCTTCCCGGATTTTCCCCCGTGCGCCTGACCGCCCGACTTCCATGACCGACACCAGCAACCCGCCCGCCATCCTTTGGCGCCCCGGCCCCGAGCGCCTGAGCCAGGCGCATCTCACCCATTTCACCCGCTGGCTGGGGGAAACCCGCGGCAAGCACTTCGGCGACTATGAGTCTCTGTGGCGCTGGTCGACCGACTCCCTGGAGGAATTCTGGGCGGCAATCTGGGACTACTTCGAGATTCAAGCAAGCCAGCCCTACGAACAGGTTCTGCGCGAACGGCGCATGCCCGGCGCGCAGTGGTTCGTGGGCGCACGACTCAACTATGCGCAACATTTGTTGGCCCGCTCGACCGAGGCCGATTCACAAACGCGGGCCGCCCTGGTGTTCCGCTCCGAGACAGTGCCGGGCTATTCGGTGTCCTGGGCGGATCTTGCCGGCCAGACCGGTGCGCTGATGAACACGATGCGCGATCTCGGTGTGCGCCCCGGGGACCGGGTGTGCGCCTACATGCCCAACATCCCTCAGACCGCGGTCGCGGTCCTGGCCAGCGCCGGCATCGGCGCGGTCTGGTCAAGTTGTTCGCCCGACATGGGCTCCGTGGGTGTGCTCGATCGCTTTCGCCAGATCGCGCCGACTGTGCTGGTGGCGGTCGACGGCTACCGCTACGGTGGCAAGGACTATGACAGACGAGCCATCGTGCGCGACCTGATCGACGCCCTGCCCTCGCTTCGCGCGGTGATCCTCGTACCGTATCTGGATCAGGATGCGGCGCTCGAAGCGCCGACGGCAGGCGCAGTGCGGATACTGCATTGGTCGCAGGCGGTTGCCGAGCCGGCGATCCCGGTGTACGAGCAGGTGGCCTTCGATCATCCGCTCTGGGTGGTCTATTCGTCCGGAACGACCGGCATGCCCAAGGCCATCGTGCATGGCCACGGCGGCGCCTTGCTGGAGGGCCTCAAGGGCAATGCGCTGCACCTGGATCTGGGCCGCGACGACCGCTTCTTCTGGTTTTCCTCGACCAGTTGGATCATGTGGAATCTTTGGTTGAGCACCCTCGCCCGGGGCTGCACCGCGCTGCATTTCGACGGCAATCCGGGGTATCCGGACTTGGATACCTTGTGGCATTTTGCGGCGCAGGAGAAGGCCACATTCTTCGGCACCAGCCCGGCTTTCCTGGCGCTTAACATGAAGGCCGGGGTCGAGCCCGCGCGTCGCTTCGATCTGTCGGCATTGCGCACGCTTGGCGCGACCGGCTCGCCATTGAGTGTCGATGCTTACCAGTGGATCTATGAGCACGTCGGACAGGATCTGCTGCTGGCCTCGATCTCCGGCGGCACCGACCCGCTGGCGGCATTCCTCACCGCGTCGGCGACCCTGCCCGTGCGCGCCGGTGAGATGCAATGCCGTAGCCTGGGGTGCGCGGTTCAGAGCTTCGACGACGAGGGTCAGGCGGGTTTCGGGCGAGTCGGTGAGCTGGTGGTCACACAACCCATGCCGTCCATGCCCCTGCGCTTCTGGGGCGATGATGATGGCGAGCGGTATCGCACGAGCTACTTCGAACCATGGCCCGGCGTCTGGCGCCACGGCGACTGGCTGACCCTGTTCGAGCGGCCGGAGGCGGTGACCTCGGTGGTCTATGGGCGCTCTGACTCGACCATCAACCGGCATGGCATCCGCATGGGGACCGCCGAGTTGTACCGGGTGGTGGAAGGTTTCGACGAGATTCTCGATTCGCTGGTGATCGATCTGGAGTACCTTGGCAAAGCCTCCCGATTGCTTCTGTTCGTCGTCCTGAGAGACTCTGCGGGGCAGGTCCCGCCGGAACTCGCCAGGCGCATTTGTTCGGCGCTCAGGGAGCAGCTTTCCGCGCGCCACGTGCCGGACGATGTGATCGCCATCAGGGAGGTCCCGCGCACCATGTCTGGCAAGAAACTCGAGGTTCCGGTCAAGCGCATCCTGCTTGGTCATTCCCCGCAGCAGGCACTGAACCGTGACGCGATGGCCAATCCGGCCAGCATCGACTGGTTCATCGACTTTGCCTCGGCAGCAGGCTGAGCCTATCTGTGTGCGAATGCCGGCTGGCAGCGCCGATTTTCGTGAACCAGTTCACAAAGCAGCGAAATTGCGGGCGTACCGCGCGCTCGATGTCGAAATAGTTAACGGAACCAAACGTCGGCCATTCATACAGTGAGCAGGTCGGCCCGCAGATCGCGGGCCTGAACCGGAATCTCACCGAGCATGGCCGCCAAAAACACGCTTCCGCTGCGCCTCAGCGCCCCCCAGTTCCCCCGTACCCGTCGCCTGCTCGCCCTCGCGGCCATGGCGGTCGCGCTGAGCCAGACAACGGGCGCCCAGGCTGCACTGGCAGAGTGCACCGATGCCGGATCGCTGCCCGGCAAGGCAGTTCTCCCCTGGTACGGCGAGGATAGGCTCGATGCCCGCACGCCGGCGGCTCTGAACCTGCTGCTGAGGGCGCCGACGCACGGACTTCGTTCGGAAGACTACGCGACCACCACGCTGGCACGTCGTGCCTACCGCCTGACCCGGGCCGAGAAGGTCTCAAAGGCGCGCGCCGACGCCTTCAACCGGCAACTGACCGCGTCGCTCGACTGCTTTCTCGGTCATCTTCGCTTCGGTAGCCTGAACGCCGCCGCCATGCACGGCATCTTCAAGGCGCAGACGCGGACCAGCATGCTCGAGCGGATTCGACAAGCATGGTCCGAAGGCGATATCTCGGCTCTGGAGACCGCCGTTGCATCCTCCGACCCGCGTTACCTCGCCCTGCAACGAGCGCTTGACGGGAGTCGCGCGCTGGCGGCGTCCGAAGCCATGATCGCCGCTGACGAGCGCACGCTGAGCGGCAGCACCCTTCGACCCGGAGAGATCGACACCCGCGTGAGCGCACTGCGGGCGCGACTGCGCTTCCTGGGCGATCATCAGCCGGCGGTGGATCTGGGCGAACAACTCGATGACCAGACGCGCAATGACCAGTACTTCGACTCATTGCTTGCGGCGTCGCTGCAGCGCTTTCAGGCTCGCCATGGTTTGGAGGCCGATGGGGTCCTCGGTCCCAAGACACGGGAAGAACTGAACACGCCGATCGCGGCCCGGATCGCCCAGATCGAGATGTCGATGGAGCGGCTGCGCTGGCTGCCGCGTGGCGACAATGGTCCGCTCGTGCTGGTCAACCTGCCCGAGTTCCGCCTGCAGGCGGGTGGCAACGCTGACACCGTGGATCTCGAGAGCCGGGTTGTCGTGGGCCGCTCGGGCGCCTCGCAGACCCCTCTGTTCGTTGGCCAGGTCACCCGCGTCGAACTGAACCCGTACTGGAACGTGCCGCATGACATCATGCTTAACGAGATCCTGCCGCATATGCGTCGGGATGCCGGCTACCTGGTGCGCAAGAACATGCAGGTGGTTCGCAGCCGCGGTCGCACCACGCAGCAGGTGAATGCCGCCATCATCCGCGAGTTGCGCTCCGGCAAGGCGCGGTTGCGCCAACTGCCCGGCGACGGCAACGCGCTTGGTCAGGTGAAATTCGTACTGCCGAATCGTCGCGCGATCTTCCTGCACGATACCGCTCGTCGCGACCTGTTCGCCGAAGACCGTCGCGACTTCAGCCATGGCTGCGTGCGTGTGGAGAAGCCGATCGCGCTCACCGAACTGATGCTGGCCAATGACCCGCAGTGGACACCCGAGAAAATCGACGCCGCGCTCAAGAGCAATCGTCAGACCGTGATCCAGCCGGCGCAACCGGTGACCGTGGCGCTGACCTATCTGACAGCAAGTGTCGGCGACGACGGACGGATCCGCTTTCACCAGGATATCTATGGACTCGACGCGAAGGTTGGCACGCTCGTGGCACGGTGGCAGCGCCCCGGCGAAGAGCCCGACGAGGCCGCGACCCGACTCGCACGTGACTGGATCCAGAACCTGGCCAAGCAGACCAACGCTGCCTGAGTCTCGGATGACTTGCCTATGAGGAACGCCGGGACGGAAATCCCGGCGTTTGTCATTCGACGACGGCTTACCAGCGACGAATGCGACCGGTATCGAAATGCAGGAAATTCGATTTCCGGTAGTAACCCACTCCGCCGACCCGCAGATCCAAGGCGGCATCGCGAATATCGCGCAAGGCAACATCCGGCATACGGATGTCGATGGCCTGCCCGGTCAGATGCAGGCTGTGTTGCGCAACCTTCTTGCCGCGTTCTTGCAGCATCCGGTTGGTGGCCGGCGCACGATACGCGGAGATCACGTGGATCATCTCACCAGGCGCTTCGAGCGCCTCGGTCAGCGTCATCATGTGTTCGATCAGCGAGGGATCCATGTTGCCGACCCGACCGCAATAGTGATCACGCATGAAGAAGTCGAAGGTCTTGAGCAACTCCCGGGCCGGCATCTCGCCAGGCTCGAGCGCGCATTCGAAGGCCTCGTGGGTGTGCAGATTGAACAGGCGCAACCGACGCGCGCGCGGGCCGACATGACCCCGGGCCGTGGCCAGGGCGAGCGGGCTAGCCAGCATGCCGGCGGTACCGACGGCGGCAAGACTCAGAATTTGGCGTCTGGAGTAGAACATTCCAATCGCTTGTTAGGCATCAGGGACGGGCCCGATGGTAACGGAAAAATTGGCGACTGAAGGGGGGCAGACCTGACGAATCCAGGTCTGTCGGAAGTTCTTACGCGACGGACGGTCGGTTTGGTAACCGATCTCTGTGAATTGTTACACCTTTTGGCTTTACAAGCCGTGATACGGCGAAAAATCCGGCTGAGCCGCGACAGGGTTCATTCATCGTCGCGCTGGATGATGCGGCGGGTTCGTCTTACCACCTTGACCTCGGGCACCGCAGCGCCCGCAGCGGGACGCCGGGGTTCGTGCCGTGCGGCAAGCGGGTCCGACATCGGTGCGCGGCGCTCGCGCGGCGCTGCCCGGGGCGGACCATCATAGGCGCCCTCACGGCGTGGCGGCTTGCCACCGGGCGCCGGCCGACGCCCCTTGCCGGCGGGTTGCATGGTGCTGACCGTGTGATGAAAAACGAAGCAGCCGCCCTGGGGCATATCCAGCAACATCGAGAAACGATCGAAGGAACGTACCCGCCCCACCAGGCGTTGGCCATTGACCAGAAAGACCTCGAGCATGGCGCGCTCGCGCCGCCACCGATTCAGTGTGGTGAACTGAATCGGACCGGTCTGTTTGGCGTTGTTCCTGGCTTCGGTTGCGGTCATCGTGCAAATGATGCCATACAGCTTGAGCCAGCCGTGGCTCGCGCGCAAATGTTGCTGCAATCAGCCAACATTCGGCCGCTGATAGCGCATGAACGGTTTGTCAACGTCGTTCACGAACAGCAAAGTCGATGCGACGGTTGCGACGCCGGCCTTCGTCGGTCCGGTTTGTCGCGATGGGTTTGGATTCACCAAAACCCTGTACGGACAGACGCGCGGGATCGACCCCCAGCGAGACGAGATAGTCGCGCGCCACAAGTGCGCGGGCGCCCGAAAGTTCCAGGTTGCTCGCCTTGTCTCCGACACTGTCTGTGTGGCCCTGAACAATGATCAGCGTATCCCGGTTCTTCCTGATGATCTTGCTCAGGTCGTTCAATGCCGCGCGCCCATTGGCGGTAAGCTGATCACGTCCCACCTGAAACTCGACCACCTTGCCTTCGAGGAAGTTCAGGATAGTCGCCTCCTGCGCCTTGGCTTCCGGCGTGCTGGCTGCGGCGGGAAGCGGCGCATCCGGTGGCAGCACGCTGCCCAGACGCGCCCGGTTTTCCGCGGATATTGGCGATGCCAGAGGCGTCGGCGCAAGCGCGAGTGCAGGTGCCCCGGCCGGCGAAGGCGATGACGGGCCCGGTGTTGGGCCCGGTTTCGCGCCAGCTCCGGCGACTACCGGCGCGGGGTCGCCGGGGGGGTTCGTTTCAATCATACCCAGCACCCGCCGCGGCGGATCGCCGGCCACGTTCGTGGCCGCGGCGATCAAGCGATTGGTTTCTCTTCGCGCCAGGGCCATCTGCTCGCTCTCGGTTCGCGCGAGACGGCGGACTTCGGCGGCGAGGCCCCCCTGTTCCCCCGGCAGCGTCTTCTGCCTGCCAGAGCCGTTCGCCGCTGCGCGCGCTGCGGGATCCGTGGCGGCCGCCATTGCGAGGCCCGTGTCGCCAGACGCGCCTCGATCGGCAGGCTGGGCAAGCGTCGTTGCGGGGGCACCGGGCGCCGCGGCGGAGGCCATGCTCGCGCCGATGCTCTGGCCGGGTACGTCGGCCGCCCCCTCTGAACGGCTGGCGCGATCCGGCAGCGTAATTGCCGCGATCGGTGCTCGAGCCTGTTCAACGACCGACCCGGCGGTGGTCGCTGCCAGCGCAGGGTTCGGATCGGGCCCGGCGCGCTCGGCCGCAGTCGGCGGATCGGTTTGCGCCGCACGACTGGCGATCGATGCCGGGCCCGCGCGTGGCTCCCCGCCAGCATCGGCCGGTGCGTCAGATCGGGCTTCGCCGCTGGCAAGCGGCGGTACAGGTGCCGGAGCATCAGGGCCGGCCAGAACCTCCCTGGCCGCGGACAGGGCGAGACTGGCTGCCCTTTCGAGCGTGCTGAAGGCGCGCTGTGCCAAACCGACGGCAGCGTCTTCCGAGACCCGGGTTCCGGAATCAGCCAGCGCCGTGCCCTCAGCAGCGGCGGGAGCATCGGCGCCCCGAGGGGGCTGACCGGTGCTCGCGACAGATGCAGCGCCCGACGGTGGGGAAACACTGCTCTGCCCCCCCTCGGTCAATGCAGGCGGGCTGGCGGGCGGGGCGCTGCCATCGAGCCTGCCGGCGGCGAGGGCTGCCAGTGCGGCCATGCCAGCCTCGCGATGTGCATCCGCGCCGGCGGTAACCGGCCCGGGCGATTGTTCGGAGCCTGCTGCCGGTGCGTTGGCAGCCAACGACGGGCCCGACGCGGGTTCGGTGACGCGCGTATCCCCCGAATCTGCAGTCTGCGTCGGCCGTTCCGCGCCCTGGTCAGTGGCAAGCGGCTCCACTACCCGCGAAGGCAAGCCGGCAACCGGCTCATTGATGACAGCGCCGGGCTCGAGGATGCCCGCGGCGGCGGGATCCGGCGGTACGTCGTCCGCAGCCTCGATCCGGACCCGGCCGCTCTCGTCGACAGCGACACGCGCCACCCGGTTTCGGCCGAGCGCATCCGCACGGTTGCTTTCACCCAGACCGATATTGGCCTCGCTACCCGCCGGTACGCGCGCCATCGGCATGCCAGTGGCGGGACTTGTCTCGGCCAAGGACGGGCGCTTGCTCGGGCGCACCGAAGAGCTGCGCTCGCCCAAGGCCTGATCGAGCGTGTTGTTCAGCCAGGAAGCGATTGGCGCGAGCGGCCCCGGCGCCAGGCCTGGCTGCCAGGCGACGACGATGATCGCGCCAAACAAAATCAGCAGAAGGAGCGCAAACCAGGAAAAGACACGATTCATCAAAACAGACTCTGAACAAACGCTTGCCGGGGCTGACCGACCCGCGCCGCGGGCCGGCTCTCCCCCGTGAGGAGCGGCGAGCGCGGTCCGGATCCGAGGGATTCGAGACCGGTGCGCCGCGAGATGACGGCAATCCTTTCTTCGATCAGGGAGTCGCGAAAGAAGTGGCCAGGAAGGCCAGCGCCGCTGCCGCGCTCGCCTGCACGATCGACGAGTGGGTTTCGCCGGCAAACTCGGTATAGCTGGAACTGGTTCCCGCCGTGGTCATGGTGTTGTTCAGCAACTGCGTGAAGGCCGGGAACACGGTGGTATCGGCAGAGCCCTGCAACAACAGCACGGGCTTCGCGATCGCGCGGGTTCCCGGTTCGTTGTTCTGCAGATACTGACTGACTGCGGGGATGTTCAGTGAGGCCGGCGGCAGCAGCGCATCGATCGATCCGTTGGTCGTGACTTCCGCCTGTACCAGCGGCGCGATCGTGTTGCTGAGATCAGTGAGACACTGGCTGACTGCGGCCGAAGCCAGGCTGCTCGCCTGCGAACCAAACGCGCTGGCAGGATCGAAGCTCGCATCCGTCGCCGGAATCGCACCGAGAATCAGGGATGAGAAAAGCAGCCGTCCGACTCCCGCCGCCACACGGTCTCCGATCGGCGCGGCATTGTTCGTGATCACGGCCTGAAGTTGATCGCCAGAGGCGCGGATATTCGATGCGGGGGCTATGGCGACGGTGCCGACCAGGGTGAGCCCGCTCACTTCGCCGGCGAGATCGGCGGCGCCAAGCACGGCATGGCCGCCCTGTGAGTGCCCGATCAGCGCATAGCGGGTCGACAGGGAGCCGAATCCACGTGTGGCGGCGAGCACCGCATACACCAGGCTGCGCCCCTCGCTTGCCAGCGAAAGGTAGGGATGCAGGCCGCTGGTCCCCAGACCTTCATAGTCGGGCGCCACAACCGCATAGCCCTGAGCGACCAGCGCATTCAGATATGGCAGATACCCGGCCAGGTCGGCCGTTGCGGACGGTGCGCAGGCGTCTGCGATCCCAGTGGTGCCATGACCCCAGGCGAGCACGGGCCAACCGCCCGAGGGCGCGGGCCCGGCCGGAATCATGACCAGTGCTTTGGCGTCATGCAGGCCGCCACCAACCGCTGGCATCCGATAAACGATTCGCTGGACCGATGAGGCGCTGCTCGCACCGGTCAGCGTGACCGCCTGCTTCTCGACGACATCGCCCGCGACGGGATCATCTTCGCCACAGCCGGCAATCCAAACCACCGCGGCAACGATCAGTGCGCGGGACAGCAAACGAAAACTTGTTGAGCGAGACATCACAACCCCCGGTTGGCGCATGGCTGATAAACGATGTTCACGATTCAGCGTCTTGTCAGCGATGGCATGCCGCACCCCGGCCGACCGAAAGCGTCGTCGCGAACCCCTGGGCGATGATCGCACACCTTGCCCGGGATTCCGCCGTTGGCAACGCGGCCGACACGGGCGTGCCTGGCTTGGCAAGAACACCAAAGCCGGTATCCTTGCGTTCGCAATGTCGCCGCCGTGCTCTGTGAGACGCAACCGGCAACGTCGATGCATCGCCGCACACCACCGTCGCGGCGGGCCGGGAATCCGCTGGGAGGAGGATCATCATCATGCGAAGCAAAATGCAGTTGGCCGGCATGACGCTCACCCTGCTCTGGTGCAGCAGCCCAGGCGCGCAGACACCGGCAATCTTTGCCGACGCCGATCTGACTCTGGGGGCCGAGCTTATCGCCCAACATGAATGCACGAGCTGTCATGTCCGCCGCGTTGGCGGAGACGGCAGCGCGATCTACAACCCGGCGGGACGGATCAATACCGCGGGCTTCCTGCGCGGTATGGTCGAGTACTGCAATACCCAACTCGGCCTGTCGTTGTTCCCGGACGAAGTCACCGCGATCGGCGCGGTGCTGAACCGCGATCACTATCATTTCAAGGACTGACCGCCACGTTGCCCGACGGGCCGGCCATGCAAACGGCGCGCGAGATGGCTGAACCGGAAGGCGGGCGGGCGGCAGGCCGCCCGGTTGGCCTCGCCGCCCCCTGCCTGGCGCATGACGCGGCGGGTCATCCGGTCAACATGGCCTATGGCGACATATACAAGAGCCGTGAGGGCGCACTGGCCGAGGCTCATCATGTGTTCATCGACGGCAGCGGCATTGCCGCCCGCCTGGCTGGCGATGCGCGCTTGACCGTGCTGGAGGCCGGGCTGGGATTCGGCGTCAATCTCTTTGCCACCTGGCAGGCCAAACGGCGGATCGGGCACCGGGGAGCCCTGCACTATCTGGCCATCGAGGCCAGTCCGCCGACGCGCGAACAGCTCGTCAGCGTCTGGCGGCTTTGGGATCTGGATGGGCCTTTCCAGCGTCGCCTCCTCGAGGGTTGGCCGCGCGCCGCGACACGCGGCCGCCATCGAATCTCTCTGCCGGACGATCTGACGCTGACGCTGATTCTGGACGACATCGAACCCGCGCTGAGCAGTCTGGATTGCGGTCTGGATGTCATCTACCTCGACGGCTTCAATCCGTCCCGAAATCCGCGCATGTGGTCCGCAGAGGTCATGCGCGCACTGGCCAGATGGTGCAGACCCGGCATCACCACGCTGGCCAGCTATAGCGCGGCTGTCTCGGTGCGAGCGGCGCTCGAGGAGGCCGGCTTCGAGGTGCTTCGGCGCCCGGGATTCGCTGGCAAGCGTCATGCCCTGAGTGCCCGATTCGCACCTCGCCGGCGACGCCGCGACCCCCCGCCGCCACTCGCCGCGCCACGAGCATCGCGCGTGGCCGTGATCGGCGCGGGTCTCGCGGGCGCGATGGCGGCCCGTCTGTTGCACGATGCCGGACGTACGCCGACCTGGATCGGCGGCCCCCTGCAGAGCGGTCGGGCGCCGTCGCTGCAGCCGGCGATGGCCGCCCATCCGCACCTCTCGCCCGATGACAATGTGCTCTCCCGCCTGTGCCGCGCGGGTCTGGCCGCATGGGCAGACCTGACCTTGCGGGTGCCGGCGTTCGAACTGGCGCTGGCTGGATCGCGTGGGCTGCGCAGCAAATTCCGCACACGCCTGATCGTGGCGCGCGATGCCCGCGATGCCGAGCGTCTGCAGAACCTCGCGATGACAGCCGGTCTGCCAGAAGCGTTTGCCCGCTGGATCACACGAGCGCAAGCCGGTTCGCTGGCCGGAATCGGGCTGCGCCAGGGGGCTCTGATGGTGCCCGAGGTACCGATGCTTGAAGCCGGCGGGCAGGCAGGGGCCGGGCCGGTCGCCCTCGTGCCGGGCAAAGTGAGCCGGCTGCAACGCACTGAGACGGGCTGGCTGCTGGTGGCTGCAGATGGCCGCACGCTGCACGAGGCGGACATCGTGATTCTCGCCCCTGGCGATGGCGGCGCGCCGCTGCTGGAGTGGGCGCCTCCATGCCGGCGGGTACGCGGGCAGTCGACGATCATCGAGACCGCATCATTGCGCGGCTTACAGACCGTCATCGGAGCCGGCGCCTACGCCTGTCCGCTCGATGACGGTCGGACGCTGCTAGGCGCCAGCTACGACGAACGCGACTTGACCGACCCCGATCCGACGGATGACGAGGGCAATCTACGGCGCCTGTCGCAGATGCTCGAACACGCCCCCGCGGACGCACAGGTGCGGGCCGCCACGGTTGGTTTGCGCCACGTCTCGCCGGATCGGCTGCCATGGATCGGAGCGGTGCCCGATGCCCGGCCGCTGCGAAAGGATCCCATGCCCTGGCGACGCAATGACCGCCTCGCCCTGCCCCGTCTCGATGGCCTGCATCTGATCGGCGGCTTTGGCTCGCGCGGCGTACTTTGGTCAGTATTGGCAGCGGCACTGATCGTCGATCGTCTCGATGCCGGGCCGAGCCTGCTTGGTAGCGAATTGCAGCGTGTGATCGATCCGGCGCGCTTCATGCGTCGCATGCTGCGTCGCGGACTACCGATCGATTCATAGTTTCCCGAATCAAAAGATCGCATCGTGTTGCGCGAGGGCCGAACCCTTCGGGCTGGCCCGAAACGGGGCGGGCTCCTGAGTCATGACACGAGCGATCGGGTACGCATTAAATCGGCCCCGAGTGGGTGATCCACACCACGGAAACAACGCGGGACTCACATCTCGATCGCTACACTGAACGCTGGATAAAGTTCGTTCAGGAGTCTGCCCGATGGCCGACAAGAAAATTCGCTACGACTGTGCAAAGTGCCCCGGCTACTGCTGCTCCTATGATCGGATCGAGGCCAAGGACAGTGATGTCAAGCGGATCGCCCGCCACTTCGACATGAGCTTCGAAGAGGCCGAGAAGAAGTATTTCCGCTGGTACACGCCGGACGAGCGCATCCTGCGCCATCGAAAGGACGAGGTCTACGGCAGCATCTGCCGGTTTTTCGATACCGATGAGCGGCGCTGCACGATCTACAAGGCGCGCCCCTCCGTCTGCCGGCAATATCCGAACGGCAACAAATGCGGCTACTATGATTTCCTGATTTTCGAGCGCAAACACCAGGACGATGACACCTTCATCCCGTCCGCATGAGCAATCAGCGGCGCGCCGACGGGCAGCAGGCCTGAGCAGCCTCTTCTGAACGGATCGGAAGTCAACAGCGTCTACGCTATCATCCGCAGAACGCGTTCAATCGGCGTCATTGACGCCAACGACTCGCGAGGTTCTCGATGCTGGACGCTTCCCCATCGGCGCTACGGGCCTTCGTGCTTGTGGCCACCTATCAGAGCTTCTCGAAGGCGGCTGCCGCTCTCGGCACGCGTCAGTCCACGGTGAGCTCGCAGATCGCGCGGCTCGAGGAGATCGTGGGCCAGCCCCTGTTCCAGCGCTCGACCAGACGTGTGGCCCTGGCACCGGCTGGTGAGCGACTGCTGCCCATCGCCGAGGAGATCGTCGAACTGCACATGGTGGCGGCCGCCCGGGTCGATGATGCCCGCCTCGGTGGAACCATCGGCCTTGGCACCACCGAAGTCATCTGGCAGGCGTTCGCGCTCAGTGATGCCGTGGCTCGCTTTGCGCGCAGTCATCCGGAGGTCACGCTGAATGTGCATCTGGCGGAGGCCGGAGAGATCGATCGCATGTTCGCGGCAAACGGCCTGGACCTGATGCTGGTGATGAATCCTGCCGATGCCAGCCGCGGCCGGCTCGTGCGGCGTGAGCGTATGCGCTGGTTCGGGCGCGCGCCCGACGCCGCGCACGGCCTTGCCTTGCCCCTGGTCGAAACGCCCTATGACAATGCGCGTCAGGCGATAGCGCGTGCACTCGCGCAAGGCCAGAACCGGCCCTGTACGCTCGCACTGCGAGGCGGGTCGCTGGCGAGTGCGATCGAAGCGATTGCCGCCGGCATCGGAGTCGGAGCACTGCCGGCAGCCGTTGGCGAGGCGCACGATCTGTATGCGTATCAGGGCGAGTTGCCGGCGCTGCCCAGCGTGGACGTCTATCTGCTGAGCGCCGAGCGCCCCGGCGCGGCGGCCGTGGCATTGAGAAACCAGCTCCTGCAGCGGCTCGGGCGAAGCGGCCGCCCGCCCGAGCCCGATCCGCAGGCGGCGCGTCAGCCGTCGGTGGCCGCAAAGCGCTCGAGATGATGATCGACATCGCCGTACTGCTGGCAGATCATCGTCAGGCGCTTGAACGTGTGACTGACCTTCATTTCGTCGGTCATGCCCATCCCGCCGTGCAGCTGAATGGCATCCTGCCCGATCTGCCTTGCGGCATCGCCGACTTTGATCTTCGCGGCCGAGACCATGCGCTGGCGGGTACGTGCATCGAGCCCGCCACTGGCCGCGGCGTCGAATGCATCGCAGGCTTTGTACAGCATCGAGCGCGCCTGCTGCGCGGAAACGGTCATATCGACCATCCGATGCTGTAGCGCCTGGAATGCGCCGATCGGCACACCGAACTGCTTGCGCTGCTTGATGTACTCGAGCGTGGCGGCATTGGCGGAATCCATCGCGCCGACCGCCTCCGCACAGGTCAGCAGATTGCCGTAGTCGAGCGCCGCCTCGATTGCCGCACCCGCGCTGCCTGGCTCACCCACCGCCTGCGCAGCGACGTTCTCGAACGAGATGTCAGCCGCCCGATAGCCGTCGACGGTACGCATCTGATGCAGCGTCAGCCCGGCCGCACCTGCATCGACCAGGAACGCACCGAGCCCGGAAGCGTCGCCCGTCTGTCCACTGACCCGGGCACAGACAACGATACGCTCGGCCATCGGTGCATGGCTGACCATGATCTTCTCGCCGCTGAGCCGCCATGCGCCGCCATCCTGGGTGGCCGACATGGCGATGGACGCCGCATCGACAGAGCCACCCGCCTCCTGCAGCGCAACCGCCAGGCGGCACTGGCCTTGCGCCAATTGCCCCAGCAGTTCGGACTGCCCCTGGGCATCGAGCGTCTCGATCAACTTTGCGCCGACCAGCGTCGCCACCACGGGCTCGAGCAGCAGCCCGTGCCCGACCTGCTCCATGATCGGCACCATGCCCATCACGCCCATGCCAAAGCCGCCACTGTCCTCGGCCAGCGGCAGGGCGAAGATACCCATCTCGCCGAGCGCGCTCCACGCGTCCGCCGAGTAACCGGCCTCGGAGCGCAGGAACTGCTTGCGGGCCTCGAAATCGTAGCCGCGCTCAATCAAGCGCTTCACCGAGTCAGCGAGCAGTTGTTGTTCTTCTGAAAACTGAAAGTCCATGATCGAATTCGTCCTTGTCAGGGCAGCGCGCGTCAGAGCCCCAGCGCCATCTTCGAGATGATGTTGCGCTGGATCTCGTTCGAACCAGCATAGATGCTGGTTTTGCGATAGTTGAAGTAGCGCGGTGCCGCACGCGCACTGAAGGTATCGAAGCCTTCGTAGTCGATCGGTTTGAACGACGCCACACGCGGGCCGGCAACCTGCATCATCAGTTCGGTGAGCGCCTGCTGGATCTCGGTGCCCTTGATCTTGAGCATCGAGACCTCGGGCCCGGGTGGGCGGCCGGTGCGCTGCATCGCGTCAATGAAGCTCAGATTCGTGACCTCGAGCGACATCAGCTCAACCTCGATCCTCGTGAGGCGATCGCGAAAGCGCATGTCATCCAGCAGGGGCTTGCCGTTGCGGATGGTCTTGGCGGCCAGGTCCTTGAGCTTCTGCAGCTCACGTTTGGAGCTGCCGATACGACCGGTGTTGAGCCGCTCGAATCCGAGCAGGTACTTGGCGACCGTCCAGCCCTTGTCTTCTTCGTACACCAGATTCTCGCGCGGCACCTTCACATCTTCGAAGAACACCTCGTTGACCTCGTGCCCTTCGTCGAGCAGGATCAACGGCCGCACCGTGATGCCCGGGGTCTTCATGTCGATCAGCAGAAAGCTGATGCCATCCTGGCGCTTGGCGGTATCGAAATCGGTTCGAACCAGGCAGAAGATCCAGTCGCCATAATGGGCCAGCGTGGTCCAGATCTTCTGGCCATTGACGATGTAGTGATCGCCAACCCGGTCCGCACGGGTCTTGAGCGAGGCCAGGTCCGAGCCCGAGCCCGGCTCCGAGTAGCCCTGACACCAGAAGTCATCGCAGTTGTAGATGCGCGGCAGGAATCGCTTCTTCTGTTCCTCGGTGCCGAATCGCAGCAGCACCGATCCACACATCACAGGCCCGAAAGGCGCAATCGGAGGGGTTCCGATCAGGCCGCATTCCTCGTCGAAGATATGCTTTTGCGCCGGCGTCCAGTCGGTGCCTCCCCACTCCAGGGGCCAATGCGGCGCCACCCAGCCTTTGTTGGCGAGGATCTTGTGCCATTGCACGAGTTCGTCTTTGGTGAGCTCCTCGTAATCGAGCACCTTGCGCCGCGACTCAGCCGGCACGTTTTCGGCCAGCCAGCTGCGCACCTCCTCGCGAAATGCCTGTTCTTCGGCGGAAAAGGAAAGATCCATGGGGACAGTCTCCAGGGTGAGTTCTGAGCCGGCGCTGCGCGCCAGCCCTTAGCCAGATGATTTTACGGGATTCGCCCGCCGCGCATGCGCACCGTCAGCGTGCGGCGACCTCGGCGAAATAACGGGCCGCGCCCGGATGCAGCGGCGCGGTCAGGCCCGCGCGCAGATCCTCGATGCGCAGCCCGGCCAGCGCGGGATGGAGTTCGCCAAGCGCGGCCAGATTCTCGCCCACTGCGCGCGTCAGTTCATAGGCCATACGCTCGCTGGTTCGCTCCGTGGTGAGGAGCGAGGCCCGCACGCCGATCGTCGATACCGGTTCATCGACGCCGACATACAAGCCACCCGGAACTTTCGCCGGTGTCATATAAGGGCGGTCGGCCAGCAAGGCCGAAACCGCGGACCCACGGATCGCCACGATACGGATCGCGCAGCTCTCGGACACTCCGCGAACGAGATGGTTCGGATGCCCGACCACGTAGGCAAAGGCATCGATGCGGTTCTCACACAAGGCATTGCCCGCCATCAGCGGGCCGTAATCACGCACCTCGGCGAACTCCGACTCCTTGATGGAAAGCGCCTCGAGCAACATCGAGAGTGTGGCCCGCGTGCCCGATGCCGGCTGGCCCAGGGCCACCCGGTGAGCAAGCAGATCGGTGAAATCGGCGCCGGCCGCGTCGAGTCGCGCCAGCACCGTGATGGGCTCCGCGTGCAGGGCAAACAATGCACGCAACTGCCGCTGCGGACCCTGAATCGCGAAGCGACCGCGGCCCTGCACCGCATCGGCCTGGATATCGGTCTGGACGATGCCGAAATCGGTTCGATCGTCGATCAGATCAGCAACGTTCTGCAGCGACCCGCGTGAGGGCTCGGCCACACACCGGATACCATGCCTGCCCGTCTCGCGATTCAGCAGTCGGCAAAGCGCGCCAGCGGCCGGGAAATACACCCCTCCGAACTCGCCCGATCCGATGGTCACCAGTCGTTGGCCGCGGTTCGCAGCCGAACCGTCGTCAACGCCGGATCCGGCCGCCGACGCCGAGGTCAGAAAGCCGATGCCGGCTAATCCGAGCGCGAGCGCCCGAAGCGCGCGCCATCCCCTGTCACGCATCATCGAGCCATCCCTCGCGCAGCGCATGTTGAACGATCTGAACACGAGATCGGATGCCGAGCTTCTCCATGCCCCGGGCCCGTTGGTACTCCACCGTCTTCACGCTGATGCCGAGTTCCGCCGCGATCTCGGCATTGGAATGGCCGAGCGCGATCAGCCGCAGCACCTGCTCCTCACGTGGTGACAGCGGGCGTGAGCCCGAATCACGCTCGAATGGCGTGCTGCTCATGATGCGGCCCACCATGCGGCTGGCCAACCCGGGATCGACATAGGTTTCGCCATCAGCGACGCGACGGATCGCGGTCAGCAGCTCCTCGGCGGCGGCCTTCTTGATGACATAACCGCGCGCCCCGGCACGCATCGCATGTTGAAGATAGCCCTGGTCCACGTGCCGGGTCAGAGCGATCACCGCCACCTCCGGGCTGAGCTCGCGCAATCGCTCGGTCGCCTTGGCACCGTTCATGCCCGGCATCGAGAGATCCATGACGACCACATCGGGCCTGAGCTGCAACGCAAGCCGCACGCCTTCTCCGCCTTCCTCCGCCTCGCCGACCACCCGCACATCCGGCTCGCGACTGAGCATCATGCGCATGCCCTCACGCATGAGTGCGTGGTCATCGACGAGCAGCACATTAATGACCCGATTCACGCCCCGCTCCTGTCGGCATCGTCCAGAGGAATCCGGGCAAATACCGTGAATCCGCTACCAGAGCTGGTTTCGAAACGAAACTCGCCCCCCAATGATTCCACGCGCTCACGCATGCCGGCCAGACCCTGGCGGCGCGCGGTAATCGGTTCCAGGGCCCCTTCGCCGTTGTCTTCGATGACCACGCGCAGCCTCGTTCGTCGGCCTCGACGATCACATCGACGGCGCTGGCGCCAGCATGGCGGGCCACATTGGTCAAAGATTCCTGCACCAGACGAAACGTGGTGGTAGCCACCTCGAACGGCAGAACCCGCTCCCGCAACCCAAGGAAGTGTGAATTCACCTCTATACCATGCACCCCGGCCCACTGTTCGAACTGCGCCTGCAGGGCTGCCTCCAGGCCGAGGTCGTCCAGCACCACCGGACGCAGATCGAGCATGAAGCGGTCGACGCGCTCATCGATCGCCTGCACGATCTCACGAAGTCTGGTCACCAGATCGGCGCGCGCCTGCGGCTCGGCATCCAGCCCCTGAAGATGCTTGAGGCCGAACGAGATCGCCGTGATCTCCTGACCGAGTTGGTCATGCAGTTCGCGAGCGATACGCCGCCGTTCCTGCTCCTCCGCGGTCACCAGCCGTAACATCAGGCGACGGCGGGCGCTGGCTTGTTCGGTTCGCTCACTGATATCCCTGACCAGACCGACCGCGCGCAGCGGGCGGCCGTCCGCGCCCCGCGCCACCCTCGCGACGAGTTCGATATGCCGGGTGCCGCGCTCCGCCTTCAAGCGCCCCTCGAAGCTCACGATGCCATCGCCAGCCATGGCCTGATCGATGGCCGCCACCGCCCGCTCGCGCTCGGAGGCATCGAGATCGGCAAAAAGATCGACAAGCGCAAGACCGCGCAAGGACAGCAGGTCATGAGCGCGCCCGTCCCCGTCGAAGCCACTGCCGGCATCCCAGTTCCAGGCCCCCATCTGGGCCGCATCGAGCGCAAGACGCAGGCGGCTTTCGTTTTCCTGAAGGTGTCGGGTCATCTCGCCGGCCAGGGTTTCGGCTCTGACTCGCGCCCGTGACACGAACTGCAGGAAGGTCGTGAGCAGGATCGTGGACAGCCCGCCGAGCACCAGAATCAGGCGCGGTGTCGCCACACTGGCATCGGCGCGCGACGGCGCCAGCAACTCGAATGCGTACTGCCATTCGTGCCCGGCAAATCCGCGCTGGAACAACCGCACCGCCAGGATTTCGGACGGGCCGCGGCCGGTGGCGTGATAACGGATCAACGCTGGGCCGTTGAGCACGATCGGGTTTTCGGAGGCTTCCGATTTCGGCACGCCAATCAGCCCGAGATCGGTGATCCGAAAGCCGAGCACCCTGAAAAACCCCGCGCCCAGATCGGCGCGGACGATGTCCTCGAGCGAAAAAGACACCATGGCGATGGCGGCCAGCGCGCGGCGCCGGGCCTCGATCGACGCCAGGGAGACCGACCGTCGGTAGATGGGCAGATAGGCGATCAGACCCGGTGCGGCAATGTTGTCGGCCGCGAACGGCAGAGGCTCGGTGACCGAAATGTGCCCGGTATCGATGGCCCGTGCAATGGCCATCCGCCGCGCGGAATCGGTCATGGGGTCGGCGCCCAGAATCACCTCGTTGGTTGCCGTCGGATAGGCCAGCCCGATCGTCAGGCACGGTTGCCCCTGCGCTGGCGTGCAGTCCGCCCGGGCAGGCGTCCCGGCAAAGGCCAGGCCGATGAACTGGACCCCGGTATGGAACAGGCGCTGACTGCGCAATCGCATTGCACGCTCGAAATCCTCGGCATCCAGCTGCCCGGATGCCTCGAACAGGCTGCGTATCGTCTGCAGCGATCCCGTGAGTTCATCCAGCGCGCGATCGACCGCCAGTCGCGCATGGCTGATGCGCTGCGTGAATGCTTCGTCCTGGTCATGCTGGGAGAGCCTATCGGCATATACCCAGAGCATCAGCGTGGCGATCGACCCGAACATCAGACCGGCCAGCGCCGCCAGCGACGGACGTATCATCGAGCGCCCCGCATCACGGGCCCGACGGTGCGCCAGCCGGGCAGGATCACACTGACTGGAATCAATTCGCAGCACTCATATCGGGGATTTCCCTGGGATGCCTGGAAATTCTCCCCGATAGCCGCCGTCCGGGCAGGTCGGCAGAATAGCAGTTGATAGTTCGCGCGGCGTGCATCCCCGAGCCACCGCGCGATTTCGGGGCGTGTACGCGTGATGACCTTACGCTACTCGCCCTCTTTTTTGTCCGCTGCATCAGCCGACCCACACCCTGGCATTGCGGAACATCCGCATCCAGGGCGACCAGCGGCCCGCATCCCGCGGTGCCCAGCTCATCTGGGCGCTCAGATGCACGCGCTCGGGATGAGGCATCACGATCGTGGCCCGGCCATCCAGACTGCACAGGCCGGTGATGCCTGCCGGCGAGCCGTTCGGATTCGCGGGGTATTGCTCCGCCGCCCCCTGGCTGCCGGCAAAGCGCAGCACCGGCTTTGCCTGGGCCGGTTGCGGCCCCGGCCAGTTCACCCTGCCCTCGCCGTTCGAGACCACGATCGGCGCCCGCATTCCGGCCATCCCAGCAAACAGGATCGAAGGTGAGTCCAGAACCTCGACCTCGACCAGACGGCCCTCGAACTGCTCGGAGCGGTTGCGCACGAAGCTCGGCCAGTGCTCCGCGCCGGGAATCAGCGAGCGCAGCTCGGCAAGCATCTGACAGCCATTGCAGGCGCCGAAGGAGAAGGTATCCGCACGGTGGAAGAAGCGCAGGAACTGCTCGGCCATCGCCGCATTGAACAAAACCGAGGCGGCCCAGCCTCGGCCGGCGCCAAGTACATCACCGTAGGAGAAGCCGCCGCAGGCCGCGAGCCCTCTGAAATCGTCGAGCGAGAACCTGCCGGCGAACAGATCGGTCATATGGACGTCGACCGCATCAAAGCCCGCGGCAGTGCCGCTGCCATCTCATGCTGGCTGTTCACTCCTTGCTCGCGAAGAATCGCCACACCTTCGACGCGCCCGTATTGATCATGGGCGCCGCGATGTCATGTTGGGGATCGAATGGCACAGCTGCGTAGGCTCGCCCCGGTCTTCGCAGACCGACGTCAGCCATTCATCCGCACAGTCCGGGATCGTCGCGCAAGCGCATCATCTGATGGCTGACCGTGCTCCAGGCGCGGCGCAGCGTGCGCTGCGGCGCTCACGGTAGATGCATCGGCCATCGCGGTAGATTGCGATCTCGTCAGTGTCGTCGGGTCAGCCACGACATGCGAACAGGCGCCAAGGCCGGCCTGCTGCAGGCATCCGAGAACCTGGTCGCGCTGATCTGCGGCCACCTGCACCACGTGACCAGAGCTCTTCGGCGAACAGGGCGCCAAGCGTACGCTCCTGGCGCTGCACCGACACTTGCTCGGGGCGGATCTTGTAGCTCGCCCCAATCGGTCGCATGTGGATCGATGGTCAGCATGTCGAGATTGATCGACATGCCACAGGCGGATGCCATCGCCATTTCCTGAGCAGGCTGACCAACAGCCCTCCGTCCGAGCGGTCATGACAGGCCAGCACGCGGCCATCATCGACCAGCCCGCCGACCACGGCCAACGCCTTTTCAAGCATAAGGCTAGCGGGATCATCGAGGTCCGCGGCGCCGCCCGGCTGACCGATGGCTTGCGCCAACATCGATCCGCCCAGGCGCTGCCGACCAGCGGCAAGGTCGATCAGACCAGAACCGAATCCTGGTCCCGCTTGCAGCTCGGGGTGACATGGCCCGCCCCACATCGGCAACCGGCGCCCAGGCACTGACAATCAGCGACACCGGCGAGGCGACCGTGTGGTGGCTTCGCCGGCGCGGCTATGCGTGGCCGTGCGCATCGACAGGAATCCTTGCCGACCGGAACCGCGAGACCCAGGGCGATACAGGTGTCGCGCGCGGCTCGGACCGGGCGGAATAGGTCGGCATCTTCCTCGCCGGGTTCACCAGGCCGCCATCCAGTTGGCCGATAGCTTTTACCCGTTCCAGCCGCCCTCGAACGAACCGATGCCGGCAAGATTGGTCAGCGCCCGCCGATCGCCAGGCGCGATGCGGCCGCAGGATCGAGATCGGCGACCGGCGAGCGTTCCCTCGATCGCCAGGGCATCTTCCGGCATCGCCCTCGGCCAAGCAGGCCGATCGCGCAGTCTGCCACCGGCACCTGCCAGGGCCCGACCATCGGATCACGGCTGAGACCGCCCACCGTACGATCGGCAATCGTGACCAGAAACGACTTGTCGGCCACCGCGGGCATCTGCAGAACCTTGATGATCGCCGCCTCGAGGCTCACGCCGGTCAGACTGGCGCAATGACCCGCCGCTGCCGGGTACGGCCGTGGCGGGTCATCTTCGGCGGCTTGCCAAGCAGAGCACATCGAGACCGATATCCACCCGGCATCTGGCCCTCGTGCCCCGGTCGATCATCGATCAGGCGGCGGCCATCGTCGGTGACGTCTGCCACCGCGAACGGTGTCTGCTCGCGAGCGCATAGGCTGTTCGAACACCGCATAGCGATCCGGTTTGATCGCGAGGACATAACGCTCCTGCGATTCATTGCACCAGATCTCGGCAGGCGAAAGAGACGGATCATCGGTCGGAATCTGGACCAGGGCCAGCAGCGCTTCGGCCGGCATCAGAACCAGCTCGGGCATTGCGCCGAGAGTCCGCCCGCACCGACATCGTGAATCGACAGCACCGGATTGTCGCCCCCGCCCAGGCGCCAGCATCCGTCGATGACTCCTGAGCGCGGCGTTACATCTCGGGATTTCCGCGCTGCAGTCGAAGTCCAGGGATTCGTCATTGCCGCCGACCATGCTCGAGGCGGCCCCCGCCCAGCCCGATACGCATGCCGGGGCCGCCCAGTTGCAATCAGCAGGCTGCCCACCGGCAGGCCGTTTGTGGACCAGGCCGGCATCGATACTGCCGACCTCCGGCGATCATGATCGGCTTGTGATAGTGCCGCGCCATTGCCCGTCATGGCGGGCCTCGTACGAACGAAAATAGCCGACCAGATTAGGTTGCCGAAATCCTCATTGTTGAAGGCGGCTGCACCGATCGGTCCATCGAGCATGATGCGCAACGCGCTGGCCATTCGAGCGGGCGCAGCCGGGTGATCGGGCGACTCCCACGGAATGCTCGAACCCGGGATCCGCAAATGCGAGACCGTAGCTGGTCGGTCCGTAGCGTGAGCGGCGCCCTGACCGGTCGCGCCTTCGTCACGGATCCGGCCGCCGGCACCCGTGGCTGCCCCGGCGAACGGAGAGATCGCGGTGGATGATTGTGGTCTCACCTTCAAGACGTGGTGGACCGGCCGTTGCGCGCGTCGTGCCGAGCGCGCCCTGCCCGGCGAATCGGGCTCGAGCCGGGTGATGGTCGAGCCTTCGAGAATCGCGGCGTTGTCTTTGTAGGCCACGATCGTGCCCGCCGGTGTGGCCGCGTGGGTGTCCCGAATCATCCCGAACAGGGATTGCGCCACGGGCTCACCATCGAGGGTCCAGTCGGCATTGAAGATCTTGTGCCGGCAGTGTTCGGAATTGGCCTGGGCGAACATCATGAGCTCGACATCGGTCGGATCCCGGCCCTCGCGCTCGAAGGCCTCGACCAGATAGTCGATTTCGTCGGGCGACAACGCCAGGCCCAGATCACGATTGGCGCGCTGCAAAGCCGCCCGTCCATCGCTGCCCAGAGCGACATGTGCAAGCCGTCCCGCCGTCGGCGGCTCGAACACCCTGGCCGCTTCGGGGCGCTCATAGAGCACGGATTCCGTCATCCGGTCATGAAGGAGATCGGCCAGGTGAGAGAGGTCGGCGACGGCCTGCTTGCGCCGGCCCAGCAAGCCACGCTTGAACCCCGGTTCATAGCGCAGCCCTCGCTCGATGCGCAACACGGTATCGAAGCTGCATCGATGAGCGATATCCAGGCCTGGTCGACCAAGGCGAAATCGTGCCCAGGCGCGGCAGTACATAGAGCGCGGATGAATCATCATCGGGCAAGGGCTTGGCCGGCTGGGCCTCCAGAAGAGAGGCCAGGCGCCGGGCCGTGAGATCGTCGGCGGGGCTGCTCAGGCAGACAGATAGACATGGCGGGCGCTGGAGCGTTCGATCGAGGGGTCACGCGCCGGCGGCCTGCACGAGGCGCGCGACACGGAACGGCGACAGCGCGGCTGCGCCGGGAAGCAAGAGCGAATGGGGCATGACGTCGACGGGCAAAGCACGATTATAGTAAGGGCTGTCCCGGCACCGCGCTCTATGGTGCCGGCGGCGGTGCGGCCGGGCTCGCCAGAGGCGCGGCAGTCCTCGAGGCGCCTCGGATCGCGCCACGGAATCTGATCCAGCAGACCCCGGGCGACGACCCGTTTCTTGGTCGGCATCGGCGGCATGCGTGAGGTTTCAGCATGGATGGCGCAAGCAGGCAGTCGGCCTTCGGCCGCGAACGCTCCGGTTTCCTGTTCAACGAGCGGATTCGGGGTATCGAGAGTGCGGCCCAGGCCCGATGCGGCCCCGGCGAACTTATGGATCGGGCGGCGCAGGCGCTCTGTGAGCGCGCCGATACCCTGTTGCGGCGCCAGCCGCGCGGCGCGCCGGTGATGGCTGCGATCGGGCCCGGCAACAACGGCGGCGATGCACTGCTGGCGCTGATGAAACTCGCCCGGCTCGGCTATCCGGTGTTCGCCCTGACCGAGATCACCGCGCCGCCGGCGGCAGCGGATGCGGCCGCGATTCACACCCGCTGGTTGAGCCAGGGCGGTGGGTTCGCGCCCCTGGCCGATATCGTCCGCCACCTGCCGGAGGACCGTCCGGCGTTGCTCCTGGATGGCCTGTTCGGGATCGGGCTGGCCCGCCCGCTCGGGGGGGCCAGCGCCCGCTTCGCCGATCTCACCCACCGCTACGATGGCCCGGTGCTGGCGGTCGACGTACCGAGCGGGCTCGATGCGCAACGAGGCAGCCTGGTCGGGGGGCCCCTGGCAAGCGCCGTGCGGGCCACGGCCACCGTCACCATGATCGCCGACAAACCAGGCCTGCACACCGGACACGGGCCGGAACTGACCGGTGAGCTGACCTTGGCAACGCTGTCACTGCCCACCCAGGCCGCCGACGGCCTGCGCATCGATCAGGGCTGGGCGCGGGCCCGATTGTCCGAGCGCTCGCCGGTGGCGCACAAGGGGGTGTTTGGAACCGCGGTGATTGTCGGCGGCGCGGCCGGGATGCCGGGAGCGGCCTTGCTCGCAGCTCAGGGCGCGCGCGCGGTCGGCGCGGGAAAAACGGCAACGCTCGGTCCGGACGGACCGGTATTCAGCACCGCAACGCCTCAGATCATGGCCTGGCAGGCTGAGCGGCCGAGCGAGTTCTCGGCGCATATGGGGCGGGCAAGCGCGTTGACCGTCGGCTGCGGCCTGGGCACCGGTGCGGCCGCACGCTCGCTGCTCGGTCGGGCGCTGGAGCTGGAGCTGCCCATCTGCCTGGATGCGGACGCCTTGAATCTGCTGGCCGGCGAACAGGATCGCGAACGCTGGACGGCGCTGCTGCGCGAACGCCGCGGCGGGCCGGCGGTGGTTTTCACACCGCATCCGCTGGAGGCCGCGCGCCTGCTTGGCCGCGAGGTCCGTGAGGTCGAGCGGGATCGCCTGAGCGCCGCCCGCGAGATCGCGGCTCGCTTCGAGGCATGCACGCTCCTCAAGGGGGCCGGTTCGATTCTCGCCGGCCCCGACGGTCGTTGGGGCATCGTCACCACGGGCAGCGCGGCACTGGCGACCGGCGGCACGGGTGATGTCCTGGCAGGCATGATCGGCGGGCTGCTCGCGCAGGGATACGCGGCATGGGAGGCTGCCGGGCTGGCCGCCGTCGTGCACGGTGAGGCCGCGCAGACATGGCACGCGGGACACCGCCGCGGCATCGGCTTGTCATTGGAGAGCCTGCTCGAGAGCATCGTGGAAGTGATCAACGCGCTCTGAGCGCCACTGCGCAGCGCCATCTCGGGCCCGCCCGCGATCCCGGGCGAGCGTTGCCAGGTGCATGGCTCACGACCATGCCCCATGCCTGGATCGCCTGGGTCGCCCGCAGCGCACAACACGCTGCACCCACCCGGGAATTGCCGGACAATGGCGGCGCGAGAGTGACGCACCAACACAAGGTGCGCAGTGTCTCGCGGACCGTGCTAGAGGAAAAACCATGCAGACCGATCCCAGCTACCCGCACGCCCTGGCGGCCTTTCGCGATCGAGCCCGCCAGTGTCGGGAGCTTCGCATCCTCGACCTGTTCGCCGATGAACCGCAGCGGATGTCGCGGTTTTCGCTGCATGCGGCCGGCCTGTATCTGGATTTCAGCCGTCACCGCATGCCGGAAAGCGCCCTGCCCGACTGGGAGCGTCTGGTCCAGACATCCCGCCTGGCCGAAAAGCGCGATGCCATGTTCGCTGGCGAGATCGTCAATGAAACCGAGGGCCGCGCGGTCTTTCATGTGGCGTTGCGGGCACCGGACGGTGCGCGCCTGAGCCTGGGAGCGCAGGGCGAACCGGTCAGCCTCGAGATCGAGCACACGCGGGCACGGATGCGCGCCTATGCCGCGGGAATCCGCCGCGGCGAACTGCGTGGCGCGCGGACAGCGGATCCGACATACGTGAACGTCGGCATCGGCGGCTCGCAACTGGGCCCTTGCTGGCCTGCGATGCGCTGAACGAGTTCGCAGACCCCGCGATCACCGTGCACTTCCTGGCCAACATCGATCCCGAAGCGTGGCGCCGGATTGCCATGCGGGCCGATCCCCACGAGACCGTTGCGATCATCGCATCCAAGTCATGGCGGACCGTCGAAACCGCGCGTAACGCGCGCGCCGTACGCGACTGGTTTCTCGATGCCGGCATCGGCGAGCATGAACTTCAGGACCATCTGGTGGGCGTCACCGCCAATCCTGCCGGCGCGCAGGCGTTCGGTTTGTCCGACCAGGCGATCTTCCCGTTTCGCGACTGGGTTGGCGGCCGCTACTCGCTGTGGTCGGCAATTGGTCTGCCGGTCGCGATCGCCATCGGTGGCCAGGGTTTCGATCAGATGCTGGCCGGCGCGCATGCGATGGACCGCCATTTTCGTGAGACACCGTGGCAGCGTAATGCCCCGCTGCTGATGGCGCTGCTGTCATTGTGGAACGCCGATGCGGTGGGAGCCCAGACGGAAGCTGTGATCCCTTATGCGCAAGCGCTGTCGCGGCTGCCCGCCTATCTTCAGCAACTGCAGATGGAGAGCAACGGCAAGCGGGTTCGACGCCACGGAGAACCACTCGAAGCGCCGGCGAGCCCGGTGATCTGGGGCGAGCCCGGCACCGATGCCCAGCATTCGTTCTTTCAGTCGCTACACCAGGGGCCACAGGCGCAGCCGGTCGAGTTCATTCTGGTCAAACCGGCGCGCTTCGATGCCCATGAACGCGCGATCGGCTTGCTTGCCAACGGCATCGCGCAGGCCGAGGCCCTGCTACACGGTCAGGCCGATGTCGATGACCCGCACAAGGTCTATCCGGGCAACCGACCCTCGAGCACGATTCTGATGCCGCGTCTGGATCCCTGGCATTTCGGCGCATTGATCGCTCTCTACGAGCACAAGACAGCCGCCCTGGGCTGGCTGCTCGACATCAACTCGTTCGACCAGTGGGGTGTCGAGCTGGGCAAGAAGATTGCCACCAAGCATGAGGCACTGCTCGGCGGCGCCACTGACCCGATGAAGGTCGCGCTCGATCCCTCGATCGCCGCGCTGCATCGGCAACTACGCGACTGATCGCGATCACGCCTCCGACGCGGCCGGCGCCACGAGGCGGCCAGCCGCCAGTGCGATCTGGACGCCGCAACGGGCCGCCAGCGCCGCATCGTGGGTCACCAGCACCAGGGTGGCGCCGGAATCCGCATTGAGCTCGAACAAGAGCTCGACGATCCGCTCGCCGGTGGCGGCATCGAGGCTGCCGGTGGGTTCGTCGGCCAATAGCAGGGCCGGTCGCGGTGCGAACGCACGTGCCAGAGCGACCCGTTGCTGCTCCCCGCCCGACAAAGTGCGCGGATAATGATTGAGACGGTCGCGCAGGCCGACGCGCTCGAGCATGTCGCGGGCGCGTGTCAAAGGCGCATCGGCGCCTGCCAGCTCCAGGGGCAATGCGACATTTTCCAGCGCGGTCATCTGCGGCAGCAGCTGAAAATTCTGGAACACGAAACCCAGATGCCGGGCACGCCATGCGGCACGCTCATCCTCGGTCATCGAGAACAGGCGGGTGCCGAAGATCGTGACCTGACCTTCGCTGGGCGTGTCCAGCCCGGCGAGCAGCCCGAGCAAGGTGGATTTTCCCGACCCCGACGCGCCGATGATCGCCAGAGAATCCCCCTTGCCGAGATCAAAGGAAACATCATCGAGAATGGTCAGGACACCACCGGCGTCCTGCACGCGTTTGCTAAGATGGTCGACTATGATCGCGTTCATGAAAGGCTTGCAGTTTTGGCGGCTGGGGCATGCGACACCCCGATCCTTCGAACATGGTATCGGTCGGCGCCGCCTGATTTTTGGCTTGCTGGGCAGTGTAGCCGCAGCAGCCCCGGGCATGCGTGATGCCCTGGCGCAGGCCGGGCCGATGCGCGTGCTGGTCTGGGCGACAGCCTTTCGGCCGAGTACGGGATCGAGCGCGGCAGTGGCTGGGTCAATCTGATGCAGCAGCACTTCGACCGCCACGACGCGGGCGTGGAGTTCATCAATGGCAGCATCAGCGGCAGCATCACTGACGACGGTCTGGCCCGCCTGGGCCGACTCGAGAAGCATCGGCCCACGATTCTGATCATCGAACTCGGCGCCACGATGCATTGCGCGGTTTGCCGCTGGAAGGCACGAACGCGAATCTGCGCGCGATGATTTCGATGGCCCGGGAATCGGGTGCCTCGGTGTTGCTGGTCGGCATGCAGGTGCCGCCGAACTATGGGGCCTATGGTCAACAATTCGCGAATCTCTTCCCGACGATCGCTGCAGAGCTCGATACCGCCCTGGTGCCCTTTCTACTCGAACCACTGGTTGGCAGACGGGAGTTATTCCAGGCCGATGGCACTCACCCGACTGCCGAGGCCCAGGCGCTGATTTTCGATACCGTGTTGCCTGAGCTTGGAAGCCTTGGTCAGGCGACACGGCAGCATCGCTGAAAGAAGGTCGGCTTGCGGCCCTCAGCTTCGCGTAAGTCGTGCCCGGCTCGACCCCGATCGCGCCCGTCAACACTTGCGCGCGTGCTCGCTCGCGGCCATCGACACATGCGGCGATCATCGCATCGACGGCGCGGTTCTCGCTCAAATTGCCGGCCAGCGCCGGTTCGGTGCGACGGCGACGCTGAATCAGGATGATCAGCCCCAGCACAGTAGCGCGGGCAGATAGAAGACCTCCTTGGGCATGCGCTGCCTCGAGTTCCACCTGCTCGATCACCACGGGTTTGTCGCCGTAGAAGTCGAACATCTGGAACTTCGTAAAGAAGGGTGTGCCAGCGATCGGCTCATCCAGCGCCTGCACCGGCTGGTCACCGACATCGGCCGTGCCAAGCATCAAACCGCCCTTCTCCAGCCTTTGTCTCTGCCCTCGCCAGCGCCATCGATGGGCAGCAGGATCGTGGTTCGCGAGGTGCGATCAGGATTGTCGAAATCGGGGCCCGCGATGACCATGCGCAGCGGCTTGCCGGCCGGCTGGGCAGCCGCCAGTTCGATGGCCTTCGCGCCTGGCTGCGCGACAAAAGGCTCCTGAATCTGGTCCAACCAGTAGCCAGGCCGGAACAGCGTAAACGCCACCAGCAGAAGCACCAGGCTCTCCCAGCGGCGGCTGCGCACGATGAAAAAGCCTCTGGTCGCCGCGGCGAACAACAGCATCGCGATGACCGCGATCACGAACACGAACACGGCCTTGAGCGGGCCGACGTCGATCAGCAGCAGTTCGGTATTGAAGATGAACAGGAACGGCAGGAGCGCGGTGCGGATGTCGTACGCAAAGCCCTGCAGACCGGTGCGAATCGGGTCACCACCGGAAATCGCTGCGGCGGCGAATGCCGCCAGGCCGACCGGCGGTGTGTCATCGGCCAGAATGCCGAAATAGAACACGAACATATGCACCGCGATCAGCGGCACCACCAGGCCCGATTGCGCCCCCACGGAAACGATCACCGGCGCCATCAGCGAAGACACCACGATGTAGTTGGCGGTGGTCGGCAGGCCCATGCCAAGGATCAGGCTCATCACGGCCACCAAAAACAGCATCACGCATCAGATTGCCGCCGGACAGCAGTTCGACGAACTCACCGACGACCTGATGGGCACCCGTCAGCGACACCGTGCCGATGATGATGCCCGCCACACCGGTGGCCACCCCGATGGGAATCATGTTGCGCGCACCGGAGATCATGCCCAGGCCGAAATTGCGAATACCCGCACCGATCAGGCCCCAGTTCAGACCCTGACCGCGCATCATCCCCCTTCAGGAAGTCTTGTGTCATGACCACGAAAATCATGGCCAGCGACGCCCAGAAAGCCGACAGCGCCGGCGACAGGCGCTCGATGAGGATCGACCACAGCAGCACGAGAATCGGCAGCACATAGTGCAGGCCGGTCAAGGCCACTCATCGGCCCGCGGCAGGACCGTGAACGACTGCGGTCCTGTTCGCGCAGATCGGCGCGCCTGGCGGCAATGCCGATCAACACCAGGTAGAGCACCAGGAACAGTGCCGCCCCGGCCAATGCCGTATGACTGGAAACGCCGTGGCTACCCAACCCAGCCCGTAGTAGACGACCCCTCCCAGTAAGAGCAGGCACAGGAATCCGCCGATAAAGCCCAGTGCCTTGGCTGCCATCGTCAAACGCGGCGTGGGCCGCTGCATGCCCTCCAGCCCGAGCTTGAGCGCCTCCAGGTGCACGATATAGAAGAGCGCGATGTACGAGACCAGCGCCGGCACCAGCGCATGTCGGATGATCTCGGTATAGCTGATGCCTGTGAACTCGGCGATCAGGAATGCGGCAGCGCCCATCACCGGTGGGGTCAGCTGGCCGTTGGTCGAGGAGGCAACCTCGACCGCGCCGGCCTTTTCTGCGGTGAAACCGGTCTTGCGCATCAGCGGGATCGTGAAGGTGCCCGTAGTGACCACATTCGCGATCGACGAACCGCTGTAGAGCCCGCTCATCCCCGATGCCACGACCGCGGCCTTGGCCGGCCCGCCACGCAGATGTCCGAGCAAGGCCAGCGCAAGCTGGATGAAATAGTTTCCCGCCCCGGCCTGTTCCAGCAGCGCCCCGAATAACACGAACAGGAAGATCATCGTGGCCGACACCCCCAACGCAACACCGAAAACCCCCTCGGTCTGCATCCAGAAGTGCCAGAGCGCCTTGCCAAACGAGGCGCCCTTCCATTGAATGGCCTCGGGCAGGAACGACATATGGCCGAAAAACACATAGAGCACAAACACGCCGGCCACGATCAGCATCGGCACGCCAAGCGATCGATACACCGCGATCGCCAGTGAGATCAGGCCGATGCTGGACATCACCAGATCCGCGGTGGTGGGCAGACCGGCGCGCGCCGCGATGTCATCCTTGAAGACCAGCAGATACAGGCAGCTCATGACACCGAGAGCCGCCAGGATCCAGTCGTAGATCGGGATCTGTGTGCGCGAGCTTCCTTTGAACAACGGATAGGCGAACGAGGCCAGCGCGATCGCGAATGCCAGGTGAATCTGGCGCGCCTCCTGGTTGTTGAACACCAGGTTGATGCCAAAATTCTCGGTCAGCCAGAACGGCACCGCCGATGCGATATACAACTGGAACAACGACCACACGAAGGCCAGCCCGGCCACCAGCAGGGCCACGCTGCCGACGGGTTGACGAGCACCGGTATCCACCTCCGCAACGAAGGCTCCCAGGTCGGGCTTAGCATCGGATTGCGTGCTCATCTTCCTCTCTCCGTTGGCCTGACTTCGCGCACAGGTGAAGTCTCTTTATTCTTTGCTTCGTCCGCGTGAGTCGCCGACGATGCGTCACGACAACCAATGCGCGCCATCGGCATGGCCATCGCGAAAAAAGGGCCTCACGGCAGATGCCATGAGGCCCCGGACCATCATCACATGTTCACCGAAGGCGCTCTTTGTCGCAACGGCGAACATGATGGCTCGGCCGTCACATCCAGCCGCGTTCCTTGTAATACTTTGCCGCGCCCGGGTGCAACGGGGCCGACAGGCCATCCGAAATCATCTCCGATTCCTTCAGATTGGCAAAGGCGGGATGCAGTTTCTTGAAATCATTGAAGTTATCGAACACCGCCTTGACCACCGTATAGACCACTTCGTCAGACACTTTGGCCGAGGTCACGAAGGTGGCCCCCACGCCGAAGGTGGTCACCTCTTTGTCGGTGCCCTTGTACATCCCGCCGGGCACCGTCGCCACACGATAGAACGAGTTATCGGCCACCAGCTTGTTCACCGGCGCACCTTGACGTCGACGAGCTCCACGTCGCAGGTGGTGGCGGCTTCCGTGATCGCGGCGGCAGGATGCCCGATCGTGTAGATCATCGCATCGATCTTGCCGTCGCAGACCGCCTGAGCCATTTCCGAACCCTTGAGCTCGGCCGCCAATGCGAAATCGGACATTTTCATGCCGAAGGCATCCATGACGACTTCCATCGTCGCGCGCTGACCGGAACCGGCATTGCCCACGTTGACTTTCTTGCCCTTGAGACCCTCGAAGTCAGTGATACCGCTGCCTTTGCGAACGATCAGGGTGAACGGTTCCGGATGCACCGAGAATACCGCCCGCAGATCCTTGAAGGCGCCGGCATCCGCGAACTTCGACGTTCCGTTGTAAGCGTGGTATTGCCAGTCGGACTGCGCGACACCGAACTCGAGCTCGCCCGCCCGGATCGTATTGATGTTGTACACCGAGCCGCCAGTGGACTCGGCCGAGCAACGGATTCCGTGCTCTTTGCGATCTTTGTTGACCAGGCGGCAGATCGCGCCCCCGGTGGGGTAGTAAACACCCGTGACACCACCGGTGCCAATCGAGATGAACTGTGCAGCCTGCACAGGTCGTCAATGCTCAAGCAGCCCTGTCGAAACAGCGGCGGAGACGAGAAACTTTTTCATATCTTGATCCTCCTGACTACATTGAAGGGCTGCCCGCAAAGCGAACAGACCGGGTATTGAAAAGCGGTCGATGGACAAGCAAACCATGGGCCGCGCGGGCCAGAGTCGACCCCACCACCAGCGGCAAAGAGACGCCAACGCCCCTCTTGGTGCGGACAGAGGGAGTCGAACCCTCACTCCCGTATGGGAAACGGATTTTAAGTCCGTTGCGTCTACCGATTCCGCCATGTCCGCGACACAGGCACCAAGGGCTGGCGTTGGCGCTCGGATTGCCAGCGCCGCTTTAACGCTGCACATTGCCATTGATCCGATTCACGTGACGGCCCTTGGGCAAGCCGATGCCAATATTAGCAAGCGATCAGGCGGCGCTTGCTTTTCCCCCACTTTCATGAATGCAGCCATTCTCGCGGTGCCGGGCAACGCCAGGTGCTCTTACTGACCGCCAGAGGCACTCAGCCAGTGATCAGCGACTCCGCCTGCGCCCCGAGGTTCTGACCTCGGCTGATTGCCGTTGCAGGGCCTCGAGGACACGCTGGCTGGCCGGTTCGAGTGCTTCGGTTCGGTGCGCGATACCCAGACGACGCCACAGCGACGGCTTCAGGGGGCGAAGCAGGATCCGGGCATCGGGCGGTGGACGCAGTCCGGCGTCCAGCGGCAGGAGCGCCGCGCCGTATCCGGCGGCCACCAATGAGCGTGCGGCATCATTGAAGTTCAGTTCGATCCGCGGTTCGGGCGCCTGGCCAAGCGGCGCGAACCACTCGGTGATGATTCGATGCAGATGGGTGCTCGCGTCATTCAGAATCAGCGGCCTGCTCGCCAGCCAGCGGGGGTGACGACCTCCGGTGGCGACCAGTGTGCGGGGATGAAGGCCATGATGGGATCGCGTCGCCACGCCTGAATGCGGATGCCCTGCTGGCGCCAGGCGTGGCAGTGCGACCAGCGCCAGCTCGAGCAGACCCTGACGCAGGCGCTCCATGCTTTGCTGCGAGGTCAGTACCGCGACATGGATTTCGATCTCCGGTGCATCCAGGCGCAGAGTCTCGATCGCCTGTGGCAGAAGCGTCGCCAACGCACCCGTTGACGCACCCACGCGGACCTTGCCGCTGCGCCCTTCAACCTGGCGACGCACCTCATCAAGCAGTTGATCGCACTCGCCAAGGATGCGTCTGGCGCGTTGGATCACTGACAGACCAATAGCCGTCGCCACCACCCTGCCCCGCTCGCGCAGCAACAGCCTGGCATCCAGCCGCTGCTCCAGCTCCTGAATGTGCAGGCTGATCGTGGGCGGGGCCAGATGAAGCTGACGCGACGCGGCAGCAAAGGAGCCAAGCGCATCGATGGTGACCAGCGTGCGAAGCTGATCCAGATTCAGAGATCGCATGGTGTTCAGACTTCCTGAATATTAATTTCCAGATATACAACTTTACCAACCATAGCCGCAGCCGCAAGATCGACATCGGATCAATCGGAACAGCAATGAGGTTCAGCCATGAGGCAACTCATCTTCATCGATGGCAACCAGGGCACCACGGGTCTGCAGATCGTTCAGCGTTTGCGCACGCGGGCCGACATCGACCTGCTGCTGCTGGCTGACGACGAGCGTCATGATCCGGTGCGGCGCGCCGATGCGATCAACCAATGCGACATCGCGGTACTGTGCCTTCCGGATGATGCGGCACGCGCAGCCGTTTCCAGCATCCGCAATCCGCAAGTCCGGGTGTTGGATGCCAGCTCCGCCCACCGTAGCGCGCCGGACTGGATATACGGATTGCCCGAAATCGAAGCGGCGCAACCTGATCGAATCGCCGGCGCCACGCGCGTAGCCAATCCCGGTTGCTATCCCACTGGTGCAATCCTCCTGCTGCGCCCGCTGATCGACGCAGGCTTGATCGATCGGGGCTCTCGTCTGGCAATTCACGCGGTCTCAGGCTATTCGGGCCAGGGACGGGCGGGAATCGAACGGGTCGAGCACGCGCACCCCCGCCCCGCGCCCGATGTCGTGCTCTACGCCTTGGACATGCATCACAAACATCTGCCGGAGATGATCCGGTTCAGCGGCCTGAAGCATCGACCGATCTTCTCACCCGCCTATGGCAGCCATCGACAAGGCATCGTGCTCACGATCGGTCTGCAACCCGATCAGGTCCGGCCTGGTACGGACACTCTGGCCCTGCGCGACTGTCTGCGCGATGCCTATCACGAATGCCGCCATGCTCAGGCTGGGATCGCATGCCGGCGCGAACCATCGCCAGGAACGTTCGGCCATCGCGCTGAACGACACCGACGATATCGAGCTGTCGATCTGCGCAGCGGGCGATCATGGGCCATGGTTGCTGATCGCAGTCTTTGACAACCTCGGCAAGGGCGCGGCCGGTGCTGCTGTACAGAACCTCGCTCTGATGCTTGCCCATACAGCGGCAAACACCCGCGGCCGCCCGCTCGGAACGGGCGCGAACGCATCGATGGGAGGCAGCGATCATGCCGGTTGAAAGCGCCTTGATGGCGGTCGTGGCGCGGCCGCAGATCGTGTTTACGCAGGGCCGGGGTTCATGGCTGCGCGACGCGGATCAGCGGCTCTGGCTGGACTTCGTTCAGGGCTGGGCGGTGAACACGCTGGGTCATTGCTCACCAGTCATGATCGAGGCCATCGAGACGCAGGCACGCCGGCTGATCAATCCCAGCCCGGCATTTCACAATGAGCCGTCCAGAGAACTGGCCGAGCGGCTGTGCGCGGAAAGTTGCCTGGATCAGGTGTTCTTCACGAACAGCGGCGCCGAGGCGAACGAGGGTGCCATCAAACTGGCCAGGAAATGGGGCCGACAGTATCGGCGCGGCGCCCATGAAATCATCACCTTCAGGGATGGCTTCCACGGCCGCACCCTGGCCACGATGTCCGCCTCGGGAAAACCCGGCTGGGACACGATGTTCGCGCCACAAGTCCCCGGATTCCCGAAAGCGACACTGAACGACATCGACTCGGTGAGCGCCCTGATCGGACCATCGACAGTCGCCATCATGCTCGAACCGGTTCAGGGTGAAAGCGGGGTTCACCCGGCATGCCCGGAGTTTCTGCTGGCACTGCGTGCACTGTGCGACAAGCACGGATTGCTGTTGATCTTCGACGAAGTACAGACCGGCATTGGCCGGCTCGGCAGCCTGTTTGCCTATCAACACTACGGGGTCGAACCCGATGTCATGACACTGGCCAAGGGGCTCGGGGGCGGCATTCCTATCGGCGCACTGCTTGCCCGGCGCGAGGCCTGCGTCTTCGAACATGGGGAACAAGGCGGCACCTTCAATGGCAATCCGCTGATGACCGCCGTCGCCCTCGCCGTTCTCGAACAGGTGCGCGCGCCGGATTTCCTAGGGGCGATACGACGCGCTGGCGCGCACCTGCGGCAACGTCTGCAAGCACTGTCCGAGCGCCTGGGTCTGGGCGAGGTCCGTGGCCATGGCCTGCTGCAGGCGCTCGAAATCGGCGCGCCGATTGCACCTGAGGTGGTGGCGTATGCGCGCGATCGCTTGCGGATCGACACAGATCAGGGGCCGGCAGGGCTATTACTGAATGCGCCGCGCCCCGGCTGTCTGCGCTTCATGCCCGCGCTGAATGTCAGCGTGGCGGAGATCGACTGGACGGTATCCGGGCTCGAGCGAAGCCTTCGTGCCTTGCGCTGAATGCCACGCGGGCCGCGCCCACCGGCGTCGGGGCCCGATGCAGACACGCCCTGGCGCCGGATGCCGAACGCGAAATCAGGGATCGATCACGGGAACTGGAGGCGGGGGTCGGAATCGAACCGGCGTCCACGGCTTTGCAGGCCGCTGCATAACCACTCTGCCACCCCGCCAGACCGGCGATGCCGTCCGCGGACGAACGCCGATGACAGCCCAGGGGCCGGAATCAGCGTTTGAAGGGATTTGGAGCGGGGAACGAGTCTCGAACTCGCGACCTCAACCTTGGCAAGGTTGCGCTCTACCAACTGAGCTATCCCCGCTTGAAGCGAACCAGGGAGTATACATCACCGACAACCGGCTGGACACCACCTGGGGCAGTGAAGAACCGCTTACGCCGCTCAACACTGAAGCAAGGATTATATATCAGACTACGCATCACGCAAGTGGGGCCAGGCCTTGCGCAGGTAGTAAAACATCGACCACACCGTGAGGATCGCGGCCACGACGATCAACAGCCGACCCGGTTCGCGCGTCGGCCAGCCCCAGATCTCGCCGTCATAGAGCAACAACGGTATGGCCGTCATCTGAACGGCGGTTTTGAGCTTGCCGATACCCTGCACCGCGACGCTCGCCGAGCGACCGATGCGTGCCATCCACTCACGTAGCGCGGAGATCGTGATCTCGCGGCCGATGATAATCAGCGCGATCAGCGCATCGACCCGCGCGAGGCTGACCAGCACCACGAGCGCAGCACAGACGATGAGCTTGTCGGCGACCGGATCCAGAAACGCACCGAAGGGGGTCATCTGGCCCAAGCGCCTGGCCAGGTAACCATCGAGCCAGTCGGTGACCGCGGCCACGATGAACAGAGTCGTTGCCGCCAGATTGCGGGTTTCCGTCGCCAACGGCAGCATGTACAAGGCCACCAGCAACGGAATCGCAACCACCCTGGCCCATGTCAGCAGATTGGGGAGGTTGAGCATGCGCGTTGGGGTCGCGCGAGGCTTTTCGGACACGTGCTCGGTCAATGTAGCCGCCGATAAATTTGCTCGCCAAGCGCCTGGGAGATTCCTCGACAGAGGCCAGATCCTCGACGCTGGCCCGCATGATGCCACGTAGTCCGCCAAAGCGTGCCAGCAGTCGTTGACGACGCTTGGGCCCAACGCCGTCGATCTCGTCCAGCCGCGATGCCTGACGGGCTTTCGCGCCGGCTGCGCATGCCAGTGATTGCGAACCGGTGCGCCTCATCGCGGATCTCGGCCACAAGCATCAGGGCTGCCGACTCACGCCCGAGCGCCACCGCTGGCCGCCCGTCCGCGAAGACCAATGTCTCCAACCCGACCCGCCGGCCTTCACCCTTGGCCACACCGACCAGGATCGCGGTGGGCAGGCCGAGCTGCCCGAACACCTCGACGGCGACCCCGAGCTGGCCCTTGCCGCCGTCGATCAGGACCAGATCCGGAAGACGCCGGCCATCGGCAGGCGGGCCCGAAGTGTCCGTCGCCTGAACATCCTCGACATCCTGCGCAGGCGCATCGGGCGCCTCGGCAACAGTGTCTGCGATGACCAGGGGCTGATAGCGGCGCATCAGCACCTGCCGCATCGCGGCATAGTCATCACCGCCCGTGATATCGCGAATGTTGAAGCGGCGGTACTCGCCGCGTTGCATCTGATGGTGCTGGTAGACCACGCAGGAGGCCTGCGTGGCCTCGCCCATCGTGTGGCTGATGTCGAAGCACTCGATCCGCAGATCGTCGCCGGCCACCCGCTCGCCCCAGCCCAGCACCTCGAGCAATGCATCGGTTCGATGCCGATGTGAACGAGACTGCTCGAGTTGTCTGGCCAGCGCGATCCGCGCATTGTCCAGCGCCATGTCCAACCAGCGGCGCCGATGCCGCTGCGGCTGCCGGATCCACTGCACCGCATGACCGGCGCGCTCGCGCAACCACTCCATCAGCGCGGGATCTTCCAGCGCATGACTGGCCACGATCACCCGCGGAACCTCGATCTCGGCATAGTGCTGCAACACGAAGGCGCGCAGGGCCTCGGCACAGACGCCGTCGACATCGTCCCCGCCCTCATCGAGCGAAATCTGATTGGGAAACATCGGCCGGTCACCGAGATGGCGTCCGCCGCGCACCATCGCGAGATTGACGCAGATCCGACCGCCAGCGGCCACGGCAACGATGATGTCGGCCTGGACATCCTCGGCCGTCTCGAGGCTTTGCTGATGCAGAACATCTGACAACGCACGCATCTTGTTGCGCAACACGGCGGCGCGTTCGAACTCCAGGCGTTCGGCGGCGGCCGTCATCTGCGCCTCGAGTTCACCCAGAACGCGTTGGTGATCACCTCGCAGAAAGCGGCTCGCCGCGGCCACATCCTGCGCATAGGCTTGCTCGTCGATCAGACCGACACAAGGCGCGGTACAGCGGCCGATCTGGTGCAACAGACAGGGGCGCGAGCGATTGGCGAATACCGTGTCCTCGCAGGTACGCAGTCCGAACACCTTCTGCAGCGTACGAATCGTCTGCTTGACCGCCCAGGCATTCGGAAAGGGACCGAAGTAGGTATGGCGTCGATCCGAGGCGCCGCGATAGTACGAAATCCGTGCGAAGCGATGACCGGAAACCTTCAGCAGTGGATAGGACTTGTCGTCGCGAAAGAGAATGTTGTAGCGTGGCCCGGCAGTCTTGATCAGATTGTTCTCGAGCACCAGGGCCTCGGCCTCGGAACCGGTGACCGTGACCTGCACATCGGCAATGCGATCGATCATCATCCGGATGCGCGGACCGTGATCTTGCTTCTGAAAGTAAGAGCTGACCCGGCGCTTCAGATCTTTTGCCTTGCCCACATACAGGAGAGCGCCATCGGCGGCGATCATCCGATACACGCCCGGTCGTGCCGGCATGTCGGCCAGGATCTGTCGGATCCGGGAATCGTCGAGCATCGTCTTGTTCCTGGGCTCAGGGCTGACCCGCCCGGTCAGTCGTGCGCGCCGCTGTCCGGTTCACGCTCGACGATCACGAACGCCACCGCGCTGTCGATCTCATCGGAGAGCGATACATGGCCACGCAGGCGCCGCTCGGCCAGCCAGGTCTCGAGCTCGCCCCGCGGCAGCAACATCGGCTGACCGCCCTTGCGATTCAACACCTGCAACGAGAGCAGCGTCATCGGGGCCCTCAGGCCGAGGCCGATGGCCTTGGAAAAGGCCTCCTTGGCGGCGAATCTCTTGGCCAGATAGCGCGCGGCATAGCCGGCTCCGTGCGTGCCGCGCCCGCGACGACGTTCATACTCGCGCAGTTCGTCCGGCCCGAGCACGCGTCTCGGAAACCGGTCGCCCCAGCGCGCGATCAGTTTCTCGATGCGCTCGATCAGCACGATATCGGTGCCGATGCCGTAGATCATCGCGCACTCGCTCCTTCGCGAATCAGTCGCTTCATCTCGCGCACGGCCTCGCGCAGACCGACGAACACCGCACGCGAGACGATCGCATGCCCGATGTGTAACTCACGAACCCCGGGGATGGCCGCCACCGGCTGCACATTGAAATAATTCAGTGCATGGCCTGCGTTAAAGCGCATCCCCGCCGCCAGTGTCGCCTGACCGGCGGCGCGGATCGCCTCAATCTCGGCCAGCACCGCCGGGCTCTGCGCATCCCGGCCTCGCTCGTGAAACGCGAGGGCATACGGACCGGTGTGAATCTCACAGACCTGTGCGCCGATCTCGGCGGCGGCAGCTACCTGGTGGATTTCGGCGTCGATGAACACGCTGGTGCTGATGCCGGCGTCGCGAAGGCGTGCGATAACGTCGCGCAGGCGTGCCCGCTGGCCATGAACATCCAGCCCGCCCTCGGTCGTGACCTCATGACGCCCCTCGGGCACCAGCATGGCCATCTCCGGGCGCAGAGAAACCGCGATGCCGACCATCTCATCGGTCGCCGCCATCTCCAGATTGAGCTTGATCTGGGTTTGATCGCGCAGGCGCCGGACATCCTCGTCCTGGATGTGCCGCCTATCCTCGCGCAGATGCACCGTGATGCCGTCCGCCCCGCCCAGGTGGGCCTCCGAGGCGGCCCAGAGCGGATCGGGTTCGTAGGTCCGCCGCGCCTGACGAAGCGTGGCCACATGGTCGATGTTCACACCGAGTTCAATCACCGAATGCTCCTGCGAAACATGCCCGCCGCGGGCAACCCGGCTCCCTTGGCCGGCTCAGCGAACGACATGATCGTAAACCCCCGATACTAACTGCTCATCGCGGGCGCCCGAGGCCGGCCCACTGCGCTGTGGCATGCGTTTGCCCCATGGGCGCCGGAGCAGCCGCGGCACTCAGCGACGCTGCAGATCGCGCAGGATTCGCCGGGTGTTCAGATCCTGGCCACCCAGGCAGTGATTGAGAATCCGCCGGGTCAGCGCCTTGGCCTGCTGACGCGAACTCTCGGAAAGATAGTCGTGCGAGGCGATCGATAACAACACCTCGCCCGACACACCTCCCTGATCGACATCGCACACCACGAAACCACCTTCCGGAAGCCAGGCATAGCGGCTGCCCGGCAACGACCGGTCGTTGCTCTGCATCACGCACCAGATCGGGCGCATAACCGGTTTCCCGAGCAGGTGCCATTCGAAGCGGCGCAGCGTGTCATCCAGCGCCTGATTCTCGGAAAGCGCGTGCAAGGCCTGCTCGTAGGCCGCGAACAGGCCGGGATGAGAGTCCTCTCGCGCCAGCAGCTTGAGCATCAGCTCATTCATGTAGAACGCGCAAAGCAAGGCATCACCGCGAGGCGAGGCGAGCCCCCCACTCCACTCCGCAGCGGTCAGGGTACGCAGTTCGGCCTTTCCCGAATAACTGACGCGCAGCGGCTGAAACTGCAGCAGGACCGCGCGCAGTGCCGATCGCGGCCGCTTCGCGCCCTTGGCAAGCGCCGCAATCCGGCCATGATCGCGGGTGAGCAGATCAAGCACGAGACTGGTTTCGCCGTAAGGAATCGCATGCAGCAGAAACGCCGGTTGATCCTGAATCCGCTCGCGCTTCATTCGTAGCCGTAGGCGCGCAAACTCTGTTCGTTGTCGGCCCAGCCGGAACGAACCTTGACGAACAGTTCCAGGTAGACGCGGGTGCTGAGCAACTTCTCGATATCCAGCCGGGCCTCGGTGGCCATGCGCTTGATGCGCTCGCCGCTGCGACCAAGCACGATCCCCTTCTGGCTGTCACGGGCGACCAGGATCGTGGCGTGAATGCGCCGCAGATCTCCCTCCTGCTCGAAACGCTCGATCAGCACGGTCATGTCGTACGGCAACTCGGCGCCCAGCGTGCGAAACAGCTTCTCCCGCACGATTTCGGCGGCGAGAAAGCGCTCGCTGCGATCGGTGAGTTCATCCTCGCCATAGGCTGCCGGCGCCACCGGCAGATGGCGTGCGCAGACTTCGGCCAGGGTATCGACCTGGAAACCGGTCTGCGCGCTGATCGGAACAATCTCGTCGAATCCGAACTCCGCCTGTACCGTGGGCACCCAGCGATAAAGAGCGCTGCGGTCTCGTACTTCATCGAGCTTGTTCAGGGCCAGCAACCACGCCCGGCCCCGAGGACGCAGCCGACGCGCAAGACTCGCGTCCTCGTCACGCCAGCCACGCGCATCTGCGACGAACAAGACGACGTCGGCATCCTGGGCAACCTGCATCGCGGTGCGATTGAGCACCCGGTTCAGCGCGTTGCGCTCACGCGACTGCACACCGGGAGAATCGAGCACGAGCAATTGTGCATGGGCGAGATTGACGATGCCGGTCAGACGATGACGGGTGGTCTGAGCACGATCCGAGGTGATCGCAAGTTTCTGGCCCACCATCCGGTTCAGCAGGGTCGACTTACCGACGTTGGGTCGTCCCACCACAGCGACGTAACCGCAGCGATACGGCTCGGCAACCTCGGTGAGCCCCTGGTCAGTCATCGTCTTCCGGCACTGCGGGCTTATCCGCTTTGGCCGCCATGCGGGCCGTACCAGCACTGCCGCGCCGGCTTCGAACTTTCGGCTGTGCCTTGGCGCGTGCTTGCGTTGCGCCGGCCAGGCATGCCAGGGCCGCCTCCGCGGCAGCCTGTTCGGCGGCCCGGCGACTCCCCCCCGAGCCGGTGGCCCGAATCTCGAGCCGGCCGATCTCGCAGCTGACATCGAACACCTGATCGTGGGCGGCGCCATGAGTAGCGACCACCTCGTAGACAGGCAGGGGAATTCGCATGCGCTGAAGCTCTTCCTGCAGGCGGGTCTTCGGATCCTTGCCCATCGTGCGTGGATCAGCCGCGGAAAGCTCTGGCCCATAGAGCCGGCCGATCACGGACCGCGCCAGCTCGAAGCCACCGTCGAGATAGAGCGCGCCGAAAACGGCCTCCAGGGCATCCGCAAGGATCGACGGGCGACGCGCGCCGCCACTGCGACTCTCACCCTCGCCCATCCGAATCGCCTTACCGAGCTCCAGCCGCTGCGCCACGCGGTGCAGCCCCTGCTGCTTGACCAGATGAGCGCGAAGCCGGGAAAGATCCCCCTCGGCATCGTCGGGGAAACGCTCGAACAACAGCGTGGCCATGGCGCAGTTCAACACCGAATCGCCCAGGAACTCGAGCCGTTCGTTGTTTGGCTGGCCGTAGCTGCGATGTGTCAGCGCCTGGCCGAGCAAGCCTGGTCGGGCAAACCGATGACCGAGACGGTCCTGTAGTAAATCGAGATCCATGGGCCGTGGCGGCCAGGGTTGAACTGACGGCCGATCAGCGCGCCGCCATCGCGCTGCCTCGGTAATCCATCAGGATATTGACCGGACCGGCCAGCGGAATGCGCTTTTCGTAGGCAAAACTGATCTGGACCCCGTTCTGGGTCTTCTCGATGATCAGGTCATTGCCGGTCAGAGACGTGATGTTCTCGATCGTCGCCGCCCGATTGAAAGCCCGGGTCACGCCGGCCTGGGTGTTGGACTCGGCGGCCGCCTTCTCCACGGCGCTCTGGATGGACATGTACTCGAGAAAGGTGGGCAGAATGCGCAACGCGGTACCGCCGACGATGAACAACAAGGCTCCCAGGAACAACAGCAGCCAGATGGACATGCCGCCCTGGCGGGCCGGCCGGGTCTCGGCGAGATGGCGTGTCGAAGGGCTCGGTTTCATGCGGGTTCTCTCAGTCGAAGGATCCGATCCGCGAGAGATCGGAGAAGTTCATCCAGATGAAGAACGCCTTGCCAACGATGTTCTGCTCGGGCACGAATCCCCAGAACCGGCTATCGAGGCTGTTCTCCCGGTTATCACCCATCACGAAATAGTGTCCTTCGGGAACCCGGCAAACGACCCCGTTGGTGCGATATTCGCAACGATCAAGCAGAGGAAAGGCTTCCACCGGCTGGATTTCGGAGCGCCGCTCGGGATTGGTGAGAATCTGGTGGGACTGGCCCTCGATGGTTTCGATGAAGCGTGGCACCTCGCTGTAGCTGTCGACGTCGATGAACCGGCCCATGGGCTTGAGCCCGACATCCTTGCCATTGATCATCAGGCGCTTGTTCAGGTACGAGACGGTATCGCCCGGGATGCCGATCACGCGCTTGATGTAATCGACCGACGGATCCCGCGGATAACGAAATACCATCACGTCGCCACGCTCGGGCTCACCGACGGATAACACCTTGGTATGCACGATCGGCAGGCGCAAGCCGTACGAGAACTTGTTCACCAGGATCAGGTCACCGACCATCAGGGTCGGGATCATCGACCCCGATGGGATCTTGAAAGGCTCGACCAGAAACGAGCGCAGCGCGAAGACCACCAGGATCACCGGAAACAGGCCGGCCGTGTATTCGACCCATAACGGCTGGCGCAGCCGCAAAGCGCGCAATGCCTGGCGCTGTGTCTCGACGGCCTGCTCGCCATGACTGCGCCGCAGATGATCTGCCTCGGTGCGCTCGAAATCGGCCACCGCCGCTTCGGCGTGCCGCAGTCGCGAAGGTGCGAGCACGAACCGCTCGACCAGCCATGCGACGAAGGTGATCATCAGCAGCAAGAAAAGAATCAGCGCGAAGTTCATCGTCCGTCCGTCTGCAAGACGGCCAGGAAGGCCGCCTGGGGAATCTCGACACTGCCGACCTGCTTCATGCGCTTCTTGCCGGCCTTTTGTTTCTCGAGCAGTTTCTTCTTGCGCGTGATGTCCCCGCCATAGCACTTGGCCAGGACATTCTTGCGCAGGGCCTTGACATTCTCGCGGGCGATGATGGTCGAGCCGATCGCTGCCTGAATCGCCACGTCGTACATCTGGCGCGGAATCAGTTCACGCATGCGTGCCGCGACCTCACGTCCGCGTGACTGGGCGATCGAGCGATGCACGATCAGCGACAGCGCATCGACTCGCTCGCCATTCACGAGCAGATCGAGCTTGATCACATCCGAGGCGCGGTACTCGAGGAACTCGTAGTCCATCGATGCATACCCGCGGGTGGCCGATTTCAATCGATCAAAGAAATCGAGCACGATCTCGGCCATTGGCAGCTCGTAGGCGAGCTTGACCTGGCGCCCGTGATAATGAAGGCCGGTCTGAACGCCGCGCTTACCCGTGCAGAGTGTCATCACCGCGCCCACGAACTCCTGGGGCACGAATACGGTCACCGAGACGATCGGCCGCGCGTCTCGGCGATCTTGCTCGGGTCGGAAGGTTTCGACGGATTCTCGATCCGGATCACCTCGCCGTCGCGCATCAGCACCTCGTACACCACCGTCGGCGCGGTGGTGACCAGATCCATGTCGAATTCACGTTCGAGCCGCTCCTGGACGATGTCCATGTGCAGCATGCCGAGGAATCGCAGCGAAAACCGAAACCGAGCGCTTGCGAGACCTCCGGCTCGAAGCGCAGCGCCGCATCATTCAGTTGCAGCTTCTCCAGCGCCTCACGCATCGCCTCGAACTGGTTCGACTCAACCGGGTAAAGGCCGCGAACACCGGCGGCTTGACCTCGCGAAAACCCGGCAACGGCGCCTGCGCGCCATGGGTCACGTGGTCAGCGTATCGCCGACCTTGGCCACTGCGAGCTCCTTGATGCCGGCGATCACGAACCCGACCTGCCCGGCCTGCAATTCTTCGAGCGCGACGGATTTCGGCGTGAACACACCGACCTCATCGGCAAGATACTGGCCGGGCGCCGCCATCAGACGGATCCGGTCGCGCTTACGCAATGTGCCGTTGACGATGCGGACCAGCATCACCACGCCGACGTAATTGTCGAACCAGGAATCGACCACCAGCGCCTGCAACGGGGCATCGACGTTCCCGCGCGGCGGCGGCACCAGCCGCACGACCGCCTCCAGCACTTCGTCGATGCCAAGGCCCGTCTTGGCGCTGATCCGCAGCGCATTCGAGGCATCGATCCCGATCACATCCTCGATCTCGGCTGCGGCGGTCTCGGGATCGGCCTGCGGCAGATCCATTTTGTTCAGCACCGGGACGACCTCGACCCCCAGCTCGATCGCGGTATAGCAGTTCGCGACGGTCTGGGCCTCGACCCCCTGCGAGGCATCGACGACCAGCAACGCGCCCTCACAGGCCGACAGCGAGCGACTCACCTCGTAGGAGAAGTCCACATGACCCGGGGTGTCGATCAGATTGAGCTGATAGACCTGGCCGTCATTGGCCTGATAACTCAAGGTGGCGGTCTGGGCCTTGATCGTGATCCCGCGCTCGCGCTCGAGATCCATGGAATCGAGCACCTGCTCGGCCATTTCACGATCGGACAGACCGCCGCAGCGTTGAATCAGGCGGTCGGCCAGGGTCGACTTGCCATGATCGATATGCGCGATGATCGAGAAGTTGCGGATGTGTTGCATTGCGCCAGAGCGGCTCCGGTCGTAGCGACGCGCGCTCGCGAAAGACAGCCAAGGATTCTATCAGGCCGACAGTCCCCGCCCAGGTCTCGGGGCGGAAGCGACATCGGGATGCGACAAGCCAATGTCGCCGTCTCTCGCTGCAGGCGCGAAAGCGGCGTCACGATCGATCAGAGGCCGTGGGCTGCGCCCTCCCGGGGCGCGGCCCACGGCGGGCGCCGGCCCAGGGACAAACCCCGGGACGAACGCCGGCAAGGCTCAGCGCGGCACGACCGGCACGTACTGGGCCGCCTCGCCGCGCTGCACCAACAGGACCGCCAACTTGCCTTCCGGCAGTTTGGCCACCAGCGCATTGAACTTGGGCACGCTGTCGACCTCGTTGTTGTTGATGGTCAGCAAGACATCCCCTTCACGCAGCCCGGCCGCGGCCGCCGGGCCTTGAACCACCTCGATGAGGACGCCGGCCCGCACCCGAAGCTCACGCGCCTTGTCGGCCGACAGCCGGGTGACCCCAAGGCCAAGCGCGTTATTGGCATCGGCCTTCTCGGCCGGCGCCTCGCTGGAACCGGCGGCGGCCGCGGCGGCCTGGTCCGCCGGCATTTCGTCCACGGTCAGGGTGAGCGTGCGGCGCTCACCGCGACGCCAGACATCCACCTTCACGGTCGAGCCCGGTTTGGTGCGACCGACCAGGCGCGGCAGATCGCTGACCTTGCCGACATCGTGGCCGTCGAAGCGCAGGATGATGTCGCCCACCTGCACGCCGCCGCGCTCTGCCGGGCCGTTCTCGGCAACGCTGCGCACCAGCGCGCCCTTGTCGTTGGGCAGCCCCAGCGGCTCGGCGATCTCCTTGGTCACATCGGCGATCGCCACCCCGATCACACCCCGGACCACCCGGCCACTGGAGCGCAGCTGGTCGGCCACCTGCATGGCCTCATCGATGGGAATCGCAAAGGAGATCCCCATGAAACCGCCGGTACGACTGTAAATCTGGGAGTTGATCCCGACGACCTGACCGTCCATGTTGATCAGCGGGCCCCCGGAGTTGCCCGGGTTGACCGCAACATCGGTCTGGATGAACGGCAGGTAATCGCCCGTGTCGCGCCCCTTGGCCGAGACGATCCCCGCCGTGACGGTGTTCTCGAGACCGAACGGGGAGCCGATGGCCAATACCCACTCGCCCACGCGCAACACATTCGGATCGCCGATCGTCAGGGACGGAAACTGGCCACCCTCGATCTTGACCAGGGCCACATCCGTGCGCTTGTCCGAGCCGATCAGGCGGGCCTTGAACTCGCGCTTGTCGGTCATGGTCACGAAGATCTGATCGGCGCCATCCACCACATGGTGGTTGGTCAGCACATAGCCGTCCTTGCTGATGATGAAGCCGGATCCCACGCCCCTGGGCATTTGCCGGCCCTCGCCCTGCTCAGGCTTGCCGCGGCGATCGCGCTCCTGCCCTTCGCCATCACCACGCGGGGGGAAGAAGCGACGGAAAAACTCGAAGAACGGATCATTTTCATCGAGCCCGTCGGGAAACGGGAACTCTGGCGTGCGCCCGCCCAGCCGGCTTGCTTTGGCCGTGGTACGGATATTGACCACCGCCGGCCCGACCTGCTCGACCAGATCGGCGAACTCGGGCAGACCGCCTCTCGCCTGCGCTACGGCCGGAGCCGCTACGGTCAATGCGGTAACGAACATGGCGATCAGCGTACGCAGCAGTCGCATGGTAGATCTTCCTTTGCAGTTGGATGCACGGGCCAGCGGGCCAAAGACGGCGCTCGGGTTGGGCGAATTGTCCCATTTATCGGGAGCGGCCGTGGCGATTCCCTGGCAGCTCCACCACGTTGCCGGTCCGAAAGCCGACCGGCGGGTCATCAGTACGCCCGGTTGGCGGCGGCCCGGCCGCGGCACGTCGGTGCGCCAGACCAACCCGCCAGCGTCGCAAGGCACGCCAGGAGGCCTGATCGAAATCGCGACGACTGAGATGCAGCCAGCGCCCCGGCTCGAGCCGATACCGGCGCACGGGCCGCCGATCTGTCGAAGCGCGACGCAAACCGATCACCGCATGATCGGAACCCGCCCAGGCATAGGCCACGAGCCACTGTCGGCTGGCGCCATCCGGGAGCTCTTCCAGGGCGATACCGTGGCCGGGAAGCAGCGTCCAGCAAACTGCCCCGAGGCAGCTGCCCGAGGGGGCTGTGACCGATGCAGCGCACACGATCGTGCGCACTCGGGGGTTCCCGGCAAGCGCACTCTGAGATGTGGCCAAACGGGCAATGAGTGGCCAAAGAGCGCAGATACCCGCCGTTGTGACCAACATGAGCCACAAAACCGCGTCGCTGATCGGCAATCCGAAGAGGCCCGCGACGGCCCAGAGCAGCGCGAACGCCGATAGCCCGCGCAGGCAAGCGACCAGGGAGAGTGCCGGGCCGTCCCCTGGCAAGCGCTCGATACACACCAGGCGAACAGCCGATGCCTGGCATGGGTTCGTGAGAACCGCGCCAGCCTGATCGGACTCGGCAGGGATACCTTTCATCCGCCGAGTCTGCCCGACGCTCAGGCCCGTGGAGCCTGGCTCCTCGGTCGGGCGGCCGAGGCCGTCGTGGGATGAGTCGGGCCCGGGCTCAGACCCGCCGGATCACCAGCGTACCGTTCGTGCCGCCGAACCCGAATGAATTCTTCATGGCGACCGGAATCTGCATCTCGCGAGCCGTGTTCGCGCAGTAATCGAGATCACACTCCGGATCCTGCTCGAAGATGTTGATCGTGGGGGGGGACACCTGGTGATGAACGGCCAGCACCGTGAACACCGACTCTATTCCGCCCGCCCCGCCCAGAAGGTGACCGGTCATCGACTTGGTCGAGTTCACGACCACTTTCTTCGCGGCATCGCCAAGGGCCAGCTTGATCGCCTCGGTCTCGTTCTTGTCGCCAAGCGGCGTCGAGGTGCCGTGAGCATTCAGGTACGCGATTTCGCTGGCCGACACGCCGGCATTGCGCATGGCCGACACCATGCACCGGGTGGGCCCGTCGGTATCCGGCGCCGTGATGTGATGGGCGTCGGCACTCATGCCAAAGCCACTGATCTCGGCATAGATTGTGGCCCCACGCTTTCGCGCGCGTTCGTACTCTTCGAGCACGAGAACCCCGGCCCCCTCACCGAGCACGAAACCATCTCGGTCGCGGTCCCAGGGGCGGCTGGCTGTCTGGGGATCATCATTGCGCTGCGACAGGGCCCGCGCGGCGACGAAGCCACCGACCCCTAACGGCGAGATCGTGGACTCGGCACCACCGGCGATCATGACGTCTGCATCGCCGTACTCGATCATGCGTGCTGACTGGCCGATGCAATGCAGGCCGGTCGTGCAGGCCGTGGTGATCGCCAGGTTCGGCCCGCGAATGCCATGCATGATCGAAAGCTGGCCAGAGATCATGTTGATGATCGAGCCTGGCACGAAGAACGGCGAGACCCGGCGCACACCCCGGTTCTGCAATTCCTGATGCGTGGCTTCGATCAGCGGCAGACCGCCGATCCCGGAGCCAACCATCACGCCGATGCTGGTTGAGTTGCTGTCATCGACCACGATGCCACTATCGGCGATTGCCTGCCCGGCAGCCGCGATTCCGTAGTGGATGAAGGTATCGAAATGCCTGGCCTCCTTGGCAGGCATCACGGCACCTACATCGAAGTCCTTGACCTCTCCGGCGATACGCGTCGAGAAGGACGACGCATCGAACCGGGTGATCGGCCCGATTCCGCTGCGCCCGGCCAGGATATTCGACCAGGCTGTCGGAATGTCGTTGCCGACCGGGCTGATGATTCCCAGCCCCGTTACGACGACTCGACGCTTGCTCACGCGTTAGGCCTTGTTGTTGTTCTTGACGTAGTCGATCGCCTGTTGGACGGTGGTGATCTTCTCCGCCTCTTCATCGGGAATCTCGGTATCGAACTCATCCTCGAGGGCCATGACCAGTTCGACGGTATCCAGCGAGTCGGCACCGAGATCGTCGACGAACGCGGACTCGATTTTCACATCCGCTTCGTTCACGCCCAACTGCTCGGCCACGATCTTCTTCACCCGCTGTTCAATATCGTCCATCTTCTTCTCCAAAACAGGGCCTACGCCCAGAAAACGCGCAGATGCGCGTGCACAGTCCAACCGGATGACGGGCTTCCGAGCGACGCGTTTGGCGACCGGAAACACCCGGAAGGCTTGGTCGATCGACTTCGCCCCCCGGGATTCTGCCATCAATCCATGTACATACCGCCGTTCACATGCAAGGTGCTACCAGTGACATAGGCGCCGCCCGGGGAGACCAGATACAGCACCGCCGCTGCGATCTCTTCGGGCTGGCCCAGACGGCCCAGCGGAATCTGCCCCAGCAGCGCCTCGCGCTGCGCCTCGGGCAACGCCCGGGTCATGTCGGTATCGATGAAACCCGGGGCCACACAGTTGACTGTGATCTGCCTGCCACCGAGTTCGCGCGCCAGCGATCGGGTCATGCCGGCGACCCCTGCCTTGGCGGCAGCATAGTTCGCCTGGCCGGGATTGCCGGCCGAACCGACCACGGAGGTGATATTCACGATCCGCCCGTGGCGCGCCTTGACCATACCGCGCATGACCAGCCGGCACATTCGGAATACGGCACCGAGATTGGTGTCGATCACCGACTGCCACTCGTCTTCCTTCATGCGCATGGCGAGATTGTCGCGCGTGATCCCCGCGTTGTTGACCAGGATGGCCACCGGCGGCAGTTCACCGATCAATTGTTCACATGCCTGCGCGTCGCAGACGTCGAGCACCGCGCCACGCCCGCCGAGCGGCGCCAGCGCCTCATCGATGGCCTGCGCACCGGCCTCACTGGTCGCGGTGCCGATGACCTGCGCGCCGGCCTGCGCGAGCGCGATTGCGATCGCCCGGCCGATACCGCGGGAAGCCCCGGTCACGAGCGCGACTTGTCCCTGCAACGACATCGGGTTTCTCCTCCGGGATGAAAACTCAGGCGAGCAGCGCCAATGCCTTTTCGAGCGAAGCCTGATCGAACACACAGGCGGCGGTCAGTTCTTTTTCGATGCGCCCCGTCAGCCCGGTCAGCACCTTGCCGGGCCCGAACTCGATAAGATGCGTGGCACCCATCTCGCGCAGGCGCCGCACCACCTCCACCCAGCGCACCGGATGATAGGCCTGACGCACGAGACTGTCGCGGATGCGTGCCGGCGCGGTCTCGGTCGCGACATCGACGTTGTTCACCAGGGGAACCTTCGGGGCACGCAACTCGATCGCTTCCAATGCCCTGCCCAGCTCGACCCCCGCCGGTTCCAGAAGAGGAGAATGAAACGGCGCCGAAACCGCCAGCGGCAATGCGCGCTTGGCACCCGCAGCCTTGGCCAGTTCGCAGGCACGCGCCACGGCCGGGGCATGCCCGGCCACGACCACCTGCGCCGGCGCATTGAAATTGGCCGCATTGACCCGCTCGCTGTCGGAACTCGCGCGCTCACAGACATCGATCACCGTGGCATCGTCCAGACCCAGAATCGCGGCCATCGAACCGACACCGACCGGAACCGCACCCTGCATCGCCTGCGCACGAAGACGGGTCAGCGGCAGCGCGGTCTCGATGTCGAGGACATCCGCGGCCACCAGCGCCGTGTATTCGCCCAGGCTGTGGCCTGCCACCATGTCGGCCGCCGGGCCGCCGGCATTCAGCCACGCCTGATAACAGCCATAGCCGGCGAGCAGCATCGCGGGCTGGGTATTGACGGTCAGCGCCAGCGCGTCGGCCGGGCCTTCGGCAATCAGCCTGGACAACGGCGGCTGCGGCAAGAGCCGGTCCGCGGCCTGCAGCGCCGAAGCCACCGCAGGCACCTGCAGAAAATCGCCAAGCATGCCCACGGCTTGCGAACCCTGGCCGGGAAAGACACATGCGAGCTTCATGTCAGGACATCCTCACGAGATTGGCACCCCATGTAAAACCGCCGCCCACGCCCTGCAGCAACACATGATGGCCCGCACGGATGCGGCCATCGCGACGCGCCAGATCGAAGGCGAGCGGCACCGACGCCGCCGAAGTATTGGCATGCTGATCCACGGTCACCACGACCTTCTCGGGCGCGATCCCGAGCTTCTTGCCGGTTGCGTTCAGAATGCGCACATTGGCCTGATGCGGTATCAGCCAGTCGATATCGGCCATGGTCAGGCCGGCAACCTCCGCCACCTCGCGGCCAACCGAGTCCAGCACGTTCACCGCGAGCCGGAACACGGCCTGACCGTCCATGGTCAGGAAGGGATGGCCAGTGACCGCGCCCCCGCGAACATGGCCGGCGGTGCGCAGGATCGCTTCATGCCGGCCATCGGCATGCAGGCGCGACGCCAGCAGGCCGGGCTGATCGGCAGCCTCCAGCACGACCGCGCCAGCGCCGTCGCCGAACAGCACACAGGTGGTTCTGTCCTGCCAGTCGAGGATCGACGAGAAACGCTCGGCGCCAATCACCAGGGCCCGCCGGGCCACGCCGGTCGAGATCAGCGCATCCGCATTGGCCATCGCGTAGACGAATCCGGTACAAACAGCCTGCACATCGAAGGCCGCGCCACCGGGCGCACCCAGCGCCTTTTGCACGAGGCAGGCCGTGGACGGAAACACCCAGTCGGGAGTGGACGTGGCGAGGACGATCAGATCGATGTCTGCCGCTTCCAGACCGGCATCGGCCAGCGCCCGCTCCGCGGCCCGGGTGGCGAGCACGCTGGTGGGCTCATCTTCGGAAAGGTAGCGCTGGCGGATGCCGGTGCGCGCAACGATCCATTCATCGGAGGTTTCGATGCCCGTGGCCGCGAGACGCTCGGCGAGCGCTTCATTGGATACGGGTTCGCCAGGCAAGTAGCTGCCGGTGCCAACGATACGGCTGAACATGGTCATGAGGATAGGGCCACTGCGGGATTGCCTGGCGCCGAGGAAGCCCTGGCGCGCACCTGATCGAGACTGGCCTGGATACGATCGAGCAAACGATTGTCGGCGGCGTCGTGGGCACGCTTGAGCGCAGCCTCGAACGCGGCGGGCGACGCCGAACCGTGGCTCTTGAACACCACGCCGCGCAGGCCGACAAGCGCCGCGCCATTGTAACGATCCGGGTCGACACGGCGCTTGAAGCGCCGCAGCACGGGGGCGGCCAACAGGGCCATCAGCTTCGTGCCCAGGTGACGGCTGAACTCTTCACGGATGAATGCGGACATCATCTGGGCCAGACCTTCGGAGGTCTTCAGGGCCACGTTGCCGACGAAGCCGTCACAGACGATCACGTCGCAGGTGCCGGCGTAGATGTCATCGCCCTCGGCATAACCGACAAAATTCAGGTTCGACTCACGCAGCATGCCGCTGGCCTGCTTGACCGTGTCATTGCCCTTGATCAGTTCCTCGCCAATGTTGAGCAGAGCAACCGAAGGCGCATCACGGTGCTCGAGCGCGGTGACCAGCGCGCTGCCCATCAGGCCGAACTGAAACAGGTGCTCGGGACCACAATCGACATTGGCGCCCAGATCGAGCATCGTCGTGCAGTGCCGCCGCTGCGATTGGGTAACTGAAATGCGATGGCCGGCCGCTCGATGCCTGGCATTTTGAGTACGAAACGCGAAATGCCATCAGCGCGCCGGTGTTGCCCGCGCTCAGACAGGCGTCGGCCCGCATCGCGGACCGCCTCGATCGCCAAGCGCATCGACGAGCGGCGCTTGCTACGCAGCGGCGCTGGCCGGCGCCTCATCCATCTCGACGACCTCGGGGGCATCGATGACTTCGAGCCGCGAACGCAGCGGGTCAGAACCACCGAGCGCCGAGGTTAGGGCTGCCTTCACCTCGGCCTCGCGCCCGACCAAAAGCAGGCTGGCGTCTGGCTCGGCGCGCAGAAAGGAAACGCAGGCCGGAATCGTGATCGCGATTCCGTGGTCTCCCCCCATGCAGTCAACGGCGATTCGAATTGTCATCGTGGCTTCAGGACGACCGCTACCCGGCACCCGCACAAGCGGCCACTTTAGCACCCGGCTGAATGCGAGAACAACAATCGCCCGCGCGACCCGTTCTGCGGATCACCAAGGCATGGCGAAAAACGGCCTGATCCGCGTCGCTTGGAAGGCGGCCGCCGTGGCGGCCCCGCGCGCAATCAGTCGTCGGATTTGGTCTGAACGACCTTGCGGCCACGGTAATAGCCACTCGGGCTGATGTGATGGCGCAAATGGGCCTCACCGGTCTCCGGTTCGAGCGCGAGCGCTGCCCCTTTGATGCCGTCGTGAGAGCGGCGCATGTTGCGCTTGGAGGGAGACTTCTTGTTCTGCTGAACGGCCATGATGATCGGGCAATGAAAAATTGCGTGTAAAGGGTTGATGCAAAATGCGAATCTAGCATTATAACTGCTTGCGCAAGACCCGCCAAGCGCGCCGACACCGGCACATGCCCGCTCGTTGGGGCGCCGCTCAGCGCCCGGAGCGCCCCAGCCGGGAGGCGAGATCGGCGAAGGGCCGCTGACTATCAGCCTCGACGGGCTCCTCTTCACCGCTGGCCAGGTGATCCGCAAGCAGGTCCCGCGCCTCGCCGGGGCACACCTGATGGGCCGGCATCATCGGCAGTGCCAGCAGCATTTCGTCCTCGATCAGCGAATTGATGTCCAGCGCGGGATCGAGCCAGATCACCTCGTGATCTTCGGCCTGTTCGTCGCGCAAGGCCACCGCGTCCTCGTCGGGCAGCAGGCGATATCGCCGCCTGGCCGTGATCTCGGTCGGCACGGCGTCCAGGCAGCGCCGGCAGGGCAAGGGCAACTCGGCCCGTGCGGACAGCCAAAGATCGAACTCGCCCCGATAGCGGGCCACGGGGCGCAACTCGGTGCGCCATTGCAGTTCGCCCCGAACCTGCTCCGGATCCGCGCAGGCTTGTGCCAGGCGGGCGAAATCCGCCAGCGGCACGCTGCCGTTACGGACCTCCGTCTCGTGCTGCAAACGCGAGTTGTCGACTCGGTGACCATCCGGCCAACGCATCATTGCCCTCTGAATCCTGACTGTCGAGACGGGTAGGATACCCGCACGCCGGCTGACGCGGCCGTAAACCCGATGCTGAGCCGGCCGCCCAGTGCCAGCGCGAATCAGCCCGCAAACGATGTGAACTTCAGACTCTGGACACCAGGATCCACCCCATGATCGTGCTCGCCTCCGGTTCTCCGTATCGCCGCGAACTGCTGACCCGCCTCGGCCTGGCGTTTCGGGTGTATTCACCCGATATCGACGAGTCGCCCGGCCCCGGCGAAGCGCCGGCACTCCTCGCCGAGCGCCTGGCTCGTGAGAAGGCGCTCGCGGTGCAGCGATCGCCGCAGGCCGATGCCGCCGGCGCATTGATCATCGGCTCGGATCAGGTTGCCACGCTGGATGGCATCACGCCGATCGGCAAACCAGGCAATCATGAACGGGCCGTGGCGCAACTTCGCGCCGCCAGCGCCCGCACCATGGTGTTTCATACCGCGGTCTGCCTGCTACGCGCGGACGGCAAGGCCGCGACAGAACGCGTCGAAACCCGGGTCCGTTTCCGCGAGCTGGAAGATTCCGAGATCGAACGCTATCTGCGCGTCGAGCGCCCCTATGACTGTGCCGGAGCGGCCAAGAGCGAGGGCCTGGGCATCCGCCTGCTGGCCGCGATCGAGGGCCCCGACCCCACCGCGTTGATCGGCCTGCCCCTGATCGCGCTGTGCGGCCTGCTGATCGCCGCCGGCGCCGACCCGCTCAGCGCCGCCACCTGAGCACGCACCGTCGCTGCACGGGGCTGCACGGGGCTGCACGGGGCTGCACGGGGCTGCACGGGGCTGCACGAGACGATAATTCGTCGACGCATCCGGCCGTCGGCGCATCCGGCCACCGGCACGCAGCTGGCCGGCCGGGACCCGCACCCGGATCGACGCTGGCCGCCGCTCAGCGCCAGCCCGGCCCGGCGAGTTCGCTGCGCACGCCCTCGCCCACCGCGCTCCCGACGGCAAAACCGAACCGACGGCCAAGACGCTCGAGGAGGGTGTCCCGCACCGAGAAATCCACCACGCGGTCGGCCTTGAACACGTCACGGGCGAGGCTGCCCAGAGAGCCCTGGCCGTCCGCCAGACCGAGTTCGACCGCCTTCTGGCCGGTCCAGACCAGCCCGCTGAACAGCGTCGGATCATCGCCCAGGCGCTCCCCGCGGCCGAGTCGCACAGCATCGATGAACTGCTGGTGAATCTGATCGAGCAGGCCCTGCAGGTGATCACGATCCCGTTCGGATACCGGCGAAAAGCTGTCCATGAAACCCTTGTTCTCGCCCGCCGAGACCAGGCGCCGCTCGACGCCCAGCTTGTGCATCGCGCCCACGAAGCCGAATCCGTCCATCAGCACACCGATCGAGCCGACCAGACTTGCCGGATTGACGTGAATCTTGTCGGCCGCCGCGGCGACATAGTAGCCTCCCGATGCACAGACCTCCCCGACCACCGCATGCAGCTCGATCTTCGGATACTTCTCGCGCAGGCGACGGATCTCGTCAAAAATCATCGCGCTCTGCACCGGTGATCCCCCCGGGCTGTTGATCAGCAAGGCCACACCGGCGGTCTTGGGATCCCTGAAAGCGGCCCGCAAGGCGGCATTGATCCGCTCCGCCGACGTCTGAGCGTCGGCCTTGATCACGCCCTCGATGCGCACGACCGCAGTATGCCGATCGCCCTGTCCGCCGCCTTCGGCCACCGGCACGCCCGCGCCGTCGGGCTTGCCGCCCGGGGTCCAGGCACCCAGCCAGATCGCGGTCATGACACCGACGTATGCCACCAGCAGCAGCTTGAAGAAAATGCCCCAGCGACGCGCGCGGCGCCGCTCGATGACCAGCGACAAGGCCATCTTCTCCAGCACCGAACGCTCCCAGCCCGCGCCGGGTTCCGGCCTGCGCTCGCCGCGCGGCATGTCGGTCAATGGATCATTCATGTTTCAAGCCCGGGTTGTCGGCGCGCACATAGACGTCGTCGCCATGTTCATCGACCTGCAGCGAGACCAGCCCGCGCCCTGAGCACGGGCCGGCAGCACAGGCGCCGGTCGCGCTGTCATAGAGCGCGCCGTGGGTGGCACAGATCAGAAAGCGCGGGTCATCGTAGAAAAAATGCCCCTCGATCCAGTCGAGTTCGATCGGCACATGGGAACAGCGGTTCAGATAGGCCCGAACCCGACCGCCGGATCGGACGGCGAATGCCGGTTGACGCCCATCGGGCATGTCGATCTGGAACCGTACCCCGTCACCGCCCTCGGTCAGTTCATCCGGGGCGCATACGCGCAACCAGCCGAGGCCTTCAGGCATTGCCGAGCGTACCCGTCATGGACAACAGCAGGCTCTGCAGGCCGGGGACATCATCCACCACGGCAAGCGGGCGGGCGGCCTGCAACTGTTCCGCCGGATGCGCGCCATAGGTCACGGCGATCGCGTGACTGCCGGCGGCCCGCGCCATCTCGAGATCATGGGTGGTGTCACCGACCATCACGATCCGATCGAGCGCGACCCCGGTTTCCTCGCTGATGTCACGCAACATCCAGGGGTGTGGCTTCGGCTCGCCCTCGTCGGCGCAGCGGGTGGTCAGGAAGCGTCTGGCCCAGGACACCTGATCGAGCGCCCGGTTCAGGCCGACGCGAGACTTGCCGGTGGCAATGGCCAGCGGGATCTGCCGTGCACCCAGCGCATCGAGCAAGGCCTCGATGCCCACGAAGGCGACCAGATCCCCCTGGCGCTTGAACCAGTGCATCCGATAGCGCTCGATATAGGCTGGCACCTGCTCCTCGGTCAGCGTGGGCACCGCATAACGCAGTGCGTCCCGCAGGCCCAGGCCGATCACGTGGCTGGCCCGCTCATGCGACGGCTCAGGCAGGCCGAGATCGACCGCAGCCGCGCGGATCGCCTGGGTGATCGCGTGGGTGGAGTCGAACAGGGTACCATCGAAGTCGAACACGACCATCTCGACGGAGGGCAAATCAGCAGTCGATCGCATGACGCTATTCTGACCGAAGGTGGGCCCGCTGCGGGCCGCCATCAGGGCCCGAAACAACTGCCGGGACGCAATGCTCAGGAATCCGCGCCGCCGGCCACCGGCGACGCGATGCCGGCCTGCGCGAGCAAGCCGGCAAAGGCCTCGGGCAATGGTGCCGCGACCGTGAGGCGCTCGCCCGACTGAGGATGTTCGAACGACAATTCGGCGGCGTGCAGGAAAAGACGCCCGTGGCCGCGTTCGTTCGCCAGCCGGTTCAGACCAAAGTCACCGTATTTGACGTCGCCGATCAGCGGATGGCCGATGCTGGCCATATGCACGCGGATCTGATGGGTCCGGCCGGTCTCCAGGCGGATTCCGACCAGGCTGACCGATCCGACCCCCGGCAGCGTACCACTGCCCAGCCCGCGCACATGCGTGACCGCGGCCTGACCCTGGGCGTCGACCCGAACCCGCCTTTCGCCATCGACCGTCAGCGTGCGGCTTAGCGGCTCGCGGATCGTGCGGCTGCGGGTCGGCAGCTGGCCGGCGACCACCGCCAAGTACTGCTTGCGCACCCGGCGCAAGCGCAGCGCCTCGTGCAAAGTGCGCAGCACCGAACGCCGGCGGGCCACCATCAGCAAGCCGGACGTATCGCGGTCGAGCCGGTGCACCAGCTCCAGGAAACGCGCCTGCGGGTGCAGAGCCCGCAACTGCTCGATCGCCCCGCTGGCGACACCGGAACCGCCGTGGACCGCGACGCCGGCGGGCTTGTCCAGCACCAGGAGTCCGTCGTCTGCGTAGACCACCACGAGGCGCTGCGCCAGCCGCGCGGCGGTGCGTTGATACATCGCCGATGGTGCACGCGCGGGCTGGGTCAGGCCGCTCACCGGAGGCACCCGGACCTGATCGCCGAGAGTCAGTTTGGTCTCCGGCTTGGCGCGCCTGCCATTGATCC
>JAWKYG010000019.1:0-119334 GCA_041396585.1 Burkholderiaceae bacterium | reverse complement strand
ACTGCGGCACGATCCTCGATGGCGAAGATACGATCGAAACCATGGGCCGCAAGATCTTCGATCTGATCCTGCGTACCGCCTCCGGCGAGCCGAGCAAGAGCGAGTTGCTCGGCCTGGGTGACAACGAGTTCGTGGTCTGGCAACAAGGCATCATGGGCTAGGCCCTGTTGACACGCATCCGATACCCGTTGTGGAAACGCCAAAGAGCCGGCTTTGCAAGAAGCCGGCTCTTTGTCCGTCAGAGTCTGGCGGAATCGGCAGCCATGACGCGGTCGGATCCTGACCCGGCATCACAGCTGCCCGCTGCGGATCATTCGCCCAGGTTGGTCGCACCGATCGGCTGAGCCTCGAAGCCGTACAGCGCGCCACCGGCCAGGGCTCCCGACGATTTCACACCGCTGTTGGCCAGGCTCACACCGCCCAGCGCCGAGCGATCGGCCTCGAAGCCGTACAACTCACCGCGGGCCAGGGCGCCGGTGGGCTGGGCGTTCGCCGAGTTCAGATCCGTGCCGTACGCCGGCGAACCGCCGGCCTCGAAGCCATACAGCGCACCATTGGCGTTTGCCTGACCGATCTGCATGCCCGCCACCGGCTCCATCATGGTGCTCGGCGCGGCACTGCGGGGGGCCTGGTTCTCGAAGCCATAGAGCGCTCCGGTGACCGGCACACGATCATTGAAGGCCATCATCGCGCTCGCACTGCCGTTGGCCGCGGCACGGGGCTCGAACCCATACAGCACACCCGAGGTCGGCCGGGTGTTGTCGAAGGACAGCGGCGCCGTCATCGCGCTGCCGACCGGGCCGCGTTCGAGCGCACCGTAGATCTCACCGGCGAATGCGGCGGGTGCGGCCAGGGTGGCGGCGGCGGCGATCGAAGCGAAGAGATATTTGGTATTCATGATGGATTCCTTTGTTGGTCTTGTTTCGAGAAGGAGGTGAAGAAGAGGATTTGTTTTGTTTTGGCTGAGTCGAAACTCGTGTTGCACTGCGTTGTTCGACGGTTCCCATTGTGCGCACCCTCGGTCTCGCCTTCAGGACAGGCAAGGGTCGAATCGATATCGGGAAGATCACGAAATGGTCACAACGACCGGCGCACCCCGGGGGCGGTTCCGAGGCCGATTCCAGGCGGCGCCAAGGCCGCCCGCTGACGAGCGTTGTATGCTTGAGGGTTGCATCAGCGCACTGTTGAAGTACCTGACGCGCCGGTCATGCTCAGGCGGCGTCATGGGCCCGTGAGGTATTTCAATAGCCTGACCGGCGCCTGACGCCGGACAACCCTTGGAGACCTCATGAGCCAGCAAGACACGCGGCCTGCCACCACGGGGGACGACTCATCCCCGTTCGATGCCCTGATCATCGGCGCGGGCTTTTCGGGCCTCTATCAACTGCACTGTCTGCGAGACAAGCTCGGCCTGCGCGTGCAGGTTCTCGAGATGGCCGACGACGTCGGCGGCACCTGGTACTGGAACCGATACCCGGGTGCGCGCTGCGACTCCGAAAGCCACTCTTACTGTTATGCGTTCTCGGATGAGATCTACCGCCAGTGGAGCTGGTCGGAACGCTACCCCGGCCCGGCCGAGATCTGCCGCTATCTGCGCTTCGTGGCCGAGAAGCTGGCCTTGCTGCCCGACATCCGCTTCGGTATCCGGGTCACCGGCGCCGAGTACGACGAGGCGGCCAATCTCTGGCATGTGCACAGCTCGGACGGGCGCACCCGCAGCGCCCAATTCCTGATCACCGCGCTGGGCTGTCTGTCCACCGCAAACATCCCGAAGATTCCGGGGCTGGAGACTTTCGAGGGGCAATGGGCGCACACTGGTCAGTGGCCGCGCGAAGGCATCGACCTGCGCGGCAAGCGGGTCGGCCAGATCGGCACCGGCTCCACGGGCATCCAGGCCGCGCCGGTGATCGCCGAGGCCGCCGGCCACCTGACCGTGTTCCAACGCACGGCCAACTACAGCATTCCGGCTCGCAACGGCCCGCTGACCGAGCAGGCGCAGCAGGAATACAAGGACGACATCGCCGGTCTGCGCAAGATCATGCACACGGCGGCCAACGGCCACCCGTTCCTGCTCGCCGATCGCAAGGCCACCGAGACACCCGATTCCGAACGACGGGCGATCTACGAACAGGCCTGGGAAAAGGGCGGGCTTCGGTTCCGGGCGTCGTTCGCCGATCTGCTGGTCGATGAAGCGGCCAACAAGACCGCGGCCGAATTCATCCGCCAGAAGATCCGCGAGATCGTGAAGGATCCGGCCACCGCCGAGATCCTGGCCAACATCGATCACCCGTTTGCCACCAAGCGCCCGCCGGTGGACACCCACTACTTCGAGACTTTCAATCGCGACAATGTCTCGCTGGTGGATCTGCGCGCCGACCCGATCGTGGCAATCACACCCAAGGGCATTCGCACGCGAGATCATGAGTTCGAGCTGGATGTGATCGTGTTCGCCACCGGTTTCGATGCGATGAGCGGTTCGCTGATGCGCTTGAATCCGGTGGGCCGCAACGGCCTGCGCCTGGCCGATGCCTGGGCCGCGGGCCCGCTCAATCTGCTCGGGGTGCAGGTTGCCGGATTTCCGAACATGTTCACCGTGACCGGCCCCGGCAGCCCGTCGGTGTTATGCAATATGCCGGTGGCCATCGAGCAGCATGTCGAGTGGATCACCGATTGCATCGCCTGGATGCGTGAGCACGGTCATGCGCGCATCGAGGCCACGTCCGAGGCCATGCACGAGTGGGTCGGGAAGGTGAATGCCGCAGCCAATGCCACCCTGCTGCCCAAGGCGAACAGCTCCTGGTATCTCGGCGCCAATGTGCCGGGCAAGCCCAGGGTGTTCATGCCCTATGCCGGCGGCATGGATCGCTTCCGTAGCATCTGCAATCAGGTCGCGGCCGACGGGTATCCGGGCTTCACGGCCAGCTGAAGCCATTGCGCAGGCCCTATCGCGGCTGTTGCCGTGGCGGCCTTCGCAGTACAGTGGCGGCATGCCGGAACCGCCCTCATCGTCCACACCGCCCGCCCCGCCTCCGGCCACCACCCGGCCCGCCGGGGGTGGCCTGCGTTTCGCACGGGCGGCGGACGGCCCGCGCATTGCCTGGGTGCGTAGTGGACGCGGCCCGCCGCTGGTGCGGGTCGCCCACTGGCTGACCCATGTCGAACGCGAGCCACGCACAGCCATCTGGCGGCCGTGGCTCGAGCACTACGCGCGCGTCTGCACGCTCTATCGCTATGATGAACGCGGCTACGGGATGTCCGACCCCGATCCGCGACCGGCCACGCTGGAAAGTTGCGTCAATGATCTGGCGAGCGTGATCGAGGCCAGCGGTGAGGCGCGCGTGGCGCTGTTCGCGATCTCCGGGGCAGCGTCCACAGCCATTGCCTACGCGGTCAGCCATCCGCAGCGGGTCTCGCGCCTGATCGTGCTCGGTGGCTATCTGGCCGGGATCTACCATCGACAGGTGCCCCCTTCGGCCGTTCAGTGGTACGACGCCCAGCTCACGCTGATGGAGTTCGGCTGGGACCGCAGCGATCCCCTGGTGCAGCAGTTCCTCACCTCACAACTGATTCCGGATGCCACGCCCGAGGAGGCGCGCGCGCTCAATGAGCTGAGCCGCATGGCCTGCGACGGCCGACAGGCCTCGGCATTCCTGCGCACCCGCGCCGGCTTCGATGTCAGCGCGCTGGCGGCCAGCGTGCTCTGCCCGACGCTGGTCCTGCATGCCGACCATGATCGGATCGTGCCCCTGCCGCTGGGGCGAGAACTGGCGGCATCGATCCCCGGTGCACGCTTTGAAACGCTCGGCACACGCAACCATGTGCCCACCGGCAGCGATCCGGCCCTGGGCTCGCTGTTCGACAAGCTGGATGCCTTCCTGCGCGAGGACTGGCCGGCCGCGGTGACCATGAGCCCGCGCACCCGGGAGCTGGCCGCACTGGTGGCCGAAGGCCTGGACAACCGGCAGATCGGCGCGCGCATGGGCATTCGCGACAAGACGGTGCGCAATGCCTTGTCCGCGCTCTATGCACAGCTCGGCGTGGAGGGGCGTCCGCAGGCGATACACCGTCTTCGGGCCATGGGCTTCGGCCCCCGCTGATCGCGCGCCATCGTTCGCCTGACTCGGCCTGCCGGGACCACGGCGGACGGGCTACGGCTGCAGCCAGGCTGCAATGACTGCCCGACGGGAAGCTTTCCGACGGGAAGCTTTCCGGCGGGAAGCTTTCCGGCGGGAGGCTTTCCGGCGGGAGGCTGTCCCGGCGGGAGGCTGACCCGGTGGAAGGCTGACCCGGTGGAAGGCTGTCCCGGCGGGAGGCTGACCCGGTGGAAGGCTGACCCGGTGGAAGGCTGTCCCGGCGGAGACTGTCCCGCCGGGCGAGACGGAACGACCGGCGCAACGGGACATACGTCCCTTGGTCGAACGCGGACATCGCGCGCCCAATGGCGGCATCTGTCACTCAGGAGGCCGCCATGTTCATCACCCATCGAGACGCCCATCTGCATGCCCGCTGCTTCGGTAACGGGCCCCGTTCACTGCTGGCCATCGGCGGCTGGATCGGGCCGGGGGAGGTCTGGCACGATTGCTTCGCCCATCTGCCCGGCTGGCGCTGTGCCAGCTATGACCATCGCGGCTCGGGCCATAGCCGTCATCGACAGACGCCGATCGGCCTGGCCGAACAGGTGGATGACCTGCTCTTCATGGCCGATGCGTTGCTCGATGGCCCCTGCGTGCTGGCCGCCGAGTCGGCCGGTGCCGCGGTGGCCTTGATGGCCGCCTTGCGAGAGCCTGCGCGCTTTACCGGTCTGGTGTTGGTGGGGGCCGCCTGGCGCCGGGCCGACGCCGGTTCGCTGGCCGCGATGTGCGCGATGCTCGAGGCCGATCTGCGCGCGTTCATCGCCGGCTTCGTCGAGCAATGTCTGCCGGAAACCCAGGATCCCGAGATCAGGCGCTGGGCCAGCCGCGTCCTGATGCAGGCCGCGCCCGCCGATGCCCGCGAGCTGCTGCAGTGCCGGGGTCAGCATGATCTGGATGGGCGTCTGACCGAGATGCGCGTGCCCACGCTGGTGCTGCACGGCAGCGACGACCGGATCGTGCCCGCGACCGATTCATCGGCGCTTGTCGCCCAGTTGCCGAATGCACAGTTGCACATTCTCGAGGGTCTCGGCCATGCGCCGATGATCACGGCCCCGGCACGGATCGCCGGCCTGATCGATCGGGCCTTCGCGGCCGAGACCAGGCCCGCCGTCGCGCAGGGCAATCATGCTTCGCCGGCCTGAGCATCGGGCAGGCGCAATGCACCTGCTGCCTCAGCGCTGCACGGCAGCCGCCCTGACCAGTTGCAGCACCTTGTTCAGGCGCTCCAGCCCGCTGTCACGCATACCGAGCTCGCGCAGGCTGGCGCGGGTGGCATCGAAATATTCACAATTCGTGCCCAGATCACCGACCCCGCGCAGCAGCATCTCCGCAATGGTCTCCAGCGGCAGCTTGCCCAGGTAGCGCGGATTGTTGCGATTGATGACGAAGGTCAGCGCGCTGACCGGCTTACCCTGGATACGCACGGTGACCCAGCGCGCCACATAGGCATCGGAAAGCATCTCGCGGCGCCAGAGCAGGCGAAGCTCGTCCGGCGCCGTCGCCGCGGCCAGTTGCAGCGCCAGCCCATGGCAGGATCCGCCGCGATCGAGTGCGAGCATGACGCCCGGCTTGTCCGGGCTGCCGCGCCCGCGCATCAGCTTCAGACAAAAACGCCGCGAATAGCCGTGCAGGATGGCATGGCAGCTGCGCACGATCTCGAGCGCGGGGTTCCACATCAGCGAGCCATAGCCGAAGACGAACACATCGCGATCCGCCGGCTCGGGCCGTTGTGCGAGCGTCTGCGCCAGCGACTCGGCCAGTTCCTGCTCGGAGCGCGTGTAGTAACCCGGCGGCGTGTTGGCACGAAACTCTGCCGCCAGCGAGCCATCGAGCAGGCGCTCGCGGGTGATCACATGCTTGTTGGCCGTCTTGTCGGCGGCAGTCATCGCGTTGCTCGCAGAGCCGCGGGCCTCGCCGTGCGAGCCGCGCTCGGGTAGGGGTTCGTGGGTGGAGGATGGGAAACGAGCGCCCGGCCCGTCAGATGCCCATGTCGAACAGATTGTAGTCGTGCATGTCGGCGCGGGCCGCTTCATCCCAGCGAACCGAAGACCCGGCATCCGCGAGCGGCCGGTAGTCAAATGGTTGCTCGTTCGCAAAGCGCTGCCGACGAGCATCGATCGCATAGCCGATGATGCGCGCACGATGCGCGATATAGGCCTCGTCATAGAGCGCAACCGGGTTGTGCACGCCGCCGCTGCGCACCCCCAGCACCGAGGCGCGCCGGTGAAAGCCGCAATTCATGGTGACCCGGATCCGATCGCTGGTGTTGGCGAACGAACCATGTACGACCTGCCGGTTGCAGATCACGACATCGCCAGGATCGCAGATCAGGGGCACCGCATCGGGGAGCATGTCCGAACCGGCCGCCGCGACCATGGCCGCGATGTCCACCCTGCCCTGATCGTGCGTGCCGGGCACGACCCACAACCCGTTGGCGGCGTCGCAGCCATAGAGCTGCATCATCAGGTTGAAGCCATGGGTGCCGGCATCCAACGTGGGGCTGTCCCAGTGGGTCCAGCCATCCTGGTGCCAGGCCACCGAGCCGCCCAGGCGCGGTGCCTTGATCCACAGCGACTCGTTGAAGGGCACGAAATCATCGCCATTGACCGAGGCCGCGATGGTCAGCAGCGCCGGATGACCATACAGCCGCAGATGTGCGATCGAGTGCTGCAGGGGCCCGAGCAGCAGTTGCATCACGTAGTCGGGCGCACCCTCGGGCACCTCGGGCGTGTGCATGCGTGCCGGATGCCGGCCGTGATTGACCGCGCTGCCCCCGTAGGGGTCGGACAGCGGCTTGACCATCGACACATTGCGCCCCTGGCAATCGGCGCCCAGGGCCGGCCGGCCGTGGCGATCGAGCCTGCCGCCGGGCGCAAGGGGAGCGCGCTCGAGCAGATCCGCGACATCGCGGGCCATGTCGTGCCGCTCCTCGCGACCGACGACTGCCTGGAACACATAGAAGCCGTGGCGCCAGTAGGCATCGAGAATCGCCGGCTCGAGCCGGCCATCGGCCGTGATCCGCAAGGGGCCGCGATTGTCCAGCGCAAGGGCCCGGCGAGTGCCCTCGGCCCGATAGCGTTCACGCACCGGATCCTCGGTCGCCAGCGCGCTGGCGGACACCCGCGGCAGCGGCAGGTCATTCGGATCAGGGTCGGCGGACCAGGATCCGGTGGCTGGCAGATCGGTTGTGGTCATCGACATCGCGAGACTCCTTCATGTCTGGAACAAAGATTGCCGCCACGGCTGAACCGGATCACCGCGAAAGCCTCCGGGTCAGCGCGGCAGGCCCAGCATCGCGTCGGCCAGCGCATCAAAGTCGCCTGGCTCGGAATACACGTGCGGCGCTACACGCACCGCCGAACCGCGCACCGACACATGGATATTGCGCGCGGCAAGCGCCGCACGCACGTCGGCCGCATGCATGCCCGCGGGCAGCCGGATCCCGAACACATTGGCCGCACGAGCATCGTCGTCGGCGATCTCGAAGCCGGCTTCATTCATGCGTTGAACGAACGGCCGGGCGATGCGCAGCAGATAATCGCGAATCCTGGCCGGCTGCCATTCGGTGAGCAGCCGGGCCGAGACCTCGAGCGTGGCGATCAACACCGGGTTGGCCCGCAGGCTGGTGTCAAAGCGGCGCATACCATGCGCGTAATCATCCTGGTAATCGAGCAGGCCCGAGAAGTTCTCGCTGCCCACGCGCATCAGCCAGCTCTGGTCCAGCGGACTGCCATCGGCGAAACGATCGCTCAGCGCCACGAAACCCAGGCCGTACTGCGAGAGCATGCTCTTGTAACAGTGCACGACCAGCGCATCGATGCCGAGCGCGCCAATATCCAGGGGCATCGCGCCGGCGGTCTGCGTGGCATCTATCACGAACGCGGCGCCAACCTCCCGGCAGCGCGCGCCGATGGCCGCCAGATCGAACAAAGTGCCGTCGGTCCAGTGGGCCTGTTCCATCGCCACCAGCATCGTGTCACGATCGATCGCTTCGAGCACCGCCGTGCTCCAGCGCTGTGCCGACGAGGGCATCGACCCGCTCGCCCGCCAGGGCGCCGATGGCGCCCGGACGGTTCGCAGGCCGACACCGGATTCACGCCACTCCCGCCACGGATCGACATTGCTCGGGAACTGGTCGGCCAGCAACACCACATAGGCGCCCGAGCGGGGTTCGAGATTGCGCGCCACCAGGGCGAGGCCCTGCGCCGCCGTGGTCACGAAGGCGACATGCCCGGCATCGGTGCCGACCAGACCGGCCAGCAATTCACGGGTGCGCTCGGCCGGGGTGAAGAAGTCGTCCGCGGTGATCGCCAGAGGAAAGGCCCGTCGGGCCAGCGCCTGCTCGGCCGCGCGCTGAGCCGGAACCGGGATCGGGCCCATGTAGGCATTGTTCAGCCAGATCTGATCGGGCGGAATGGAGAAAAGATGGCGCTGCGAGCCGAGTTCAGCAGTCATGATGCGGCCCTAGTGTCGTGAGTTCGAAGTTCGCATCATATTGTTCGAGCCCCCGAGTGGATGGATGTGTGCCGTGGCAGACGTGCCGATATCGGGGATATCGGTGCGGCTGGCGCGGTGCGCAGACGCCGCCCGAGGGCCGAAGCCTTCGGGCCGGCCGTCTCGCCGGGCCGCCACGGTTCGTAAGCCGTGCGCCTCAGAGCCCGCGGGTCATGAACAGACTATTCGGATCGGGGCCGTAGTCGGCAAACGGGCCACAGACCTCGAACCCATGGCTGGCATAGAGCCGCTGCGCGGCCACAAACTCGGCCATGGAACCGGTTTCCAGGCTCAGGCGCCGATAACCGCGCGCGCGGGCCACCGCAATCAGGTGCACGAGCATGGCCCGCCCGATGCCGTACCCGCGCCATGCGTCCGGGGTTCGCATCGATTTGATCTCGCCATGGGCCGGATCGAGCTCACGCAGCGCACAACAGCCCAACAGACTGTCGCCCGCCCGCGCGGTCCAGAATGTGATCCCGGGGGCACGCAAAGCATCGAGATCGAGCGCATGCACGCTTTCCGGCGGCGTGATCGAATGCATGTGACGCAGATGCTCCTCGAGCAGGGCCCGCACCGGCGCCCGGGCCGGATCATCGCGCCCGATTGCAAAGCCGGCGGGCAGTGTCCGGGTACGAGAGCGCGCAGTTGCGGGGCCTGCCGGGTCGTTCACGATTCAGATCCCCAGCTGCCTCGCGGCCAGATCCTTCATGATCTCTTCGGAGCCGCCGCCGATCATCATCACCTTCACCTCGCGATAGATCCGCTCGCTGAGCGTGCCACGCATGAAGCCCATGCCACCCAGTATCTGCACCGCCTGATCCGCGCAGAACTGCATCGCCTGCGTGGCCAGGATCTTGGCCATGCAGATCCGGGCCACCAGTTGGGCGGGATCGCCGCTGTCATGCTCCAGACGCCAGGTAAGGTCATAGACGAAACTACGCGCCGATTCGATCCGCGCGGACATGTCCACCAGCTTGTGGCGGATCACCTGCCGCTCGGACAGCGGCGCACCGAAGGTCTTGCGCTGGCGGGCCCAGTCGAGCGCCTCGCGCAGACAGGTTTCGGCGTAGCCGATCGCCGATGCGGACATGTACAGACGCTCGCTGTTGAAGTTGGTCATGAAGACCTTGAAGCCCTGGTTCTCCGCGCCCAGCAGATTGCACGCGGGCACACGCACATCATCAAAGCGCAGATGCGCGGTGTCAGAGGCCCACCAGCCCATCTTCTTCAGCGGCGTGCGCGACAGACCCTGCGGCTGCCCCTCGACCACCAGCGCCGAGATGCCGTGTGCGCCCCGGCTGTCGGGGTCAGTGCGCACGGCCAAGGTGATCACGTCGGCCCGCATGCCCGAGGTGATGAAGATTTTCTCGCCGTTGAGAACGAAGTCGTCACCGTCGCGGCGCGCACTCAGGCGCAGCGCCGCGACATCGGAGCCACCGCCCGGCTCGGTCACCGCGAGCGCGGCAATCAACTCGCCGCTGAGCACGGGCGGCACGATACTCGCCTTCAGTTCATCTGTGCCCCAACGCACGATCGGCGGCAGACCGATCGTGTGCGAGTTCAGTGATGCCGCCAGACCACCGCATCCGGCACGCGCATATTCCTCGGCCTGAATCAGCCGAAAAAATCCGTCGGCCGGTGTGCCGCCGTACTGCTCGGGATACCCCAGCCCCAGCAGACCGAGCTGCGATGCCCGCACATAGAGCTCGCGCGGGAACGTGCCGGCTTCGTCCCATTCGCTGGCATGCGGCGCGAGCTCGCGTTCGACGAACGCGCGAACCGTGTCGCGAAAAGCCTGGTGCTCTGCCGTGAAGTAGTGCGGTGGCGGCGGAAGTTCGATCATGATCCTCGCCCGACCCCGGATACGGGGACGGGCACTCGTCAGGACAGCAGCCAGCCGCCATCGACATCGACCGTGGTGCCGGTGACGAATTCGTTGGTCACCGTGAACATGATCGCCTGAGCCACCTCGTCGGCGGTGCCGGGGCGCTTGATCACATGGGACTGCGTCATCTTGCCATAGATCGCCTGCCGTTCGGCACCCTGCGCGGCCACCATCGGTGTGTCGATGAACCCGGGGGAAACCACATTGATGCGTCGCGGCGCGATCTCCGGGGCAATCGCACGCACCAGGGCTTCGACCGCCCCTCCCACCGACGACAGCGCCGACTGACCGGGCTTGGGCCGGCGCGCCGGCGTCCCGCTGACCAGCGTGATGCAGCCGGTCTCGGGCATGTGTGCGGCACCGAAGCGCACCACGTTGGCATAGCCCCAGAGCTTGTCGAAGGAACTCTTGTAACCCTGCATGTCCATCTCGAGGAACGGGCCGGCGGCGCGACTGCCGCCGGTGGCCGCGCTGATCAGGATGTCGTAGGGGGCGCAGGCCTCGAGCAGCCTGGCCACCGCATCGCCGTCACGCACATCGCAGGATTCGAAGCGTACGCCCGCCGGCGGCGTGCCCGCACGCGACGGATCGCGACTCACGGCGATCACCGAGGCACCTGCCGCAGCCAGCGCGCGCGTGGTGGCCAACCCGATGCCCGACGTGCCGCCGAACACGACGGCCTTCTTACCCTTGAGGTCCATCAACATCTCCTTGAATGGTCGTGGGCCGGCGGCCGGCGCGCCGACGCGGCGCGATGACGCGGCCCGAACTGAGAACATCGCCTGCGGACAGCGCAGCCGATCGATTATGCCCGCGCGAGACAGCGCCCAAATCCCGCATTGCTTCGGTGGGCACCGATCTGGTCGGCATCTCGGCCTGCGAAACCACTCATGGTAGATTGCTCGGCTCACCGGAGACCTCGATCGGCGTGGTATCGGACAGACCTCGATGCCTCGGCTGGCGTTGCTCTCCATTCTGGTCAGATTTCACATTCCACCATTGACCCCACGCGATGAAGGTGTTTGTCAGGCTGCTCACCATCGCCGTCCTCATCTCGATCGGCGGCTTGCTGGCGCTAACCCTGATCGCCACCGGCCATGGCGACGGAATCGTGCGCCGGCTCCAATACCGGCTCAATGATGTGAATCGCCAGATCGGCCAGGCCGGCTGGACGCCGCTGGCGAGCGCCCTGCATCCGCTCGAGTGGCGCGCCCTGCGCCTGAGTGACGAAGCTCGCACGGGCGGCGCGCTCACCTATCAGACAGCCGTGGGTGTGGTGGCGGCCAGTGCGCAAGGTGAGTTCTACCGGCTCGCCGACAACGACTCGCCCGAGAAGCTAGCCATTCCGAGCCCGTTGAATTTCGGCGATCTCGAGGCCCATCCACTGTCCCGGCTCGCGACCTTCCATCGCGAGTATTTCCGCATCAACGACATCCTGCTCGTGCCGTCGCTGGCCGACGACGGCGGGTTCGATCTCTATGCCACCCATCATTACTTCGACGCCGAGCACGGCTGTGTGCAATGGCGGCTGAGTCGAATCCCTATCGCACTGGACAAAGCCGCTCTCGTAGCCAAAGCGGCGGGCTGGCAGTCGCTGGTGATCGCCAGGCCGTGCGTCGAGATCGCCACGAGCAAGAATCCCATCTACTACGCGTTCAATGGCGATGTCTCGGGCGGACGCATGCTGCTCTGGGATCGGGCCACACTGATGGTGACATCGGGTGAGCTGCAGATGTACGAGAAGTCGGGGCTCGCGCTGTCACAAGACCCGCAATCGGATCTCGGCAAGATCCTGCTGATCGATCGTGCCACTGGTGCGGTCACCCCTTATGCCAGGGGGCTGCGCAACCCGCAGGGTCTCTGGCGCGATCGCCGGGGCCGCGTCTGGGAAACCGAGCACGGTCCGCGCGGTGGCGACGAACTCAATCTGATCGAGCGTGGTGGCGACTATGGCTGGCCGAGCGCCACCTACGGCACGCACTATGATCTGCGCGCCTGGCGTGCCGACGGCATCGAGGGGGTGCACGCGAGCGGCAGCCCGCCACGCCTCGCTTTCGTGCCCTCACTGGGCATCTCGGTGGTGATCGAGCTGGATCCGCGGCAGTTTCCTAACTGGGCGGGCGATCTGCTGATCGGCTCGCTCTCCAGTCAGAAGCTGATCCGTGTGCGGCTGGACGGCGATCATCCGGTCTATACCGAAGTGATCAGCATGCCCGGCTTCCGGATTCGCGACCTCGATGTGCTGCCGGACGGCTCGATCGTTGCGCTGTCGAATCGGCTGGAGGTGCTGTTCATCCGCAATGCCTCCGGCGCCGGCTCACATGCGCTGACCGGCGCCGCCATGGCCGCGGTGAACATGGATACGGTGTTGGCGGCGCTGCCCGCCGAACGTGCCGAACTGGTCCGCCTGGGGGCGGATGCCTATCGTGCGAACTGTATCAAGTGCCATGGCAGCGGTGGCGCTGTAGCGGCAGCCCCGAACCTGCGCGGCGTGATCGGGCGCGAGATCGGATCGGCCTCGGGCTATGCGTACTCGCCGGGACTGATGCGGGCTGGCGGATCCTGGTCCGAGGCAAGCCTGATCGAATTCCTTGCCGATCCGGACACCTTCGCCCCGGGCCAGGCGATGCCTGCACCAGAACTGCAGGCGGACACCCGCCGGGCGATCGCCGCCTATCTCGCCGAAGCGATGGGCGCAGCCGATCGCTGAAACCGGGTGTCGTGTCGAATCGGCCCGTTGACATTCGCTGGCCAGCGAAATGCACGTGACATTCGGAGCGGCGCATTAGAGCCAGCGCCGCATCTCCTCGACATCTTCGGGAACCAGCTGGCCGCGCTCGGCCTGCAGCACCCGCTGATCACGCCCGCGCACGATCGTGATCGGCAGGCCCTTGGGCTTGGGAAACGCATCGAGGAAGGCATCATCGGCCCAGGCGGCAGGAAAGTTGTAGCCCTTGCGCCGGAGGTAATCGGCCGCGGCCTGCGGAGTCTTGTCGATCGACAAGGCCAGCATGGCCAGGCCGCGGTCCCGGTGGGTCTCCCAGAAGGCCTGCATAAAGGGGCTTTGCACCGCGCAGAACGGGCAGGTGCTGGCCCACCAGTAGAGCACCAGAACCCGCTCGAGCCCGCCCGCATCGAAGACGCTGCCGTCGAGCAGGGTGATCGGCGGCACGACCAGCGGTGAACCGACTGCGGGCAAGGCCGGCGCATTGCGTTCACGTCGCGCGATCGACTGACGATTGACCTGCGGCAGCGCGCTGGCCTGCGCGGCCTCGCCTGCGGGCGCGGCCGCGTCGGAATTCACGGCGGCCGGCGACGGCCCCGCCGCCGAGACGCCGCGCCAGGCGAGTGCGCCAGCGACCAGCGCGAGCGGCGCCGACAGTCGCAGGCGACGCCAGGTGGCATTGGGGACGTGCGTCATGAGGATTCACCTTGCAGAAGATGGAGGTAGTAGTCACGCTGCTCGGGCGCGAAACAGCAGAAGATCACTTGCGCCAGCCCGGGCAGCCCGGGCACAGCGGCCCGCACGGACTCGAGCGCGCACCGGGCGGCGGCCTCGAAAGGATAGCCGTAGACACCTGTGCTGATGCTCGGGAAGGCGATGCTTGCCGCACCATGCCCGGCGGCCAGTTGCAGGCTGTGCCGATAGCAGGCGGCCAGCAGCGCGCGCTCGCCGGCGTGGCCGCCACGCCATATCGGGCCGACCGCATGGATCACGAACCGGGCCGGCAAATCGAAGCCGGGCGTGATCCGCGCCTGGCCGCTCGGGCAGCCGCCAATGGCGCGGCAGGCGGCCAGCAGACGCGGCCCGGCCGCACGATGAATCGCGCCATCCACACCACCACCGCCGAGCAGGCTTTCATTGGCCGCATTGACGATCGCGTCCACGCGCAGCGTGGTGATATCGGCATGAACGGCTGAGAGCTGGACGGACATGGGCGACACGTCGATCGGGTTTATCGCGCTATGATCGCCGACCCGCTGCAAGCTGTCACGGATCGGCTCGTGAAACGCCGCATCCGCCCTGCCTCGAGCCGGTCACAATCCATCCATCGTGCGACAAGACCCCCGTCACGAATCGCCGGGCGTCGATGACGACCCGTCGGCGATGATCACGAGCGCGCTGCCGCAACCGCTGCCCGGCAGCCTGTTGCGGCTGGTCGCCCGATTCGCTCGCCTGCATCTGTTCGCCTACACGGCCAGCGCCTTGCTATTGGCCGGCGTGGCGATGTTTCAGGTCCTGGTGCCACGCACAGTCGGGCAGACGGTCGATGGTTTCCTGGCGGGCCGCCTGGTGGGCGCCGCGTTCTGGCAGCAACTGCTGATGCTGATCGCGATGGGCCTGGCCATCTACGGCCTGCGCGTGGGATGGCGTATCACGCTGTACCGGGCGGCGCACAGGCTCGGCGTCGGCTTGCGCCAGCATCTGTATGCACAGCTCTGCCGACAAGCGCCGGCGTTCTACCAGCGACATCGCACCGGCGATCTGATGGCGCGCGCCACCAACGATATCGACGCGGTGGAGATGGCCGCCGGAGAGGCATTTCTGGCCGGCTTCGATGGCACCCTGACCCTGGTTCTGGTGGTGGCCATGATGGCGGCCACGATCGATGCCCGCCTGGCGCTGGCCGCGCTGCTACCGTTTCCGGCCATGGCGATCGGCTTCTGGTGGATCTCCTCGCGCGTGCATGATGCGTCGCGGGCATCTCTGGCGGCCTTCTCCACACTGAATGAACAGGTTCAGGAATCGATCGCCGGTGTGCGCACGCTGCGCGCCGCCGGTCTGCAGGAGCATGCGCGCCGTGAGTTCGGTGAGCGCACGGCCGAGGCGGCACGCCATGGCTTCGATGCCTTGCGCTGGGAATCCGCCTATGAACCGGCGGTGACCTGGACGATGTCCAGCGCGATGATGCTGACCCTGGCGCTGGGTGGCCGGCTGGTCTGGCTCGGCGAGCTGACCCTGGGCGAGCTGACCGCGTTCACGATGTATCTCGGCCAGCTGATCTGGCCGATGTTCGCGATGGGCTGGGTACTCGCCCTGATCGAGCGCGGCCGCGCCGCCTGGGCCAGGCTGGCACCGTTGCTTTCGGAACCCCCGTCGGTCAGCGACACCGGCCGCATTCACCGGATCGGCGACGGCGAGATCGAGTTCGAGCATATCGGCTTTCGCTATCCCGGTCAGGCGCAGCCGGCGCTAAACGATCTGTCGCTGCAGATCCGCGCCGGCGCCACCGTGGGTGTGGTCGGCGCCACCGGCGCCGGCAAATCCACGCTGCTGTCGCTGCTGCTGCGCCATGCCGCGCCTGACACCGGCGTGATCCGGCTCGATGGCCAGCCCCTGACCGGCTATCGGCTCGATGCCTTGCGCGCGGCCACCGCCTGGGTCCCGCAGGAGGCGTTTCTGTTCTCCGCCTCGGTGGCTGAAAACATCGCGCTCGCGCGCCCCCGGGCCGCGCAAGAGGAGATCGAACAGATGGCCCGCCTGGCCGATCTGCACGAAGACATCGGGCGTCTGCCCGATGGCTATGAGACCCGCGTCGGCGAACGCGGCGTGACGCTCTCCGGCGGCCAGCGCCAGCGGGTGGCGATCGCGCGGGCACTGCTCGCCGACGCCCGCCTGCTGCTGCTTGATGATGCCCTGAGCGCCGTGGACACGGCCACCGAGACCCGCATCCTCGGGCATCTTCGCGAGGCCCGCCGCGGCCGCAGCACCGTGATCGTCACCCATCGTCTGTCGGCGGTGGCCGATGCCGATCTGATCATTGTGCTCGAGCACGGCAAACTGATCGAGACCGGCAGCCATGCCGAGCTGCTGGCGCTCGACGGCTGGTACGCGCGGCAGTGGCAGTATCAGCAGCTCGAGGCGAGTCTCGATGCCGAATGAACCTGCAACTGCGAAGACCGCATCGCCCGAGCAGGGCGAACTGCGTCGCGCGGCAGCGCTGCTGGTGCGTGCGCTGCGCCCGGACGCGCGGCTGTTCGCAGTCACGCTGTTCTGGCTGGCGGTGGCGGCCGGATTCGATGTGCTCGCCCCCCTGCTGGGCAAGATGTTCATCGACAACTATCTGGTGCCGCGCCGCGACGAGCCCGGCATGATGGCTGCCCTGCTGGCGGGCGCGCTGCTCGCCGGCCTGCTCGCCGGCGGGCTGCGCTACCTGACGCTGATCCGCATGGCAGGGATCGCGATGGCCGCGGTACGCAGACTGCGCGAGTGGGTCTATGCCCATGTGCTGTCATTGCCGATCGCGCACTTCGATCGCGCGATCACCGGCCAGCTCGTGAGCCGGATCACCAATGACACCGAACAGATCCGCCAGTTGTATGTCCAGGTGTTGTTCGAAGTCCTGCAGGGCATCTGTCTGATGCTGGCCGCAGTGGCCGCGATGGCCTGGCTGGACTGGCGGCTGATGCTGATCGTCCTGACCCTGCTGCCGGTGCTCTCGGGCATCGTCTGGGCCTATCGCCGGCTCAGCGCGGCCGCGGTCAGCGCCACGCGCGAGCTGCGCAGCGAGATCAATGCGCGTATGGCCGAATCGATCGCCGGCATGAGCGTGTTGCAGGCAACGCGCGCGACGCGCCGTTTCGGACGCGAGTTTGCCGGCGTCAATGAGGCCTACTACCGATCCCGGCAGCGCGAGATCCGCGCCAATGCCTTCCTGCTTCGCCCGGCCATGGATCTGGTCAATGTGATGCTGGTTGTCGGGGTGATCGCCGCCTTCGGTCTGCGTGGCGACAGTGTGGTCGAGATCGGCCTGCTTTATGCGTTCATCAACTATGTGGCACGGGTGGTCGAACCGCTGAACCAGATCGCCCAGCAGTTCTCGATCCTGCAGCAATCGCTGGTCTCGGCCGCGCGCGTGGATTCCCTGCTCACGCTGCCCGGCGATGCGGCCGGAGTCGATGCTCACGCCCGCATGACCGATGGCAGCGTGCGCATCGAGTCACTGAGCTTCGGATACCGCCCCGACAAGCCCGTGCTGCAGGATCTCTCGCTGCAGATGGCGAGCGGCGGCTTCTACGGGATCGTCGGCCATACCGGCGCCGGCAAGAGCACGCTGCTGGCACTGCTGTTGCGCTTTTATGCGCCCCAGAGCGGAACCATCCTGCTCGGCGGCCAGCCGCTGGGCACGCTCGCCGACCAGACGCTTCGCGAGGATCTGGCTCTCGTGCCCCAGGAGCCCTTCCTGATCGCTGACACCGTGGCCGCGAACATCGACATGGGTCGCGGCCTGGACCGTCAACGCATCGAAGCGGCCGCGCGTCAGGCCGATGCTCACGGCTTCATCGAGCGGCTTGAACAAGGCTATGACACCCCCTTGGGCGAAGGCGGCGCGCGCCTGTCCGCCGGTCAGAAGCAGTTGGTCGCGATCGCCCGCGCGCTCGCCGGCCAACCAAGAATCCTGCTGCTCGATGAGGCCACTTCGCGCGTGGACAGTGACACCGAGCGCCGACTCGCCCGGGCGCTGGCGTCATTGCGAGGCACGGTGACCGTGATCGCGATCGCCCACCGGCTCTCCACCGTGCGCGCAGCCGACCGTCTGTTCGTGCTCAGTCACGGCGTACTGGCCGAACAGGGCGACCATCCCGCGCTGATGGCCATCGATGCCGGAATCTATCAAAGACTCTACCGTCTGCAGCGGCTCGCGCTGCGCAACGAGGCCCCGCCATCATGACCGCGACCATCGAACTCTTCTTCAGCACCTATTCGGCCTTCGCCTACCTCGGCCATGCGCAACTGCTGCGGGTCGCCGCAGCTGCGAAACGCAGGATCATCTATCGCCCGTTCGATCTGCGCGCGCTGTTCGCCGCCACCGGCCATCCGGCCACCGGTGGTCTGACCGAGGCCAGGCGCGACTATTTCTTCGGCCGCGAGATCGAACGCTGGGCCGAGCATCGCGGGGTGCCGGTGCTAGTGTGCCATTCCGCATGTCACTTGCATTTCGCTGGCCTGAGAACCGGGCGGGCGCAAGGCGCGCGGACGGGTCCATATCGGGGATATGGACCCGTTCGGGCAACGCCGCGAGTGCCCGGTTCTCAGGCCAGCCCGCAGGGTTCGGCCCTCGCGCGGCGTCTGCGCACCGCGTCAGACGCACCCATATCCCGATATGGGCGCGCCTGCCACGGCACACATCCATCCACGCGAGAACTCGAACGAAATGCAAGTGACATGCGGAATGGCACACTAGATCACATTCCGGCCAGCCACGGCAGTGATCTGGCGGCATCGAGCCGGATGCTGATCGCCGCGCTGCGCGCCGGCCACGATGGCGGTGCGCTGGCCGGCGAGATGCTCCGTGCCCACTGGGTGGATGGCGCGGACCTCGCCAACCGTGAGCACCTGCTGGCCATGGCCGCGCGCGTGGGTCTGGATGGCAGCGCACTGCTACAGGCCGCCGCCGACGATGAGATCGGCGCGCTCTACGCCGCCAACACCGCCGAGGCGATCGCGCGCGGGGTGTTCGGTTCCCCGACCTACTTCGTCGATGGCGACATGTTCTACGGTCAGGACCGCCTGGAACTGGTCGCTCGCGCCTGCCAGCAGCCCTATGCCAGGCGCTGGCGGGGCGCGCCCGCCTGAACGACAGAGCCAGGCGCCTGGCCTATGATTGTGCGGGTAAAGATCTTCGCGCCGGCTGTCTGCCCGCTGACCCCTGGTCGACGGGCCTGACCGACAGGCGCGCGCCGCCGTACCGTCCAATTCTCTGGAGACTCCGCATGAAAACCCGCATCACCGAACTCCTGGGCATCGAACACCCGATCATTCAGGGCGGCATGCACTATGTGGGCTTTGCCAGGCTGGCCGCCGCGGTCTCCAATGCGGGCGGGCTGGGGATCATCACCGGGCTGACCCAGAAGAGCCCGGCCGACCTGGCCAACGAGATCGCCCGCTGCCGCGACCTGACCGACAAGCCGTTCGGCGTGAACCTCACCTTCCTGCCGACCGTGACCTCGCCCGACTACCCGGGCTACATCAAGGCGATCATCGACGGCGGCGTGCGCGTGGTGGAAACCGCCGGGCGCAACCCGGCCGCCTATATGCCGGCGCTGAAAGACGCCGGCATCAAGGTGGTGCACAAGTGCACATCGGTGCGGCACTCGCTGAAGGCACAGGAGATCGGCTGCGACGCCGTTTCGGTCGATGGTTTCGAGTGCGGCGGCCATCCGGGCGAGGATTACATCCCGAACATGATCCTGCTGCCGCGCGCGGCCGACGAGTTGGAGATCCCCTTCGTGGCCTCCGGTGGCATGGCCGATGCGCGCAGTCTGGTGGCGGCGCTCGCGCTTGGCGGATGGCATGAACATGGGCACCCGCTTCATCGCCACCCAGGAGGCGCCGGTCCATGAGAACGTCAAGCGCGCGATCGTCGCAGCCAGCGAACTCGATACCCGGCTGGTGATGCGCCCGCTGCGCAACACCGAGCGGGTACTGATGAACGAGGCCACGCGCAAGGTGCTGGAGATCGAGGCCGAGCGCGGCGCAACGCTGGAATTCAAAGACATCCTCGAAGAGGTCGCCGGTGTCTATCCGCGCGTGATGATCGACAGCGAGAAACCGAATCCGGCGACTGGTCGTGCGGCATGGTCGCGGGGCTGATCGACGACATCCCCACCTGCGCGGAACGATCGGTCGCATCATGCGCGAGGCCGAGGCGCTGATCCGCCAGCAGCGGCGGCCGGCCTGCTCGACGCATCGAGCGCTTGACCGATGCCATGATCGTCCGGCGCCGTAACGATGCCGGTCGCGATGCCCGATCGAAGCGCCCTTGCGGCGGCCGGCGGCTGGCGCCATGCTGATCCATATCGACGAGGTCCGGCCCGGTGCCCAGGCACCGCCGGCCTTCGCAGTATTCGAAACCGGCTTTCGGGTGTTCTTTGCGCTGGCCGGTATCCAGGCGGTGGTCTCGATCGGCCTCTGGGCGCTGGCCTTGTTCAGGATATGGCAACCGCCGGTCTCGGGGATGAGCATCATCCAATGGCATGCGCACGAGATGATCTTCGGCTGGCCTGGCCGTGATCGCCGGCTTCCTGCTCACCGCGGCTGGCAACTGGACCGGTCGCAGGCTGCTGCACGGACCTGCGCTGGCGATGCTGGCCGGTGTCTGGCTGGCCGCGCGGCTCGCCTTCGCGCGTTTGGATGGACGCTGGCCAGCGGGCTGCTCGATACCGTGTTCATCGGCTGGCTGACGATAGCGATCACGATCCCGATCGCGCCCAGACCAGGCAGCGCCGTCAGACCGGCATCGCCAAGCTCGTGCTGTTCAACGCCGGCGGCACTCATCTTCACGACGGTGCGCTGAGCGCCTGGACCCCCCGGCACCAGGCTGGGCATCAAGCCGGCCTGTATCTGATCATCGGGCTGATTCTGATGATGGGACGTCGCGTGGTTCCCGTGTTCATCACCTCCGGCGTTCCCGAGGCCTTCGAGCCACGCAACTCCCGCACTCTCGATGTCGTCAGCCTGCTCGCCTACCTGGTTTTCTTCGGCGCGCTGCTATGGCCGCAGGACGCCGGTGCAAGCGTCGCCGCGCTCGCCGCCGGCCTGATCTTCGCGGCCAATCTGATCCGCCTGGCCGGCTGGCATACGCCGGGCATCTGGCGCCGCCCGCTGGTCTGGGTGCTGTATCTGGGCATGTGCTTCATCACGCTGGGCTTCCTGCTACACGTGCTGGCCCACGCAGGCTGGATCGCGCCGTCGCTCGCCGTGCATGCATTCGCCTATGGCGGCATCGGCCTGATGACGCTGGGCATGATGTCGCGGGTATCCCTGGGCCATAGCGGGCGAAACATCCACCAGCCGGCGCCCGCGTTTGCCTGGGCCTTCGCGCTGCTGACCGTGGGCGCGCTGGTCCGTGTGTTCGGGCCGCTCCTCTGGCCGCAGCACACGCCTGCGCTGTTCGGGCTCGCGCAGGCACTGTGGATGCTCTCGTTCGGAGTGTTTCTGCTGATCACCCTGCCGATGTTGACGCGGGCGCGCGTCGACGGCCGTCCGGGCTGAACGCGCGCGGCTTGTGCCAGATCTTCCCGGGCGCAACGCCCGGGCGGCTCCTTCGATCGATTTCGATAGAATTGTGGATGGCCAACGCCCTGACATCCGCAATCTGGTGATCATCCTGCACCGCGGTTTCAGCCGAGGCAGTGGGGGAGACAAGCATTGCAGATTCCAGGGCGCACGACTGCGACGCGGCAGGGCGCGGATTGCCCGTATGTGCCAGCGGGCCGCGCGCAGGCCGCGCGTGTCGATCGGGTGATCAATCGTATCGCCGTGATCGTAGGCCAGTGGCTGATGGCCTTGCTCCTGCTTGCCGGTGCCGGCCCGGCCACCGCCGGGATTCTTGACAGGGCCGCGCTCGAGCAGCATGTTCACCAACGACTGGGTGATGGCTACACGCTTGGCGAGCGCCTGAGCCAGCTTCCGGTCTGGCCGGTGTTTTCGCGTGCCAGTGGCAAGCCCTCGCTGCATGCCTACCTGTTCGAATCGATAGACATCGAACCGGTACGCGGCTACTCGGGCAAACCCATCGATCTGCTGATCACCCTGACACCGGCGGGCCGGTTCATCGATGTCTCGCTGATCAAGCACTATGAGCCGATCTTCCAGAGCGAATCGGCGACTCGCGAGCTGATCGACTTCGCCGCTCAGTACAACGATCTGACGATCGATCACGACATTCAGTTCTTCAAGGCCTGGAGCAAGCCGTCGCGTGATGAGACCACGGCCAGCCTGCACGGCGTCTTGCGCGGCACGGTGTCGGCCACCGCGATCGATCGCAGCATCCTGTCTGCGGCGGTGCGAGTGGCCGAGGCCGGCCTCGACGACCCCTCCGGGCAGGCGCGCAAGCCCGCACCGGGCGGGCGCATCAAACGCATGGGCTGGGTCGATCTGCAAGACGTCGGCCTGATCCAGCCGATCGAGCACAGCAACGCCGAACTCGAGCGCGCATTCGCCGGCACCCCCGGCGCGCGACGCGATGCGGCAGGCATCTTCAAGCCGGGTGCGCTCGCGATCCAGGCATGGGCGATGCCGGTCGGTCTGCCGCAGGTGGGCCGCAACGTGCTCGATCCCGATGGCTGGTTGCAGGTTCACGAGCTCGCGCAAGGCGATCGCTGGATGTTCCTGATCCTCGACGACAGTCGCTACCGCTACACCGACGGCGGTAAGGATGCACCGCGCCTGCACACGGTGCCGGCGCTGCGCCAGGACGACCAGACCTTCGCTCTGCAGCCCTTTCCCTATGAGCACAAGATGCGCCTCTCGGGACGCGGATCGGGCGTGCCCGATTCCGCGCAACCACGGCTGTTCGGCACCGCCGGCGACAGCGGCTTCGATATCACGCGCCCGTTCTCGATCGAATCACGCGTGGTTCGTAGCGACAGCGAAGGCGTGGCCACGGCGGTGCGCTTTGAGCATCCATTCCCGATTCCCGAAGCCGCGCGCTGGTTGCCGAAAGTGGAGCGCCCCGCCTGGCTGCATGTGTGGGAGCAGCGCCGGATCGATCTGATCATTCTCGGTGTCGCGCTGAGCCTGCTCACGGTTGGTCTGGTGGGTCAACGCTGGTTATCCTTCCCGGCCCGGCGTCTGAGCTGGGTACGCACGCTGTGGCTGGTGTTCACGCTGGTATTCATCGGCTGGTGGGCGCAGGGTCAGCTCACCATCGTCAACATCACCTCGGCGCTGGAGGCGCTGCTACACGGCGAGAGCATCGACTTTCTGCTCGCCGATCCGATGTCGGTGATGCTCTGGGTGTTCGTCGGCATCACCTTGTTCGTTTGGGGTCGGGGCACGTTCTGCGGCTGGCTTTGCCCGTTCGGCGCCTTCCAGGAACTGATCAGCACGGTGGCCGGCTGGTTCGGCTTGAAGCGCCGTCAGCTGCATTCACGGCTGGATGCCGACCTCAAGTGGCTCAAGTACCTGGTGCTGATGGCAATCATCATCGGCGTGATGGTCGGTAGCCCGTTCACGCCGTGGATGATCGAGATCGAACCCTTCAAGACCGCGATCAGCATGAGCTTCGAACGGGCCTGGCCGTATGTCGCCTGGGCATCCGCCTGCCTGGCACTGACCCTTGTCGTCTATCGGGGCTTTTGCCGGTACCTATGTCCGCTGGGCGCCGCTCTCGCCCTGCTCGGACGGGTGCGGCTACTGCGCTGGGTGCCGCGACGCAGCGCGTGCGGCACGCCCTGCCAGACCTGCCGCTTCCGATGCAGCTATCAGTCGATATCGCCCAAGGGCGTGGTCGACTATGCCGAATGCTTCCAGTGCCTGGAATGCGTTTCGATCTACCAGGATGATCGGCGCTGCATGCCGCTGATCGTCGAGGCCCGCCGAACGAAGCAGCGGGTGATTCCCCTGCTCGCCGAAGATCGCGCGATGGCATGGAGTCCGAGCCATGAGAGCCACTGATCCGATCCCTGCCGCGCCGACCCGGCCGCTGCGCCGTGCGGCCCTGCGTCTGAGCCTCGGGCTGGCTGCGGCCGGCGCCTCGCTCGGCGGCCTCTTTCCGATCATGGCCGCGGCGGACCCGACGCGCCATGGCGCACAACCCCGAGAGACGAACGCTCGCGGGATCGCGCCCTCGTCGGCGCCCGGCACGGATGCCCTGCATTGGCGCGAGCGTGTGATGCTCGGCTTTGGCACCACCCTGTGGCTGCGCGCTGCGCACAGCGATGCCTCACGCCTGGATCGTGCGTTGGATGCCGCGGTCGCGGAACTGCGCGACATCGAGGCCTCGCTGAGCCTGTTCGACCCGCAAAGCGCGCTGTCCCGGCTGAACCGCAGCGGCGAGTTGCCGCGCCCGGACGCCCATCTGCGCTCGGTGCTGGCCAGTGCGCTCGATATGGCGCGCGCCAGCGACGGCGCGTTCGATCCCACGGTGCAGCCGCTGTGGGCCTGCTGGGCCGAGGCCAGCCGCGAGCGGCGCATGCCGACACAGGCCAGCCTGAAACGAGCCTGCGCGCAAGTGGGCTGGCGAGGCGTGCGTCTGAGCGAAAGCGCGATTCGCTACGAGCAGCCCGGCATGGCCATGACCCTGAACGGCATCGCCCAGGGCTATGCCGCCGACCGGGTGGCGATGATCCTGCGTGCGCACGGTATCGAACAGGCACTGATCGACACCGGCGAATGGGCCACACGGGGATCCGCGCCCGAGCATGAGGGCTGGCGACTCGGGGTCGAGAATCCGTTCGCCCCTGAACATCTGCTGTGTTCCGTTCAGATTCCGCCAGGCAGGTGTGCCGCGGCGTCGAGTTTCACCCATCAGCGCTTCAGCGCCGATGGCCGCCAGCATCACATCCTGGATCCGCGCACCGGCCATTCTCCGCCCGCGGTGGCCGCGGTGGCGGTGGTGGCAGATTCCGCACGTCTGGCCGATGCGCTCACCAAGGTGATGTTCATGGCCGGCCCGCACGCCGCGCTCCGCGTTGCCGCGCACTGGCGGGTGCAGGTGTTTCTGCTCGATACCCTCGGACGGCGGCACGTCAGTGGCGGCATGCGCCTGATCGGTTGAACCGATGGGCCGCCCGCCCGCTCAATCGTGGGCGAGCAGCTCGATCGTGTAGTCACCACCGATCATGAAGCGCGACGGCGAGGGCTCGCTGCGCACCAGCTTGACCAGACCCACATCGCGGCAATACCACTCGTTCGAGGTCAGGGGCATCTGGCGCCAGCCGAAGGCCGCATCCACATAGACGCGGATGTGCGCGACGCCCTCCACGTGGATGCAGCCCTCGTAGCGTCCTGCCGGCACCTCGACGACCGCATCGAGAGCGGCGATCCGGTAGTCCATCGGAAAGCGCTTGTGCGTGGTGCTGACATGACGGGGCACCGCATTGCGGCGCTCCAGCATGTAACTGGTGGTGGCCACGCGCCACTCGGTACCGACCTCGAATGGCCGTTTGAGCACGAAATGCACGGGATCGTCACGCGCCCGGTCGAGATCCAGCGCATGCCGGCTGGCCACCCGGTAGATGCCGGTTTCGTCGGCCCGCAACCAGTAACTTGCCCCGGTATTGGTACGCCGTTTCCAGGCCTGCTCACCGACCACTTCTTCCGGACCGCGGGTTTCGATGACCAACTCGTCGGTAAGCGACTTGGTACCCTCGAAATGACGTGTGGCGCTGTACACCCAGCGATGCCCACCGGCCAGCGGAAAGAAGCCATCTCCCTCGGGACCCTTCTGCTCGCAGGCGCTCAACAGCAACAAAGCAGCAAGCAGCAGACCGATGGATTGGACGGGTCGGATGGATCGTGCGCGCACGCGCGAGGGCGCGCATGCCCGCGGCAAGCGTGTGGCCAGACGTGCGACCACCCACTGCGCGACCGTTCGAAGCGGGGCCCTTTGCGGCGCAATCACGCTCACTTCTCCGGCAACTGCGGCCGCGGCAGATCACGTAGCAGGATCTCCTGCTCATCATTGCCCGGCTGCAACCAGGCACCTCCTTTCCCCTTGCCGGGGCGGAAGGTGCGCGAACTGGCCACGCCCATCTGGCTGACACCGTCACGACCGCGTTCGAGAGCCTCGTCGACCCGCGTGTGCAGAGGGCGCGAATATGGCAATTTGTACGCACGAGGATCCAGCACCTGACCATCGTCGTCACGGATCTCGCTGACCCACATGTAGATCGCGCCCGGATTCTTCTGATGCGGCTCCTCGACGAACGCGGCCATCACCACGAAACGCTCGGGCAGCGCATCGACGCTCGGGCGCCCCCAGATATCGTGCACGGCGCGATAGCCGAAGAAATACAGTGCCGTTACCCCGAGCAGCAGGATGCCCTTCATCCACACCGGCCAGCGCGACCATATCAACGCGCATGCGCAAAGAAACAGCAGGGCCGAGAAGCCGATGATGATCGCCATGCTCATCGGCACGTCTCCATGGTCGCCAACGGGTCGCAGCGCACGTAGGCGCCCTTGCGATGCATCAATCGCGTGTCAGGCTTCATCGGGCACATCAATTCATGACTCCACCAGTTTCTTGGGCAGCGTGCTGATCGAATGCACACTGCGATCGGCACGCACACTGAAGCGGACCATGGTCGCCTCTTCGTCCTTGTGCTCGAGGATTCGCTGACCGTAGTACACAACTTCGGCGCGCGGATTGACCCGCACCACCGAGATCGTCACCGGCACCGGTTTGCCCGCATCCGGGTGCCGGGCCTGCTCGCCCTTGCCGCCCTCGTAGTAGTGCGCATTGACCACATACTCGCCCGGCGCGATGCCCCGTATCGTGACCACTTCCTGATTCAGTGGATTGATGATCCGCTGGCCATTCACGAGCACCGTGTCATTGGACAAACCGCGATCGTCGCGATCCAGGTGCATCAGCCCGACTTCGCGCGAGCGAAACCAGACCAACTCACCTTCGGGGCCGAGAACCCAGGTATCGATGTCGTTCGGATTGCCGTCCGGCCAGCTCAGCGTGATGATGAACTCGGCTTTGGCCTCGACATCTCCAGCCTTCAGCGCCTTCGGATTGATGGCCAGCAACGCCACGATGAAACAGAACACGAAGGCGATCAACATGTTGAACAACATGTCGTAGAACGGATCGACCTCGGGCTCGGCGCCACCGCGGCGCCGACGTCTGGCTGCGCCGCTCATGACGACGTCCGTGGCTGCGAATCCCCCCTGACAGCAGGCCCGGCATGGCCGCCTGGCGTGCTGCCGCCTGATGTGCTGCCGCCTGATGTGCTGCCGCCTGACATACTGCCGCCTGACATACTGCCGCCTGACGTGCTGCCGTCAGTCGTGTCACCGCCCGCGGCCGGCCCCTGCGCGGCCTCGGGCAACCCCGCGGGCGACGCGCCGACCGGCGCGGCGTCCGCCCGCAGGGAATGGGTAAGGTGCATGCCCAGCGTCTGAGCTCGCGCGACCAGTTCGTCGGCCACCCGATCGAGCCGGGTCAGCTGCAGGCCGAGCACGATGTTGCCGACCAGGCCGACCATAGTGGTCAGCAATGCCACGCCGAGCCCGGCGGTCAGGCTCTTGAGCAGCTCCTGAGACTGAGCGGGGTCGAAGTTCTCGATGCTGCCAATCTGCAAGGCCAGCATCGAGAAGCCGATCACCTTGCCCAGCAGCCCGAGCTTGAGCTGGATCCCGTTGACCCACCAGAGCGTGCCGTGCGAGCCATGGGTGTTCTCCAGCAGCAGGTCGATGGGCGCCGTGGGGTCGGCCGGCGACGAGGCCAGGCCGTGCAGGTACTCTGCCACCCAGCCTTGCGCCGCACCGGCCCGCGCACTGGTTAGCGCGCGTTCGGCCAGCTTGCGTTCACGGGCCAGTTCACGTGCCCGGCGCCCCGCCCAGAGCGTGCCTCCGGTGAACACGATCACGATGATCAGCGTGATACCGGTGGGATCGGCAGTGAACAGCAGCGTCCAGACGCCTTCGACGCCGAGCAGCCAGGTGGCGAAGACGAGCAGGCCGGCCAGCACGAGCCACTCCATCCAGACCGGCTCGATCGCACGATGCGCCGGGCCGAACGAACTCACCGCCAGAGGCCCGCGGGTTCCCGGGTGATGAGCGCTCATTCTCCGACAGCCCCTGGTCAGTCCTGTCCATACACCGCCGGGGGCGGTGGCAGGCGGATCAATTGTTCTGAATGGTCTTCAGGAAGGCAATGATCTCTTCGATCTGCGAGCCGCTCAGAACATCCTTCCACGTGGGCATGCCGTAATCCGGGCGGCCCTCGTTGATGGTCGTGCGCGCGACATCCACCCATTCGTCCGGATAGCGGCCGTTGAGCCGACGCAGATCACGTGCGCGGATCGGGCTGGCGCCATCGGTGGCATGACAATGCGAGCAGACATCATTGAACTTCACCCGCCCGGCAGCAGCCATCGAAGCGTCGTCCTGAGCGTCCGCGGCCGGTTTGGCCTCAGCGGCCGTGGTGGCCACCTTCGCCGTATCGGCTTGCGCCACCACCACCGGGGCCGCAGGCTGCACCGCCCCTGCCTGGCCCGCTGCCGCCGCCGTCTTCGCAGGCGCCTGATCCGGCCTGCCGTGGCCCGGCCCGTAGGGCAGACCGAACTCGGCGAAATGCACTGCCTCGCCCTGCGGCATGCCATAGCTGCGCGCGATCGTCGCAATCTCGGGCGCCAGTTCCGCCAGCGCCGCATTGATCTTCTCGAGCAACGGGAGATTGTCACTGCGCACCGCCACGCCCACCGAGCCCTCGACCTCGGCACCGGCCAGCGGCACCACCTGCCAACGCTCGCCACCTGCCTGGCGGGCGAGCTCGTAGCCGGCCACCGGTCCCCAGAGGAAGGCCACATCGATCGCGCCCTCGTGGAGCGCCGCCAGCACTTCCTCGGCGGTTCGCGAGGTGTGCATGTCGTAGCCCTCGAGCGAGGACAGCAGGACGTGGGGATTGGTCTGGAACTGCACGCCGATGCGCTTGCCCTTGAGATCTGCAAGCTGGCTGACGTGCAGACCCTTGGGCGCGATCAGCGCATACGAATAGTGAAGGAATTCATTCGATCGCTTGAGCCCGCGCATGCCCCAGCCCTTGCCTGCGGGCAAGGCGAACACCGCGTCGCAATCATTCTTGAGCAGCGTATTGCGAAGCGCACGCCGCGAGTAATAGGTCAACCACCAGACATACTCGACGTCCATCGACAGCCTGGCCGCCACCTTCTCGGCGACCTCGATGTAGATTCCCCGCCGCTCGCCGGATTCACTGCTGAACGGCATGTTGTCGGGATCGGCACAGACACGCAAGGTCTCGGCCTGGGCGGCCGGTGCCCCGACCAGGGTCAGGGCACCGGCCACGCAGGCGGCGAGCATCGCGCCAATGCGGAATGAACCGCGCTTGAACACCATGTCACCGCCTCCGGATCAGTCGATCGAGAAGACGAACACCGTGCCGCCTTCCGGGCTGGCCGCGGTCATCTTCTCGCCGATCGCGCCGAAGAACGCCGGGATGGACAACGTGCGACCCGAGGTCACCGCCACATATTGCTTACCGCCGAGCTCGTAGGTCATCGGCGCGGCGGTAATGCCCGAACCGGTGTTGAAGCTCCAAAGCTGCTTGCCGGTCTTGGCATCGAGCGCACGGAACTCACCCGAGATATCGCCGTGGAACACCAGGCCTCCGGCCGTGCTGAGCATGGCGCCGGTGTAGGGCAGCGGATCCTTGTTGAACCAGACCTCTTTCTGCTTGACCGGATCCCAGGCCTTGACCCCGCCCAGGAAGTCGCCGGGGCCGGCCTTGCCGAGGTCGAAGTTCACGCCCAGATAGAACGAGCCGCGCTTGTACTCGGCCTCGATGCCTTCCATGTCCATACACAGGTTCATGGTCGGGATGTAAACCAGGCCGGTCTGCTTGTCGTAGCTCATCGGCATCCAGTTCTTGCCACCGATGAGGTTCGGGCAGACGTTCTTGGCCATGCGCTTCATGCCCGGGCGCTTCTCGTTGTTCGGCGCCTCGATCGGCATGCCGGTCTTGAGGTCGATGCCGCTGGCCCAGTTGGCCGCCGGGATGAACTTCTCGGCCGACAAGAGCTTGCCGTTCTCGCGGTTCAGCACATAGAAGAAGCCGTTACGGTTGGCCTGCATCAGCACCGGGGTCATCTTGCCGTCGATGTCCAGATCGGCGAGCACGCCCTCGTTCACGCCGTCATAGTCCCAGGCGTCGTGCGGGGTGGCCTGATAAGACCAGACGATCTCGCCGGTCTTGGGGCGAATCGCCAGCATCGAGGCGGTGTGCTTGTTCGAGTACTGGCCTATGTCCGAGCTGTCGTTGCCGCGTACCGAGGCAGACCACGGGGCCGGGTTGGACGTGCCGTAGTAGACCAGATCGAGCTTGGAATCGTATGAGCCGATGTGCCAGGCCACGCCGCCGCCGAACTTCCAGGAATCGCCCTTCCAGGTCTCGTTGCCGGGCTCACCCTCACCGGGGACCGTGTGGGTGCGCCAGACTTCGTTGCCGGTGGCAGGATCGAGGCCGACCAGCGCGCCGCGCACGCCGTACTCGCCACCGCCGAAGCCGGTGATGATCACGCCGTTGGCGTAGGTGGGCGGCGAGGTGATGACCGAGCCCTGCTTGTAATCGACGATCTTGGCCTTCCAGACCTCCTTGCCGGTCTTGGCGTCGAGCGCCACGACATGCGAGTCGAGACGGCCGACGATGATCTTGCCGTCGACATAGGTGACACCGCGGTTGTTCACGTCACAGCAGGCGAACTGATCGATGCCGCGCGGGATATCGGGCTGATAGACCCACTTGATCTTGCCGGTCTTGGCATCGACGGCGAAGGTGTTCTTGGGGCCGAACGAGGAGGTCACGTACATCGTGTCGCCAATGACGATCGGCGTGGATTCCTGCGAACGGGTGGTGCCCAGCTGAAGCGCCCAGGCGACGCGCATCTTGCCCACGTTTTCAGTGGTGATCTGCTTGGCATCGCTGAAGCGGGTGTTGGCCGTATCCCCGCCGTAGACAGTCCAGTCAGCGGCGCTGGCGCTGGTCGCGGCTGCGAGCAGCGAAGCGAGCACGAGCGGCTTGAGTTTTCGAGCCATGTTGTTTGTCCCTCCGAGACGTTATATGCGGCTGGCAATACGTTTGTAGACCGGACCCCAGCCGCCTGCGGGCCCGGCTCCCTGCCTGCATGGAAGCGGCCAATGGCCGCCGCATGAGGAAGGCGCCGCTCACGATGTCGTCCACCCTGTGATTGACGCGCGAACCGCAGCTGCACGGTGCGAAACCCGGCTGAGCACGGTGCGCTCGCGGCCGCCGGCCCGCAGGCCGGACGTCAACAAGAGTGTGGATATGATCGCAAGCCGGCGCAGTTTACATGGTTAACCTTGCATCCGCGAAGCGATGCGCGATGCTGCGCCGCAGCGAATCGAAGGCACGCGCGATCTGGATCCGATCCGGCGACGCGGAGTATCTTCGCCTCGACCGAATCATTCTCAGCGACCCGCCCATGCCGACCCAGCCAAGCATCTCCGCCGAACAGATCGACCAATATCGCCGCGAGGGTTATGTCGTCATCGAGGGCCTGCTTGCCGACGAGACCCGCCGGACGATGAAGCAGGCGCTCGCCGATATCGTGGCGGGCGCGCACCATGTGGATGCCCACGACGACATCTATGATCTCGAGCCCGGCCACACGCGCGCCGCGCCGCGGGTGCGCCGCATCAAGAGGCCGCATCTGCTGCATCCTGTGTTCGGCGCGTTCATGCGCGACACGCGCGTGCTCGAGGTGCTCTCCGCCTTGCTCGGCCCCAGCGGCGTGCGCCTGCACGGCTCCAAACTGAACCTGAAATCCGCGGGCCATGGTGCGCCGGTGCAATGGCATCAGGACTGGGCCTTCTATCCTCACACCAATGATGATGTCACCGCGATGGGCGTGCTGCTCGATGACGCCACGGCCGAGAACGGCCCGATGATGGTGATCCCGGGCAGCCACCGGGATCCCGTCTACGACCACCACCATCCCGATGGCTATTTTTGTGGTGCGATGGACCCGGAGCGCGACGGCATCGATTTTTCGCGCGCGGTGCCGCTGATCGCCCCCGCGGGCTCATGCAGCTTCCATCATGCGCGTCTCGTGCACGGCTCGGCCCAGAACCGTTCGGGCTGCTCGCGCAACCTGCTGCTCTATGAGTTCAGCGCAGGCGATGCGTTTCCGCTGCGCAGCACGCAGGACTGGGCCGAGTTCAACAGCCGCCTGCTGGTGGGCGAGGCGTCGGTGACGCCCAGGCTCGTGTCCTGCCCGGTGCGCCTGCCGTTTCCGCCTCCGCCGCGCCAGGGCTCGATCTACGAGAGCCAGACCCTCGCAGTGAACAAGTTCTTCGAGGTCTCCGAAGGCTGAGCCGCCGGCCCCGGTTCAGTCGTCCCGAGGCACGGTGCCGCGTGTTTCGGTGGCCTGCAGGAAGTCGAAGTCGCAGCCCTGTCCGGCCTGGGTGACGCTGCGCAGATAGAGCGCGCGATAGCCGCGATCGTCGCCGGCCCGCGGCTGTGGCGGCGCCAACGCGCGGCGACGGCGGTCGAGCTCCTGCGCGGACACGCGCAGCTCCAGCGCTCGTTCGGCCACACTGAGCCGGATGCGATCGCCGGTCTGCACCAGCGCCAGCGGCCCGCCATCGGCCGACTCCGGTGTCACGTGCAGCACGATGGTACCGGCCGCGGTACCGCTCATGCGCCCGTCGGAGATCCGCACCATGTCGCGCACTCCGGCACGTGCGAGCTTGCGTGGAATCGGGATATAGCCTGCCTCCGGCATCCCCGGCGCACCCTTGGGGCCGATGTTGCGCAAGACCAGCACATCATCGGCCGTGACATCGAGATCGGGCGCGTCGATGCGCGCCGCGAGATCGGCGAGATCCTCGAACACCACCGCCCGCCCCTCGTGCTCCATGAGCCCGGGGCTTGCGGCCGATTGCTTGATGATCGCGCCGTCGGGGGCGAGATTGCCTCTGAGGAACGCGATTCCGCCCTGCGGATAGATCGGATTCTCGCGCGAACGCACGACCGTCTGTGCAAAACCCGGCCCGGCCGAATCGAGTTCCTCGCCCAGCGTGCGCCCGGTGACCGTCAGGGCATCCAGATTCAGCAACGGGCGCAGCTCACGCAGCACCGCAGCCAGCCCGCCCGCCTTGTGCAGATCCTCCATGTAGTGCTCGCCCGAGGGCTTCAGATCCACCAGTACCGGGGTCTCCTGCCCCATCCGATCGAGCCCGGCGAGATCCACCTCGAGACCCAGGCGTCCGGCGATCGCGGTCAGATGCACGATGCCGTTGGTGGAACCGCCGATCGCGAGCAGCACACGAAACGCATTCTCGAACGCGGCCGCGGTCAGGATGCGATCCGGCGTCAGCCCGGCCGCGATCATCGCCACCGCCTGGCGCCCGGTGCGCTCGGCCACGCGGATCCGATCGGCGGTCACCGCCGGCGCGGTGGCCGAGCCCGGCACCGCGATGCCCAGGGCCTCGGCCACGCAGGCCATCGTGCTGGCCGTGCCCATGACCGAGCAGGTGCCCACACTGGCCACCAGCTGATTGTTGACATCGTCGATCTCGACATCGTCGATCTCGTCGGCGCGGTACAGACCCCAGAAGCGGCGGCAGTCCGTGCACGCGCCGACGCGCGAACCGCGGTGCGAGCCGGTGAGCATCGCCCCGGTGACGAGCTGGATCGCCGGCACGCCGGCACTTGCCGCGGCCATCAGTTGCGCGGGCACGGTCTTGTCGCAGCCGCCGATCAGCACCACCGCATCCATGGGCTGCGCGCGCACCATCTCCTCGGTGTCCATGGCCATCAGGTTGCGCAGGAACATGCTGGTCGGATGCGCAAAGCTCTCGTGCAGCGAGATCGTCGGAAACTCGATCGGCATGCCGCCGGCCAGCATCACCCCGCGTTTGACCGCCTCGAGCAGTTGCGGAACATTGCCGTGGCACGGATTGAAGCCGCTCCCGGTGGCCGCGATGCCGACGATCGGTCGATCGAGCGCATCGTCGGTCAGGCCGGCGCCCTTGATGAAGGCCTTGCGCAGGAACAGGGAGAATGCGTTATCGCCATAGTTGGTCAGGCCTTTACGCATGCCGCTGACCGGCGCCTCGCTCGCCGCGGCGGGCGCATGCCCACCCGGCCTGGAATCGGACTTGGCCATTGCTTGTTTCTCCGGGTCGGTGCGTCGCGCGGGTTGCCGTCGCACAGATTGTGATCTCACCGTGCGGGCAGCTCGCGCCGCCCCGTGATGCTCAGACGTCTGGCGGCAGGCAGATATAGGCGTAGTAGCCCTTTTCGGGCGAGGCAATCACGCCCTTGGGCAGTTTTTCGTCACGCGCCTGATCGGCGATCGCCTGCAAACGCCAGTAGGACGCAAAATCGGGGTTGTCCGGCTCTTCGTAGAGCCGGTCACTGAATTCGTCGTCTTCTTCGGCGCGCACCAGCAACTCGTGGGCTTCCTGCACCAGCTCGGCATCTTCGGCCTGCACGAGCGCGGCGGCCCGCTCGGCGGCCGCGATCGCATTCAGCGAGTGCTGGCCCCAGCCGGAAAAATCGAAGTACAACACGACGCCATGGATCTCGCGTTTGAAGCTCATGCGCTGATGTCTGCCTGCTGATGAAATCGGGGTTCAGACCGGCCAGGCCCCTTGCGCCACGCTCGGTCGGGCCGAGGGTGACGGGGCTTGCGTGGCCTCGATCGAGGCCGCGGCTGACTCGGACAATCCGAATTCTAACCGTGCGCGCGCCGCCGGCGGCCCGTATCATGCGGCGCGACCGGCGGCACCGGCACCCGGCCCGCGGTTTTTGCGCGATGATCGCTGGCCTGCGAAGCGCCGCAGCGGCGTGACAGGCCGCCGCCCCCGATGATCAGAAGACCCCTTTTGCGCCCAGGAGAAAAGCGTGCTGAACCAGGCACTGCGCCGTGCCCAGTCGATCGATGATCTGCGCCGTATCGCGCGCCGGCGCCTGCCGCGGGCGATCTTCGAGTTCATCGACGGCGGCGCCGAAGACGAGATCACTCTGAGCGCCAATCGCCGCGACTTCGAGGCGATCAGCCTGCTGCCGCGGGTGCTGGTCGATGTCGATGCACCGGAACTGGCCACCATGATCCTCGGCCGGCCCGCCGGTGCGCCGCTGATCATCTCGCCGATGGGCAGTTGTTCACTGGTATGGCCGGATGCCGATCTCGCCATTGCCCGCGCGGCCAAGGCCATGAACATCCCGCACACCTTGTCGACCATGGCCTCCAGCACCATCGAGCGCCTGGCCGAGCAGGTGGGCGGACGGCTCTGGTTCCAGCTCTATGTGCTGCGCGACATGGCCTTCAATCTGCGCCTGCTGGATCGCGCCCGTGACGCCGGCTATGAGGCCCTGGTGATCACCGTCGATCTGGCGGTCGGCGGCAAGCGCGAGCGTGACCTGCGCAACGGCATCACGATCCCGCTCAAACCCAGTCTGCGGCTGGCGCTGGACACCCTGCGCCATCCGCGCTGGCTGGCCCATCTCGCCACCCACGGCTCACCGCGCTACGACAATGTGCGCGAATTGTTCGATGCCGACCAGAGCGGCCTGACCATTGCCGCCATGGTCGGGCGCAATCTCGATGCCGGCTTCGACTGGGACGATCTCGCGCGCCTGCGCGATCGCTGGCCAAACAAGCTGGTGATCAAGGGGGTTCAACGCGCCGATGATGCGCAACGCCTGCTCGCCCTGGGCGCCGATGCGATCTGGGTGTCCAACCATGGCGGCCGCCAGCTCGACGGCGCGGCATCGTCGATCAGCTCGGTGGCCGCGATCGCCGATGCGCTCGACGGCCGGGCGGAGGTCTTCGTGGACTCGGGCGTGCGCCGGGGCATGGACATGCTGCGCGCCCGAACGCTGGGCGCACAGGCGGTGGCCATCGGCCGCCCGGCCCTGTTCGGCGCGGCCTGTGGCGGCGATCCCGGGGCGCGCCATGCCCTGGGGATCCTGACAGACGAACTGCGCCGGGCGATGCAGCTCAGCGGGGTTGCGCGGCTGACTGATGCCGATCAGTCGCTGCTTGCCCCTCAGGTGCCCGGCTGGGCCCGTCGGCGCCGTGCCGGCGACTGATCCTGAGTACGATTCCTGGCCGCTTGTTGAAATACCGCGCGCAAGCGGCGCCTTGCCAGTCCGCTTCGGTAAGTGAATCATGGGCCCCTGAGGTATTTCAACCCGCTGCCCGGAGACCGCGATGAACGACGTCAGCTTCAAGTCCCTGCTCGAGCGCTTCACCGAGGCGGTCCAGGCCGGCGACGGCGATGCCCTGGCCGCCTGCTTTAGCGAGCAAGGCACCTATCACGACTACATCTTCGGCCCGTTCACCGGACGGGCGGCGATCTCGACCATGCTCACCGAGCACTTCTTCGAGGGCGGGCGCGCATTTCGCTGGGAGATGCTCGATCCGGTGAGCAATGGCCGCCATGGCTATGCGCACTATGTGTTCAGCTTCACATCCACACTGCCGGGAGCCGAGGGGCGGCGCGTGGCCGTCGACGGCATGGCCCACTTCGAACTCGATGCGCAGGGCCTGATCCTCGCCTATCGCGAGGTGGTCAATGGCGGGCTCGCCATGCGCCAGCTCGGCCATGCGCCGCAGCGGATGGCCCGGATCTTCGATCGCTGGAACGAGCGCCTGCTGACCGACCCGCGCATCGCCGCTCACAAGTCAATAGTGGCCTGACGTCGACCGGGCGCAGCGCCCCTCACCGACTGTGGGTGATAATCACTCGCATCGTGAACCCCTTCAATGAATTTCAGTTCCGCCGTGCCTGCAGCGCGTTTGCGACCGGCATCACGATCGTCACGACCGCCGATGCCCAGGGCCGGCCCTTCGGTATGACGGTGAACAGCTTCGCCTCGGTGTCGCTCGAACCTCCCCTGGTGCTCTGGAGCGTCGGTTCGCACGCGCGCAGCTTCCGCACCTTCAGCGCCAGCGGCCACTATGCGGTGCACATCCTGCATCGCGGCCAGCAGGAGCTGGCCACACGCTTTGCCAGCACGGGTGACGACAAATTCGCCGGTCTCGCCTGTGAAACCGGTCTGCTGGGATCGCCGATCCTGCCCGACTTCGCGGTCTGCCTGCAGTGCCGGGTGGTCCAGGTCCATCCCGTCGGCCAGCAGAATCTGCTCGTCGGCGAGGTGCTCGAGCTCGATGATCGTGGCCACGAAGACGCGACGCTTTACTATCGCGGCCGATACTGGTCGCTGGGCTGAACGGATTGCCGGCCGGTAGCGGCCGGCATGCCGTCCTCGGCGCCGGCATCAGACCCATCAGGAGACACAGCCATGAAGTTCTACTATGCGAACAACAGTTGCGCCCTCGCCTCGCACATCGCCCTGTTGGAGGCCGGTGCGGAATTCGAGGCCCACAGGCTCGATTTCGCCCAAGGCCAGCAGCGCAGTGACGACTACCTGAAGATCAACCCCAAGGGGCGGGTACCGGCCCTGGCCACGGCGCGTGGCGTGCTCACGGAAACGCCGGCGATACTGGCCTACATCGCGCAAACCCATCCGGATCAGGATCTGGCCCTGATGAGCGACCCGTTCGACTATGCCCGGGTGCAGTCGATCAACAGCTACCTGTGCTCGACGGTTCATGTCGCCCATGCCCACAAGCAGCGTGGCGCACGCTGGACCGACGACCCGGACGCCCAGGCGGCGCTCACCCGCCATGTGCCGACCACCATGCGCGCATGCTTTGACTTGATCGAGGCCTCGATGGTGCAGGGCCCGTGGGTCATGGGTGAGCACTACACCGTCTGTGATCCCTATCTGTTCACCATCACCCGCTGGCTGGCGGGCGACCAGGTCGATGTGGCCGATTTCCCGCGTGTGCATCGACACATGCAGCGCATGCAGGAGCGGCCAGCGGTCAAGCAGGCACTGGCGCTCCATAACTGATCATCGAAGCCGACACCTGCCCGGTGATTACCCGGTGACGCGCGAAACCCGCTGGTTGCGGGCGCAGGGACCGCGGCTGGCCGTGGATGTGCAAGGCGATGCCGACGCGCCGGCGGTCCTGTTCCTGCACGGGCTGACCATGAGCCGCGACACCTGGCAGGAAACGATCGCGGCGCTGCAGCCCGATTTTTGCTGCTGGGCGCTCGATTTCCGAGGTCACGGCGACTCCGACCATGCCGACAGCTATGGCCTGCCCGACTACCTGGAAGATGCCCGCTCGGCCCTGACGGCGATCGGACGGCCGGCTTTCGTGGTGGGCCATTCCCTGGGCGGCGCGGTGGCGGGCGTGCTGGCCCAGGCCGACCCGCGTGTCCGTGCGGCCTTGCTCGAGGATCCGCCCTGGTTCCTCGGTGAGCCGGAGAGCGCACGTGCTTCTGGCTACGACCGCCGCTTCGAGGTCACCCGGCTGCTGATCGAGCGCCTGCGCCGTGACCAGGCGCCACTGGCCGAATATCAGGCATTTCTGTCGATCATGCCGGTGGGCACGGGCACCGCCCGCGAACATATCTCCGAGCGCCATCTGCGCAGCCGAGCCGCGGCCATGCAGCGCCTCGACCCGGCCACCCTGAGCCCGGTGGGGCCGGTGCTCGCGTCGCTCGAACCCGGCGCCCCGTTTCGCTCCCCGGTCACCATCCTGCCCGCCGAAGTCTCGCCCGCCTTTGGCCCGGGCCACGAGAATCGCCTCAACCATGAGGGCGCGCCGATACGGGTCATCCGGCGCGCCGGCGCCGATCACACGATGCACATTCAGCACCAGACCGAGGCCTGGTTCATTGACACGGTCCGGCAGTGGCTGAGCACGGCCCACTCGGCCGGGTCTTCCCCGCAGACTGGCTGACCGCCTGCAGTCGCTCCACCCACGGCTCTTCATTGGGCGACCCGTCCGGAAGAGCCCCGGGGCGACGCGGCTTTGTCATTGGTGCCGCCGCGAATCATTCGATGTCGCTGAACCGTCCTGGCCAGGTGAGCGACCCATGGTCAACGGCGCATCACGCGCCAAAGCCAGAGGGAGTTCATCATGCTTGCAGCCATCGTTCCGTCCCCCGTCGCCCGCTACCGGGCTGCCCGCCTGGCCAGTGCCATCGAAGAGTGGCTGGCCGACGATCTGACCTGGGACGAAGAGATCGATCTCGAGCGCGAGCTCGGCGACGTCTGCGCCGGCCTCGACGGTGACCGCTTCGACAGCTGATACCGGAAGCCGCGCGACACATTGTCGCGGGCTCACGACACGAGACCCGGCGGCCCGCACCGCCCGCGCCGGATTGACGCACGGTCGTCGCCCATCGCTGCACGCCAGACTCCGGCGCACGGAAGCTGGCGATCATGCAGATGATCATCGACCATCCCTGGCAGGCGTCCAATGACGAGGCCTCGCCCACGCCATACCAGGCCCGGCCCGCCCAAGCGGCGAGAGCCCGCCGGATCGACACCGGCGAGTCCCGGCAGCGGGCGCTGCCGTCGCGCGCGAAGTCCTTTCCCGCGCCGGCCTGCGCGCTGATCTCCTCGGATGACGGCCTGAGCCTGCCCGAGCGCCACGCGCGACACCGCGCCGCGCTGATCATTCATCGGGCCACGGGCCACCTGTGCGTGGCCGACTATCTGGATGGCGCACATCCGGCGCGCCAGGCGCTGGTCCGTGCCTGCGTCCCGGAAACGGTCGCCGCGCGATTGCAGGCCGGCCATGAATCGGTTCCCGATCTTTTCAGCTTCGATGCACGCAGCGGCGACTGGCGCTTCTGGCGGATCGACCGCGCGCCGCTACCTGTCTCTGCTAGCGCACAACCGAGTGCGCTGGATACTTTGCTGGGTAACCGGCTGCTTCGTCTGAGCATCGCGGCCTGAGCATCCGAGCGCTCGCGGCGCCTGGCGGATTGCCCGCGTGGTACGCTGATGCCCCTCGCCGGACAGCGTCGGATTTCACTCGTCCGCTGTCGCGAGCCCATATCAAACCTCGGAGACGAATCCCCATGCTCAAGTCACGCCTGGCCACCGGCACCCTGCTCGCATCCGCGGTGTTTGCCGCGGCCACCACCTGGTCGCCCGATACGCAGGCTCAGCAACGCGTCCGCTGGAAGATGCATTCGGCCTATGGCACGTCGCTGCCCGTGATCGGCCCGCCGGCGCACTTCATCTCGGAGCGGGTCGGCAAGATGTCCGATGGCAAGTTCGACATCAAGGTGTTCGAGCCCGGTGCGCTTGCCGGCGGCTTCGCCTACTACGACCCGATCAGCAAGGGCGCGTTCGAGGCCGCCTTCGGCACGCCGGGCGCCCACCAGGGCAAGAACTCGGCCTACTCCTTCCTGTCATCCTGGCCATTCGGCCCCGGCATGGGCGAGTACATCGCCTGGATGAAGCATGGCGGCGGTGTCGAACTGGCGCAGGAGCTCTACGCCAAGGACGGTATCAAGTATCTGTTCTGCGGCATGATCTCGCCGGAAACCTCGGGCTGGTTCCGCAAGGAGATCAAGACCCTGGATGACCTGAAGGGCCTGAAGATGCGTTTCTTCGGCGTGGGCGCCAAGGTGATGCAGAAGTTCGGCGTCTCCACCCAGCAGATTGCCGGCGGTGATATCTACCCCGCGCTGGAACTGGGCACGCTGGATGCCACCGAGTTCTCCATGCCGGCCATCGACCGCGGCCTGGGCTTTTATCAGATCGCCAAGTACAACTACTTCCCCGGCTGGCACCAGCAGGCCACCACGACCGAAGTCCTCGTGAACCAGAAGAAATGGGACGAGCTTCCCGACAGCTATAAGACGATGCTCGAAACCGCCTGCGCAGCGAATATCGTCGAGGTGATGGCCGAGGGCGAAGCCTCGCAGTACCAGGCCATGCTTGCGAACGAGAAAGACGGCGTCAAGATCATGACCTGGTCCGATGACTTCCTGGCCGCATTCCGCAACGCCTGGAACGACGTGGTCGCCGAAGAGGTGGCCGCCAACCCGGATGCCAAGCGGGTCTGGGACAGCTTCACCAAGTTCCACGAGGGCTACAAGGTCTGGGGCGAGCGCGGCTATCTGAAGTAAGCGCCGTGGCGGTTCGCGAGATCCTGCGGCTCGGGCATCCGGTGTTGCGCCAGCGCGCGCAACCGGTGCCCGATTCGGCGTTCGGCTCCGATTGGCTGACCCGGCTGATCGAAGACCTCACCGACACGATGCACGCGGCCAACGGCCTGGGCATCGCCGCGCCGCAGATCGGCGAACCCTGGCGGGTGGCCGTGCTCGAGGTGCCCGCCGACAATCCCCGTTACCCGGGTGCCCCCGCTTATCCGTTTGGCGTCTATGTCAATCCGGAGCTGGAAATCATCGACGCCACCGCCCAGGGTTTCTGGGAGGGCTGCCTGTCGGTGCCCGGGCTGCGCGGCCAGGTGAAGCGCCCGCGCGCGGTACGCGTCCGATGGCGCGATCCGGCTGGCGAGCCCCATGAACTCGTCGCCGAGGACTTCCCGGCCACGGTGTTTCAGCATGAATTCGATCACCTCGACGGCATCCTCTATGTGGATCGGGTGACCGACACCCGCACGCTCTCCTTCCTCGAGGAGTTTGCGCGCTACCATGCACCGGCCGCTCCCGCCGGGCAGGCGCGCGAGTAAACACGGGCTGGCCGAGTGCGGTCAGCCGGGCGCCAGAACCGCAGGCGGCAAGCCAGGCCCGATCAACCGGGCCCACGACTCACTTTGAACGACTGCAGCACGCTGTCCACGCGCCGGCATCGGAGACCTCCGATACCGCCACCGCGCGCAGGCCGTGCGCACCCAAGCATGGAGAACACACCGTGAAGATCGCCTATCTGGTCCGCGCCCGCCCCGATCTGGACAACCTCGAGGCCGATGGCATCGAGGGCGTGCAGCTACAGGTCGGCGAGGACGGCCTGTACAGCGACGCGGATCTGGTCAAGGTGCGCGATGCCGACGCCTTCATCATCGGCATGGAACCGGTCAATGAACAGATCCTGGCGGCCGCACCGAGACTCAAGATCGTGCAGCGTCTCGGCGTCGGCTACGAAACCCTCGATCTCGAAGCCTGCGCGCGCCGCAACATTCCGGCCTGCAATGTCGAGGGTGTGAACAAGGTGGCCGTGGCCGAGCACAACATGATGTTCATCCTGGCCCTGGCCAAACATATGGTCGAGGCGAACCAGCTCACCCAGACGGCCGCCTGGGCTGACGCGCGCCGTCTCACCAACGGCTCGTTCGAACTGCTCGGCAAGACGCTGGGCATCATCGGCTTCGGCAACACCGGCAGCGAGCTGGGCAAACGCGCCCATGCGTTCGGGATGAAGCTGCTGGTCAATGATCCGCTCGACACCCATCGCACGCTCGTCGGCGAGCTGGGCGCACAGTGGACGGACAAGGACCGCATCTACGCCGAGAGCGACATCATCTGCATCTGCACGGATCTCAACGAGCGTACACGGCACATGATCAATGCCGAGGCATTCGCGAAGATGCAGCCGCACACCTTGTTCATCTGCTGCGCGCGCGGCGGCATCGTCGACGAGAACGCGCTGGCCGATGCCATTCGCTCCGGCTCGATCGCCGGTGCCGCCATCGACGTCTTCGAGAAGGAACCGATCCGCCCGGACAACGTGCTGATCGGCCTGCCCAATGTGCTGCTCACCTCCCACGTGGCCGGCGTGGCGCGAGACACCATGGCCCGTTGCTGGGAGTGGGCGCACAACAATGTGCGCGCGGTGGTCGAGCGCGGGGAACGGGCCCAGTGGATTCGTAACGGCCTCTGAGACCGGCTGGCCGCGCGCCTTTGCCTATGAGACCGGCTGGCCGCGCGCCTTTGCCGCGGACACCGAGCAGAGGGCCGGCCCGATAGCCCGAGTCAGGCTCTCGACCAAGCCCGCAGGCGCGGTCGATCGGCGTATGCTGGAGATCGGATTCCCGGTCCCATTCGAGGGGAGGTGCGAAGTGAGAGCGAAAGATGTCATGACCACGGCCCTGATCACGGTCTCGCAATCGTCTGATGTCGCCGAGGCCACAGCCTTGATGCTCGCCCACCATGTGAGCGCGCTACCCGTGCTGGATGCGAACGGCCGCCTGGCCGGCCTGATCAGCGAAGGCGATCTCATGCAGCGGGTACTCGACGAAGACAAGCCGCGCCGGTCATGGTGGCTGGGCATGTTCGCGGGGGCCGATGAATCCCCGAAACACTTCATCAAGGCGCGCAGCCACCGGGTGGCCGATGTCATGACCAAAGACGTGATCAGCGTCGATGAGAACACCCCGGTCGGTGAAATCGCCCGCTTGCTGGAAAAGCATCGGATCAAGCGCGTGCCCGTGGTGCAGGATGGCGCTCTGGTGGGCATCGTCAGCCGCGCGAACCTGTTGCACGCGCTGTCGCTGGCGCCGCGGGACACGCTTCGCGAGCCCAGCGAAGACGATCGCACGATCCGCGAGCAGGTGGCCGCGGCGATCAAGAGCGCGCCGCTCTCATCGGCGAATCTGATCACGTTCTCGGTCGAGGCCGGGCGGGTGTCTGTCTCCGGTGTCGTCAAATCCGATGCCGAGGAAAAGACCGTGCGGGTGGCGGTGGAAGACGTGCCCGGAGTGCGCTCGGTCGAGCTGCATCTGGGCCGCGTGCCGCCCTGGTCGTACGGCATCTGATCGCGTAGGCCCGGCACGCCGGGGCGGTGTCCGAGCGCCCCGGGCTTGTTCAGCTCATGCGCTGAAGATCACGGCTGTGCCACCCGCATACAGCGCTTGCACAGCATCCGCCCGTGCCGTCAGCACCGCCCGTTGATTGATGTAGCCCTTGTCGGTGATCTCATTGGCATCGATCGAGGGTGGGCTTGCCAGGAACAACGCACGGTCTATGCGCTGGCTCGAGCCCGCATGATCCGCGTTGTGCTTGCGCAAACCCTCGGCAACCGCGGCGCGCACGCCCGGATGAGCGGTCAGCTCCGCCAGCGGCGTATCGGCGGGCAGGCCCGCCACCTGCGCGCAGGCCGGCGGATTCGGAAACAGCAGCAGACCGATACGATCGCGATCGTGGCCGGTGACCACCGCATCCTGCACCAGCGGCGACATGGCTGTGATCGCTGCCACGCGCAGCGTGCCCACGCTGACCCAGGTGCCCGAGCTGAGTTTGAAGTCTTCCGCGACCCGGCCATCGAAGATCACACCTGCCGACGGGTTCGTCGCATTGGCCGGCTTGCCGGCATCGCCGATCTTGTAGAAGCCCGCTTCGTCGAATGCGGCCGCGGTCAGGTCGGGCCGCTTGAAGTAGCCCGGCATGATCTGTGGCCCGCGCACGCGCATCTCCAGCTTGCCGCCGTTGGGCAGGAACTTGATCTCGGTGCCGGGAATCGGCACCCCGATCACCCCCGCGCGTTCGATCGGGAAATGTGCGCTGGTGAGCGCGGGCGCGGTCTCGGTGGCGCCCCATGAGGAGGTCATGGCCACCGCCTTGCCGGTGGACGCGACCGACTGCTTCTCGAGTCTTTCCCAGAGATTCTGTGGCAGCGCGGCCGCCGCATAGAAGATCAGGTCCAGCTCGCGAAAGAAGGTGTCTCGCAGCGCCTCGTCCTTCTCCAGATAGGGCAGGATCATGTCGAAGCCGCGTGGCACATTGAAGTAGATCGTCGAGGCAACCTCGCGCAGATTCGCGATCGTGCGCTCGATCAGTCCCGGCGCCGGCTTGCCGTTGTCGATATACAGCGTGCCGCCATGCCAGAGCATCATGTTCAGATTGTGGTTGCCGCCGAAGGTATGGTTCCACGGCAGCCAGTCGACGATCACTGGTGTGCGCTCGGCAAGGAACGGCCAGACCTGGGCCATCGCCTGCTGATTGGCGCACATCATCCGATGCGTGTTCAGCACGCCCTTGGGCAGGCCGGTGGACCCCGAAGTGAACAGGATCTTGCCGACGGTCTCCGGGCCCACGGCTTCGAACGCCCGATCCACTTCGGCACCGGGCGGCGTGGCCAGCATTGCCGAGAAATCACCCGCGCCCGGCACGGCATCGGCATTGGCCGACACCACCACGGGGCAGCCCGACGTCGGCAGAGCGGCGATCGCACGTGCATAGGCCTGACCGTCCGAGGCATAGACCAGGCGCGGCTGCAGCAACTCACAGATGCCCTTGAGCTTGGCATGATCCTGCGACATCAATGAATACGCGGGCGAGATCGGCGCCACCGGCACGCCCGCATACATGCCTGCGAACAGCAGCAGCGCATTGTCGATCGCATTGTCCGAGAGCATCATCACCGGCGTATCGTGATTCAGGCCCTGTGCCAGCAGGGCCGCCGCCACCGAGCGCACGCCGGCCAGCGCCTGCGCATAAGACAGCCGCCGCCATCCGCCATGGCCATCGCGCTCGGCGAGAAATATCCGATCGCCGGCAGCGTCTGCCCAGTGATGCAGTCGCGCGCACAGATTCTGCGGGTAGTTCTGCAAGGGCTCGACACTGCGCCAGATGAACCCCCCGCCGGGCAGATCCGTCTGCTCGATTCGAGGCTCGGCAAAGGCGATGGGCTTGTGCACGATCTGGGTCATGAATATTCTCGGTCTCTCTGACGCCGCAAGGGCGGTCCGGCCGTCGGGCGTGCCAGGTGAGGGCGCGTCCGGCTGGCACTCATCACGGGATTATGCCGAAGGCCGGTTCCCGGGAACTCGCAAGCATGGCAGCGCCGTCGACGGGGCAGAAACCCTGGCCATTTGATCCCGCGCAACATCGCGGCGCGCTTGTTGACGATAATGGTTCTCTGTCAACCCTCCCGGATTCTCGAGCCCACCATGACCATGACCAGCGCCGAACGTGATGCATTGCGCGCCCAGATCGAGAAGCGCCGCGCCGATTTGGCGGTCGAATTGCGCGGTGACGAAGAGAAGCTTGCCGATGATCGCGCCGATCGCGCCATCGCCACCTCCGAAGACGCTGGCGACCGGGCCGCGGCCGATCTGCAGGCCGAGGTCGATCAGGCCGAACTGAATCGCGATCTGAACGAGTTGCACGATTACGATGCGGCGCTCGAGCGGCTCGAGGCCGGCACCTATGGCGAGTGCATCGAATGCGGCGAGCCGGTTGGGCTCAAGCGCCTGCAGGCCTATCCGGCGGCGGCACGCTGCATCGGTTGCCAGACCGACTGGGAGAAGAACCACTCCGGCGGCCATTCGGCCGCCGCCTGATCCGCAGCACGCTCGGGCCTCCGGGCCCAGCTCCTACCCGAAGGGAGTACAAACAGCCTCCCCGCGCGGAAGGAGCGCGCCCCTGCGCGGGTAGCGCCTGCTCGCACTTCGGGGTATGGACGCACATCGACCCTCGGCACAAGATCGTTCGACGCGTCGGGTGACGCGATCGCAGCCGCTCCGATCGCGGGTCGGCCATGACGAAAGTGCGGAGGGGATTCATGAGTGCAGCGAAGCTGCGGGCCATTGCGGTTGCTATCGCCTGTCTGTCGCCGGCTGTCGCATTTGCGACCAATGGCTATTTCTCACACGGCTATGGCATGAAGGCCAAGGGCATGGCCGGCGTAGGCATCGCCTTGCCTGTCGACGGACTCGCACCGGCCACCAATCCGGCGGGCATCGCCTTCCTGGGCAACCGGCTTGATCTCGGGCTGGACATGTTCCGCCCCAACCGCGGTGGCGAGATCACGGGCAACAACGGTGTGCCGGCCTTTGGCGTTCCGTCGCTGGACGGGCAGTACAACGGCAACGGCATCGCGGGTTTCCTCATCCCCGAGCTCGGCTACACGCGCCAGCTCGGTGAGCGCATGGCGTTGGGCCTGGCGATCTACGGCAATGGCGGGATGAACTCCACCTACAACCAGTCGCCGTTCACGATGATGGGCGGGCCAAGCCCGGCCGGCGTCGATCTGAACCAGCTGTTCGTCTCACCCACGTTCGCGATGAAGCTCGGCGAGAACCATGCGCTCGGTGTTTCCGTGAACTTCGCCTATCAACAGTTCGAGGCGGTCGGGCTGCAGCCATTCGGCGGCTTCGGTCTGTCCAGCGACCCCACCAGGCTGACCAACAATGGCATCGACACCGCGACCGGCTGGGGGATGCGGATCGGCTGGACGGGTCGGCTGAGCAACACCATCACCATGGGTGCAACCTATCAGTCCAAAACCCGCATGAGCAAGTTCGAGCAATATGCGGGCCTTTTCGCGGGGCAGGGTCAGTTCGACATTCCGGCCAACTATGGCATCGGCATCGCGGCCGACATGGGTTCGGGCATCACCCTGGCAGCCGATATCCAGCACATCAAGTACAGCGATATCGCGGCGATCGCCAACCCGTTGTCGAACATGAACCTCGGCGCGCGTCTGGGTGACGGCAACGGGCCCGGCTTCGGCTGGCGCGACATGACCGTCTTCAAGCTGGGTGTCAGTGTTGAGGCCAGCAGCAGGCTGACGTTTCGTGGCGGCTACAGCCACGGCCGCCAGCCGATTCCGGCAGGCGAGACCTTCTTCAACATGCTTGCGCCCGGCGTGATGGAAGACCACATCACCGTCGGCGCCACCTGGAAGCTGGACAGCGGCAACGAGCTCACATTCGCGTTCATGCACGCCTTTCGCAAGGATGTGCGCGGCTCGAACTCCATACCCCCGAACTTCGGCGGTGGCGAAGCCAATCTGCACATGACGCAAAACTCGCTTGGCATCGCCTACGGCATCAAATTCTGAACGGGCAGACCTCATGAGTTACGTGATCAATGGCGTCGATGTCGAGGCCGATGACGAAGGATTCCTGCTCGAGCCCGACTACAGCCGCGAGGCGGCCGAGGCGATTGCCGCGGCCGAGGGGCTGGAGCTGGGCGACGAGCACTGGCTGGTCATCGAGTACATGCGTGAGACATACCGCGAAGAGGGTCAGACGCCGAATTTCCGGAACATGGTCAGGGACTTCGACGCCGAGCACCCGGGAACCGACTGGAAGAAGCATCTGTACGAACTTTTCCCGCAGCAGCCGGCGCGCCAGGCGGTCCGGGTGGCCGGCCTGCCCAAGCCCTTCGGCAAGGGCGGCTACTGAGGCGGCCAGGCCGATCCGCCCGCGGGGTACCCCCCGGAGGTATGCGCAACCCACCCCAAGCGGGTATGGACGCAAGCCGCCCGATGCGCCTAAATCCGTAAGTTGATCGCCAGGACGATCGACCACTGCGGGTCGACACAGACCGGTAAGGGCACGCTCTGGCCAATGCGAGCGCCTGTTAAGCTCGCGGCTTTCAATCATCCAGCCAATGCAATGGGGGAGCAGACAATGGAATTCGACAAAGACCTGGACGCCCGCGGCCTGAACTGCCCGCTACCGATCATCAAGACCAAGAAGGCGCTCAACGACATGAGTTCGGGCCAGGTGTTACGCGTCACCTCCACCGACACCGGCTCGGTCAAGGACATGGAAGCCTTTGCCCGCCAGACCGGCAATGAGCTGCTCGCCTCGGAAACCAGTTCGAACGACTTCGTCTTTTATCTGAAGCGCAAGTAATGCGCGCGCGCAGGTGGCCCGGCCACCCGTGCGCAACCCTCGCAGGAGAAGGACATGGAAACCAAGAAGATGGCGCTGATCGCCACCAAGGGCACCCTGGACTGGGGCTATCCGCCGCTGATCCTGGCCTCGACGGCCGCCGCCCTGGGCTGGGAGGTCCAGGTCTTCTGCACGTTCTATGGCCTGAACCTGTTGCGCAAGGATCTGAGCGGCGTGGCCATCAGCCCGCTGGCCAATCCGGCCATGCCGATGCCGGTGCCGATGCCCGTGCTGGTCTCGGCGCTGCCGGGCATGGAAGCCATGGCCACCGCCATGATGAAGCAGAAGATGAAATCCAAGGGCGTGGCCTCGCTCGAGGAACTGCGCTCGCTCTGCCTGGAGGCCGATGTGAAGTTCATCGCCTGCCAGATGACGGTCGATCTGTTCGACTACCAGAAGTCCGATTTCATCGACGGCATCGACTACGGCGGGGCCACGATGTTCCTCGAGTTCGCCGGCAATACCGACGTCTGCCTGTACATCTGACCGGCGCGCGGGCCGATGTCCAACGACCATGCCGACCCGCTGCGCGGCGCCCGCGAAGCGATGCGCTCGCGCACGATTCCCATTCAACCAGAGGCCGCGGCGCAGCCCGAGCCCGCCCCCGAGCTCTCGGCCTGCGCGGCCAGCGAGCCATTCGCACTGATGGTCATGGGTGATTCCATGATGCCGGAGTTCGAAGACCGCGACATCATCATCATCGAGCCCGACGGCCTGGCCACCGACGGCTCGTTCGTGCTGGCGCAACTCGAAGACGAATACACATTTCGCCAGCTGGCGCGTGCGGAACAAGGCTGGGCGCTGCGCGCGCTCAATCCCGCCTATCCCGAGATCGCGCTTGCCGATCTCTCGTCGGTGAAGGGCGTGATCATCCAGAAATCCAAGCCCGGCCGACGGCGCGCCAGCAAGCGTTACGTGGAGTAGCCGCATGCCGGCCACGGGCGTGGGCAGCGAAGCCAAGCGTCTGACAGGCGCCCGTTGCGCGGTCTGGCCGGCACACATCCCGGTTCGGCACCGGGCGCTGGCCGATGCCGTTCAACGCAACTGCGATCGCGCCGATGCCCTGCATGCCCAGCGGATGACCCTGTGCATCTATCTGCTGAACATGCGCGAACAATATCGCTGGGAAAGCGGTCTGCCGATCTCCGCCGTGCCCGATCGCGCCGAGGTCGGACGCTGGATCGCGGCGCGTGAGGCCCATTGGGATCACCTGACCGAGACCGGCGACGAGGCGCTCGAAGCACTGCCGATCGGCCGCGGCGCCGAACCTTTCGCCGAAGAACACGTCAATATGGCGCTGGCCGGCAGCACGCTCGGCTATGCGGCCGGTGTGGCCCGCTTCGGCGCGCCGGTCTTCGTGCTGGCGGAACAGTTGAGCGATACCTCGCGCGAGGGCATCCGCATCCGGGTGCTGGGCCATGAACTGGCCCGCGGGCTGAACCCGCCGGTGGCAGCCAGCAATCCCGTCAATGGCATCGTGATCCGCCGCGATGCGATGCAGCGCTGGCTGGCCACGCGGGTCGAGCTGGCCGAGCGCCGCCGGATGGAAGACCCCTTCTCGCGAGCCTGGGCTCACTATGCAGATGCCGGCTCGACGCATGACACGCTCGAGCGCCTGATCGACGGTGAGATCGAGACCCTGATCCTGCATGAACTGGGCGAGATGCGCGCCGAGATGCTGCTGGGCACGGCCTGGGCACACATGCTCGCCGCGCTGGACGATGTACGCATCGAACTCGCGCTACGCGCCGTGCGCGACCTGCTGGCCGATAGCCTGCTCACGCTGCCGGCGCTGCACGAACGAGATGCGCATGCTTCGCTGCACTTCTGGTTCTCTACCTTCGAAGGCATGCGCCGCGCGATCGCGCCGGAAGTCGTCCGTGCGTATCACGCCTGGTGCGACGGCGAAGCGCGCGCCCTGGAGCGCGTTGCTGCCCAGGGGCGTGAACGCTGGCTGGCGCTGGGAGAATCCTGCCTGCATGCGTGGCAAGAGGGCGGGCAGTCGGCGCTCGGTGCAGCGATAGCGCCCATGCTTGCCAGGGGCACACAAGACGATTCGGACTGACGCGAGCGGCGAGCGGCGACCATCGCACATGCTTCACCGGTCGGATAATCGATCGTCTATCCACGCCGGTGCAGAGAATCCAGATGCCACTAGAGGAGCTTGCGAAGGGCCTTGTCGCCGGCATTTTTCGCATCGTTGGCGAGGTGCTCGTCGAAGGCGTGTTCGAACGGCTGTTTCGCGGTGCGGGCTACGCGATCTGCCGCAGGTTCAAGCCGAAGGTCGACCCCGATGGTTGGGTGGTACTTCTGGTCGGAGTCGGCTTCTGGCTTGGCCTGGGCTGGCTGGCGGTCTCGACCTATCTGCGCTACGCGGGCGGATAGCCCGCTCATCGACGCCCAGGCTCGCATGGCGACCACACCGGCCCGCCACTGCCCCTTGCGACCCCCTGGACAACAAAAGACTAGGCCATGACTCAGCCGCGGCGCGCCGCATCGATGGCCGCGACATCGATCTTCGACATCTGCATCATGGCCGCGAACGCACGCGCGGCTTCATCACCGCCTGCCGCGAGGGCCTCGGTCAGTGTGCGGGGTGTGATCTGCCAGGACACGCCCCAGCGATCCTTGCACCAGCCGCATTCGCTGGCCCGGCCGCCGTTGTCGATGATCGCATGCCAGTAGCGGTCGGTTTCTTCCTGATCCTCGGTGGCCACCTGGATCGAGAAAGCCTCGGTCTGCTTGAAGGCCGGGCCGCCGTTCAGGCCGATGCAGGGGATGCCCATCACGGTGAATTCCACGGTGAGCGCATCGCCCTGCCTGCCGGAGGGATAGTCACCGGGCGCGCGCATGATTCTGCCGATGCGCGTATCCGGGAAGATCTGCGCATAGAAGCGCGCTGCTTCCTCCGCGTCTTTGTCGAACCAGATGCAGACCGTACTCTTGTTCATGTTGCCACTCCGATGGGCGCGAGCGCGTGAAGCCAGTGCCTCTCAGCGCGACTCGACATACTTCTTGAAGTTGTTCAGGATCGCCTGCCAGCCCTGGCGCTGCATCTCGATCGGATTCATCTTCTCGGCGTCGAACACCGTGGTGACATGCGTCGCGCCGGCATGCTCCTCGAAGCTCGTCTGCACGGTGCGGCCGTCGGGCATCGCGAAGGCCAGCGCGCGGCACGGCTCGACGACATCATATTGGTACTCGAGGTCGAATCCGAAACTGCCGTCCTTGGCCTCCATACGCGAGCGTGCCTTACCGCCGACGCGCAGATCATTCTCCGCACTCGGGCAGCACCAGTCATCCGATGCGAAATTCCATTGCGTGATGTGCTCGGGCTCGGTCCAGTATGACCAGACCGCGTTCGGTGGCGCGGCGATGGTCGCCGCAATGGTGATCTTCTCGAAGTTCATTCGATCTTCCTCGCAACCAAGTTGCTGATGTTGCACCCTGGCCGCCAGCGTGCAACAGAGTAGCCAGCCCGCCGACGCTGCTATTGCGACCGTCCGTGTGCCCGCGCGCGTCTGCGTCGGGCTCACGATGCTGGCGATCCGAGCCGGTTGACATCTGCGCTCCTTTCGGATCTGCCGATTGATCTGTTTTCTGAGCCTGGCCGATTCTCCTGCGGCCCACCTGCGCTGGCACGAGACCCACGAACCGGCTTGATCTATGATCGTGCGCGCGCCCGGGTCATTCGACACGGGGCCGTTCAGGGAGCCCCCCAGATGCGCGTTGACTGCGTTTTGAATCGTTCAAGCCGGCAGATGCGAAGCCGCGTCCCCGGTGTTCTGGGCGGGCTGCTGGTGGCCGCCACCACCGCACTTCCTCTCACCGCATCGGCCGCCGGGCCGGCCAGGCCGGGCGAACTCGCGCTGGCCTGCGATCAACTTGCCGCGACACTGACCGATCTGCCCGCCACCCGTATCGTGGCGATCGAGACAGTGCCCGCCGGGGCGGAGAAGGTCGGCGGCAATGCCATTGGCGAGCACTGCAAGCTCACCGGGGCGATGAACGAGCGTCAGGGTGCGCTCGATGGTGTTCCCTATGCGATCGGATTCGAGATGCGCCTGCCACGCGAATGGAACGGGCGCTTCTGGTACCAGGCCAACGGCGGCATCGATGGATCGATTCAACCCGCTATGGGTGGCGCCGGTGGCGGCCCGCTCACCAACGCGCTGCTGCAGGGCTTTGCGGTCGTGAGTTCCGATGCCGGCCATGCGAACAAGCTCACACGCGGACCGGGCTTCGGCATCGATCCGCAGGCCCGCCTCGACTACGGCTACCGGACCGTGGGCAAGCTCACACCCGTGGCCAAGCGCATCGTCGAGCTCGCCTACGGGCGCGCGGCCGACACCGCCTACATCGGGGGCTGCTCCAACGGCGGTCGCCATGCCATGGTCGCGGCAAGCCGTTATGCCGACCAGTACGACGGCTACCTGATCGGGGCGCCGGGCTACCGCCTGCCACTGGCGGCGATCGCCAACATCTTCGGCGCACAGCAGTATGCGAAAGTGGCCACCGATCCGAAGGATCTGTCCACCGCGTTCACGGATGACGAGCGACGCCTGCTGGCCGATCGCGTCGCCGGGGTCTGCGACGCACTGGACGGCCTGGCCGACGGCATGGTGCAGGCGACCGCCGCCTGCCAGGCGACGTTCGACCTGGATCGCGATGTGCCCACCTGCACGGGTGAGCGCAACGGCCAGTGCCTGAGCAGCGCGCAGAAGCAGTCCATCGGCGCGATCTTCGCCGGCGCCACCACCACCGACGGCAAGCCCTTCTATGCCTCGTTTCCCTTCGATACGGGTGTTGCTGGCAGCGGGGTCAAGCGCTGGGAGTTCACCGCGCCGCTGCAACTGGACTCGGGCGCGGTCGGCCTGATCTGGGCGGTCCCGCCGGTCAATCCCAAGGGCTTCAACGGCCCGGCCTTCGTGCTCGGCACACCGGTGGACAAGCTGCTCGAGATGGTCGCGGCCAAGGACGCCACCTATACCGAGTCGGCGCTGGAATTCATGATGCCGGTCAATCCCACCGATCTCGGCGCGGCGCGCGCCCGCGGTGCGAAGATCCTTGCCTATCACGGGGTCAGCGATGCGATCTTCTCGGTCAATGACACGATCGCCTGGGTCGAGGGCCTGAAGCGCACCCACGGGCCGGGAGCGAATGATTTCGCGCGCTTGTTCACGGTGCCCGGCATGGATCACTGTCGCGGCGGCCCGTCGACCGATCAGTTCGATGTCATCACGCCGCTGGTGAACTGGGTGGAGAAGGGCCAGGCGCCGGCGCAGATCGTCGCCAGCGCGCGCGGCGCGGGCAACGCGGGTGGCGTCAACGAGGAGTTACCCGCAGGCTGGTCCGCGACGCGCACGCGCCCCTTGTGCCCGCACCCGCAGACGGCAAACTACGACGGCAAGGGCGATCCGGAGAAGGCTTCGAGCTTCACCTGCCGCTAACATGACGATACGCACCGCCAACCCGCGCTGATGGGCCGTCTCGCCGGCCTGCTCGGGATCGCGCGCTCGCTGGCGATCTACCACGGCCAGCCCTGGCGGCGTGCACGCATGGCGGGCCTGTATGGCGCATTCATCAGCCCGGGCGCCCTGTGCTTCGATGTCGGCGCGCATGTCGGTTCGCGCGTGCGCTGCTGGCGTGCGCTGGGCGCGCGGGTCGTCGCGATCGAGCCGCATCCCGATTTCGCCGCGCTGCTCGAACATTTGTTCGGACGCGATTCCGGTGTGATGATCGAGCGTAGCGCGCTGGGCGCACGCGCGGGGCATGCGACGTTGTTCGAAAGCGCCCGTCATCCCACGGTGAATACGCTCGATCCGGGCTGGACCGAAGCGGCCGGCGCGCTCGAGTCATTCAAGGGCGTGTCCTGGTCGCCCGGGCCGGAGGTGGCCGTGACCACACTCGATGCCCTGATGGCCGTCCACGGTACGCCGTCATTCGTGAAGATCGATGTCGAGGGGCTGGAGGCGGAGGTGCTGACCGGGCTGTCGCGGCCGCTGGCCGCGCTGTCCTTCGAGTTCCTGAGTGCCATGCCCGAGCGGGCGCTGCGCTGCCTGGACCGGCTCGATGCGCTGGGTGACTACGAATACCGATGGTCCGCAGGCGAGTCACTGCGCTTTGGCATGCCGGGCTGGTGGCGCTCCGATGAGATCCGCGCCTGGCTCGCGGCCGGTGCCGCGCGGGCCGGCGGCTCCGGCGACATCTACGCGCGGCTTCGCGAACACGGCTGACAGGGTTTCGGTCAATCCGGCCATATGCCCGAGCGGTGCGCGTCGTGCCTGCAGACCGCGGGTGAAGCCGGCCGTCTCGAGACGCGCGAGCAGAACCGGATCGCGCGCGAACACATGCACCGGCACATCCCAACTGGCGCCCGGGCCGGTAATGGAACCGGCGGGCTGATGATCGCCCAGCGCGATGATCACCAGCGGGCGGGCCGGGCGATGCCGATTGCTGGCGGCGCCACCGGCGTCGGTGCGCCGGCCACGCGCGTCGTCCACCAGGAAATCCGCCAGCCAGCGCAGCGTGTAGTCGATGCCGGCTGTGTAGCCGGGAGTCAGATTGGACCAGTCGGCCGCCTGGGCCAGCGCACGCCTCACCGCCTCGGGATCGAAGGCATCGGGATGCAGCAACCGGGCGCTGTCGCGAACATAAGGCGGCAGTGGTCGGAACGGCACGTGACTGGTGATCGTCGGAAACACGATGAAACGGGGCTTGCGCGGCCCCTCGCGCAGCTCGCGATCGGCCAGACGTGCGATCGAGTACTGATCCGGTATCCGCCAGAAGCCGAAGATCGGCCCCGGATACTCGAGCGCATCGGCGTCGACGATCCGGTCGTAGCCGTAGAAGCTGCCCTCGGGCCAGTCCTTGTGCAGGCCGGGCATCCAACCCACCGTCTCGTAGCCCTGGTCATGGAAGTGGTCGACCAGCGTGCGCCGGTCGGTGGTCAGCAACAGGTGATAGAGCGCCGGATCATCCATGGCGAGCCCGGATAGCAGACTGGCATGCGCAAGCCATGAACCACCGCCGAAGGTGGGCGAGCGCACGAACGCCGACACGGCACCGAAGCCCGCTTCTTGCGTGGCCCGGGCCAGACGCTCACGCGCCGGGCGCAACGCCTCGGCCAGTTGCGGATGATCACGGGTGACCGAGCCATAGGACTCGAGAAACAGCAGCAACACATCGGCGCCATGCAGCGCCTCGACATCTTCGGCATAAGCGGGGCTTGCCGGCAGCAGACGGTCGACCGCGCCCGGCGAGAGCGCGCGCGCCAGGAACCACGCCTGCTCCAGGTAGGCCGCGGTCACGGGCTGGCTGTACAGGCGAGCAAGCATCGGTACGCCACCCACCCGGCCCATGGCCCAGAGCAACAGCAGGCTCAGCGCAAGTGCGGCCACGCCGCGCGAAACCGTCGGAACTGCAAAGGCGGCACAGAGCCTGGCGAGCACCCATGACCAGAACCGGATCATCAGCCAGACGAACAGGCCGATGCCGGCCAGCGAGCCGAGCACGAGAAGCAGCGCATGCAGCGGCGGCAGTTCGGAGAGCGCCAGCAGCATGACCTGCGGCAGATGGCGACCATCCCAGTAAAGGTTGATCGGGCGGCCAAACAGCGCGGGCACCGTCACCTGCAGATAGCGCGCAAGAATCGCCAGCAGCAGCACAGCGGCAATCCAGCGCAGTTGCCGGGCACCGATCACACGGCCCACGGCCACCCAGACCGCGAGCCCGCCAACGAGCGCGAGGATCTCCGGCGAGAGCGCACTCGAGAGCTTGATCGCCGGCGTGGGCCACAGATTCTCGAACGTGAGCGCGGCGTTCAAGATCAGCGACGCGAGAATGACCGTGAGCGCCACCCGCCAGATGGGGGTGGCGCCGGCGTCTTTCGCACTCAAATCGGTGTCCCTTGTAAGGGCTTGGACGATGTCTCACGGCGCGCCGCCAGCCAGGCGACATCCACACCGAACGACACCACCAGCGTCAGCAGACCGATCAGCGCACTCGCCGTGGCCAGACCCGGTGTCAGGCCAGGCAGCAGCGCCACGATCAGCAACAGGATCTGCAACACGCAGACCGCCTTGCGCCTCAGGCTCGGCGGCAACGCACGGGCCATCCATGGCAGCCACCAGGCCAGTGCCACGAACCCATAGCGCAGCAGGCCGCTGGCCAGCACCCATGGCCCGGCGACGCCGGCGCGCCAGACCATCACCGACAGCACCAGCACCAGCAATGCATCGGTTTCCATGTCGAAGCGGGCACCATAGGCACTATCCAGGCCGCTGGCGCGCGCCAGCGGGCCGTCGATTGCATCGAGCGTCGCCGCCAACACGATCACCAGGATCATGCCGACGCCTGGTGCAAAGTACGCTTCGGCCGTTGCGCAGGCAAGCAGCCAGATCACGAGCGACAATCGCAGCGAGGTCACGACATTGGCGGCGCCAAAGCGCGCATGGCCCACGCCATCCGGGCGCCGATGCCAGGGCAGACCGCGCCAGAGCAGGAAAACCGACAACAGGTATGCCGTCACGGCCAGCAGGATGCCCCGGGAATCGACCCACGCCCGTTCATGAGCGCCCGCCAGCGCGGTGCCAAGCAGCACCGACGCGCCCGCCGCGCAGCGCAATGCGCCCCGCCGGCAGGGTAGACTGGTCCGAGTGAATGTGCCGACGATCATGACGACAACAGTATCACCCCGCAGCACCGCGCACAGCGCATGGGCCTTCTGGCTTGTCGAACCCGGGCGCGGCGAGTTGCGCGCCCAGACGCTGCCCGAGCCAGGCGCCGGCGAGGTGCGGGTGCGCGCGCTCTACAGCGGCATCAGCCGCGGCACCGAGTCGATGGTGTTTCGCGGGGAAGTGCCGGTGTCCGAATATGCGCGCATGCGTGCCCCGTTCCAGGACGGCGAATTTCCCGGGCCGCTCAAGTACGGCTATGCCAGCGTCGGCCGGGTGGAGGCGGGTGAGCCGGCGCTCATCGGCCGGCGGGTGTTCTGCCTGTTCCCGCACCAGGATCAATACGTGGTTCCGGTGAGTGCGGTGCGACCGATTCCCGATCAGGTGCCCGCCGAACGCGCGGTGCTGGCGGCAAACATGGAAACCGCAATCAACGGGCTCTGGGATGGGGCGCCGCTGCTCGGCGAGCGTATCGTGGTGGTAGGCGCCGGCGTGGTCGGGCTGCTGGTCGCGGCGCTGGCCACACGCATTCCCGGCTGCGAAGTCGAGCTGGTCGATATCGACGAAAACCGGCGGCCGATCGCGCAGGCCTTCGGTGCCACGCTTGCCACACCGGCGTGCGCACGGGGCGGCGCCGACCGGGTCTTTCATTGCAGCGGCAGCGCGGCCGGGCTGCAGACCGCGCTGACGCTCGCCGGCCTCGAAGCCACCGTCATCGAGATGAGCTGGTTTGGCGCAAAACAAGTGCCGCTGGCCCTGGGCGAAGCGTTTCATTCGCAACGTCTGACGCTGCGCAGCTCGCAGGTCGGCCGGCTGCCCAGCGCACAGATCTCGCGCTGGAATACCCGGCGCCGGCTCGATCTGGCATTGGCACAACTCGCCGATCCGCGCTTCGATCTGCTGATCTCCGGCGAAACCCGGTTCGCCGCCCTGCCCGGGCGCATGGCCGAACTGGCCGCGCCGGGGGGCCGCGCGCTGTGCGAACGCGTTGCCTATCCGTTGGCCTCATCCACTTCTTAGCGCGAGAATCCGCCCCATGAATCCGATCACCCCACGCTACCGGGTCTGTGTGCGCGACCATTTCATGATCGCCCACAGTTTTCGTGGCGAGATCTTCGGCCCGGCACAGCGCCTGCACGGCGCCACCTATGTGGTCGACCTGGTATTCACGCGACCGGAACTCGACGCCGACGGCCTGGTGGTCGACATCGGTCTGGCCAGCCAGGTGCTGCGCGAGGTGCTCGAACCGCTCGACTATCGCAACCTCGACGAGGTCGAGGCGTTTCGTGGTGCCAACACCACCACCGAGTTCCTGGCCAGGGCGATCTTCGAGCGGGTGGCCGAACGCTGGCGTGCGGGCGGGCTCGGGCCGGGCGCAGCCGGGCTCGACGGGCTGTCGGTCACCCTCAATGAATCGCACCGGGCATGGGCCGCCTACGAGGGGCCGCTGCTGAGCGCCACCGAGCCATCGTGAACCTGCCGCCGCCGCCCACGATCGCGTGTCTGATCCCCGGCAATCCGGACACACGGACCGGCGGCTATCTGTATGACGCGCGACTGATCGCGGGTTTGCGCGAAACCGGGCTGGCGCTTCGTGTCACGCCCCTTTCCGATCGCTTTCCAACGCCCGATGCGGCCGCGCTGGCACACGCGGACGAGGTGCTCGGTGCACTGCCGGCGGGGTCTGTCGTGCTGATCGACGGCCTCGCCTTCGGTGCAATGGCCGAGGTGGCATCACGCCATGCCGGGCGCCTGCGCCTGATCGCGCTGGTACATCATCCGCTGGCCCTGGAGACCGGCCTGAGCCCGCAACAAAGCGCGGCATTCGAGGCCGGCGAGCGACGCGCATTGGCCTGCGCGACACGCGTTCTGGTCACCAGCGAAACCACCCGGCACTCGGTGATGGCGCTCGGGGTACCGGCCGCACGAATCACCGTCGCCGAGCCTGGATGCGACGTGGCGCCGCTGGCGCAGGCAAGCGCGCGTACCGATCAGAGGGATGATTCGTCGCGCTGCTGTCGGATGCTCTGTGTGGGCACACTCACGCCTCGCAAGGGCCATGAGATCCTGCTTCGGGCGCTGGCGCAATTGCAGGCGCGCCGGCAAGGCCGGGTTGGCCAGGCGCAAACCGGTTCGCCAGTGCGCGACGCGGCCGTGCCCACCGCCACCGCCACCGCCACCGCCACCGCCACGGTCGATGATGCGCGCCGGGACTGGCAATTGCAGTGCGTGGGTTCGCCCACCCGCGATGCGGGCACCGCTGCCCGCATCCTGCAACTCACCATGCAGCTCGGGCTTGCCGATCGAATTCAGTTCTGCGGCGAGGTCGGGGATGACGAGTTGCGCATGCTCTATGCGCGCGCCGATCTGTTCGTATGCGCCTCCTGGTGGGAAGGCTACGGCATGGCCGTGGCCGAAGCCCTGGCCCACGGTTTGCCACTGATCACCACAACCGGTGGCGCGCTTGCGCACACCGCCCCGCAACAGGCCTCGCTACAGGTGGCGCCCGGCGACATCGAGGGGCTCGGCACGGCGATCGAAGGTTTCCTCGACGACCCCCGCTGCGCGAGCGCCTCTACCGCGGCGCGCGCGACGCGCGCCTGAGCCTGCCACGCTGGGCCGATACCGTGAACACCGTGCGTGCGCTGCTGATGGAGGTGGCACGATGAGCGGATTCAGCGCCGACTGGCTCGCCTTGCGCGAACCCCATGACCACCGCGCCCGCGCGATCGCGACGTTTGGGTCGGTGCCAGCCCGCGATCGCGAGCCAGCCGACCTCGCGCGATCGGCTCCGCTATGTCTGGTCGATCTCGGCTGCGGCAACGGCTCGAATCTGCGCTACCTCGCCCCGCGACTGGGCGGCCATCAGCACTGGCGGCTGCTCGACAATGATCCACGGCTGCTCGCAGACCTGCACACCCGACTGAATGCATGGGCCGGCGCCTTGCAGGCTCGGTTCCATGCGACGGCCGCAGACACTTTCGAGATCCATGCCCCCGGGTTCAGACTCACTGCGACGACACAATGCGTGGACCTGAGCGCAGGCGCTGGCGTGCTCGCACTGCGGCCGGGCGAATGCGTGACCGCCTCGGCATTGCTCGATCTGGTCTCGCAGCGGTGGCTGGACACCCTGATCGATGCCTGCGTCGCAGGCGGGCATCCGCTGCTATGGGCATTGAGCTACGACGGACGGCTCGAATGGATGCCGGATGATCCCGTCGATGATCTGATTCACACCCGCTTCGATCACCATCAGCGTGGCGACAAGGGCTTTGGCGCGGCACTGGGCCCCGAGGCGGCAAGGCATGCGATCGATCGGCTCGCGGTGCACGCGCACAGCCTGCTCGTGCGGCGCAGCGACTGGTTGCTGGCACCGCACGACACCGCCATCCAGCACGCCCTGCTCGACGATTGGACGGCCGCGGTCATGCAGATCGCTGCGCAGAATTGTCGCGATATCGAGGCCTGGTCTCTGCGTCGGCGTGCGCTTATCGACGCGGGTCAGTCACAGCTCAGGGTTGGTCACCTGGATCTGGCCGCAAACTTCAGCCGATGAAACGGATCGCGCCGTCGCCCGCGCCGTCGCCTTGCGCGGGCCGGGGCGCGCGCAGATCGAAATCCCACAACACGTCGGCGCCCATTCGAAACAAGCGATGTGCGGGCCGCAGGTTATCGCGCATCAGCGGCTCACCGATCAACTGCAAACCGCTGCGGCCGGCGCCCACCAGCACCGGCGCGACGGCGAGATGCAGGCGATCGGCCACCCCGTGCTCGACGAAGCGCGACACGGTGACCCCGCCTCCTTCGACGAACAACACATAGAGCCCACGTTGGGCCAGACCATCGCGCAATTCGGCCAGATCGAGCATTGCGCCCGCCCCGCCCCCCCCCCTCACGCGTGATTCACCGAAGCGGCGATGCGCGTGTGCAAGGTGCTCATTGGCGCACACGACCAGGGTGTCGGCGCGGCCGTCGGTGAGCAACTGAATGGTCGAGGGCAGGCGTCCGTCCGGATCGAGCACCACCCGCACCGGGTTGGGCCCGGTCACCAGGCGCGTGGTGAGCATCGGATCATCCACGCTGGCGGTCTCGCGGCCGACGATCACCGCATCGCAGAGCGCGCGCAACCGATGCAGATGGGTGATATCAGCCGGGCAGTTCACATAGCGCGAGTCACCGGTTCGCGTGGCTATCTGGCCATCGATGCTCTGGCCCAGATGCGCAAGGACGAACGTGGTGTGCGACCGCAACTGCAGCACTGGCCGATAAAGCTCGAGGAGATCGCGGCCCGCCCCATCGGCAACATCGGGCAAGACCCAGCCTTCGGCGGCGCTCCATCGCGCAACGGGCGCCGAAGGAGAAGCACCGGCGAGCGGCGCCGCCACGATTGATCCGTCACCCGCCTCGTGCAGGGCTCGCGCCGCGGCGCCTGGTACGAGCCCCCCGGCGCGACGCGCCTCGCCAACCGCCAGGCAGATTCGCCAGACGCGCTCGGCCTCGTCGACACCATTCACGCCGGCTGCACCGCCGCTCGACTCGGGACGAAACATGTCAGCTGCGGCCGAACGGCAGCATGCGGCGCAAAAAGCGCGCCCCATCGAAACATTGCTTCTTCAACCCCAGGCCGACATGCCAGGAAATCACCACCACCGCGCCATAGGCCAGCACGATATGGCTGATCCAGGCGATCAACGCCCCAGGCGGCCACTTCCCGAACGGATTGGGCAGATCGGTCACCCCGAACAGCTTGACCCCGTAACCGCCAAACATCACGAACAGATAGCCGGAAACCGGCAGCACGAACATCAGCCAGTAAAGCAGTGTTTCAAGCCGATGCGAGATCGCGCGTTCGGCGGGGCTCAGGTCGGCGCACCAATCGGGCAACGGGGTGGTACGCCGCCAGATCACGCGGGCCAGAGCCACCACGATCACCACCAGCCCGATGCTCTTGTGCCAGTTGTAGAGGAAGTTCTGCCCCATGCCGAGAAAGCTGCCATCCCGGCCGATACGGCTCATCAGGTTCGCACCGATGAACTGATGCATGAACAGCAGAAAGATGGTCCAGTGGAGCAGCTTGCTGATCGCGCCATAGCGTGTGCTCGTGTTCTTCAGCGGCATCCTGCCTCCGGTACCCGCGCATGGGCCTGGCGCGGCGAAAGCATTGTCCCATAGAGCGGGGCCCGGCGCGGCCTCCGTAAGCAGGCAGCGAGGCGCCCTCAAGGGGCCGTGAAGCCGGTGGCGGCGATCCAGGCGCCGCTCAGCTGCGATCTAGGTCGGGCGCGAAGTCCGAAGAACCGGGGCTCGCCTGTCTGCCTGGACGCCCGCCTCACCGCCTCACCGCCTGGCAGAAAGCTTAGACCAGGCCCAGTCGCATCAGGCTCTCGGCCATCGCCGGCGCAGACTCGGTGTGCGGTCGAAACTCCATGCCGAGCGCCGCGCGGGTCGCGGAATTATCGATTCGCACTTCAAGGCCCAGCTCGGGCAGGATGGTTCGCACCTCGGGGTCGAAAATCGACACCAGCTTCACCATGAAATTCGGCAGTTCACGCGACGGAATCCTGCGCGCGCGATCTCCCAGAGCACTCTTGATCGGCGACATCAGGTCTTTGAACCAGACCGCGCCCGAAACAGCCAGATACCGGCCCCCCGATGGCGCGCTCGTCTCCAGCGCCAGACGATGAGCGATCGCCACATCACGCACATCCACCACCGGGAACGACAGACGCGGACTGCCCGGATATTTGCCTCGCAGGCAACTGGCGATCAAGTCGGCCGAACTGCCGGCATCGGTATCGAGCAGCGGCCCCAGTACCAGCCCCGGATTGACCGACGCAAAGTGCGCCTCGGGATACTCCTTGGCAACGTAGTCGCGTGCGGCGCGCTCGGCAAGCGTCTTTGACTTGGCATAGGCGGTGACATGCGGCCCATCGGGATTGGTCCAGACAGCCTCGGTGAACACGCCCGGGCGGGCATTGCCATGACCATGCATCACCGCCACGGACGATGAGGTCTGCACGAATCGCTTCACGCCAGCGGCCTTGGCGGCACGCAAGACCCGCAGTGTTCCATCGACCGCAGGGCGGATCAGCTCGTCTTCGTCTTTGGGCTGCGCCAGCGGAAACGGCGAAGCCACATGCAGCACCCCGTGCACTCCCTGCATCGCCTCGGACCATCCCGCGTCGGACATCAGATCGGCCTGTGCGAAATCGAGGCCCGATACATCGGCATGGGCCGCGAGCGTGGCGCGAACGGCCTCGGCTTTGTCGGTGCTGCGCACAGTGCCGCGCACCCGATAGCCATGTTCGAGAAGGTCGAGCGCGCAGTGCTTGGCGATAAACCCGGAAATACCAGTCACCAGGACAGTGGCGTCGCTCATCGTGCATCTCCCGTGGATAGAGGCAGATCTTGCCCCTTAGCGAGCACGATAGCAATGACGCATTTCAAAGCAAGGCTTGTGGCGCCACGCCCAGACTATGACGCGAGCATTGTGCAAGACAACAGCCGACTGAAAGTGTCGCCGCTCTGGTATGAATGGCGAAAGCTCTCTTCGGCTGTCTGAGATCGTGAAATGGCAGGCTTACATGCATGGTTATCGGAGTGGATCGATGCACGTGAATTCAGGGCCAGGGCCGAGCGGCCACCCGACAAAGAGCGCACAGACGAGTGCAATAAAGCCGGCGCAGCGATACGGGCGCCGATGCGCGACCCCGCGCAAGCGGGGTCGCGCCCATACGATTTACGGGCCGACGTACAGATCCTTGAACAAGGCCTGCAGCCCTGCAGGCATCATCGCATCGCCCTTCATCATCTTCGCGCCATCGGGCATCGATTTCATTGCCTCCATCTTCTTGTCGAACGCCATCGACATCGCAGCCAGGAACTCGGCCTTCGTCACCATGCCGTCATGGTTCGCATCGGCCATCTTCATCAGCCAGTCGAAGTTGTAGATCTCTTGCGCCGACGCGGTCATGGGCGCCATGGCGAGGAACAGGCCAACCGCTGAAGCGCTCGATACGGCCACGAGTTTCTTGATGATCATTGAACGTCCTTATTGAATGAAAAGCTGAGAATGCCTCGGTGACGCGATGCGGACCTCGGCGCAGGCCGCATTCGAAACATGCGACCAGCACTGAGTAAAGAACGCATGGGGACGCTTACAGGCGCCCACGACGTCATGCAGAACAAATTTCGCGAACCGCTTCGCTGACGCACATTCGATACTCGCGCGCGTGCACGCACCCTTCTCGGTGCGCGCGAGCGACGCTTCGAATGATCTGTCGGCACACGCGTAGGTGCGCATCCGCTGCGCAACGAAAGCCGTCGGCGCGCGAGCCTCAGGAGGGGTCAGTCTGCTGTTGCTCGAACCAGATCAGGCGATGCGGATCGAAGCCGGCGACCAACGACGGCTTCACCACTTCGAAATAGGGCGAGACATCGAAGTCTCGCGGAGCGAAGAGACTGTGGTGACGTACGTGATAGATCTCATCGACGCACCCAGCGCATAGCGGATCTTTGGAGGCGATGCTTTCGACGATCGGCAGGATGGGATAGCGCACGGATTGAAACGCTTGTGCGATCAGGGTCGAGCAGATCGCGCGCGTCGGATCTCCACTGCCGAGCGCCAGCATGCGACGGCGCCAGCGCGCCGGCACTGGCGGCGTAGGAAGCAGGTATCGCGCAAGATCAATCACGTTCTTGAGATCGTATTGGTGCCCCAGCCGCGCCATCGCAAACCCGATCACGGCGTCGACCTCTCCAGAACTCAAACCAATCGGCCGGCAAACGCGACAGTGCAGCCCGGCGAACTCGCTGACGCCTACCAGGCGGACGCCGTCGCGCATGTCCGCCTCGAGAAAGCAGCGATCGTGCGCCGGCCCGGCGACCGCAGCACCCGCCTCGCCGACATAGAGCGCTGCATGCGACCAGGTTGACTGCGTCAGGTACTTGATGGCCTGACTGACCCGCCGCTGGCCCTCGACAAGCAACACGTCGCCAGGCCGCAGACAGGCCAACAGGCAGTCCGGGTCGGTAGGCACCGACACGCTGTGGGTATGGCGCGGTCGGTCCAGGTAGCGGCTGAGCCGTGCGCCGATCCTTCGCCTGATGCCGCTGGTGATTGCAGCCATCTTGATGCCGTCTCTTCCATGAGGATCAGCGCGCGGCAGGGATGCCCGCTCTAAGCGCCCGATCCCACCTGTTGGCGGAATAAGCCCGCAATGCGCGTTCGCACCCAGAGGGCTCGCGTAGACGCCGCAGCGACACATTGCTTACAAAACAGGGGTTGCTCGAAGCAAAACGACGCGCGCATCAGCCCTTTCGACACCCATGAAGTGTCACGGCACGATCACGAATTGCCGCAACTAGAGATCTTCTCCGCGCCCCGCTGTAAGGGCACATGGGTCAGACGCCACTATGCCCCTGTCGTCGCACCGGGATCAGACAGATGTCATCGCTTCCGGGCCCGACACCCCCTTGACCGCGGCTTGTGCCGGGCATGACCACCAGTTCCATCAGGAGATGACAATGAACACCATCAACAGCAAGCTTCCCGCTGCCGCTCTGGCCCTCGCGCTCGGCGCTGCTTTCACCACACTGCCCGTCGCCGCACAGGCGGCCGACAAGGAGAAATGCTACGGCGTGGCGCTGAAGGGCAAGAACGATTGCGCCGCGGGCCCGGGCACCACCTGCGCCGGCACCTCGAAGACCGACTACCAGGGCAACGCCTGGAGCTATGTGCCCAAGGGCACCTGCGAAGCGACGATGTCCAAGACCTCGCCGAGCGGCCACGGTCAGCTTCAGGCCTTCAAAGAGAAGAAGGCCTGATCGCCAACGCCTGCACTGAGAAAGAGCATGATGCTTCGGGCCAGCGCTGCCGAGCAATCCCGGCCGCCCTTCGCGGTCGATCCCGGCCTGCCGGCCCGAAGCGGCATCGGTCTGAAGCCGCAGCACTTCCGGGACGTGCTGGTATCGCGTCCCGCGGTGGGCTTCTTCGAAGTGCATGCCGAGAACTACATGGTCGACGGCGGGCCCATGCACCACTTTCTCGCGAAGATTCGCGAGCACTATCCGCTTTCGCTGCATGGCGTGGGTCTGTCGCTGGGCGGCGAGACACCGCCCGACGAGACTCACCTCGACCGGCTTGCGCACCTGATTGCGTGCTACCAGCCGTCTTCCTTCTCGGAGCACCTGGCCTGGTCCACACACGGCAGCATCTTCTTCAACGACCTGCTGCCGATTGCCTACGACGACGAGACGCTCGCGCGGGTATGCCGCCACATAGATCGCGTTCAGGAGCGACTGCGCCTTCGGATGTTGCTCGAGAACCCGTCCACCTATGTCGAGTTCGAGCGATCGACGATGGACGAGACCGCCTTCATCAGCGAGGTGCTCCGGCGCACCGGATGCGGCCTGCTGCTCGACCTGACCAATGTCCATGTCTCCTGCACCAACCATGGTCGTGACGCGGCAGCCTATCTGAATGCGTTGCCCTTGGACGCCACTGGCGAGATCCATCTGGCCGGCTTTGCTCGGGATACGGATGCAGCAGGATCCCCGCTGCTGATCGACAGCCACGGTGATGCGGTCGCCGAGGTCGTCTGGCACCTGTACGGCAAGGTCATTGACCGTCTCGGCCGGGTGCCGACATTGCTCGAACGCGATAATGATCTGCCATCGCTCGCCACCCTGGTGACGGAGTCGGCGCGCGCGCAGACCATGATGGACATCGCCAAGGGGACGCAGCAGTCCGCCGCCCATGCGAGATGCGCATGAACTTGGAGAACGCCGCGGCGATCGCCTCTGAACGAGACTTCGCAGCCGCGCTGCTGGATCCCACGCACGCTGGCCCTGCGGGGCTGCGCACCTGGAACGGGTCTGATCCGGCCCGGCGTGTCGATGTGTACCGCAACAACGTCATCAGCTCTCTGATCGATGCGCTGGCCGACACCTATCCGATGGTTCAGCAACTCGTGGGCGAGGAGTTCTTCCGCGCGATGGCCAGCGTGTTCATACGACAGCATCCTCCGCGCACGCGCATCCTGGCGCACTACGGTGATGAGTTTGCCGCGTTCGTCGGGGGCTTCGAGCCGGCCCGGGCCGTGCCGTATCTGTCGGACATGGCGCGGCTCGAGTTTGCGCGGCTGCAGGCATCGCACGCTGCTGATGCCCCGCCGATCGCGGATGCCGCTCTGGCTGGTGCGCTACTTGATCCTGAGCGGCTTGCCGGCCTGCGCCTGATCTGGCAGCCGTCGATGCGGCGGATCGAATCAATATATGCCGTGGCCTCACTGTGGGCTGCACACCAGACCGAAGGCACGGTCATACCTGTATCAGTCGATGACGCCGAGCGGGCGCTCGTGCTGCGTGACGGGCTCGATGTCCTGGTGCTGCCCGTTGACCCTGGAACGACACACTTTGTCGCCCTGACATCAGCGGGTCATGCGTTCGGCGCGGCGGCAGCCGCCGCCTGCGAGCGTCAATCCGGCTTCGATCTCGGCGCGGCACTGTCGCTGCTGCTGCGCCATGGCGCGCTTGTGGCGCTACACGACCCCATTTCGAACGAGTCAATCTGAGGAGACTTCCATGAGCACTGCTTCCGCCGCACCGCAGCGCACAGCATCATCGAGCACCGCACTGCCTGCGTCCTCCGGCATTGCAGGCCTGATCGGCTGGGCGATCCTCTGGTTCGGGCGAATTCCTCATTCAGGGGTTGCGCTACTCGCCCGCTTCTCGATTGCCGCCGTGTTCTGGAACTCCGGGCAAACCAAGGTCAGCGACTTTGCGCTGAACATCGTCACCGGAGAGTTCATGCTTGGCTGGCCGCGTCTGTCGGACTCCGCGCTGGCGCTGTTCGAAGAAGAATACAAACTCCCCTTCATCGCACCGGCGATCGCCGCCCCGATGGCCGCGTTCGCGGAGCACCTGCTTCCACTGCTGCTGCTCATCGGCCTGGGCACACGACTGTCGGCGCTGGGCCTGCTCGGCATGACGATGGTCATCCAGATCTTCGTCTACCCGGGCGCCTATGCAACCCACGGCACCTGGGCGGCGATACTGCTCTATCTGGTGAGCCAGGGCCCGGGCGCGATCTCGATCGATCACTGGATCGCGCGCCGTCGCACCGCGCTGCGATGACACGATCGGTCGCGTGGCGATGGTCGGGGAGATTCGAGCCCTTTGCCGGCATCTCGCGGATCCGGATCCAGGTGGGCGACAACAACCCGCCCGATCCTGCGCGCCGCCGGGCGGCGCCGGGCACCCTCAGGAGTCCGATGCCGAGCGGACCAACGGTCGGTCGGGCGCATCGCCGAACCTTATCGGCCAGCCGCGCTCGCGTTGGGTATCGATGGTCGCGGTCACGGTCATGCCAACGCGCAACTTGGGCGCCTGCTGCTGCGGTTCGATACGCAGACGCACGGGCACACGTTGCACCACCTTGACCCAGTTGCCCGTGGCATTTTGCGGTGGCAATACCGAGAACTCGGCACCGGTGCTGGGGGCGATGTTGGCCACCACCGCCTGCCACTGGACACCCGGATAGGCGTCAACGCTCAACGTGGCGCGCTGACCGGCGACGACATGGGTGAGCTGGGTTTCTTTGAGATTGGCCTCGACCCACACGTCCGTGTCGTTCACCAGGCTGAAGATCGCCTGCCCTTTCTGAACGAACTCGCCGGCTTGCAGGCGCATATTGCTGACAATGCCGTCCGATGGCGCGACGACGATGGTTTGCCGTTCGCGCGTCTGCGCGAGCTCGAGCCGATGCTGAGCCGCCTGATAGGCCGGGTGCGCCTCGTAGGCGATATTGATGTCGCCGCCAAGATTGGTCAGCGTACGGCGTGCATGTTGATCCAGCGTGGCCACCTGCTGGGTCGCCACCCTCAGTTCATGAACGGCCTGATCATGCGCTTCGTCCGTGACGACGCCGCGCTTGATCAGCTTCGCCTGCCGATCCAGCCGTCGCTGCAGATAGGCAACCTGCTGCCTGGCGGTCTTGATGGCGGCAATGGCCTCATAGTATTCGGCGCGCATCGTGTCGATCGACACGCGTGCGAGCTGTAGCTGGGCCTGTGCCTCACCGACCAGCGCGCGCAATGGTTCGGCATCGAGCCGGAACAATTCACTGCCACGCGTGACCCGTTGATTGTCGGTGACACTGACAGATGTCACCCGGCCATCGATGTCGGCGCTGATCGCGATGATGTCGGCCCGCACATAGGCGTTCTCGGTGCTGATATAGCGACCGCCCGTGCTGTAAAAATACAATCCGACCGCGATGGCAACCAGCGGCACGGCCATGAGCAGCATCAGGCGGCCGAGCACCGCGCCCGCCATGCGGCCGGGGCGCCCGAGCAGGCCGCGTGTGTTGCCTGGGCGCGGCGTGAATGCGTTCATCGCCGCACCCGCCTGGCCGCTGGCATTTGATCGACTGGCTTCACGGCGTCCGTCTCCTGCAGGTTCTGCTTGATCTGCACCAGCGTGTCGATGAACTGTTCGCGCCGATCATCGCCAAGCCCGGCCAGCGCCTGCTGGCGTACGGCCGATGCATGCTGGCGCATCTGCCGGACCATGGGTTTGACGTCGAGCGTCAGATAGACCCGGTTGACGCGACGATCATTCGGATCGTTGTCACGCCGGATCCAGTTCTTGGCCTCGAGCCGATCGAGCAGACGCCCGAGACTCGGCCGCTCGATCTCCATCAGCTCGGACAGCTCGGTCTGGGTGAGCCCGTCCTGGTGATAGAGGTGCGTCAGCACCCACCACTGCGAGCGGGTCAGCCCGAGGTCGCGCACGCGGCGATCGAAGTTGGTGCGCAGCAAGCGCGCCACGTCGTGCAGGATCAGGCCGAAGTTTCGGTCGGGGGGTTCTTCCTCCATGCACTCATTTTAGTTAGCTAGGCAACCATTAGCAAGATTACAATTGCCTAGGCACTCATTATCTGCCGTCTATGCGATCGTCGGTCATGTCCTCGGAGCCCAAGCCCTTTCCGTGAGCCAGAGCGTCCCCAGCCCGCAAGTCGTCCCCGCACCGAGCCCGTACCTGGTCCTGCTGACCGTGTCCGTGTGCACCATGCTCTACGCCATGACCGCCACCGTGGTCAATGTGGCGCTGCCGCAGTTGCGCGGGTCGCTGTCTGCCAGCCCGGATCAGATCGCCTGGGTGGTCACGCTGAATGTGGTCGGCACGGCCATCGTGACGCCCATGACGGGCTGGCTGACGGCCAAGCTGGGTCAGCGCAATCTGCTGCTGGCCAGCGTGGCCGGTTTCGCGGTGGCCTCGTTTCTATGCGCGACCGCGCAATCGCTGGCGCCGATGCTGCTGTACCGGGTGCTGCAGGGCATGTTCGGTGCGCCGATCGTGCCGGTCTCACAGGCCGTGGTGCTGTCCACCTTTACCGATGAACGGCGTGCCATGGCCCAGGGCTTCTTTGGCATGGCCGTGGTGGCCGGGATGGGCATGGCACCTGTGATCGGCGGCTATGTGGCCGAGCACTACAACTGGCGGGCGATCTTTCTGTTGCTCGTGCCCGTGAGCGGTGTGGCGCTGCTGCTCACGATGGTGTTCATTCGCCCGGGTGAACGCACTCCGAGTCACCGACTGGACTGGACCGGCTTTTTGTCACTGTCCGTGGCCATCGCCTGCCTGCAACTGCTGCTCGATCGCGGAGAGAATCTCGGCTGGTTCGAATCACCCGAGATCCTGGTCTACGGGGCGGCGATTGTGCTGGCCAGCTATATCTTCGTGGTGCACACCATCACCTACGATCGCCCGTTCCTGAATCGCGAGTTGCTGCATGATCGCAACTTCGTCATCGGGCTGCTCCTGGTCGGCTTTTACGGCATGCTGAACTTCACGCCGATCACGCTGCTGCCCGCCATGTTGCAGCCCCTGATGGGTTATCCGGACGACCTGGTCGGCTGGCTGCTGGCCATGCGCGGCATTGGCATGATCGGCGGCTTCTATATCGCCGGGCGCATGGGCCACATCGATCCGCGCATCAGCATGGCAATCGGCTTTGCCATGATTGGCGCCAGTGGCCTGGCGTTGGCCACTGTGCATCCCGCCATGCAGGCCGACTGGATCGCCTGGGCCGGGATCGTGCAAGGGATCGGCAGCGGCATCCTGTGGGTGCCCGTCACCACCGCGGCCTTCGCAACACTGGCGCCACGCCTGTTGCCCGACGGCGCGGCCATCTTTCATCTGCTCAGAAACATGGGGCAGAGCATCTACATCGCGGTGTCATTCATCGTGATCGTGAAGTCCACGCAGGTGAACTATGCCGAGCTGGGGCAGCTGTTGTCGCCGTTCGATGAGCGACTGCATTACGGCCAGTTCACGGGTCGCTGGGGCATAGAGACTGCACCTCAGCTTGTCGCGATGAGCGGCGAGGTGCTCAGACAGGCACGCCTGATCGCATTCAACAATGCCTTCCTGCTTTACGCCGTCACCTGTTTTGCCGTGATTCCCCTGGTACTGCTCTGGCGAAAGCCGCGGCAGACTTGAACGATTGGCGCTCGATGAACGCTTGCGGCATCATGCGTGCTTCGGGCGGGCCGCCGGGCAAAGTACGAATCTCCCGGTCCCACCCCTGCAAGGAACGAGGCAATCCATGCTTGATCTGATTGGCACCTGGGAGTTGGTCCGCACCACATCCACTGCGGCGGACGGCTCGCCCATGCCGCCACCCTATGGTGGCGACGCAGCCATGGGCGTGATCTCCTTCCGTGACGACGGGCGCATGGTCTGTGTATTGTGCGACAGCCGTGCACGGATTCCCGGCGATCAGCCGCGCGAATACAACTCGTATTGCGGCACCTTTTCGTTCGACGGCAGGCAACTCACTACGTCGGTGGATGCCTCTTCGAACCCGGCCTGGTTCGGCACGGATCAGGTTCGCGACGTGGCCGTCGAAGGCGATCTCCTGGTACTTCGGCCGCCGCTGCGCGTACTCGTCCCAGGCCGAACAACGCGTGCTGCATTGGCGCAAGGTGTCGCGGACGGCCTGACCCGATATCGATCTGACTGCACCTGCCCGATACCCTGACGCATTTCGCGTGAGCCCGGCCACTGGGGACGTCTCCGGGGAGCGCAGGCTGTGGCACGACCACGCCAGCGAGCAGCCCTTCACCGGTGACCCCTGCGGTGTCGCCATACCCGCCGACGCGCTCACGATGCTCGTGCAGGCGCACGATAGCAAGTATGGCAACGGCAAGACCGTTGAAGTCGGCCTTCCCGGGCGCCACCGAGGTCAGACGAGAACGCTATCCTCGCCGAACGACGAAAGCAAGGTCTCGGTCCAGATCGCTAACGTGCCGGCGGCGCCGCGCCACGCCAGGCATCCGCAATGTCGCTCGTCCACTGACAGGTCACGCAGTTGCCATGGCCCGGGCGGCGGAGAATCATTAACGTCGATGATCGTCAACATGCCCGGCGCGCTCGCGTCGACGCGAATCCGCTCCGGTGCGCGAGACATCCCCGCACCCACCGCCTTCAGATAGGCTTCCTTGCGGGTCCAGAGCCTGGCGAGGCAAGTGGCACGACGCGCTGGTGGCGTATTCGCGAGCCGCTCGAGCTCGGCCGACGAAAAGGCCCGGCGATAGTCTTCGAGATCTGGCGGTGAATCTGCCACGCGCTCGACATCGATGCCTATCTCTCCCGTATCGGCGATCGCGATCAAAACCCAATCGCCGGAATGCGACAAGTTGAAGGATGGGGCGCCGGCGCTCGCCAGCGCTGGTTTGCCGAAACGCTCGCTTTGGAAACGCAGCGTCGCCGGATCCGCGCCGAGACGCCGGGCCAGACATCGCCGCAGCGCGACGCGGCCAACTCGAAATCGATCACGATCGGCCAGGCGCAGAAAGCGCGCAGCCTGCTCGCGCTCGGCCGCATCCAACAAGTGCTCGTCGGCCGCGGCGCGACTGGCATTGGCTGCGACGCGGATCGCGTAGACATCAATCGCATGGGGCTACCCGGCCCGCTCTGGGGGAGTCTCAGCCATGCACGATCGCGCGACGCCGGCTCTTCGAGACGGGCAACGACTTGCCTACGGAACCCGGCCCAGGATCGCCCTGGGTTTCGTCGTATGAGGCCACACCCGTGTCCCTGGGCGGGCCCAGGTAGTCAGACAGGACCGATGCCACCATGGGCGCAAACGCCGGGTCGCGAAGGTCGCGATGCGCACCATTGAAATCGCGAACCTCGATCGCACCGGCGACGAAGCGGCCCCAGCCGAGCAGCCGGTCATCGTCGATGATGCCCGGACGATGATCACGTATGGTCGCCCGAACGATCAGCATTGACCCTTTGAGGCTATCCGCCGGGACATACCCGCGCCACTTTGCGAACAAGGCCTCGGCCGATTGGGCGATCGCCCGTGCCGCGCTGCTCTCGGCCAGAGCACCAGCCCCGACGAACAGGCTGCGGCCATGCAGGAACCAGTCGATTCGCCGGCGCACATACGTCACGTTCTCGGCAAAGCTTTGACGCAGCAGGTTGCGGATATGCAGAACCACCCGCTGAGGGATCGGTCGTGCACGCGGATAACCCGGGGCCGGCGCGTCGAGCATCGCCAACAGATGCACCGACTCACCCTCGCGCTCGAGCTGTCGGGCGATCTCGAACACGAAGCGCCCGCCCAGCGAGAAGCCGCATAGCTGGTACGGCCCGCATGGCTGAACGCGCCGGAGGTCCGCGACCATACGAGAGGCAACCTCCTCCATCGGCAGATCGGCGAGCTCGCGCTGATCGAGCGCGCTGGGGTCGAGCACCACCAGCGGCTGATCTGGTCCGAGCTGCTGAGCAAGCGCCCGAAATGCAACAAGCTCGCTGCCGTAGCCTGAAACGATGTAGAGCGGAGTCGCACGACCGCCGGCCTGGATCCGGATCGCGCAGCTTGTCGAGCCCGCCGTCCGTCCCGCGCCGATTCTCTCCGCAAATCGCCGCGCGGTGGGCGCCTCGAATAAGGCCGCGACGCGTAACACCGCGTCAAACTCTTTCTCGACCTCCGCGAGCATCTTCAGTGCCAGCAGCGAATGACCGCCTGCATCAAAGAAGTGAGCATCTGCACTGAGAGTCGGTAGATCGAGCACGCGCCTCCAGATGTCGAGCACCCGCATGCCCGTCTCGTCCAGTGGCGACTCCTGCTCGTCTTGCGGATGATGACCGGGATCATCGCCCGCGCCGGTCCGGTCCGCTGTCGAACTTTCGAGCAAGGCGACGAGCGCAGCGCGGTCAAGCTTGCCGTTGGCCGTGATCGGCAGCGCGTCGACAAGCAGGATCTCCGAGGGAATCATGTAGTCCGGCAGGAACTCGCGCAGGTCCTCGCGAATTGCGCGAGGACTGACATCCGAACCAACCTCGGGACAGACGAAGGCGACCACCTGCCGGCCGTACTGCTCCCGCTCGATGACGATCGCCACCGCATCGCGCAGCCCGCCCGCGGCACGCAACGCCGCGACAATCTCGCCGATCTCGATGCGAAAGCCGCGGATCTTCACCTGTGCATCGCGCCGCCCCACGAACAGCAAGGAGCCGTCCTCACGCCAACGCACCAGGTCGCCGGTTCGGTAGCGGGTGGCTCCATGGGGGCCATTCGGATCCGCAATGAAGCTTTCGGCGGTGAGTTCCGGCCGGTTCAGATAACCGAACCCGACGCCCGGCCCTGCGATCACCAGCTCGCCGACGACGCCGATCGGCTGGTGTCGTCCGTGTGCGTCCAAGACCTCGAAGCGTGTGTTGGTGACTGGCCGTCCGATCGGCACACCCAGTCTGGTCGCCGCCGCCAGCTGCCTGGGGTCACGAGGCACGAACCATGCAGACGCGAAAATCGTCGTTTCGGTCGGGCCGTAGCAATTCACAAGCCGCGGCGGCACCGCGCCCGAGTCGACCATGCGCTTGAGCACGGCGGGATCCGCGGCCTCGCCACCGAACAGCAGGCTCGACAGCGGTGCGAACATCGTCGGATCGGCGCTCGCATGCGCGTTGAACAGCGACGTCGTCAGAAAAAGCATCGTCAGCGACTCGGCACGAATGAAATCGCGCAGCGCGGAAGTCGAGAGCGCAGTGTCTCGCGGCAGCACGACCAGTCGGGCGCCGTTCAGCCACGCCCCCCAGATCTCCATCGTGGCGACGTCCCATGCAACATTGGCGAGTTGCGCGACGCGGTCTGACGGCCCGATCGAGAGGTAGTCGGTATCACGCACCCTCAGGATCACGGCAGTCTGAGATACGAGCACGCCCTTCGGCCCGCCGGTCGAGCCGGACGTGTACATCAGGTGTGCAGGGTCTGCACCAGAACCCATCGGCGCCGGTGGATCGGGGTCGAGAGCCTCGATTTGCGCGGCCTCCCGATCAACCATGAATCTCACCGCCAGGTTCAATTCGCCTCTGCTGGCGGCTGATCTTCCTGACGGCGCGTCTGCGAACAGCGCCTCTTCGAACGCTGTATCGGCAATCAATGCGAGTGGCGCTGCGTCGATGAGCATCGCGCGCAGCCGCGCAACGGGGAACTGGGGATCGAGCGGCAGATAGGCGGCACCGCTCTTTGCGACCGCAAGTTGCGCGATCAGCATCGACTCGCCACGCGCCAACGCGATCGCGACGGTCTCCCCGGGCTGCGCACCGCGATCACGAAGCCAGTTGGCGAGCCGGTTTGCACGCTCAGCGAGCATCGCGTAGCTGAGTTCATGATCACCGTCGACGAGCGCAATTGCATCTGGTGTACGCGCGACCTGCTGATCGAACAGATGAGCAAGCGTCAGCTCCGCCGGTGGCGGTGTGCCCTCGGCCTGCCCCCAGCACACAATTCGCTCGCGCTCACTTCGGCCGATGAGCTCGAGATCCTCGATGCCGGTATCGTCAGCGACAGCCACCTGCTCGAGAACCCGCAAGAAGTGCCCGGCCAGGCGTTCGATTCGCGGCCGGTCGAACAGTTCGCACGCAAATTCCAGGGCCCCGTCCAATTGCCCGCTCTTCTTGGTCAGAGACAAGGTCAGGTCGAACTTGGACTGCTGCGCGACCCGGGCTAGCGGTGTGCAGTGCACTCCCGCCAGAGCGAGCGGTGCCTCGGGCATGTTCTGAAGCGCGAACGAGACCTGGAACAGCGGATTGGCACCTGGCTCGCGCGCCGGGCGCAGCTCTGCAACCAGCCGGTCGAAGGCGGCATCCTGGTGTTCGAAAGCATCGAGCGCGCTGTCACGCACGCGCGACAGGAGTTCCGCGTAGCTCGGGTTCCCGGAGACGTCCGCGCGCATCACGAGCATGTTCGCGAAATAGCCGACGACCGCATCGAGTGCCTCTGCGCCACGGCCGGCGACCGGCGAACCCACCGCGATGTCCGTACTGCCACTATGGCGCGCAAGCACCAGCTGCCAGGCCGCGAGAAGCACCATATAGAGCGACGCCCGGTGCCGGCGAGCAAGCACCTCAAGCGCGTCAAGCAATTCCCCGCGAACCGAGAGTTCGACGATATCTCCGGCGTAGCTACGCTGCACCGGACGAGGCCGGTCAGTCGGCATCGCCAGCGGCGCAAGGTCGGCGAGGCGTTCGCGCCAGTAGGCGATGGACGCATCGTCTGCCGCGTTCGTAGCGCACTCGTTCAGGCCGCTCACGTGCTCCAGATAGCTCGGCGGTGACGCCTCGAACTCCGGCATTCGCCCGTCCCGCAGCGATGCATATGCCGCAGAGAGCTCGCTGCGCAGAATGCTCATCGACCAGCCGTCGGTGACGATGTGATGCATTGCGAGAACGAAGACATGCGAGCCATCCGGGTCACGCGCAATCGCCGCCCGCCACAGCGGTGCGCAACCGAGTTCGAACGGCGTCAGTCCGAACGAGTGGATGTCATCCGGCTCGATCCGCGTCAGGGATGCCTCGACGGCTTCGTGCACACGCATCATCAGCGTCTCATCGCGCATCACGAAGTCCGTCCGCAAGGCTTCGTGTCGTGCGGCGAGGCGCGCCAGCGCCTGCCCGAGAGCGTCGATGTTCAGAGCGCCGTCGAGCCGCCAGGCCTGAACGATGTGAAAAGACGAGCGCGCCTGCGTCAGGGACTCGACGTACCAGAGTGCCAGCTGCGAGGAGGTCGCTTTGACGGTCCGGTGTCTCGCTCGCTCAGGTGCAGTAACCCCGCCGGCCGGTATCGACCCGGCGCGGGGTGGGGCTGAAGGGGCCGACCCGGTGACCCCGACAATTGCAGCAGGGCCACTTGCATCCGCTGACTCCGGGCCGGGCACGGTCGCGGCAGCCTGTGCGTCGATGGCAGTTGCCAACGCCGCCAGCGTCGATTGTTCGTAGAAAAGGCGCAGAGGTACATGGACGGCGGCGCGCGCGCGAATGCGCGCCGCGGCGCGCGCGGCGCTCAGGGAATCGCCCCCCAATCCGAAGAAATCATCGTTTCGACCGATGCTTGCGACACCGAGAACGTCGCACCAGGCGCTGGCAACCAGCACCTCGGTCACGGTTTGCGGGGGTTCGGAGCTGCGCACCTGCGGCGAACTCTGCAGCGCTCGCAAGGCGTTGCGATCGATCTTGCCGTTGGCCAGCCGGGGCAATTGCTCGATCGCGGCCCATTGCGTCGGCATCATGTAATCGGGAACACGCTCGGCGAGCCGCTTCTGCAGCGCAAGCAGATCGACCGTCGTCGGCTCGACAAAGCAGGCCAGACGGATGCTGCCGTTCTCCTGGGTCACCGCAAGAACTGCCGCGTGACGCGCGCCTGCCGAAATACACGCGCTCTCGATCTCTCCGGGCTCGATGCGAAATCCGCGCAGCTTCAGCTGGCGGTCGATTCGGCCCAGACACTCCAGGGTGCCGTCCGCGCGCCACCGGCCACGGTCGCCGCTTCGGTACATACGGGCTCCGGGCTGCAAAGAGAACGGATCATCGATGAATCGCTCTGCCTCCTTATCGGCCCCTCCCAGATAGCCTCGGGCGACGAGATCACCGGCGATGCAGATCTCGCCGTCGATCCCGAACGGCACCGGACGCAGTTGTGCGTCCAAAACATACACACGGGCATTGGCGACAGGACGCCCGATCGGTACGGTGCCAGCCGCGAGCGGCAACGTGCATTCATGCCAGGTTGCGTCGATCGTGCACTCGGTTGGTCCATAGAGGTTGACCAAGGGGACATCGGTCAATGCCTGCCAGCGTTCAACATCCGCTCGCGAGAGGACGTCTCCACCCACGAACAGTGTGCGCAGCCGTGGTGTCTGGGAAAGCTGTGGCCAGTGTTCCAGCAAGGCACCCAGCAACCCAGGAACGAGCTGCGCGCGGCTCACGCGCTGCGCCACCATCAGCGCAAGCAATACCCCCGGATCGCGGGCGGCCTCGTCGTCGGCAACGATCAGAGTGGCGCCAGCGCACAGGGCCGGCCAGATCTCGACCCCGGCAGCGTCGAAGGTAGGTGTGGTGCGCCACAACACCCGATCCCGGACGTCGAATCCGAACTGGCTGGCCAGCCATTCGGTATGGTTGCATAGCGAGCGGTGTTCGACACCGACCCCCTTTGGTGTTCCGGTCGATCCTGATGTGTAGATCACGTAGGCGAGATCGGATGCCTCCACACTCGGACTTGGCGTCTCATCGGATTCAGCGACGATCTCCGCCGAGTCGGCATCGATGGCCAGCGTTGCCACACTACCAAGATGCAGCAGTGGCGCCAGTGATGCACCCGTCCCTACGACAACGTTTGGATGCGCATCCTCGAGTATCACGCCGAGCCTCGCCGGCGGTTGCGTTGGATCGAGCGGCAGATAGGCCGCACCCACCTTGAGAGTGCCCAGCATCGCGACCAGCGCATCGATACCACGCGGCAGGCAAAGCGCAACCATACCGCCACGCACCACGCCGAGCGAGCGCAGCCGGCCGGCCAGGCGGCTTGATGCGGCGTCCAACTCGCGATAGCTGAGCGAGCGCTCGCCCTCGACGATGGCGACTGCTTGCGGCGACCGCTGCACGGCGAGCTTGACCAGATCAGTGATCGGCTGGTCGCGCGAATACGCACGCTCCGTGTCGTTCCACTGCTGCAGACGCTGGCACTCGAACACGGTCAGGTAATCGTGCTCGGCGACGGGCCGCTCGGGAGCGTCGAGCGCCGCCTCGAGCAAGCGCACATAGTGTTCGGCCATGCGCTCGATCCGATCCGCATCGAACATCGCGCATGAATAGTCGATCCTTGCACGCAGTCCCTCGCCCGATTCAACGAGTGTCATCGACAGATCGAACTGGGCGACGGCCTCGCGCGGATCGGAAACCGTACACCGCGAGCCGGCCACCTCGAGGGTGGCACGCGGAAAGTTCTGCACCGCGAAGCTCACCTGGAACAGTGGATTCATGCCGGCAACACGCGGCGGCGAGAGTGCGGCAACCACCCGCTCGAACGGGATCTCCTGGTGGCTCATGGCGTCCAAGGTGGACGCGCGGGTCCTTTCTATCAGCGTGCGGAAATCCGGCGACCCCGAGACATCGCCGCGCATGACGAGCATATTCGCGAAGTAGCCGACTACGGATTCGAACGCCGGATGGGTGCGCCCCGAGACCGGTGTGCCGACGACGATGTCGGTCTGGCCGCTGTAGCGGGCCAGCAGCGCCTGAAACGCCGCGAGCAGCACCATGAAGCGGGTCGCGCCGACATTGCGCGCCGTGAGATCGACCTTCGCGAGCAGCGCCCGAGGCAACTCGAACGCGACCCGGGCAGCTCGTCCGTCGCGTTGAGTCGGTCGCGGACGATCCGACGGCAGCGCGAGCGTGGGCAGATCGACGAGCCGCTGGCGCCAGTACTCGAGCGATGCCTGACCAGCCCCCGTCCAGCCGCTCATGCAGCCAGGCGGCATAGTCGGCGAACCCGGGCACCTCAGACTCGCGCACGGTTTCCGTCCCGGCTTCGGTTTCACGGCGGTAGGCGGTGCTTAGAGCGCCCAGGATGAGCGCACTCGACCAGCCATCGCTTATCGCGTGATGCATGGCCAGCAGCAATACGTGGCGGGAATCACTCAGTCGCATCAGGCGCGCGCGCATCAAGGGCGCGGCCCCGAGGTCGAACGGCTCGGCGACGAAGGCTCTCTCGATCGTCTTCAGCGCGTTGGGCTCGACCAGACCGGAATCGACCACCAGCGGCAGCTCGACTCGCTCGTGCAGGACGAGGCATGGTTCGCCTTCGTTCTGAGCGAACGCCATCCGAAGTACGTCGTGGTGCGCGGTGAGCGATCGGAGTGCGCGCGCAAGCGCGGCGACATCGATCTGGCCGTCAATGTCGATACGCTGCGCGACCGTATACGCCGGGCCGCAGCCGCCGATTTTGTCGACCAGCCATAGGGCCCGCTGCGCAGGAGTCGCTGGCAAAAGCCCCTTATGATTGCGAGGCAACCGCTTGATCGGAGTCTGCGCCGGCTTATCCGCACGTCGGTTCTGCATCAAATGGCGGGCAAGGCGCGCGCGCGCATCCAGCCCGGATTTCGCGCGCAGGGGGTCGCCACCATCGCTCGCAGACACCTGGCCGGGCGCGGCAGCGACCGGCATCCGGGCCCGCTTACATCCGGCGATGAGAGCGCGCAGGTGAGACATCACCAGCGCACCCATACAGTCGAGCGCAGTCCCTGTCAGGCTCACACCGTCCGCCGTTGTCGCCCAGCGCTGCGTATTGGCCGCCGCATTCCCGAGCAGGTCCGCGTGGGTGCGCACGCGTAGTTCCGGTTGCCCGTCTGCGCCGGTGCTCAGCAGCATCAAGGCAGGCGCATGCGGATCAGCGAGCAGTGGCTGATCGGCGGACGGCCCGCCCTTCGATGGCCCGGCTTCGTGACCATCGTTGCGAAGTGAGGGCCCGGTGCTGCGGCGACCCGTTTGTGAGACAAACGACGCCGGGATGCCGATCAGCCGGGAATCCAGGTGCTCGTCCACCCGTTCTCTGACGGCGGGAAGATCCGCATCATCGACAAGAATGGGCGCGCAAGAGAGTTGTTGCGCAGCGCGACGGAATGCGACCTCCGCCTCGGATGCACCGGACAGGATGCTCGGAATCGGAACCGGAACCAGACCGCCGACCTGACAGGCCCAGAACACCTCGAGAAAACTCGCGGGGTTACGCAGCTGCAACAGAACCGCTTGGCCGGTCTCGAGCCCCAGTTCGCGAAGCTGGCTCCAGCGCGAGCGCGCACCGGCAAGCAGGATAGGGCACGGACATGACCGTGTCGTCCCTTGGGCATCGACATAGTCGACGCAATGTGGAGGAAACGAGTCACTGGCAACGACGAGGAGATCGCGCAAGGTGACAACCGCGCAGGCGGTCGCGTCGACGGTCGATACCATGGAATTCAAGTTCGTCTAGTCCATTCAGATCGTTGCAATCTGCAGCTCATCGTCCGGAACGGGCAGCTCGATGCAGGTCATCTGGCCGGCGGCCAGCGCCTCGCGCACCGCGCTGGCAAGACCTCCGGCGACGGTGACGTGCATGCCTCGTGCGCCCATCGACTCGGCGAGCAGATCATGACGGATGCCGGCGCCGAACTTGAGCACGGGTTCAGCATAGTCGTCACCCAGGCAGGAGCGTTGGCGCATGGCACCACCTGCGCCGCGGTTGTTGGCGACGACGACAACGATCGGCACCCGATGGCGAACCGCGGTCTCAAGCTCGACCGCGCTCAGGGCAAATGCGAAGTCGCCGGTGATGAGCACTACCGGTCGATCCGAACGGGCCAGCTGCGCGCCGATCGCGAACGATACGCCAACGCCCATGGTTCCATTGCGGCCGGGCGTGAGCCGCGAGACGGGTGAGAGTGCGGCGAGTCGGCGCTGCGCACGAGTCATGGTGACGTTGCCGTCCAGCACCGTGATCGCATCGTCCGGCAGTGCATCTGCCAACTCGGCGAGCCAGTCGTCCGTCGCCATGACTGGGGACCCACCACCGCCCGGATGATTCGCCGCCGACGCGTGTGCGCCCGGCCCGTCTCGAGCAGGCGGATTGACGTTCATGCCCCAGTCGGTGGCGGATCGCAGCCCCTCGAGCCAATGCTCGTCACGCTGCCAGTCCTGCCCCGACGAACGCCGTGCGTCGATGGCGTCGATCAGCGCTGAGAGAACCGTCGCCTCATCACCAGGAATGCCAACGCCCGAATCCCCGACCGCACTACGCCCGATCCGTATCAGCGGCACGCCGGGAGGAAACTCTGCGCCATGGCGAATCGTCCAGTCTATCCGCGCGCCGACGAGTAGCACGAGATCGGCGTTGGCAAGTGCCGCGGCCCGTCGCATGGTGACATCGAGCGGATGCGTTTGCGGAAGGTACCCGCGCGCGAGCGGCGTCGCCGCGAACGGCATTCGCATCGTGTCGACGAGGCGACGAAGCTGCGGCCATGGTTCGCTCCAACGCAGATCATGGCCGAACAGCAACACGGGACGTTGCGCTCGCACAAGCTGATCGGCGATTGCATCGACGTCACCGGCCAGACGTTCGTCGGACCAGGCCGGCGGGGCCGGAGCGGTCCACGTATGCACTTCCGCATGCTGGCCCGAGGCCTTCGCCGCCTCCGCGACCGGGACGCCGTTCACGGCCTCCCGCGTGACGTCGATCCAGACGGCGCCCGGCTTGGTAGCATGGCACGCGGCAAGCATCCGTTCGAACGCAGGTTCGAGATGCTCGGGCTGCGACACAGCCGCTCTGGCGCGCAACAGCGGTTCACTGAACGCCCCGGCGTCGAAGTCCTGAAATGCACCCGGGCGGGTTGCGCTCGAAGGATAGCGACCGGCAATGACCAGCAACGGCCAGTTATTGTCATGCGCGAACAGCACCGCGGTCATGCAGTTGCTCGCTGCCGGTCCGGGCGAGACGATGACGATGCTGCGCGGCGCGCCACTCACGTAGTTGAACGCCAGCGACATCAGGCATGCGCTGCCCTGATGATGAGCGCCGATCAGCCGTATCCCGGCCTTGCCACACGCGCCGATGATCGGATCGACCGGATTTCCTCCGACCACGAATGCGTGGGTGATACCGGCTCTAACTGCTGCGGCAGCAAGCCGCTGTGCCCCGCTGCGGCGCGCGGACCTGCGCAGCGCCAGCAGTGCGCGATAGCGCGCATCGTCCCGGCGATCGGTCGTGCTGACGGCGTCCATTCAACGCCCCGCCTCGAAAGCCTCGATGGGCGAGACCTCGCCGGCGCTCGGATCATTGTCCGCATCGGGCGCCTCGCTCTCATACCGGGCCAGCAGCGCCTGCACTTCCTCGTCGGACATCGCATCGATCTCGGCCATCAGATGCGCGTCGACATCGGTCAGAGATCGAACGGTTTCGGCGAGCGCGGCGACAGTCGGGCGGCGGAACAGGTCGGAGACCTGAATGTCAACGCCAAGCCCGGTGCACAGGCGCGCAATCACGCGCGCGCCCGACAACGAATCGCCCCCGAGCGCAAAGAAGTTGTCGTCGCGACCGACGTTCGTGATGGCGAGAACCTCGGCGAAGGCATCGGCGATCGCCTGTTCGAACGGATCTGCCGGTTCGTCCGAGCCCTGTTTCAGATAGGCCGTCAGCGTCTTGTGCAGACTCGTTCGCTGAATCTTGCCGGTCGGACCCTTCGGAATCGCGTCGACGAAGATCAGCCCCGACGGAATCTTGAATCCGGCCAGGCGTTCGAACAGATACTCGCGTAGCGCCCGCTCGCTGACATCGGCGCCAGCGGCCAGGACGATGGCAGCCATCAGGTCTTCACCAAGCGTCGGATGCGGAACGCCGAAGGCCACCGCTTGCGCCACTCCCGGGTACTCGAGGAGTGCTTCGTCAATCTCGCGCGGCGAGATCTTCTCGCCACCCCGGTTGACGATCTCTTTGATTCGGCCTGCGACAACCAGGTAGCCTTCCTCATCGATCCAGCCGAGATCGCCAGTGCGGAACCAACCGTCGCGAAACGACGCCGCGTTGGCCTGCGGGTTGGCCTCGTAGCCTGCCGCCACACCGTCGCCGCGAATCGCGATCTCTCCGGTCGTGCCCGCAGGCACGGCCCGCCACTCATCGTCGAGGATCATGATCTCGGCGCCGGCAGACACCCCGACAGAACCAGGCCTGCGCGGAGCAGGGGGCAGCGGATTGCTCGTCATCTGGTGCGCCGCCTCGGTCATGCCGTAGGCCTCGATCACGGGCGCATCCAGGGCGCTCTCCAACGCCGAGAACACTGCTGGCGGCAGCGATGCGGACGACGAGCGCACGAAGCGAAATCGGTGTTCCGGCGCGACGCTCCGATAGTCTGCGGCATGTGCAACGACAGCCTGATGGATCGTCGGTACCGCCGTATACCAGGTTGGCGCGAACTCGGCCACCCAATCGAAGAACTCTGCCTCGTCGAAGCCAGGTGTGCACACCACGCTTGCCCCGGCGGCAATCGACGCGAACAGCGAGCCGACGAGGCCGTGGATATGGAACAGTGGCATCACGTTCAGGCCGCGGTCAGTCGGGCCGAGCCTCAGGTGTCGCGCGATCGACTGTGCCGAGGCGGCGAGATTCGCCTGAGTCAGCGGCACGATCTTCGGCCGTGCGGTCGTACCGGAGGTATGCAACACCAGTGCGGCACTCATACGCGTGGGCCCATCCCTGTTCAGGCGCCGGCCCTGCGAACGAACAGTCAATCCGAATCGACCCGCCGGATCATCTGCGCGCGCGCAGAGTTCGAGGACCGCCAGACCCATCGACTCAGCGACCTCTCGCGCCGGGCCACTCTCATGCTCGGCGAGCACCAGCGCATCGGCACCCGCATCGTCCAGGTAGAAGCGCAACTCGTCGGCGCCATACGCAGGATTGAGCGGCAGGCAGCAGGCACTGGCCGCAATGCTCAGGCTCGCGACCGCTGCCTCCGGCCCATTGGGCAGCACGGTGGCCACCCGGCTGGCCGGCCCAAGGCCGGCACCGACCAATGCAGATTCGATATCGCTCAGGCAGGCCTGCAGCCCTCGATAACTCAGCGCTGAGCGCTTGGGCGCCAGCACGGCGATCGACTCGGGATTTCGCGCGGCGACGAAGTCGACCAAGGTGCGCAATTCGGCAGCCATCAAGGACTCCTGTAGTCAGCGGGAGGGGACCTCCGAGGATCACATCCCGCCAGCGGCAACACCGAGCAAGCCATGCTCAGCGGATCGCGGATGCCGACAGGCGGCAGCGACCGACCGGACCGCAGCATTTGGCATGGCCGACGGATTGCGGAGGAAAAGGCGAGGCTGTCGGGCAGCCGCACCGCTTACGTTAGGTTTTGGCGGAGACCATCATATAGTCCCGATACCCGCTTCGCCATCATTCGCGCCAACAATCCGGGCCATCGTGGCGTCGATGCCACCCGATAACGTACGGCAGGAAAGAATGCCCGATCCGTCGGAGTCGCTAGAGCGGACGTTCAATCACCGGCTCGCTTCATGTGCATGATGTCCGCCTCGACTTGCTGAGTTGCTGCGCCCGCGCATCGCGCCCAACACAAGCCAACGATGGAGGCGATCGCGCGGCGCGGTCACTGCGAGAAGATCGAGACGGTCCAGCATGTCTCGTTCATGTGAGGCTGACGGCGATGCCATCAAGCCCGCAAGGGCGAGCCTCGAGAGTGCGAGCCAGGAGCCACGGCACGATTGCAGATGCTCGAGCACTGGCAGAAGTCGGCGCTCGATAGCGGAGAAGTCCGTACCGAACGGAAACATCGGCGTGCGTCCGTCATGCATTGGCGGGCCAAGCCAAGCCTGCAGGTTTTCCGCCGTGTTGCGCCTCCAGGCTGACGGGACAGCGAACCGCGGGGATACTTTTCCAGCCGCTTTCGCCTGCTCGAGAATCTCGTCCTGGAATGCGCTGTCGCAGATCGCAAGCATGCGCTTCACGCATTGTTCATCAGTCTGTCCGCGCAGATCGGCCACGCCATATTCGGACACGACGACATCGCGAAAGTGGCGTGGCACCGTCGTGTTTCCATAGCTCCACCGAATATTCGATCGCTGCCGCCCCGACTTGCGGCGTGTCGCATTGAGGGTCACGATCGCGCGGGCGCCCTCGAGCGCGAAGGCCTGGGAAACAAAATCGAACTGGCCGCCCACACCGCTGACCACGCGTCCGTCATCGAGCCCGTCGGACACGATGCTGCCCAGACAGGTCGCAATCATCGCGTTGTTGACGAAGCGTGCATCACGACGCGCTGCCCGCTTGGCGGGCTCGTCGCCAAACAGGGCATTGGTGTAGGAAACGGGCATCATCGCGATCTTGCTTCGACGATGCGGCTCCATGTCGCGCAGGCGGCGGTAGAAGTCGCGGCACTCGACGAAGAATCCCGCATGGATCGCGGCGCCATCCACCTCGCGGCGAATGACGCCTGCGTCGAACAGCTCGAGAATGCCGCCCACCAACATCTCGGTAACCGAATACAGGCCCTCGCCGAACGGCGCCTGGTGGTCCTCCGGCAGCTGTAGCGCCAAAGGACACTCGCTGAGCAGCTCGCGGTATGTGTCGTTGCGGCGCTCTCGAAGGATCAGCGCATGGGCGATCGCATCGCCGATGGAACCAATTCCCACCTGCAGGGTGCCGCCATCCCGGATCAGCCGCGACACATGCAGCCCGATCGCCATATCCTGCGTGCTCACCGGACGGCGCACCGCCGAGAAGAGTTCGAAAGGCGGGTCGGCCGCCTGCAACAGCAGATCGACCTCCCCGCCATCGATCAGCGCCTGCCCGGCCTGCATGAACGGCAGGTCGGGATGGATCTCCGCGGCCAACAGAAACTGCATCCGACCCTCGCGGCGCAGCGTCAGCAGATCCGCCGTGATGTCGGTGTTGCAAGACAAGCTGACCCTGCCCTCGGGATCCTGCGCAACGAGCTGGGCGATGACATTGGGCTGAAAGTCGCGAACATAGCGCAGCGCATGCGTGTAGTTGGCGCTGATGAAATGACGCTGGGCGCCCGGGTTGTCGAGCCATGCGCCCGCCTGCATGAAAAATTCGGACACCTGGATGTTGCCCGGCAATGTGCCGGCCGACATCAGCTCCGCGTATCGCAATGTCGGATAGCGCCCGAACAGGCGGTCACGCGCCGGTGCCAGGAAGCGGCGCTGCAGGTCGGATCCGGCGCCCGGCGGGGTGAGCGTCAGGGCGGTGAGAATCGACAGCTTGATCGTCGCATCGGCCTCCGCATGCCCCACCAGCGCATTGACAATGGTATTGGCCTTGCCCAGCCCAAGCGGTAGCGCCAGCCGGATATCACGGTCGCAGGCATCGATGAGCTGGCGCGCCACGTGATCGGCATCGCCGGGCCCGAAGGAGCGCGTTTCATCTGAAGGCATGCCAGCCTTCATCGGGCTCGAAGCGCGGGCCGTGCTTCTGCGCGAGCGCCCGCAATCGGGCCACCACTACCTCGGCGCCAAGAGCACGGGCATAGTGGATGGGCCCGCCACGGAACGGCGCGAACCCGGTGGCGAAGATCATGGCCGCATCCAGCGATTGCGCATCGTTCACCACCCCCCTGTGCAGGCACGCCACCGCAGCGTCGAGCATGGGCAGGATGAGTCGGTCCTGCACGGACTGAGAGTCTTCGGTTGGCACCGTGTCCTTGCGCGGCCTGTCGTCTTCCCATTGGTAAAAGCCGCGTCCGGTCTTGCGTCCGAGATCACCGCGTGCCACGCGCTCGAGCAGCCAGGCAGGCGTATCGGGCAGTGGTTTCTCCAGGGCACCACGCAGACTGTCCGCCACATGCACGCAGATGTCCAGGCCGATGCGATCGGCAAGCTCCAACGGCCCCATGGGCATGCCGAAGGCCTCGGCGGCACTGTCCATGCGTTCCGGGTCATTGCCCTCGGCGCACATCATGATGGCCTCGAGCAGATAGGGGGTCAGGATGCGGTTGACGAGAAATCCCGGTGCGCTTTGCACCGTCACCGGCAAGCGGTCGATCGAGCCCAGAAAATGCTCGAGTGCGCGCATGGTCTGGACGGAGCTCGCATCATGTGAGATCACCTCGACCAGTTCCAGCTTCGACACCGGATTGAAAAAGTGCAGGCCGGCAAAGCGAGCAGGCTCCGGCACGGCGTCACGCAAGGATTCAAGCGACAGGCTCGAGGTGTTGGTGGCGATGATCGCATCCGCGCGCATACGTAGCGCCAGCGATCGCAGAATCTCCCGCTTCACATCGAGCTTCTCCGGCGCAGCCTCGATGATCAGGTCGGCGGCTTTCGCGCCATGCCCATGCGGATCTGGGATCAACCGGTCCAGCGCATCGCGACATTCGAGGCTGCCGAGATGCGATGTCGACGCCAGTTTTGCCGTGGATCGCATGGCCTTACCGATCGCTGCGAGCGAGATATCGCTCAGCGTCACCAGATGGCCCTTGATCGCACACCACCCGGCGATCTCCGCGCCCATCGTGCCGGCGCCCACGACGTGGACGTGTCGTTTCGTGGCGTCACCCTGCGCACGCTTGCTGAGCCGCTGGCGCAGGAAGAACACCCGGATCAGATTCTTCGCCGTGTCGGTGGCCAGCAGCCTGGTGAACGATTCGATCTCCGCGCGGCGCATCGCGTCTCTGTCGCCGCCGTGAGCCTCCCAGAGATCGATCAGGGCATGGGGCGCGGGGTAGTGTTCGCTGGGCGCCTTGGCGGCCGTTCTGGCACGCATGCGCCTGGCCGCGACATGGCGGGTCGGGGCCAGATCCCAGACCTTGTCACGCAAGCGCGCCCCGTGGTCGGGCTTGCCACGCCCGGCCAGATCGCGCAACGCGGCCTCGACATGACGCTCCCGCGTGACGATATCGACGATGCCGAGACTTTCGGCTTTGTCTGCATAGGCCGGCTTGCCGGTCAGCATCATGGCCATCGCCTTGACGGGCTCGATGCGCTCGGTGAGCCGGAATGTGCCACCGAGGCCCGGATGCAGGCCCAGTCGCACCTCCGGGAATGCAAAGTGGCTGCCCTCGATGGCGATGCGGTAGTCGCAGGCGAGCGCGATCTCGAAACCCGCGCCCAATGCGTAGCCGTGCACCACCGCAATCGTCGGGCACGGAAAGGCTTCGAGCGCATCGAGCACGTCGTGGGCCTCGCGCAACTGCGTTTGCGCCTCCGCGGGATTGCTCATCGTCGCAAACTGCTGTATGTCGGCGCCCGCGGCGAAGCCGCCCTGCTTGGCCGAGCGCAAGACCAGGGCGCTGGGCCCGGTGGGTCGCACCGCATCGAGCAACGCGGAGAGATCTACGAGCACCTGCCGGGTGATGGTGTTGGTGTCGGCACCGGGACAATCGAGTAGCGCCCAGGCCACCTTGTCGGCCTCGCGCCGCAACCGCCAGGACCCAAACGGCTGATCGGCGCCGCGACCCAGTTCCAGGTGAGACTTGCCGATCACATCGAGCACGGGCCGGGTCATCGAACCACCTCCAGCAGCATTGCGCCGCCCAGCCCGCCGCCGATGCATTCGGTGGCGATGCCCAGCCGCTTGCCCAGACGACGCATGGCATTGACCAGGTGCAGCACGATCCGGTTGCCGCTCGTGCCCACCGGGTGGCCGAGCGCGATGGCACCGCCGTCGACATTGAGCAGATCGCGGTCGAGCATGCCGAAGGGCTGCGTCATACCGAGCACTTGCCGGCAGAACGCCTCGTCCTTCCAAGCCGCCAGACACGCCAGCACCTGGGCTGCAAAGGCCTCGTTGATCTCCCAGAGTTCGATCGCCTCCCGATCCAGGCCATTGCGCATCATCATGCGCGAGGCTGCGAGTACCGGCCCAAGACCCATGACCGACGGATCGAGCGCGGCCCATTCGCTGTCGCGGATCATCGCCCTAGGTGTCAGGCCGTGCCGCTCGAGCGCATCCCCGGAGGCCAGGATCACCCATGAGGCACCATCGCTTATCTGCGATGAATTGCCGGCGGTGACCTTGCCGTATGGCTTCTCGAACACGGGCGCCAGCCCGGCCAAGACATCCCGGTTGCTATCGGCGCGCACGCCATCGTCACGGTCATGAACCTGGCCGTCGCGATCGAAGGCGGTTTCGATCTCCTCGTCGAACCAACCATTCTCCTGCGCCTGAGCCAGGCGCCGGTGACTCTCGAGCGCATACGCGTCGGCGGCTTCGCGCGAGATGTCGAAGCGATGTGCGAGGATCTCTGCGGTCTGCCCCATGCCCAGATCGGTGATCGGATCCGTAAGACCGCGCTCCAGCCCGATCAACGGACGAAAGAAGTCCGGTCGCAGGCCGCTCAGATGCGACGCCTGCTCGAGCGGCCCCTTGGCGCGCGCGAAATCCGCGTACCACTGCACCGCTTCCTGACGCAGCACCAACGGCGCATGGCTCAGCGATTCCGTGCCACCGGCCAGCACCAGATCGGCCGAACCCTCGCGGATATACCGGTAGGCGGTATCGATCGACTGCATGCCCGAGCCGCAGTTGATCTGCACGGTGAAGGCGACCATGTCGGCCCCCATGCCCAGTCGCAGTGCCGCGACGCGCGCCGGATTCATCTCGTCGGCGATCACATTCACGCAGCCGAGAATCACCAGATCGTAGGCCTCGCGTGGGACCGGTTGGCGCAGCAGCAGGGGCCGGCCGCACTGTACCGCCAGGTCCACCGGCGTGAACGGACCGGGGCCGCCCCTTGCCTTGATGAATGGCGTGCGAGCGCCATCGATGATGTAAACCGCGCGGCCCGATGTCATGCCATGGCCTCCTGGCGCGGCGCGGGCGCCTTCGTGTCGGGCGCGACCTCGCCGGCATCGAAATCGTCCACCGCGATCACCCGCGCGACGGCCTCGCGATGCTCGCGCAGACGCCCCGCTTGCGCCTGGTTGATCAGGCCCGATGCCTGCGCATCGTCGATATCGACCCGCCCCTCATGCAGCTTGCGGCGCAGCGGGTCGGTCTCGATGGTCAGACGAAACGCGGTTTCGAGATCATGCAGTGCGCCCCGGCCAGCGGCGATCGCGTGCGCCCCCTGGGTCAAGCGGGTGCGCGTCTCGGAAGGCTCGAGCAGCAGTTGCGCACAGGTGCGCGTGAGCGCATCGTCCGGCCCGCGATTGGCCCCGCCCGGGCGCGTCAGCAGCCGCAACAGCCAGGCGACGGGCCGGTTCGGCAGATTCGCCAGGGTCTGGTCCAGACTGCGCGCCACCGTGGCCAGAGAATCGGCGGCGGCCCATCGCACGAGCGGCAGATCGGCGCCGTGCCGGCCATCATCCTGCCAGCGCTTGACCGTGGCACTGATCAGGTATAGCTCGGAGAGCGCGTCGCCCAGACGCGCCGACAACATCTCGCGCTGCTTGAGGCCGCCACCCAGCGTCAGCAAGGCGCCATCGGCAATCAGCGCGAAGGCCGCGGCGTAGCGCGACATCTGCCGGTAGATTCCCGTAGTGGCGCCCGCGCTGGCCGGCGCGGGCGCAAACATGCCACCGGTCCAGGCGCGTCCCCAGGCACGTAGCAGGGTTTTGATGAAGTGACCCGCATGGGCCCACATCGCCTTGTCGAAATCGGCCAGCGCCTTGTGCTCGTCGGGTTCGTCCAGCGCGAGCACCTCATCGAGCAGATACGGATGACAGCGGATCGCCCCCTGGCCGAAGATGATCATGTTGCGCGTCAGGATGTTGGCGCCCTCGACCGTGATCGCCACCGGCACCGCCTTGTGCAGATTGTTCAGGTAGTTGGAGGGCCCGTCGATCACGGTCTTGCCCGCATGAACATCCATGGCGGCGTCGATCGCCATGCGCATGCGATAGGTCGCGTTCGATTTCATGATTCCTGAGATGACGGCCAGCCTGCGCCCCTGATCGAGCCCTGCACAGGTCAGCCTGCGCGCCGCATCGAGCATGTAGGCGTTGGCCGCAAGCCGCCCGAGTTGTTCCTGCACGCCCTCGAACTTGCCCACCGGAATGTTGAACTGCTCGCGCACCCGCGCATACGCGCCGGTGGTGTGCGCGCAGAGCGACGAGGCTGCGCAGGACAGCGAAGGCAACGAGATACCCCGGCCCGCGGCAAGCGCGCTCATCAGCATCATCCAGCCCTTGCCTGCGTACTCGGGCCCGCCGATGATGTGATCGAGCGGAATGAAAACGTCGCGCCCCTGATTGGGGCCGTTCTGGAACATCTGGCCACAGGGGATGTGCCGCCGGCCGATGCTCACCCCCGGCAGATCGGTCGGCACCAGGGCGCAGGTAATACCTTCCGAGCCGCGGCCTTCGAGCAGACCGTCGGGGTCACGTAGCTTGAACGCCAGGCCGAGTACGGAGCAGACCGGCCCCAGGGTGATATACCGCTTGGACCAGTTCAAACGCAGCCCGAGCACGGTTTCATCGCGCCACCGCCCCATGCAGACGACACCTTCGTCGCGCATGGCCGATGCGTCGGAGCCCGCGTCTTCGCTGGTCAGCCCGAACGCCGGAATCTCCCGCCCGCGGGCGAGACGGGGCAACCAGTAGTCGCGCTGATCATCGGTGCCGAACTGCAGCAGCAACTCGCCCGGCCCGAGCGAATTGGGCACCATGACCGTCACGCCGGCCGCGATCGAGCAGGTAGAGATGCGCCGCACGATTTGCGAATGCGCGAAGTTGGAAAATCCGAGCCCGCCATAGCGCTTCGGGATGATCATCCCGAAGAAGCCCTGCTCGCGCATGTACGCCCAGACCTTGGGCGACAGATCGCCGCGCCGCGAAATCTGCCAGTCATCGAGCATGGCACACAGTGTTTCGCAGGGGCCGTCGAGAAAGGCCTGTTCGGCATCAGTCAGCGTCGGCGGTGGCGTCGACAACAGCACCTGCCAATCGGGATCGCCCGTGAACAGCTTGGCATCGAACCACACCTCACCGGCGTCGATCGCCTCGCGCTCGGTGTCGGACAACGAAGGCATCTGGCGACGCGCCCAGGCGAAGATCGGTCGCGTGAGATGCCGGGTTCTGAGTTCCGCGAGTGTCATATCGCTCCAGGGGCTTGGCGCCGGTTCTCGCGCGCACGAATGTCATCGGTGTATCGGCCGGTGCACGCAGAGCCCGGTTCGACACACCCCTCGTGCACCAGGTTCATCAAGATTCATGCCCGTGTGCGACGCTGCGCGCGACACCCATCTGGGACGATTGTATATGCGAACGATTTGCATTAAGATTTGTGGCCTGTCTCACTTTCAAGACCATCATGAATCGCTTCAACGCCTTCGCTGCTGCCGCCCTGCTCACCGTCGCGCCCCTGAGTGCCGTGCAGGCGGCCGATCCGCAAGCCCTGCTCATCATCAAGAACCACCGCTTCGAACCCACGGAGTTGAAGCTGCCCGCGGGCCAGCGGGTCAAGCTGGTGGTGCATAACCAGGACGCCACCCCCGAGGAATTCGAAAGCCACAGCCTGAACCGCGAGAAGGTCATTCCCGGCGGCGCCAAGGCCACGATCTACATCGGGCCGCTCGCGCCCGGCCGCTACACCTTCGTCGGCGAGTTCAACGAAGCCACGGCCAAGGGCGCCGTGGTGGCCGAGTAACGGCGCATTGCCGCAATGCTTGCCACCGCCCTCATCGTGTTCCGCGAGTCACTCGAGGCCGCCTTGTTCATTGGCGTGATCGCCGCGGCAACGCGCGGCATGACGGGCCGCCAGAGCTGGCTGAGTGCGGGCGTCGGCGCCGGTGCACTCGGTGCCCTCGTTCTGGCGCTGCTCGCGCAACAACTCAGTGGCTGGCTAGACGGTCTGGGGCAGGACGTCGTCAACATCGGCGTGTTGTCACTGGCGCTGGCCTTGCTGCTCTGGCACTGCGTGTGGGTCACGACACACACGCGCCAGATGGTCAGTGAGGCCCGCATGCTCGGGCAGGCCGTGCAGCAGAAGCAGCGCACGCCGTGGGCGCTTCTCGTGGTGGTGGCTTTGGCCGTGCTGCGCGAGGGCGCCGAGACTGTACTCTTCGTCGGAGGCGCGATGACCGGCAGCGGCACGGCGCAATCGGCCTCGGTACTCGCGGCGGGGGGCATGGGCCTGATCGCCGGCGCAGGGGTCGGTGTTGGCCTGTACTTCGGCCTGACACGCATCCCCACGCGCCATGTGTTCTCGGTGACCAACCTGCTGATCGCGCTGCTGGCGGGGTCGCTGGCGAGCCAGCTGGTGCGCGCGCTCGCGCAGGCAGGCTTCATCGAGCGCTGGACTCAGCCGCTGTGGGACAGCTCGAACCTGCTGTCAACCGACTCCGCTCTGGGCACGCTGCTGCACGGGCTGGTCGGCTATGACGCCCGACCGTCGGCGGCGCAGTTGGCGGCCTACGCCGCGGTTCTGCTGCTCATCGCCACGGGCACACGCCTGCTCAAGCGCGGGGCCGGCGCTCCGTAGAGCACCGCGGCAACGTCGGATGACGACATCACGCCAAAGTCAGCCGCGTTGGTCCGCCTTCGCGAGAATGGACTCCACCGAGGCCCGATGATCCGCAGACGTGTAGCAGAGCGCCTCGTCGGCAAGGACCCCCGGTCCGCATGAATCAGTTCCTTGGCTCTCGCAAGGCCGTCACGCCGTGGCAGGAAGTACATTCCGACCCCATCGGAGACCAGGCCTCGCTTCCGAAAGCTCATGGGCATCTTCGCGCCTTCGGCCGCCACGATGAAGTCACCGGCCTAGGAAGCGTTGGCAAACCGCTCCGCACGCGCGACAAGACGACCGCAGCCGGCGGACACTGCGTCACCCCCATGCGCCTGCTTGCCTAACGTCGCACGTGTCAGCTGCGCGGCGAGGCTGCGCCAAAGCGACCCTTTCGCAGGAGCGCCAGCAGGCGATGCGCTCGGTGGAAGGAGCATGCAACCGGACCATGTCGCGCCCTGAAGTGCCGTGATCATCAGCGGCGCATTGGACGCCACTTCATAGACATCGCCCGGCTCCAGGATGATGTCGCAGGGTTGGCCGTTGATCGTGATCCAGGCAGCCCCGGCCCTGCCGATCAGGCGGGTGCCGGGTTCGACCACGAGCCGGGCGGGGGCACTGCGCTGTACGTGTAGCGTGAGATCGGTGGAATCCAGGGTCAGAGTGCTCATCTGATTTCTCCAAGCGTGTGTTTACCGATGCCAGTCATGCACTGGGTGCATGTCTGAACCGGCGATGACTGCTATCCTGCGCCTGTATTCATGCTCCTTCAAACGACATCTCGGACTGCTCGCATTGCTCCAGATCATGCGTAATCAAGCCAGCCAACGCCCGTCGATGGACCTTCTAGTCTCGTTCGAGGCGGCCGCCCGCCATCTATCGTTCACGCTGGCGGCGGCAGAACGCTTCGTCACCCAGTCGGCCATGAGTCGTCAGATGCGTCTGCTCGAAGACCGGCTCGGCGTGCCTCTGTTTCGTCGCCGTCACCGCGGCCTGGAACTCACCGAGGCTGGTCGCAGCCTGTATGTCGCCTGCTCGCGCGCGCTGGCTGAACTGAACGATGCGCTCGACGAAATCGCGGCGCCGTCGCGCCCCCATGTGCTGTCTTTGACCGCGACTCCCGGTTTCGTGGCGCTCTGGTTGATTCCGCGGCTGGCGGCATTTCGCCGGCAGCATCCGGACATTGACGTGCGCCTGGACGCCTCGCTGGAGCCGCGCGACCTCGCCGCCGACGGCTTCGATATCGCGGTGCGCTATTCCGATGCCGACAGCAAGATCGGCACGCCACTGTTCGGCGAGCGCATGGTGCCGGTCTGCAGCCCCGCGCTGCTTTCGGACCCGAAGACTCCCTTGCGCCGGCCGTCGGATCTCGTGCGCCACACCCTGATCGAACTCGAATCGGCCGGCGCGGTCGGCGTGTGCGCCGAATGGCAGCCGTGGCTGCAATCGGCCGGCGTGGGCGGCCTCAAGCCGCGCTCGGTGATGACGTTCTCGACCTATAGCGAGGCCGTTGCGGCCGCGCTTGCCGGCCAGGGCATCGTGCTTGGCCGCCGCCCGATCATCGACGCGCATCTGGACAGCGGCGTGCTGGTCTCACCGTTCCAGCGCAGCGTGATCTCGCAGCGCGCCTACTTCCTCATCATCGAGCAGCGCGCGGCCCGACACCAGTCAGTGCAGGCGCTGGCGCAATGGTTGGTCAGCGAGTCGTCGGGGTCGCCCTGAGTCGGCGGGCCCGGCCTGTCGGATGACCGCTCGGCCGCCCTGATTGCGCGATCCGCGGCTTGATCCGTCAACGCAGTGGCTGGCGATCGCCGACCCTCGAACGCGTCATGATCGGAATCGGCGGAGTCGCCTCATCGATCACTGTGTTCGCGTGCCCCCTCCCGATTGCTGTTGATAGCCAGGCTGCTGCCCATACCCCGGTTGCTGTCCGAAGCCTGGTTGCTGTCCGAAGCCTGGTTGCTGTCCGAAGCCTGGTTGCTGCCCAAAGCCCGGTTGCTGTCCATAGCCCGGCTGCTGCCCGTAGCCCGGCTGCTGCCCGTAGCCCGGTTGCTGCCCGTAGCCCGGTTGCTGCCCGTAACCCGGTTGCTGCCCATAACCCGGTTGCTGACCATAACCCGGTTGCTGCCCATAACCCGGTTGCTGACCATAACCCGGTTGCTGCCCATAACCCGGTTGCTGACCATATCCTGGTTGCTGCCCAAAGCCCGGTTGCTGACCATAACCCGGTTGCCGCCCGTAGCCAGGCTGCTGCCCATTGCCGCCAGGCGGTTGACCGTAGCCGAACTGTTGCGCGGGCTGCGTCGGGAGCCCGGCAGCCTTCCAGGCCTCGATGCCCCCCCGATACCACAACACATTGGTGTAGCCGGCGTGGATCGCGCGCAAGGCCGCGTTGTACGACATCCAGCAGTGGCTCGAGAGGCAGTAGAAGACCAAGGTCGTGTCCTTGCGGCCCTGCGTGCCCTGGGCGAGCATCTGCGTGAATTGCTGCTGCAACGGATCATCGAAGGATCCGGGCTGTGCGAGAAAGACCGCCGGCATCGCACCGGGCAGCGTCTCCGGTCCGCCGAGAACATCGAACAGCATGTAGGGAACCTGCCGCCCCTGGGCCAGCGAGACGAGGCCCTTGGTCGTGACGACCTGACCGCCCGGAATGCTCGCCGGGGTCGGGCCGTGCATCGGGCCCGAATGGAGTTGGGATGTGGGCCGGACGCCGAAATCCTGCCGCTCCTGTTGCATCAGCCGATCGAGGTCCGCGCCCCCTGTCTGCGGCGGCGGATAGCCCCCCTGCTGCGGCGGGCTTGCACCTGGCCCCGCCTGAAATCCGCCCTGGCCCTGCGGGCCGCCACCGGGTTGCGGGAATCCGTTCGGCGCTTGAAACCCGCCTTGCTGCGGAGATGCGCCCTGGGGCGCGCTGCCCGCTCCGACACCGCCTTGGCGTCCGAAGCTGTTCTGCGCCATCGCGCTCTGCGTCGTGCCGATTGCGAGCGCGGTCACCAGCGCGAGTTGCTTCCATGCCGCCGCGCTCATCGCACCGCCTCCAGTCGTTGGCCTTCCATGCCGAGGTCCCTCCAGGGTTCGAAATTCGGATCGGTCGACAGCGCATAGCTGCCGTCGTTCAGCCGCCAGGCATTGTCATAGTAGTTCGAGAGCTCCACCTGACCGCCCGGAGCATCAGGGTCTTTATAGGTTTCGACGCCCTTGATGTACTCGCCGAACTCGCGATTGTTGCGCGCATTGCTCTCGTCGCGCATGCGCTGGGTATCGGCGCGCAGCGCGCTGATGTAGTCGTTGGTTTCGCGAAAGATGCGCTGGCGCTCGCGCGCCGCTTCGAGTTGCCCCTTGCCGATCTTCACGTTGTGCTCGTTGATTCGCAGCGTCCAGTCGGGGTTGTCGCGGAAAGACTGGCGCACCGCCTCGCTAAAGCCGAAATCGAGCCGGCCATTCGGTGCGGTTGCAACGAACACTGGAAAGCTGAATCCGGTGAGCGCGTCCATCGGGGGCGAGCCGCCGCCAAGATCGGTGCGCAGGAAACTGAACAGCACCGCCGCGCTAACGGTTCCACGCATGTCACGGCCCCGGTCATCGAATGCGAACAAGACCTCACCCGCATCGACCCAGGTGCGCGTCTCGCCCAGCGGCATGGGCGTGCGCGAAAACAGCGGCGCCAGCGGGCGAATCATATCCAGGCGCTGCCGGTACTCGAGCACACGGGCACCGGGCCAGACCTGCGTGACGACGGCCGTCAGATACTGCTGCGCATCCGTGAACGGGGCGCTCGGGCAGTTGTCTCCGCCGGCCGCCCCCCCGAAATTGTTCGCGCCCCAGCGCGCCATCGGCAGCACCGCGAAACCGAACGCGCCATCTGGCGAACTGGCCCGCCAGTCGAAGTTGTAGCCGTTGGTGCACATGAACTGCTGGCCCCAGCGCACGCCCCCCTCACTGCGCCAACCCACGGGAATCAGCACGTACGATGCCGGCATCGGGCGCTCGAAGCCGTTGTTGTCCATGAGCGCGACACGCTGCACATGCACCCCATTGCCGCGCGGCGCAGTCTGCGCCACCGACGGGTTGCATACCGCGATCATCAGTAGCGCGAGCACCGCCGCGGTCCACCGTTTCATCGCCTGACTCCCAGGAAGCCTGCCTGCGGCCGATCCAGCCGCGCGGGACCGAAGGCCTGTGACACGAATCGAGCACAACCCGCCGGCGATGCATATTGACGCCTCTGCAGCCGTTTTTGCAACCCGGCTACGGACCGCAATGGGGGCTTGTCGGGAAACGGTTGGAGACTGCTCCCGAATCACTCGATCACGGGTTCGTCGAAATGATCATCCCATTTTCATAGTTCGGAATGGCACTCAGCTGGAAAGTCTGCGGTGCTGCGTCCGGACCTCGACGCCCCTGCGTACGCCAGCGCACTCGGTCCGTACGGTAGCGGACAGACTGCCACGCCCGGTTCGCTCAACATCGACTTTGCTGTTTCATTGCATCGCGCAACACGTTCGACTTCTGCGCGATCGACGAGTCATCTCCGTGAGGACCGCAGTTTTACGGGAAACCACGTTCACACATCCGCCGGTGAATGGATGGACGCTCAACCCAACCGGCTTCTGCGAAGAATCTGCGCCAACGCGCGGCATGCGCCAATGCTGCACCCCCTGCTGAAGAAGCACGAACTCATGAGTCTTCAATTTCCGAACCCCACACGCTCATACAATCCGGACACGCATCAGGTTCAATTCTGGGGTTATGCGCAGGCTGTCGAATTGACGTTCTATCTGAACGTTGCCACCTTGCAGAAGCTTCACCCGGAAGTGTCTGCTGATCCGGACAGCATCCTGGCCGCATTCGATGCCTCCATCGACAGCATTCGGAAAGTTGCCAGCGACGTGTACTCGCGTGGCTCCTCCCGGCAATATTCCTACACCCTGCCCTCCAGCGCGTTCTAGTTGTCATCCAGGGCAGCATAGGCCGTGAGATCACCGTGCTGCATGGTCGCGGCGGGCAGGGCCTGAGCATCCGGAACTCGGCGCACGCCCTTGCTGATCGCGTGCCAGATTTCCATTCGCCGAGGCCTGGAGGGTGTCTGCCACGCCTCTGTTTGTCGCCTCCGGTATGGGCAATGACTTGCGCCAGCGCAAAGGCACAGACCCGATCGAAGCGCTAGCATTGCCTGCATGAATGCCGAGCACGACAATGCCGCTCTCCGGGATCTGGACGCCTATTGGCGGGCCGCGAACTACTTGTCGGTCGGGCAGATCTTCCTCTGGGATAACCCTCTGCTCAGGCGCCCACTGGCCCTGTCCGATATCAAGCCGATGCTGCTCGGGCATTGGGGCACCACGCCGGGGCAGAACTTCATCTACGCACATCTGAACCGGGTGATCACGGCCGGCGATCTGAACATGATCTATGTTTCAGGCCCCGGACACGGCGGCCCTGCCGTGGTGAGCAACGTCTATCTTGAAGGAACCTACAGCGAGGTCTACCCCGACATCAGCCTCGATGAAGCCGGATTGAAAAGGCTGTTCAGGCAGTTTTCGTTTCCGGGCGGCATTCCCAGCCATGCCTCGCCCGAGTGCCCTGGATCCATCCACGAAGGCGGTGAACTGGGCTATTCGTTGAGCCACGCTTTCGGCGCGGCCTTCGACAACCCCGATCTGATCGTCGCCTGCGTGGTGGGTGACGGCGAGGCCGAAACCGGGCCGTTGGCCGCCGCATGGCACTCCAACAAATTTCTCGATCCCGTCACCGACGGCGCCGTACTGCCGATCCTGCATCTGAACGGGTACAAGATCGCCAACCCGACGGTGCTGGCAAGAATTTCCCACCAGGAACTCGAGCAGTTTCTGTGCGGCTGCGGCTGGGCGCCGATCTTTGTCGAAGGGCACGAACCCGCCTCAATGCATGCGCTCATGGCCGCGGCGCTGGATCAGGCGGTGCACACGATTCAGGCTGTTCAGCGCCAGGCACGACAGGGCGGGCCCACCGAACGCCCGCGCTGGCCGATGATCGTGCTCAACTCCCCCAAGGGCTGGACCGGCCCCAGCCAGGTGGACGGCCACCCCATCGAGGGCAACGTCCGCTCGCACCAGGTGCCATTGCACCCGGCCGATCACGCCGGTCACCTGCAGTTGCTGGAAGACTGGCTGCTTAGCTACCGGCCCGACGAGCTGTTCGACGCAGGCGGCCGCCTGCGCCCCACCCTGGCCGCGCTGGCGCCACGCGGGCACCGACGCATGGGCGCCAATCCGCATGCCAATGGTGGACTGCTGCTTCGCGACCTGCATCTTCCCGACTACCGCGAATACGCTGCGCAAGTGCCGGCACCGGGCGCGCCCGGCGTGGGCGACACACGCGTGCTCGGACCGTTCCTGCGCGATGTCGCCAACGCCAACCAGGCCGCCCGTAACTTCCGAGTATTCGGACCGGATGAAACGGTATCCAACGGCCTGGCCGCGCTGTTCGAGACGACCAACCGCCAGTGGCTTGCTGCCACCGCCCCAGGCGATCAATGGCTCGCGCCGTCTGGCCGGGTGATGGAGATTCTCAGCGAGCATCAGTGCCAGGGCTGGTTGGAGGGCTACCTGGTCACCGGCCGACACGGCGTATTCAACTGCTACGAGGCCTTTGTCCACATTGTGGATTCCATGTTCAACCAGCACGCCAAGTGGCTGAAGGTCAGCGCGCAACTGCCCTGGCGGCCCAGGATCGCATCGCTGAACTATCTCCTGGCCTCACACGTCTGGCGCCAGGATCACAACGGTTTCACGCATCAGGACCCCGGCTTCATCGACCACGTCGTGAACAAGAAGGCGGAGATCGTGCGGGTGTATCTGCCGCCGGATGCCAACTGCCTGCTGTCGGTGATGGACCATTGCCTGCGCAGTCGCCACTATGTCAACGTGGTGGTCGCCGGCAAGCATCCTGCGCCGCAGTGGCTCACGATGGACGCTGCGGTGGCGCACTGCGCCAAGGGCATCGGCACCTGGGACTGGGCCGGCAATGAGAAAGGCGAAGAGAGTTCGGATGAATCCCCGGATCTCATCCTGGCCTGCTGCGGTGATGTACCCACCCTGGAGACACTGGCCGCGGCGTCGATCCTGCGCGAGGAACTGCCCGCGATCCGCACCCGGGTCATCAACGTCGTCGATCTGATGAAGCTTCAGCCCGCGGATGATCACCCGCACGGCCTGAGCGATAAGGCATTCGACAAACTCTTTACGCGGGACAAGCCTGTCATCTTCGCGTTTCACGGCTACCCGTCGCTCATCCATCAACTGACATACCGGCGCGCGAACCACGACAACATTCATGTGCACGGCTACAAGGAAGAGGGCACGATCACCACGCCATTCGATATGACCGTGCTGAATGAACTGGACCGCTTCCACCTGGTGATGAACGCCATCGACCGGCTGCCGGATACTGGCGCTGCAGGCGCCGCCTTGAAGGCACGACTCATGACCAAACTCGGCGAGCACAAACAGTACATCCGGGAACACGGGCGGGACATGCCCGAGATCCGGAATTGGCGCTGGACCACCAGCGGGTGAATGTAGGTCGCTGTGCTTTCGTCAAATGGTTGTCGGTAGTGCACGGATGATTGCGCCACCGTGCGCTGGCGAACTGATGGGGTCAGCGCGAGGCGTCGATTCTATGCGGAACGCAGTGAGCAAAGGGCTACCACGCGAACAGATTGATGACAGAAGCATCGTCAGGTGACGCAAACTTCGTCTTCTCGCAGGCGTAGCAGCAATGCTGCGTTTCGCCTTCCCAGTAGAAAGTCACTCTTGTCTCTGACGCGCTTGCCTCTCGTGCCGGCGAGCAACCGAACACACTGAAAACTTGCAGGCGTGATTTCGAATTCAAGCCGGCTCGACAAAGCAGGTCTGCCGTGACACTCACGGTCCAAGCTTTGCCAAGCACCATCCTCACGACGGCCGCCGCCGGTTGGTGATCTTCACCGTGACCGTCGCCCGTTCGGGCACGGTCTCGTCGCTCGCAAATGCCGCGCCGTTCAGCACCACCCTCGTCTGATCCGCCGCAACGCGAACCTCCTGCTCATCGATCTGATCGACCTCATGGCTGGTGAGCAGCCCGAAGATGCCACCGTCGCTGGTGTCGTACAGCGCGGTACGGCAATGGCATGTCACCGAGCGGTCCGCCGGATCGAACTTGGCCGTCAGCGACAGTCCGATGTGCACGCCGCTGCCCACCGCGGGCTCGGTCCGCCAGTAGTGTTCGGCGCTCAGTACGGTGTTGCGCTCCTCCTTGCCGGCCCCGGGCGGATCGGAGAGATCCTGGCGCAACTCGAACGATGGCGTCAGGACGATGTGCCTGGCATCGCTGTCACCGCCCCAGAACGAGCGGTCGTGGATGTCTGCGTCGATCACCACGTCGATCACACGCCAGAGGTCATCAGGCGGCTGTAGCCGAAGCACCACGTCGACACTGCTTCCCGCGGTGACCATGAACTCGGCGGGTGCGGTCGTGCGAAAAGTCTCGTCGTTGCCGGTCGCCGGATTCTTGACGATCATGAAGGCCTCGCCGAAATGCCGCCCGGCTTCGAGCTGCAGCGTGGCCGCCAGCTCGCGGTTGGCAGTGCTCACGCAGCTGAAGCAGCCGAAATCGATGCGCACCGTCGCGCCCGCCACCACTGCGCCATCGAGCAGCACGATGAAGCGCGCCTGGCCGCGGCCGGGATCGTCGTCGCGTTTGCGAAACAGCGGCACGGTCTGCCAGCGCGGCGCCGACAGCTGCAGCGCAATCACCTGGCCATAAACGCCCAGCCCGCCCCCGGGATGGCGCACCGCGCCGTCGATGGGCTTGATGTCCCAGAAATCGGCCGTCTGCTGCGGGCCGATGGTTTCGCCCCTGCCCGGACTGCGCCAGGTCTCACCCAGGTCATGGGGGCTGTCGAAGGCGAAGGCGTTGGCGGTCTGGTTCGCGACGTTCGCCGCGGTGGTGTCGCGCAGGCCCGCCAGCCCGGGCGTCGCGGCATAGACCACGCCCGGTATGGAATCGTCGAACGTGGCCTTGATCTTCGCGGCGAGATACTTGACCAGACCCTTCGCGGCGCCCGCACGCTCATCCTCTTCATAGCGGTAGAGCCCGTCGAACGCGCCATACACGCGGCCCGTGTTGGCATCCTCGGGCTCGCGCCGGTCTTCCAGAACGATCGGGAGACTGCCCACCGGGCGCCTGTCGTTGGCATGCTGCACCGCCGTCCAGACAAAGCTGGAGCACATCGCGCCGATCGTGCCCGCGCACCAGTCGGCGCCCGCCGGCAACCCGGCCCAGACCGGGTCACCCGCGGGTGGCGCATTGAACTCCGGCAGCACGCCGATCTCGCCGCGCGAATAGGCGAAGAAACGATAGTGCGCCTCGATCTTCTTTGCTGCATCGACCACGCGCTGAAGGCTGGGCCGAACCTCGGCCTCGACCTGCGGCTGCGGCTTGACGAGCACCGCATCCCAGCGCCTGGGCGGATCGCCCGGACGCGCCGGGTCTGGCGGAAACGTCGGCGCATCCTGCAGGCGCACGATGCCTTCGGTGACATCGACATCGCCCGGCGTATGCCGCTCGGGATCGATGAAGAACAGCCGTACCCGCCGCGCCTCGGGTGCGACCTGGTAAACACGGAAGGGCTTGTTCGAATCCAGCGGATCGGTCAGCGCGATGGCCGGATAGCGGGCGGCATAGGTCCAGCGCGGATTGAGCGTGTTGCGCCCGGTGCGGTAGACCTCCTCCACCGTCTGCGTGATGGCGCCCGGCCAGCTAAAGCGCAACACGTCGTCGCGCAGACCACCCGCTGGCACCTTGTGTTCGGCGACCTCGATCAGGCCGGCGAACCGGATCGTGAACTGCTGGGTGAAGAGATCCTCGGCCTCGGCCCTATCGGCCGACGCGGTGCAGTGACGGATCGTGCGCCCGTTGTCGATGAACAGCCCCATATGGTCATAGACCTGGAACGGTTTCACCGCAGCGACAACTCCGGAGATGATGCCCCTGCCATCGCCGGGCGATAACGCCAGGTCGCCCGGCTGCGCATAGGGCACCTGCGGCGGCACGCGCATGTACCGGAGATCGCCCTCGAACGAGCACCATTTGCCGTCGTGCGTACACGTGCCCGGCGGACAGAAATCTGCCAGTTCGGGTTCGTCGTAGCTCAGACCGATCTGGCCGATCAGGGCACCGTGGCCGTCGGCAACCAGACCCGTCTCGACGGTGATCGTCAGCGTGTCGGGGCCGTTGGCCACGGCCGGGGCAAGCGTCAGATCATGGCTGGCGACTTCGTCGAGCAGTGGCTCGGGGTAGAGCCGAAAGAACGGCGTAGCCGCCCCGGAAGGGCGCCAGGGAAACGGAACCGTCACCGACAAGGTTCGGCTTTCATCGACGCCGGGATCGCCCAGCAGGCTGCGGATGTGCGAAAAGGCAAACACGTCATAGTCGCGCACCGCCACGGGCCAGCCGTCGATGTCATAGACCTCGAGCGGCGCCGCGGCAACCAGCAGCCCCAGCGGATAGATGGCGCTGACCGTCTGACCCGTCGTGGGCACGGTGGCATCGCAGAGGCTGCCGGCAATGCGCACGGTCTTGCCCACCAGCGCATGGAAGCGCTGTGTGAACAACGGCAGGCCGAAAGCCGTGGCCTTGATCCGCACCGAGCAGGTGATCTCGCCAAACGGATTGGCGACCCCGGCCGCATTGAGCAGCGCCGCGGCATGGGCGCTATCGGGAACCATCGAGACCGAGATCAGCGGCTGCTCGCCCGCGGCGAGCATGAACGGCATGGAAACGCCGCTCACCTTGCCTTCGAGCGTGACGCGGGTCTGGCGCAGGACATAGGTGGTCATGATTGCTTCCTTGTGCCCTGGCAGCGGCAGTCGCTAGGGCTGGAACAACACAGGGCGCGCGCAAGTTCATGGGAAGCGCGTGATCGTGCAGGTGAAGGTATAGAGCCCGTCCGAAACCACATCCGGCACGGGCAACGACACCGTGCGCAGCTTGCGATCGGGCTCGCCGGCGCCGAGCGCGTCGACGCCAGTCTCGTCCATGACATAGAGATAGAACGGATCGGCCAGGTCGATGAAGCACACCGGGCTCACCCAGGTCACGTCAAAGCCTGCGAGCTGGTCGCTGCCGCGCTTGAGCACCAGGAACACCGGCTCACCGCCCATGAAATCGGCCGAGGTCTCAACCCTCGCCGCCGGGCTCGACGCTGCCGCGGCGATGGGTTGCTGCGCCGCATCGAGCAGCGAGGTGGTGACCGTGCCACCGGTCGGATTGCGCACGATGAAGCGCTCCGTGCGCGGCGTGCCGGCGTAGGTGGGCGGCATCACCGCACGGAACCAGCAGAGGTCGTGATCGCCCAGCCGCTGCCCCACCGGGAAGCTCGATAGCACCGAGCGGTGCAGTTGAAGCGCGATCGCGGTCACATCGCTCTCGCCCTGATGCTCGGTCAGCCAGACCGTTGCCTCGCCGGTCTTCGTTCCAAGGGGCCTCACCAGCACGAAGAACGGCTCGCGGCTGACGAAGGTCTCCCCGCGCGGATCGATCCGCGCTTCGCGGAACCCCGCCCGCAACGCGGAGGGCAGCAGGCGCAGGTCCAGGGTGTCGAGCCGTTCGATCGCGTGGCTCAGATCCGACTCGAGATAGCACTCGAGCGCCAGCCCAGGCGTCTTGTGGAATGTGTAGGTGCCGGGCGCATGGACGAACAACCACTAGTAGCTGCCGTCGAACCGGAAGTCCAATGCGCAGGGCCGGATCGTGCTCGGCTGCGCCGGCTGCCCACCGACATTGGGCATGATTCCCAGTGCATCGATCGCGTCCGCCGGCGTAGCGTGCGGCGAGGCCACGTGCACCACGGCCTCCAGCGCGAAATGATCCGAACTGTTGCACAGGCGAATGCGCATGTGCTGCGGCACCAGCACGACATCGGCAACACCCGGCTTGGCGAGACAGATGTAGTCCAGCCGCTGCCGCCTGCCGGTGTCGGCGAAGTCCAGATTGGTCTGCCCTTCGTCTGCGCCGGTTGCGCCCGGCGGATGCATGTAGCTTTTCCAGCCGTCCAGGGTGCCCGCGAACAATTGTGTGCCGCCCTGCTCGAACAGCGCCGCCCACTCGCCCGAAACCGCCCCTGAGTCGCCCCGGATGTTGAGATCGCCCATCACGATCACCCGCCCGCGCAGGGCGGGATCGGCGGCGATGACCTCTTCCAGTGCGGCATGGATGGCATCGAGCTGCTTGGCACGAATGGCGCTGTACTGATCCTCGGTGTCGTACGAGGCCTGCAGATGCGTAAAGGCGATCGTGGTCTGCCCCACCGGCGCGGCGATCTGGACGATGCCCACGCCCTTGCTCGCCAGGCTGTCGGCGCCCGCGCTGTCGCCAAAGAAGCGTTGCAGCCGGTCACCGCCGGTGGGCAGTGGCAGGAAGGCAAAGCGGCTGAACAGCATCAGCCCAGCATCGTCTTCCAGCACGCCGTCCCAAAGCTTGTCGATCACGGCCGGCCAGACCGGCCGCAGTCGCTTCAGCAGCTGTGCGCGCCCGTCTTCGTTGAACACCTCGTTGAAGGCGATGACATCCGGCTGCTCGGTAGCCGGCAGGCCAAAGATCGCATCGGCGACCCGATCGGCCGTCTGCTCGGCAATATCGCTCTGGCCGCTCACTGCTTGCGCCGTGAGCGGCAGCATCTGGACATTGAACGTCATGATCTTGAGCGCGGGCATCGTACCCTCCGCAAGACAAACAACGAGCGCGAACAGTGCTTGTCAGCCATCGTATGCCAATGGGTCGGCGGAAGATACTGCGCGATGAGGGGGCGGGCTGGCAGCGTATTGAATTAGCTCTCGACGGATCGCCGCCCCAGGCCGACACGGCGAAATCATCGAAGGTTGCACCGCTCGCTGCGTTGGCGCGCCGGAGAAGCGGACGCATCTCGTTGGCATCGATCGGCCAGCCGCTGTGCGGCAGCCACGGCTGACGCCCGTACTCGCAGGGCTGCAGCTCGCGGCTGCTCGAGCCATTGAAGCGCAGCCGCGCAATGGCCGCACAGTGATGCCATCGGTTGTTGCATCGAGGGCGGGTCTTGCTGGCAGGATCCCAAGCGGGATTTCGTTTGACTCTCATTCTGCACACATGCGTGAAATACGGTACAATTTTGTTATGCCAAGCCAAGCTCCTCCAGATGCCGTTGCCGAGCGCCAGTTGAAGTCGCTCGGGCTGCTATTGCATTTGCGCCGCAAGAAGATGCGAATCGCCGCCGGTAGCGTTGCGCGGGCCGCCAACATGTCTCGCCAGACACTTCACCGTATTGAGCAAGGCGCGCCATCGGTCACGATGGGTGCGTACCTGAACGTGTTCCATGCCCTCGGCCTGCAAATGAATGTTGTCGGGGACGCCGATGCAGCGCCGGAGCTCGCGTGTGAAGATGCGGTCCGGCTGGCCGACTATCCGCAGCTCGAGCAAGTTGCCTGGCACCGCCATGGCCAGACGCTCACGCAGCAAGAAGCCTTCGCGTTGTATGAGCGAAACTGGCGGCACGTCGATCAATCGAAGCTCACGCCCGCGGAGCGGGATTTCATTGCCCACCTGGTGAAGCGCTATGGCAACGGCGCAATGCTTGTTTGAGCGTCCGCACCATCAACGTATCGCCAGACTCCTGGCGGCGATCGATGCGGCAACTTTTGCCGCACACAAATGCCTGTTTGGCGGTGGCACCGCGATTGCGATGCTGCATGGCGAATACCGTGAATCCCGAGACGTCGACTTCCGCGTATCGGCGCTGGACTCATATCGTGAGATTCGTGGCATCGTCACGAACAAAGGAATCGAGGGACTGTTCACCGAGCCGGTAAAGCTGCTGCGCGATCCCAGAATGGACCAGTACGGCATCCGCACGCTTATTGAAGTTGACGCAGTACCCATCAAGTTCGAAATCATGCTCGAGGCGCGAATTGAGTTCGACTGCCCGCGCGATGGTGAAAACTCAGTGTGCGGTGTGAGTGTTCTCAGCCACGTCGATCAGGTCACTGAGAAGCTGCTGGCCAACTCCGACCGGTGGGCCGATGATGCAGTCGACTCTCGCGACTTGATCGATCTGGCCATGATGCTTGACGATGGTCGAATCCCGCTACCGGCCCTCGCAAAGGCAGGCCGTGCTTATCACTCGATTCTTACCGATCTCGAAAAAGCGAAGGCCCATATCGAGCGCCCAGGGCGTCTTGTACGCTGTATGGCCAACATGGAGATGAATCAAGCGCCGGCATTGGTTCTGGATCGCATTCGGAAGCTCAAGCCGGCATCTGCGAGGGCGGCGCGTAGTCGTTCATGATTGCGACGCCCCGAGGTGCGTAAACGAAGGAGTGCCCTGGGACAGCGAGGCCGCAACCCGAACACTCGGTGGTCGTACTTCAACGCCACGGTGGCCCTCGCGGACTGGTGCGACCAGGCCGGCATCCTCGATCTCGTCGATGTCGAGCCCGTCCATGTCGCGGCCGGTATCGACACCGAGATCTGCTGTCACGCCTTTCGGACCACCGGCATCACCGCCTAGGATGTGGACCGACAATCATGAACGCCCGAACATGGCATCAGGCGGTATCACTCCGAAACAGCGCTTGGCCACGGCCGCTTGAAGTTTCCACTTCTGAGCCTCGGAAAAAGGGCGACGGGGATTACCGTCCAAACCTACTCCCAAATCGCAGTGGCGGACGCCCGGCGGGTGCGCCGGAACCCAACGAATCGCAAACCGTTCGGGACCGGCAATGGCCCTACGCATCGAGAAGACACCCGCAGTTCGGTTCTAATGCTGTGTCGGGCGGCAAGAATCCTGGCTGCCTGCCGTCAGGCAGCACCGGGAACTCATACCAAGGGGATGAAACGCGCGCCCTTTCTTACCCTTCAGCTTTGGAGATCATGCGATGTCGACAACGGAAACCGCCATTCTTGCGGGAGGATGCTTCTGGGGCATGCAGGATCTCGTGCGCAAGCTGCCCGGCGTGAAGAGCACCCGTGTTGGCTACAGTGGCGGCGACGTGGCGAACGCGACCTATCGCAATCACGGCACCCACGCCGAGGCGCTCGAGGTGGTGTTCGATCCGGCCACGCTGAGCTTCCGGGAGCTGCTGGAGTTCTTCTTTCAGATTCACGATCCCACCACGCTGAACCGGCAGGGCAATGATCGCGGCACCTCGTACCGTTCGGCCATTTTCTACACCTCGCCCGAGCAACGCGCCGTGGCCGAGGAAACCATTGCGGATGTGAATGCCTCGGGGTTGTGGCCCGGGCGCGTGGTTACCGAACTGGCTCCGGCCGGCCCGTTCTGGGAGGCCGAGCCCGAACACCAGGATTACCTGGAGCGCTACCCGAACGGCTACACCTGCCATTACCCGCGCGATGGATGGCGCCTGCCCAGGCGGGTTTCCCGCGCGCAGTAGTGTTGTTCGTCACCCGGAGCACGTTTCTCCTGACGGGCCCGCACCGAGAGGATTGCGCTATTGCATCAATGCATTGGCGCTGGAGAAGCTGGGGTGAGTACGCCTCAGCGCCTCCGGCACCAGGAAGGAGGCAAAGAAATGCGAACCGTCTGCTGGTCTTGTGCTGTATCGAGGTGCCGTCATGAGCACCGTTGAACCGTTCGATCTGGTGGTCATTGGCGCCGGGCAGGCCGGGCCGTTCCTGGCCGCCCATCTGGTGGGCCAGGGCAAGAGGGTGGCTCTGATCGAGGCGCGCGATCTGGGCGGCACCTGTGTCAACCGCGGTTGTACGCCCACAAAGACGCTACGTAAATCCGCACGCGTGGCGCATCTGGTTTACCGGGCCGGCGAGTTCGGCGTTCATGTGGACGATGCGCGGATCGACTTTGCCGTGGCGATGCAGCGCATGCAGACACGTGTCGAAGCGTCTCGACATGGGCTGGAGCAATGGCTCGGCGGTCTGGACGGGCTGACGATCATCAAGGCTCACGCCCGGCTTGCCGGGCGCGGTGACCATGGCTACCGGATTCAGGCCGCAGAGCGTCTGCTCGAGGCCCCACACGTCGTCTTGAATACGGGCACCCGGCCCTTCATTCCTCCGATATCGGGGCTGGCAGACCAGCCCTTTCTCGACAACGAGAGTGTGCTGGCACTGCAGGAACTGCCGCGCAAGCTCGTGATCATCGGCGGCGGCTACATCAGCCTCGAGCTCGGACAGATCTTTCGGCGACTTGGCTCCGAGGTGGCGGTCGTTGAATCGGGGCCGCGCCTCGTATCGCGCGAAGACACCGACGTTGCGCAGATGCTTGCCGACGCACTGCGTGCCGAGGGCATCGATCTGCACATGGGGCAGGCCGTTGCGCGGGTTGCACCGGGCGAGAACCCGGGCGACATCGGCGTGAAGCTCGCCGACGAGCGCATCATCAATGGTAGCCACCTGCTGGTGGCGACCGGCAGAACACCCAACACGGACGACCTGGGTCTGGACACGGTCGGTGTGGCCACGAACGAGCGCGGCTATGTCGAAGTGAACGAGCGCCTGCAGACCAATGTGCCGGGCATCTGGGCACTGGGCGACATCAACCGGCGGGGCGCTTTCACGCACACCAGCTATCACGATCATCAGATCCTGGCCGACAACCTGGCCGGCGCGCAACGCAGCGTGGACGACCGCCCGACGATCTACGCCATGTTCACCGATCCACCGCTGGCGCACGTGGGCCTCTACGAAGCGGATGCGCGCAAGCTGGTGGCACAGGGCCGCCACATCAGCATGGCCGTACAGGCGATGCAGGGTGTCAGCCGCGCCAAGGAGGAAAGCGAGACCGTGGGCATGATCAAGCTGCTGATCGACGAAGACAGCGGCCACTTCCTTGGTGCGACGATTCTCGGCATCGAAGCTGACGAGGTTATTCAGGCCATCGGTCTGGTCATGGCATGCGGCGGAACCTGGCAGCAGGTGCGCAATGCGCTACCCATTCACCCGACGGTGACCGAGTTTCTGCCCACCGTCATCGATTCACGCGAGCGGCTGGCGGCTGCCTGACGGCGCCTTCCGTCACCGGCATTGCGAACAATCATGCCCGCCACTCGATCGGCCAGCGGCGGCCTGCGGGAACTGACCGTTCAGTTCGGCAGGCCGGGCCGCCTCGAGGCGATCGTCCTCCGTCCCGGGCGACGGGCGCCCGCCGATTGGGCCGATGAGGCCCTGGCGGAACCGGGCCGTGGCCTGCGCGGCGATCATCGTGCAGACAAGGTCCGCACTGGTGATCAGGCCAGGCGCCGCGAACTCACCTTGCTGCAGGCCGAGCACTTGCCGGTCATCGCCTCACTGCTGAACCGTGACGAGATCGACGCCCGCCTGCTTCGCCGCAACCTGGTCATCCAGGGGCTCAATCTGGCGGCGTTGGCACCGCTGTTCCCGGACCAGACGCTGCTCTGCCGGATCGGATCCGAGGTCGTGATCGAAGCAACGGGCCCGTGCGCCCCGTGCTCGCGCATGGAGGCCGTGCTGGGATCCGGCGGCTACAACGCGCTGCGTGGCCATGGCGGCATCACTGGCACGCATCGTGCACGGGGCTGGCTGCGCCCGGGGGATACGGTGACGGTGCTGGATGCCGCTGTGCGACAGTCCCGGGCGGCGTGATCGCGGGCGAGTCCGTTGACAAGTCCGTTGCAACCGACAAGACCAAGCGCGACGCGAAATTCCGTTCGAGCCCGCACCCGCGCAGCGGGCAAGACGCTCGGCCTGAACCGGCCGAGGCTTCGCCAACGGCGCCGCCGCGCAACCCTACCCCCACATTCCTCGACGGCAGAACGCGTCGCCGATGCCTCGCCTGAACCGCGGGAAATCCCCGGGGCCACCGAACCGCTTCAAGTAGCGCGCGCAAGCTTCGGCAGGCAATGCAGGCAACTGACACTCCTTCAGGTGCACTGCTCGGGAATCTCGCCATCTTTGGCCACGGGCATCGAGTTGCGCCAGCGACCGCGATTGGCAGCAAGGTCGCCATCAATGCCACGCGAGCTTGTAGGCGGACCCGGTTTCCAACCACCTTAAATCCCGAACCGCCATAGAACACCTTGGCAGGATTCACCAACACGGAAAGCGTCACCCCAACGCCAGACGATCTAGCTCTATTCAGGATCGCCTGGACCACGGCGCTCCCGATGCCGCGGCCCTGATGTTCGGGGGCGATGTAGAGCTGCTCCAGCACAATCGGGTCGCCTTCGAAGTGGCAGACGATCGCGCCTACCCGACATTCACCGACGAACCGTCGCCGCGGTACCTGTACCGCCTCGCCAGCCTCGCCAGCTCCTGACGAATCCTCAGCTGCGTTCCAGTGCCCCCACGTCGACTCGACGTGCGTGCGCATCGTCGCCTCGCAGAGCTCAAACAGGTAGTCGGCATCGCCCGCTGCCATCGGCAACCAGGCCACTGAACTTCCGGGCCGCTTCCCGCATAGGATCAGCCACGCGATCAGGCAGGAAGTTGTCTGGCAGGGCGAGGTACACGGACAAGTCCGCCATAGCCTCCTTCTCCAAGATTCCGACCTCAACGGCAATGCCCGCGCCTTCAGAATTCTTCAACGCCCTGCCGGCATTTCTCGGGTCGGGATCCAGGATCGCCACCACGACACGCCCGATCTTTCGCTTCACCAGCTCATGGGCGCAGGACGGCGTTCGCCCATGAAACGAACACGGTTCCAGCGTGACGAATGCACAGACGTCCGAGAGATCGCCTTGAACCTGGTTCAGACACATCGCTTCCGCGTGCGCCGACCCCGGGGCTTGCAGTAGCCCGTGGCTGACCTGGCCGCCGCGAATAAGCACGCGCATCCGACGGGCGGACGGAAGACAGGCAGGCAACGCCTGCCGGCCTTCGGCCAATGCCAGTTTCATATGCGCGAATTTGTCCACTGCCTGCCACCATCCGTGTTGTCGTTGGTATCGACTCATCCGTCGAATTGCCTGTCCTTCTGGGCAGCTATCCACGCGGGACCACGCAGCCGCGACGTGGCGCACGCGGCATCTTGTCGCACAGTTCCTGAATCTCTTCAGCTTTCATTTCTCAATGAAGTTCAGCGTTAGCCGGGTAGACCAACGGGATTTGGAGGAAGGCGACCCTTCTCGATAACCCTCGTTGCCATCTAGATCGGCCTCTCCGTACACCGATCCGATGACGGCATCAGGATTCATGGGAAGGTTTGCATCTCGCTGTCGCCTATTGGCTGCGATACCTGGCCCGATGATGCACCGAGCAGTGCGCCAACACCCGTCCCGAAGATACGCACTGAAGCAAGACGAACGACAAGTCTCCCAGCATCGAGTGCGTGAACAACTGTCTTCAACGAGATCTCGCAGATTCCTCGACCCGACCGGCCCAAGACTCGCGAGTGCGGCCGACGAGCCCGGCCAATTCCGATGCGAGAAGCTACGCAAGCTTTCGATGAACGCCACCATGAATTGCAGATTCCCCACGTTCCATAGAACGCGCTGGGCCAGGAGAGATCCGCCAGCCATCGGCCCTTCTCGCGACATGCACCTCGTAGACGCAGTGAGTGTCGAACGAATCACCGTCCTCGGCCTTGAAAGATCACCGCGCTGACAATGACCAGAGCCGTATCAGCCTGCACATCGACTTCAAAGTTGCTCAGCAGATGATGCGTCTGTAACCCTCGCAGCGCCCGCATGCGGCTGCCGACGAACTCGATCGCGACACCTCCATGCGGGCGTGCCGCGCAGATCGGCATAGTCAATGTGGGCCGCGCTGATCCAGGCAGTCGCCGAGCCGAGACCAGCGTTTGGTATCGAAGCTGTTCGCAAACCGCGCGATCAGATTCACGACGATCCTCGACATGCTCACGCTCCCCAAGAGATTCGCCATCCAGCATCCATCGATGGCCGCGCGCTATGTCAGATAGTAGCCCGGACACCCTGAACGAGCCATCGGCCTCACGAACCGGCGTCACTCGCTCGGTCAACGCCATCCCATTCGCAACCCCGGAATCGAACTCCAAGACACCGTACTCGCCATCTGGTGCGCCCTGCACCTGCGCTGCCGGTGTCGAGCGCGAGAGCTTGCGCGACGTTGCCTGACCAAGCGGACCTCTCGCGTCGGATAGCTTCTGAACGAAGTCATCGGCGCTGATCGCACCGCGCGCAAACGCCGACATCTGCTGCCACGAATCGTGATACCGGCCAGAGTCCACTAACCCCAACCAGGCCAACGCTGCGGCGCTGGCCGAAAGCGATTCATCACCCATCAGGATTCCCTGCCACAATCCGGCCCATTCGCGAATGGTCGTTCCCAAGAGCGGTCTTGGTCAGTCTATGACGCTGGGTCGGCCCGAGGTACCCCCGATCGACCTATTTATTGCGCAAGCTCGGCCTGATCATTGCCAGATTCCGGTCATGCTTCGAATACCTCGGCAGGCTGAACTTCGCCCCGAACCGCAAACCAGCTCCGCCGACCGGTGTCGCTGACAGCCACCGTTCGACTGATCGACCAACCACGCGGTGCTTATCGTACCGTCAGACCAGCAGATGAGCATCGTCGCCAAGATGACATCATTGGTGATATGCGATGTGTCCTCGACACCAATGTCATTGTGGCCGCCATGCGCAGCCCGCTGGCGCGTCCGCCGCACCCTGCGTGCCGCCCGCCAAGGATCACTGACCTTGTGGCCAATGTCGCGCTAGCGGTCGAATATGAAGCCACCTGCAGCCGTGCCGAGCATCAACTGGCCGCCGGCCTGGCCGCCGATCAGGTCCGAATCTTTGTGGATGCGGTCATCGCCATGGCCCAGCCCCGTAGAAACGCACTTCCTGTGGCGGCCCCAGCTACGTGACTCCGCCGACGAGCTGGTGCTCGAAGCGGCGGTGAACGTGGACAGGCAACGGCCATCGTGACGTTCAATCAACGCGACTTCAGTGTGGCGCTCCCACCGCTTCGGCATCGAAGTTCTCAGCCCCGTGTCGCCTATCGGAGGATCTGCCCATGAGCCGCCTCAGAGCACCTACCCGCCTGCGTCTGCCCGCCTCCGTCAAGGAAGAGGTGGCACGTCGCGCCAAAGCCGATGGCACCAGCTTCAATCAGTTTGTGGCTACCGCAGTGGCCGAGAAGGCGGCCATGAATACCGCCGCTTTCTTCGCCGAGCGCCGAGATCGTGCCGACTTCGATGCATTCTGACCGGATCATGTCGCGCGATGGTGGTGAGCCACCTCAGTCCGATGAGGACCAGATCCCATGAATAGCGACAGCCCTCTGCCACTCACCCTTCTTAACAGTCGAACTTGGGTGGTCAGCTCTTCCGTCTTCCGGTCTCGGCGTGAAATCAACAGGGCCGCTAGAAACACCGCTTGCGTGACAAACGCAAGGCCAAACCCTATCCACATCAGCCAATCTGCGAGAACGCCTCTCCGTTACCAAAGTAACCGAGGGCAAACCCAGCGAGAGACATCAATGGCAGTTCCGCAGTCGGAGCAGGCGTGCAAATCCCAGGGATCGCCCGTCATCGGCCAGGATTCTGCGCATGATTTGCTGACTACGCCGCCAAGCGTCGTCTCGTTCCTGATCAACGAGTTCGCCCCGGAGAAATCACCGTGCGCCGAGCCAAGATCGCGCCAGGAGCGATCACCGAGTTCGCACTGACTCGTACCGTCTCCAAGCAAAGCCCCGAACTTGACCGTCTCAGTTTGCAGCAGGCGACCATCGACGCGAACACGGATAGCCTTGCTTTCCCGCTCATTTCGGTAGTTGCATCACGATGCCCCTGGCCTCCAGGGTTCACATCGCCGTTCAACACCGAATCGCCTACGAAGTTGAGCGGTGCGCCAGCTTCGACCCGGCGAACATGAACGACGATTTCAGCTCCGCTCCCGGCCCAATGATGCAATTGGCATCGAGCAAACATCCGCCCCGAAGATAGGCACCAGAGGCCACGAAACATCCCGGGCCAATGATCAAAGGCGGCTTCAGTACAGCGCCGGTTTCCACCTTGTGCGCTTCGATGGATCGCGATCCCATCGTGGATCGGCATTGGTCCGCCGGTGTGACCTGCAGCAAGGAAGCGACGATCTCTTCGGACCTAGCCACCAGCTCCAGGGAAACAGATCCGGTGAATGCCGACAACGCAGATGTGTCTCACGCTGAGATGAACGACCGGATGTCGATACCTGTCCGCGACCCTTGACCGGCCATCGCCCCGTCTTGGCCGGGACGGTTTTCATGGGAGCCCTTCACCCCTGCCCCCACAAGCCTTGCACCATGACCGGATAAGTCACCGGCCGAAATGCATGGAACTGGATGCCTCTCACGTACCGGAAGTCCGTCCACAGCAAACAGCTGCCCTTGAGCCATTTCGTCGGGCGGACGCGCGCTTCGATGGCCGCGAGTTCTTCTTTCGTGGCTTGGCTTTTGGCCGATGCCACCCCGTACAAACGTACACCCGGCGGCGACGCAAAGCGACCTTTCAGGAACGACCAGAACCAGAACAAGCGCCCCGAACTAACGGCCATCACACAGGCGCTCGGATTCGCGTCCAAGTTCGCCGCAAGGGTCGCGGCGTAGTGATCGAAGTAGTACCCCGTGCAATCGTCTCGCAGAAAGACCGTTCCCACCGGGGTCACGTTCGGTGTGCCATCAGCATTGATTGTGGCGAACGAGCAATAAATGGACGAGGCCTGGCCTCGCCTGAGCACTCTTTGGATCTCCGGCCAATGTTCTTTCAGGTTCATTTCTTCCTGCGTAGGGTCCAACGTGTGACGGTGACGGCCCCCATCGCGATGGCCCAACCGGCAACCCCGAACAGAGCCCTTCTCGCACCGTCATAGGGGGCGCTCCCTAACAGTACGTAACACCACAATAGGGTGAAAAACATCAACAGCCCCAGAGCCAGATTGACGAAAACCCTGTTTTTCAACCGACCTCCCCGTGCCTTTCAACTGAACGTGATCGGGCATCAAAAGGCGGAAAACGGAGCGGCCCGAAATCAGCCCCCGTTCGGAGCCCTATGCGACTTCTCTGCGAGCACCGGCGTAATTCGCGGGGTTCCCCTCGCTCCAAAGAACGCGCTGCGCCAAGGCGACGATCCGCCAGCCATCGACTTTCTTCACGACATGTACTTCGTAGACACGGTGAGTATCGAACGAATCACCGTCCTTGAGCTTAAGGAAAATCACCGCGCTTGCCGTGACCAGCGTTTGGTATCGAAGCTGTTCGCAAACGGTGCGATCAGATCCAGGATTGCGTCACGTTCGGACATGCTCACCTCGCATCACGAAATTTCCCCACCCAACGCCAGCCGATGGCCACGCATCATGTCAGGTAGTAGCCCGCGACCCTGAACGAGCCATCGGCTTCCCGAACCGGCGTCACCCGCTCGGTCAACGCCATCCCGTTCGCAAACTCCGAATCGAACTCCAAGACAACGTACTCGCCATCTGGTGCGCCTTGCACCTGCGTCATCGGTGTCGAGCGTGAGAGCTTGCGAGACCTTGCCCGGCCAAGTGGACCTCTCGCGTCGGCCAGTTTCTGAACGAAGTCATCGGCGCTGATCGCACCGCGCGCAAACGCCGACATCTGCTGCCACGAATCGTGATACCGGCCAGAGTCCACTAACCCCAACCAGGCCAACGCTGCGGCGCTGGCCGAAAGCGATTCATCACCCATCAGATTCCCCCTGCCAATCCGGCCCATTCGCGAATGGTCGTTCCCAAGAGCGGTCTTGGTCAGTCTACGACGCTGGGGTCGGCCCGAGGTACCCCCCGATCGACCTATTCATTGCGCAAGCTCGGCCTGATCATTGCCAGATTCCGGTCATGCTTCGAATACCTCGGCAGATGAACCGCCCCGAACCGCAAACCAGCTCCGCCGACCAAGAAAAAATGTGTGTTGGACATAGTTCGGCTGGCCTGATCTGACGAACTATCCGGCGGCGCTTATCGCACCGCCGGATCTATAGACATATCACTAATGATGTGACATCATTGGTGATATGCGATGTGTCCTCGACACCAATGTCATTGTGGCCGCCATGCGCAGCCCCGCCGGCGCGTCCGCCGCAATTCTGCGTGCCGCCCGCCAAGGATCACTGACCTTTGTGGCCAATGTCGCGCTAGCGGTCGAATATGAAGCCACCTGCAGCCGTGCCGAGCATCAACTGGCCGCCGGCCTGGCCGCCGATCAGGTCCGAATCTTTGTGGATGCGGTCATCGCCATGGCCCAGCCCGTAGAAACGCACTTCCTGTGGCGGCCCCAGCTACGTGACCCCGCCGACGAGCTGGTGCTCGAAGCGGCGGTGAACGGACAGGCAACGGCCATCGTGACGTTCAATCAACGCGACTTCAGTGTGGCGCCCCACCGCTTCGGCATCGAAGTTCTCAGCCCCCGTGTCGCCTATCGGAGGATCTGCCCATGAGCCGTTCTCAGAGCACCTACCCGCTGCGTCTGCCCGCCTCCGTCAAGGAAGAGGTGGCACGTCGCGCCAAAGCCGATGGCACCAGCTTCAATCAGTTTGTGGCTACCGCAGTGGCCGAGAAGCTGGCGGCCATGAATACCGCCGCTTTCTTCGCCGAGCGCCGAGATCGTGCCGACTTCGATGCATTCGACCGGATCATGTCGCGCGATGGTGGTGAGCCACCTCAGTCCGATGAGGACCAGATCCCATGAATAGCGACAGCCCTCTGCCACTCACCCTTCTAACAGTCGAACTTGGGTGGTCAGCTCGTCTTCCGGTCTCGGCGTGAAATCAACAGGGCCGCTAGAAACACCGCTTGCGTGACAAACGCAAGGCCAAACCCTATCCACATCAGCCAATCTGCGAACGCCCCTCCGTTACCAAAGTAACCGAGGGCAAACCCAGCGAGATATATCAATGCAAAGGTGTTCCGCAGTCGGAGCAGGCGTGCAAACCTAGGATCGCTACCCGTCATCGGCCAGGATTCTGCGCATGATTTG
>JAWKYG010000018.1:0-154099 GCA_041396585.1 Burkholderiaceae bacterium | reverse complement strand
GTCCGTCGGCGGCATCGAGCACGTGGATCGTGCCGATCGCATCGCCAACCCACAGGCGGCCGCCGACCAGACGCGGCACCCCCAGACGGCGCCCGCGCAACTGGCCGTTGGTCCAGAGCGCGTTGCCCGCGCGGTCATAGCCGAGCACGTTATCGCGCGTGTCGATCGCGACCACGGTACGGGCGTCGGCATCGAGGCCGCCCGAGCCGTTGATATCCTTGAACCATTCAACCCTGCCGGTGGCCGCACTCAATGCGACCAGACGGCCTTGGTAGGCCAGCGAAAAAAGCTGATCGCCGACGCGTGCGGGCGCAGCCAGCACATCGGCGATCCTTTCGATCTCGTTGGTACCGCGCGGCAGGGAGGCCCCCGACTCCCAGAGCGTGGCGCCATTGCCCGGCGCCAGCGCCAGCAAACGCCCCGCCGGCAGGCCGATGAACACGGCCGAGGGCTCGATCGTGGCCCAGGACGGCGCCCGCAGAACCAGGGGCACCGGCCGCTGATTGTGGATCCAGCGACGTACTCCGCTCTGGATGTCGTAGGCGACGATCGCCGCATTGCTTAGCCGAAGCACCACCAGGCCCGCGCCAACCGACGGCGCAGACAGGGCTTCCGCACCGAGTTCCACCTGCCACAAGAGCGTACCGGCGTCATCGAAGACCGCGAGCCGGCCGTCGGCCAGTGCCAGGGCATGGCGGCTGCCATCCGTGCCCACACCGGCGACCACGGGGGCTGGCGTCTCGAAGCCACCCACGCGGTTGCCCGAGGCGGCATCGAGGATTACCAGGGCGCCCGCGGCATCGGCGACCAGCACCCGATCGGCCACCGCCGCCGGCATCAGATTGGTCGAGCCCGCGCCCAGGCGATATCGCCATGTGGGCGCGGTCATCGAGTTGCTCAGGGGCTGAAGAACCGGCACCTCGGGGGCACCGTACTTCGTGCATGCAGTCAGCGGCAAACCGGCAAGCGCGGCCAGCATAGCCCGGCGTCGTGCATCATGGCTCATGAATCGCTCCCGAGCGCATCGAGCTTGGCCTGCACACTGGAGCGCAGCGATGCCCGCGGACCGAGTTGTTCGAGCGCTTCCTGATAGGCCTTGCGGGCGTCAGCGGTGCGGCCCATTTCGAGCAGGATGTCGCCGCGCCGATCCGCGAAGGTGGCGCGGAATGCAGGCTGGGACGGTCCTTGTTCGAGCAATGCCAGCGCGTCGGCCGCCTTACCCTGTTGCAGCAGCACCGCCGCCAGACGCTGGCGTGCGATCGGCTCGAATTCGCTGTCCGCGGCATGCTCGAGCACCCAGCGCAGCGACTGCGCGGCGGGATCCAGCTCTCCAGCCTCGAATTGCGCCTTGGCCGCCAGCAGCGCCCCCATGGGCGCATAGATCGACGAGGCATGCTCGGCTTCGAGCGTGGTCGCGGCGGCTCGCACCTTGGGCAGATCCGAGGTGCGGACCGCCTCGCGCAACACGCTGAGCGCAACGGCCGCCTTGCCTGCCTGACGAGCCTGATACCAGCCCCACAGCCGCCAACCGGCGACCGTCACCGAAACGATCACGAGTACGGTCAGCAGGAACCCCCCGTAGCGGGCCCACCATGCCTTCAGTTCCTCGATCTGTTCCTGTTCTTCGAAATCGTATGCCATCTGGTCTGTCTCAATGGGGGACCGGCGCATCGCCGGTCGCGGTCCGTGGGTTCAGGCGAGCAAGGCCTGGGTCAGAACCTCGGCCAGGATCGGCAGCGCCACGCGCTGTTGCTCCCGATCTTGATCGCGAAGCCATTTGATCGTGACTTCGGCGCTGGCGGCTTCGTCTTCGCCGATCACGATCGCGGCAAAAGCGCCCGAGGCATCGGCGCGCTTGAACTGTGACTTGGCGCCGCCACCGCCGGTGTGCATGAGCACATTCAGGCCCGCATCGCGCAGGGTCTCGGCAGCGTTCATGGCGGCCTGCGCCACGCCAGCGCCGAAGTGCACGACGTAGGCATCGCACCCCTGGGGACGCGGTTCGTCGCCCGCGCGCAGGATCTCGAGCACGCGCTCGACGCCGATGGCGAAACCGCAACCGAACGATGCCTTGCCGCCGAGCATCTCGATCAACGGGTCGTAGCGCCCACCGCCGCAGATCGTGAGGCCGTCATAGACCCATTCGAACACCGTGAGGTTGTAATAGTCGAGGCCGCGAACCAGGCGCGGATTGACCTTGAATGGCAGGTTGCGCGCCAGCAGCATCGCCTGAACCGCCTCGAAGTGCGCCCGCGAGGCCTCGCCAAGATGCTCGGACAAGCGCGGCGCGCCCTCGACGAGCGCCTGCATCGACGGATTCTTGGTATCCAGGATGCGCAGCGGATTGCTGTGCAGACGGCGCCGCGCGTCTTCATCGAGTTGATCGGCGTGCGCCTCGAAGTAGCCGATCAAGGCCTCACGGTGCGCGCGCCGCTCATCGGCCTGGCCGAGGCAGTTGATCTCGAGCCGCACACCGGTGATGTCGAGATTGTCCCAAAGCCGCTGACCGAGCAGGATCATCTCGGCATCGGCCACCGGGCCGGGGGCCGCCAGCAACTCGGCACCCACCTGGTGGAATTGCCGGTAGCGCCCCTTCTGCGGCCGCTCGTGGCGGAACATCGGCCCGGCATACCAAAGCCGTTGCGGGCCGTTGTAGGTGAGATTGTGTTCGATGCTCGCACGAACGACGCCCGCCGTGTTCTCGGGGCGCAGGCTCAGATCCTCGCCATTGAGCGCGTCGGTGAACGAGTACATCTCTTTCTCGACGATGTCCGTGACCTCGCCGATGCCCCGCACGAAAAGCCGCGTGTGCTCGAGCACCGGCGTGCGGATGCGACCATAGCCGTATGCGGACATGGTGTCCTGAACCGCGTCTTCGAAGCGCCGCCAGAGCGGCTCGTCCGCGGGCAATACATCGTTCATGCCGCGCACGGCGCGGATCGTGTCCTGCTTGCTCATAGTGTCCGATCGGGCGCCCTGCCCCCCTGGCTGCCGCCAGGCAGGCCCGCACTCATGTGTCGATGCCGTAGCGTCGGGCGACGTAGTCGTCGACGATGGCCTGGAATTCCTCGGCGATGCGCTCACCCTTGAGCGTCACCGCCCGTTCCCCGTCGATGAACACCGGCGCGACGGGCGCCTCGCCCGACCCTGGCAGCGATATGCCGAGATCGGCATGCTTGCTCTCGCCCGGGCCGTTGACCACGCAGCCCATGACAGCGACCTGCAGCGATTCTACGCCCGGATAGCGCGATCGCCAGAGCGGCATCTGCTCGCGAAGATAGCGCTGGATCCGGTCGGCCAGCTCTTGAAAATAGCTGCTGCTGGTGCGCCCGCAGCCCGGGCAGGCGATCACCTGCGGGGTGAATGCACGCAGACCCATGCTCTGCAGGATCTCCTGACCGACCACCACCTCACGGGTGCGATCACCGCCGGGCTCGGGCGTCAGCGAAATCCGGATGGTGTCGCCAATACCCTCTTGCAGCAGCACCGACAGCGCCGCAGTCGATGCGACGATGCCCTTGCTGCCCATACCGGCCTCGGTCAGGCCCAGGTGCAGCGGATAATCACCACGGCGCGACAGTTCGCGATACACGGTGATCAGATCCTGCACCGCCGACACCTTCGCCGACAGCACGATCCGGTCTCCGGCGAGGCCCACCGACTCGGCCAGGGCAGCGCTCTCGAGCGCGGAGCGCACCAGCGCCTCACGCATCACCTGCGCGGCATCCCAGGGAGCGGAGCGCGCATGATTGGCGTCCATCAGCGATGCCAGCAGACGTTGATCCAGGCTTCCCCAGTTCACGCCGATGCGCACCGCCTTGCCATATCGCGCGGCGATCTCGATCATGCGCGCGAAATTCTCGTCGCGCCGTTTGCCCGCGCCGACATTACCCGGATTGATGCGGTATTTGTCCAGAGCCTGCGCGCAGGCGGGATGCTCACTGAGCAGCTTGTGGCCGTTGTAGTGGAAGTCGCCGACCAGCGGCACCCGCACCCCCATACGCTCGAGTTGCTCACGGATATCCGGAACGGCGCGCGCGGCCTCGGCGGTGTTGACCGTCACCCGCACGAGCTCGGACCCGGCCTGTGCCAGGGCCTTCACCTGTATTGCGGTCTCGATGACATCGGCGGTATCGGTGTTGGTCATCGACTGCACGCGCACCGGCTCATCGCCGCCGATACGAACGACATCGGTTCCCTGCCCACCGACCGCTACGATGCGCACCCGACGCCGGCCTGCCGGGCCATGTGCGGCCGGCCGATCACTCACGGCTGACGCCATCACGGAATTCTCGGGTTGTTCAACAGAGTTCATCATCGGTGTTCAAACGCGGCGACGGCACGGACAAGGAATCAGTTCAGCACGAATCTCGCCACGCCGCGACTGATCTTGTCGGTCAGATCGACGGGCTGACCGCGGAACTCGACTTGCACCGCGTTCGGGTTGCCAATCACGACCCGCATCGGCGGTACACCGTCGAGCGTGACCCAGCCGGCCGGCTTTTGCGTGCCATAGAGCAGCTTTTCGTCGTCCTTGTGCCAGACCTCGACCCAGGTGGCCTTGCTGATCTTCAGGCGCACTCTTTCCGTGGGTGGCAACTTGACCGGGAAATTGAGCGCGGGAGCCTCCTCGCCATTGGCCGGCGGCGCCTCGGGACGATCGCCGAGCTTGCTGACCATGAAGGGCGCCACCTGGCTGCCCGGCTTTTCGGCGACCGGACTCGGCCCGACCAGCTGACCCGATGGCGAAACCGCCTGGCCTACCGGCACGGCCTCGCTTGTGGACGGCGTCGCAGCCTGACGCAGGCCGATCCGGCGCGGCTGGCCGAGCGGCGCGGGCGCCGCCACGGCGCCAGAGGGCGCAACCGCAACCTGTGCAGGTGGTGTCACCCCGGGAATCGGCACCGCGATCACCCGCGAGTCGCCCAGCACGGGTTGTTGAGCCTCACCTCCGGGCAACAGTGTGCCGGCAACCAGCACCAGAAGCAGGAGCACGCCGGCACCGCCGGCGGCGGCCCATGGACGCCAGCCGAACAGCCAGGACGCGCGTCGCGGTCGCTCCCAAGCGGCTCCGGCCGCAGGCACCGCCGCGGAGGGATCCATCGACGGCTCGAGTACGGCGGGCTGGGCGAACCCGCCGATCGAGTCAAGCAAAGGCTGGGCATCGACGCCGACCAGACGCGCATAGGCGCGAATCAACGCGCGCACATAGGCCACCCCGGGGAGGGATTCGAAATCACCGCGCTCGAGCGCATCGAGCTGGCGTTCGCGCAGGCGGAAATGGGTGGCCACCTCACGTTGGCTCAGCCCGAGATCCTCGCGTGCCGCGGCCAGCTCGGCCGGCGTGGCCACAGTGCGCATGGCCGATTGCGTCTCGTAGCCATCGCGCTCGATCAGCACGAGGTCAGAACCCAGGCGGTCATTCATCGAACTTGCCCTCTCGCAGCAGACCGGCCTCGCGCGAGCCGGGGAAGCGGCGACGCAGCTGCGTGCCCAGGCTCAGGACCCCATCACGGTTGCCGAGTGCGCGCTCGACGCGCAGCGCCAGCCAAAGGGTGGATGGGGCCGGGTCGAGGCTGGTGACCAGCCGTTGCGCGTAAAAGCGTGCCCGCTCGAGATCGGCCCGCCCCAGATAGATTTCACTCAGGTTGTACATCGCCACCGGATTGCTGGGATCGATGCGAAATGCGCGCTGCAGATAGCGTTCGGCACCCGCGTCGTCGCCGATCTTGCGCAGGCACACGCCCGCGTTGTGCAGGGGCTTGCCCGGCACCGTATACAGGCGGTCACTGGCGGCAAGTTCAAAACGCTCGATCGATTCGCGCACCCGGCCGGTCTGACAGAGAAACCAACCGTAGTTGTTGTTCAGATCCGGATTACCGGGAGATAGTTCGAGCGCGCGCTTGAAGCTGGATTCCGCGCGCAATTTGTCGCCCAGATCCATGTAGATCAGTCCGAGCATGCCGTAGGCGGCCGAATACTCGGGGTCGATCTCGAGCGCGGTCCGCAGCTCTTCGAGCGCAGTCTGGTAGTTGCGCTGTTGATAATGGTTGGCGGCCAGTTCCATGCGGATCCGGGCGCGGCGCCGCTCCTCGGTATTGACCGCGGCATCGGGCACGATATTCACCTGCTTGCCCTGCGCATCGGCCATGTCCGCGCCGTGGGGGCATTCGCGCAGCCTCCCAACAGCCCGAGCCACACGCCCAGACAAGCCCACCAGGATAGAGCGCGGGGAAGGGTCATCGAGGCTCCTCGCGTAGCATCATCACTTTCGCCTGCCGCTCGGCCAGGCGGGTGCGATCCTGCACCTCGCCCGCCAGCTGCCCACAGGCCGCATCGATATCATCGCCGCGCGTGCGGCGTACTGTCGTCACGATACCGGAAGATGAGAGGATTTGCGCAAATCGGTGAATGCGTTCCTGCGATGATCGTGCCAGCCCCGATCCCGGAAACGGATTGAACGGAATCAGGTTGAACTTGCAGGGCACATCGGCGACCAGATCGATCAGCGCGCGCGCATGGGCGGGCTCATCATTGACACGATCGATCATCACGTATTCGAAGGTGATGAAATCGCGCGGCGCGCGCTGCAGATAACGGATGCAGGCGGCCATCAGTTCGGCCAGCGGATACTTGCGATTCAACGGCACGAGCCGGTCGCGCAGTGCATCCGTGGGCGCGTGCAATGACACGGCCAGCGCCACCGGGCAGTCATCGCGCAGGCGGTCCATCATGGGGACCACGCCCGAGGTCGAGACCGTCACGCGCCGCCGCGACAGGCCATAGGCATCGTCGCTCAGCAGCAATGTCAGGGCCTTGAGCGTTTGCGCATAGTTTTGCAGGGGCTCGCCCATGCCCATGAACACGACGTTCGTGATCGCCCGCTGCTCGGGCATGCCCGGGCTGCGAAAGCCATCCAGCCGGTTTGTCGCGACCCAGAGCTGGGCGATGATTTCGGCAGCCGTCAGATTGCGCGAGAAGCCCTGCTTGCCCGTGGAGCAGAAGCGACAATTGACCGCGCAACCCGCCTGGCTGGAGATACACAAGGTTCCGCGCGAGCGCTCGGGGATGAACACCGACTCCACCGCATCGCCGCCCCCGACGTCGAACAACCACTTGCGCGTGCCATCCGACGCCACGTCATCGCGCAGCACCGCGGGCGGCGCCACGCTGAAGTGCCCGGCCAGTGTCTGGCGGCTGACTTTGGCGAGGTCGGTCATGGCCGAGAATCGGCCACGCCGCGCTGATGCACCCAGTGCATGATCTGGCGCGCGCGAAATGGCTTTTCGCCGACCTCACGCAACAGGGCTGTCAGGTCGTCAGCGGTCAGGCCGAGCAGATCATGGCTCATCGTCGCGCGCCGGCGCGCGCCGCCAGGCCGGCATGACCGGGCGGTACGCGCCTAAGACGTCAGAGTTCCGGGAAGAAGAACTTGATTTCGTCGCGGGCGGTGTCTGCACCGTCCGAGCCGTGCACGGCATTGGCGTCGATGCTGTCGGCGAAATCGGCGCGAATCGTGCCGGGCGCCGCATCCTTGGGATTGGTGGCGCCCATGATTTCGCGATTGCGCGCGATTGCATTCTCACCCTGGAGCACCTGGACCATCACCGGGCCCTGGGTCATGAAAGAGACCAGATCGTTGTAGAACGGGCGCTCCTTGTGTACAGCGTAGAAGGCCTTGGCCTGATCGGTGCTCAGATGCATCATGCGGGCGGCCACGATCTTCAGACCGGCATTCTCGAATCGCGAGTAGATCTGGCCGATGACATTCTTGGCGACCGCATCGGGCTTGATGATGGAAAGCGTACGTTCAGAGGACATAAAATTCGCTCGAAGAGGATTGACGGGAGTTGATCAGGCCCGTGAACACGGGCCATGACAGGCCGCAGCCAGGGCTGTCGAATGGGCAACACGAACGGCGGCCGGGATCAGGCATCGCCGCGGTCAACCGGGCATTATAGCGGAAAGCCACGCATCCGGCGCGCCAGAAGCGGCAATCCAGAAGCCGCCATCGGGCCAACGGATGAACGTCAGCGTTGCGCACAGACGGCTCATCCGCCCGTTTCGAACCGGGCCATCGATTCCACGTGCGAGGTGTGCGGGAACATATTCAGTGCGCCCGCCTGAACCAGGCGATAGCCCGCGAAATGCACGAGGATGGACGCATCGCGGGCCAGGGTCGCCGGATTGCAGGACACATAGACGATTCGTCGGGGCCGGTAATCGGCCTGCGCCAGGGCCTTGACCACCGCCAGGGCACCCTCGCGCGGGGGATCGATCAACAGTTTGTCGAATCGCCCGAAGGCCTGCCAGGCCGGTGTGTCTACCTTGAACAGATCACAGGCAGCGAATTCGGCCTGCCCCTGCAGGCCATGGCCGGCGGCGGCCTCGCGGGCGCGGGCGCAGAGCGTCTCGCTGGCCTCTAATCCCAGAACCCGCGCGCCGCGACGCGCGATCGGGAGCGAAAAGTTGCCCAGGCCGCAGAACAGATCGGCGATGCGTTCGCCAGCCTGCGGAGCGAGCAGGGAAATCGCCCGATTCACCAGTACCCGGTTGATCTGATGATTGACCTGGGTGAAATCGGTGGGCAGAAACGGCATTGCCAGGTTGAACTCCGGCAGCCGATACACCAGCCCGACATCATCCGGATCCAGGGCAACGATGCTGTCCGGGCCCTTGGGCTGCAGCCAGAGCTGCAGATCATTGGCCGCCCCGAACTCGCGCAGCCGGGCACGGTCCGATTCGCTGGGTGGCTCCAGAACACGGAACACCAAGGCAATGACCGGCTCCCCGGACACCCCGGGGCGCTCCCCGACCGCGACTTCGATCTGTGGCAGTCGATCGCGGATCGACAGCCCGGCGATGAGTTCGCGAAGCGGCAGCAACAGCCCGGACAAAGCGGGCGGCAACACATGGCATTCCCGCATGTCGGCCACGTAACTCGAGCCGCGCTCATGAAAGCCGACCAGCACGCCCCCTTTCTTGGGCACATGTCGCACGGACAGGCGGGCGCGATACCGATAGCCCCAGTCGGGCCCGGCCAGCGGTCGCAGGATCTGCTCCGGCCGTACCCCGCCCACGTGCTGCAACTGGTCTTCGAGCGCGCGCTGTTTGATGGCGAGCTGTGCCGAAGAAGACAGGTGTTGCATCGAGCAGCCGCCGCACACGCCGAAATGAGGGCAGCGCGGCCGCACACGCAATGCACTTTCGCGCAACAGCGTCTCGAGCTCGGCGACATCGAATCGCGGCTTGGTGCGAACCCGCCTGGCGAGTACCGTCTCACCTGGCAAGGCGCCACGTACGAAAACCACCTTGCCCTCGTGACGGGCGATCGCATTGGCCTGCAGGTCGAGCGATTCGGTCTGCAGGCGGATCAGCTCTGCGCGCCCCCGGGCATCGGCGCGATCAGCCCGGCGCCGGCTCATGATGGATCAGGCCAGGCCGCGAGGAACGCCTGCCAGTGCTCGCCAGGGGAATCCGTAAGCGTCTGACGAACCAGGTCGATCTCCTGCTGGTAGCGCTCGGACGAAAAATGGCCGCGCAACAACTGGAAGCGGCAATACATCAGATAGGTATTGGCGACATCGGTTTCGCAATAGGCGCGAATCTCGTCGAGCTTGCCATCGCAGAATGCCTGCCAGACCAGGCTGCCATCCATCCCGAGTTTGCCCGGGAATCCGCACATTCTGGCCAGTTCATCGAGCGGGGCATTGGCACGCGGCGAGAACATCGCCAGAACGTCCATCAGATCGAGATGACGGCTGTGATACCGGCTCAGGTAGTTGTTCCAACGAAACTCGCGATCGTCATCGCCGCTCTCCCAATAGCGGGGCGCGCTGATCCCGTTGACCAGGCATCGGTAGTGCATGACGGGCAGGTCGAAGCCGCCCCCGTTCCAGCTCACGAGCTGCGGCGTGTAGCGATCGATCTGATGGAAGAACAGCTTCAGCAGCTTGTCTTCGGGATCGGTCTCCCGGCCCAGGCAGCGCACCATCAGGCCCGACTCGTCGCGCAGCAGGCAGCCGATGGCGATGATTCTGTGCTGGTGCAGCGAGAGGAAATCCGAGCCGGTTCGCTCACGGCGCGACTGCTGCGCGCGCGCCACCAGCGCCAGATCATCGAGCGCTGCCGCGTCGGCGTCGGATTGCGCCAAGGCCCGCAACCCGACCACGTCAGGAATCGTCTCGATATCGAAACACAGAACCGGCGTCATGTCGAGGCGGGGTGGATCCGGCGATGGTTGCGCGCTTAGCGCTGCGGCAGGTAAGGCAGCGGATCGACCGGCTTGCCCTGGCGGCGGATCTCGAAGTGCAGGCCCGGCTTGCCCTCGACGTTGGCACCGAGTTCGGCGATCTTCTGACCTGTCGAACTGCCTGACCCTCGCGCACCAGCAGGCTGCTGTTGTTGGCATAAACCGATAACAGATCCTCGGCGTGCTTGACGATCAGCAGCTTGCCGTAGCCCTTGGGCCCGAGACCGCTGAAAATCACCTTGCCATCGGCAGCGGCCGAGACCGGGTCGCCGCGCTGGCCGGCGATGGCTATGCCCAGGCTCTTGGGGTCACCGAAATGCTTGGTGATCGTGCCGTTGGCCGGCCAGATGAACTTGGCTTCAGCCCGGGCCGGCGTCGCACCGCGGGCAGCCCCCGCCACCGGCGCGGGGCCTCGCTCTGCGGGACTTGCTGCACGCGCCGCTGGCGCGGGCGCCACCGCCACGGGCGGCGGGCCGGCCGCCGGTGGCGAAGCGGCCGCCGGGGGCACCGCACCTGCCCGGGCCGCGGGCGTCTCGCCATCGAGGGGGCGTGTTTCCAGCGGACGGGATTCGAGCCGCCCGCCCTGGACCGGCGCCGAGCGAACCGACTCGGCCTCCTGCGGTCTTGGCGGCTGAACACGCTGACTGGCAACGGGGGGAGCGGCGACGACCGGCGGAGGCGCGTAACTCGGAGCGCCGGCCACACCCGCGGGTTCACGCGCCGTGATCGGCGCGCGCGTCACCGGAACCGCCTCACGGCGAACCACGGGAGCCGGACCGCTGGGCGTCGTGCATGCCGCCAGCCAGAGCAGACTGGCCAGCCAGGCGAACAGCGCGGGCCGCTGGAAGAAAGATGCACCAGACATCGGGTTGCCCCGGGGAAACGACGATCGAAGAGGGACGGCGGCAGGCATCAGCTCACGCCACCGAGCATCGGTACGAATCGTACCGTATCGAGTTCGGCGAGATGCCAATCCGATAGGCCGACCCGGTCGACGATCACCAGCCGTTGGCCACCTGCCACGCTCATCGGTGCACTCAGGCGCGCGCCTGGGCGCAACAGATGCAGCAAGGGCTCGGGAATCTCGCCGTCGAGTGCCGCGGCCAGCACGATCGCGTGAAATGGCGCCGATCCCGGCAGCCCCAGATGTCCGTCACCATGGACCAGACGGATGCGGCGCGCGGATGATTCATGCAGGTGATCGGCGGCCAGCAGATGCAGCGCCTCGATGCGCTCGATCGAGACCACCTCGCCGAAGACCTCGGCCAACACCGCGGCCTGATATCCGCAACCCGTGCCGATCTCCAGGACCCGGGCCGCACGCCGATCATCGGGCGCGATCGGCGCCGCGATCAGCTCGATCATGCGTGCGACGATGCTGGGCTTGGAGATGGTCTGACCATGGCCGATCGGCAGGGCCACGTCCTGGTAGGCACGGCCACGCAATGCCGGCTCGATGAACGCGTGACGCGGCACCGCCGCCATTGCGGCGAGCACCTGTGGATCACGGATGCCGTCGGCGATCAGCCGTTCGATCATCAGACGGCAGGCCACGGGCGACTCCGGCCCCGCCCCCATCAGGCCGGCGGAATCGTTGTTCGCACCCGGCACGAACCGGCTCAAGCCAGGTCTTGCACCCATCGGGCAGTGGCCTCCATGTGTTCGTGATGTGTGAGATCGAGCTGCAGCGGGGTAACCGACACCCAACCCGCCTCGACCGCATGGAAATCCGTGCCCGGCCCGGCATCGCGAACCGCACCGACGGCGCCGATCCAGTAGACCGGCTGACCACGCGGATCGCTCATCCGGATGACCGGTTCGGAGGCATGACGCTTGCCCAGACGTGTGGTTCGAATCCCCGCCAGCCGATCGTGCGGCAGGCTCGGAATGTTCACATTCAGCAGCGCACCGGGCACCGGTGCACGCGCGATGAAGCCTTCGACGATACGACGCGCAACCCGCGCCGCGCTGTCGAGCTCGCGATAGCCACGCTCTGCCAGCGAAAACGCAATGGCCGGCACGCCGAGCATGTAAGCCTCGGTGGCCGCGGCCACAGTCCCGGAGTAGATCGTGTCATCGCCCATGTTCGCGCCATCATTGATGCCCGAAACCACCAGATCTGGCGGGCTGTCGAGCAAACCGGTGATAGCCACATGAACGCAGTCGGTCGGCGTTCCGTTGATATAGAAATATCCCGAGGCGGCCTGGCGTACAGACAGCGGACGATCGAGCGTCAGCGAGTTCGAGGCACCGCTGCGATCGCGCTCGGGAGCCACGACCGTGATCCGGCCGAGCCCCGACAGCACCTTGGCCAGAGCGTCGAGCCCGGGCGAAAAGTAGCCATCGTCATTGCTCAGCAGGATATGCATCGTCCGAGTGTATCGGACGCCCCGGACGCCCTCGGCGAGGGTGTCGGCTGGAGCGCACACTGACCGGATCCGTCGCCCGGCCGGTGTGCCCCCGGCGCATCAGCCCTCGGCGGGCCAATCGCGGATGTAGGCCTTGAGCATCTTGTTCTCGAAACCCTGTTCATCGAGCACCGCACGGGCGACGTCGTGGAAAGAGATCACGCCCATCAGCGTATTGCCATCCATGACCGGAAGATAGCGCTGCCGGGTCTCGAGCATCAGACGCCGCAGATCGTTGACATCGGTCTCCGGCTCGGCCACGGATGGCTTCGGATTCATGACCTCGTGCACGAAGATTTCGCTGACCGGTGGCGTGGGGCCGGAACGATGCTCGGCCTGACGCATGGCCAGGACCTTGATCACCTCACGAAGGTCAGCATTCCAACGAGCGCTCCCTGTTCGATGACCACCAGGGAGCCGATGTCCTGGTCCGCCATGACCAGCACGGCCTCGGACAGACGCGACTGGGGGTCACGGTGAACAGAGTGTTACCTTTGACCTTAAGGACTTCGCGCACTTTCATGGGCACCTCCGCAGTGTCCGGCGCACTTGTCTGCACGCCCTGTTGCGGCCATGGTAACCATGGCGGCAGTTTGCGACAAGCGAACCCCGACAAAGCTGCGGCGACGATCCGACGACGCCGTCAGCACCGGATGAATGGTCGTTTGTGGCCGATCAGCGCAGGATTCCGCCACCAGCGCCGCCAATTCATCCTCGCTGAAGGTTTGGCCAGGAAGTGATTGGCACCGGCCTCGAGCGCACGGCTGCGCACCTGGCCGAGGCCCTGGATGTGATCATGATGATCGGCAGGCTCTGCGCGCCCGGCAGTTCGCGAACGGCGCGCGTCAGCTCGAGACCATCCATCTCGGGCATTTCCAGATCGACGATCAACAGATCCGGGCGGCGCGAGCGCAATTGCTCGAGCGCCTGCCGGCCCCGTTGTCGGCGACTTCGGTTGCAAAGCCAAGATCGGCGAGAAACTGGCTGGTGGCACGACGTACGCTGACCGAGTCGTCGACCACCAGACAAGTGCACCGGCGCCGCAGGCGCCTCGGCCAGCGGCACCACGGCCGGTGCCGCCGCTGCAGTACTGAACAGCTCGGGCAGATCGAGAACCGCCGCAATCGATCCGTCACCGAGCACTGCGGCGCCATCGATGCCTGGCAGCCGGGGCATATAGGGCGCCATCTCGCGCACCAGCGCCGGGCGTGCCGGCCCCGGTTCGGGAACCAGGATCGCGCATTCGCGACCACCGGGGACCTCGACCCGCATCAGCATCGGCGCACGATCCTGAGCACCCAGGAGGACCCGCTCCGGCAGCCCCAGCACCGACTCCAGTGTGCGCACTTCGATGATCCGCTCGCCGCGCCGATAGCGCCCACTGCCTTCCTGCCATTGAATGTTCTCGACATCCGCCTCGATCGAGCGCACGCCACGTGTGGACAGCGCAAGCACATGATGGCGCGCGCGCACGACGAACAGGGGCCGCAGCATCATCTCCAGCGGCAGATCAATCTGAACGCTGACCCCCTGCCCGGCCGCGATCGAACCTGTAACACGCCGCGCATCGAACGTACGGTCTGATTGACCACATCCAGACCCACGCCGCGACCGCTGATCTGATTCGCGCGCGCGCGCGTCGAGAACCCGGTGTGCGAGGATCAGTTGCTCGGCCGCACTGGCATCGAGGTCGAGGTCGGTGGCCAGCAGATGCAGCGCGCGGGCGCGCTCGGCGATCGCCGCCATGTCCAGGCCCGCACCATCGTCCTGAACCGACACCGACAACCACCCGGTGGCCGAGGCAAACGACACCAGGACGCGTCCGGCAGGCGGCTTGCCGCGCGCCACCCTGGCGGGCGGCGCCTCGATCCCGTGGGCGATCATTGCGTATCAAATGCGCGAGCGGCTCGGCCAGTCGATGCAGCGTCGCCGTCGACCAGCGTTTCTTCCCCCTCGATCAGCAGTTCGGCCTCGCGCCCGGCCATCCGCGCACTCTGGCGGCAGACGCGCTGCAACCGGGCGCTCAGGCGCGCGGCCGGCAGCATACGCGCGCGAAGCGCGGATTCGCGCAGACCATTCTGGACACGCTCGAGCCGCTCTACCTGCTCGGCAAGCACCTCGATGCGCTCACTGATCGCACGATCGATCTGGCGATTGTCGGTCGCGACTTCGGCGATCCGCCGCGCGACCGACGGCAGGCTCGCGCGGCGCTCGAAGTCCAGCGGATCGAAACGCTCCGGCTCGGCAGGATCATCGCCCTCACCCCTGATGTCCCTGGCCGGATCGACCCCGCCAGGTTCGGTCTCGCGCTCGCTCAGCCGAGCGAGTTCGTCGGCCAGGGTCTGCAAACGCTCATCACTGCCGCGCAGCGAGCGACGCAGGCCGCGCATGTTTTCGATGCTCTCACGCGCCAGCGAAATGATGGCCAGTGCCTCGTTGGCCTTGTGCAGCGCATCGTCCGGCTGCAGATGCGTCGCCGCGCTGGTGGTCGGCTGTGCTGGTAAGGGGTCGTCAGCGGCGGCGGCCCCGGGAACCGGCTCACCGGCCTTGCCGGGCCCAATGCCCGGATCCGCCTCGAGCGGCGCCAGACGCGCGGCTTGCGCATCTTCGCCACCGGGCCTCCGGCCGGACGCCTGAACGCCAGCGCCCGACGTCGTGGGCGAGGCTGCGAACGCCGACGCATCGCCCGCTGACTCGGGCGCCGATGTGGCCGCCGATGTGGCCGCCGATGTGGCTGCCGATGTGGCTGCCGATGTCGCCTGCGAAGTGGCCTGCGAGGTGGCCTGCGAGGCGGCCTGAGAGTCGGCCTCCGATGCGGCCTGCGAAGCGGCTTGCGCCAGGGTCGCCGACGGCGTCGCGGACTCTGTGGCGGGCGAACCGACGCCGATCACACCATACGAGGGTTCTGGCACCAGCACCGAGCCCCGCTCGTTGGCCAGACGCCGGATCGCGTCGCGGCTCAGTTCGGACAGCGGCTCGGGCAGGTCTATGGTTTCAATCGACTCCGCGAGCACATCGGTGGCTTCGGCCAACAGAGATTCGACAGGCTCATCGCGGCGAAACCGCACCAGCAGGTCCTCGAGCCAGTGCGCGATCGTGGCCACACCGTGCAGGCCGACGGTATTGGCCGCACCTTTGATCGTGTGGGCGATGCGACGGGCCTCGTCGAAGCGATCGTCTTCGCCGCGTCGAAGTGCTGCCAGCGCATGCTCGAGCTCGTCCATGGCGCTCGGCAGTTCCTGGCGCAGCTCATCGGCAACTTCCGGATCGGCCTCTGCGGGAATCGCCCTCGACCACGGGTCCACCGGCCCCTCGTCGGCCTCCGGCGGCGGCGCTTCCGAGCGAATGTCGACTTCGCTCAGGCGGCTGCGTACCCGCGCCGCCAGTGCGGGATGCGCCTGCGATCCAAGTTCGTGCAGCCGCATCGCACGGCCCAGCGCCTCTGGCGCGGGCGCGGCGAACCAGCGCTGCCAGCGGCGCGGCCAGGCCAGCCAGTCACGTGCCGCTTCAGTCTCATCGGCATCGATCAGCGCCCTGAGCCGACGGGAAGATGCGCCAAACAGGTCTTCGAGCACATCCAGGCCGACATGCCGGCACGCGAGCCCGAAGCCTGGCATCGCATCGGCCAGGTGAGCCAGCGCCCGAGGCGGGTCCTCGTGCAGGCCCTCGAGCTCGTCGGCGAGGCCGGCGGCCGACTCGGCCAACAGCTCGAGCGCGTCCTGTCCGAGCACGAGCGGTTCACCCGGCCCCCCGTGTGTGCGCTCATCGCCCGGGATCAGCAACTCGGCCTCGCGGCCAAGGCCGGGCTCGGCGTCGCGCAGGCCTTGTGCGCGCGCATGGCCAAAGCGCGGCCACTGCGCCGGCGATGCCAGCAACAGATCGACATCGGCCAGCGATGCGCTACCCGCGCACACCGCGACCAAGGCCCCGACCCAGGGCTCGATCGTACGCGCACGAAGACCGCCCGAATCGACATGAATCAGGTAGCGCCCGACCACCTCCACCACCGTTGCCAGGGCGGGTGCCTGCGCCTCGTGCGCAAGACCCGAGAGGCGCGCCAATTCTGCAGCGACGCGCGATCGCCAGCGCCGCCGCCGACCCCGCCCCTGAGCCGCCTCGCCGCCGCTGAGCTGATCGAGGACGCTGACGGCTGCCGCCGCCAGGCCATCTCGGATATCAGTGCTCTCGACGGACTCGGCCACCGCGTTCATCAACCTCCCTGCCCTGGCGATTCGCTCAGGCGACCCAGCATGGCCCGGATGCTGTCGGCCAGCCGCTCTACCTGGCCGTGCTGCCGGCGCAATGCACGGCCCCCGGATTCGGCAGCGTCATCCAGCGCATTCATGCGCATCAGCAGGGCATCGGTGAGGCGCAGTGCCTCGGCCGCGCCGGCATCCAGCGCCTCCAGCCCGTGCATCGTCGCCTGACCTTCGTCGAGCGCGCTCTGATAGCGGCCAGCCAGATCGGCAACCTGCTCCTGCAGGCCGCCGATTTCATCGATTGCTTCATTGACCACGACCGAGGTGGCGGCCGTCTCCCGTCGAATGACCTCGGCCTGGCGGCGGATCTGGTCGGCAGAGTCGCGCGCGGCATCGGAGAGTCGGCGAACCTCGTCGGGAAATCCGTCGATGGCCGCGCCGACATCATGGCTGACCGACTGCAGGGAGGCGTTCAGCGCCGCCACCCGTGTACGCTCGGCAATGGTCAGCAGGATGGTCACGATGTCACCGATCTCCTGACTGCGCTCACCGAACAACTTGATCCGACGCTCGGTGCCGAGCAATACCCGCCCGGCCCGCGCCAGTGCCTGGCCCACGGCGTTCAGCGGCACGGCGCCGGCGGCGCGCAATTCGTGCCAGTCGCCACCGTCGCGCCCCTGGGCCAAGGCCCCCGCCTGTGCGCCGAGCAAGACGCGCAGACGTTCGAAGTCGGGCAACGCATCATCGAGCACCCGGCGCTGCGTGGCGAGCACATCGTCGGCGAGTTCCGACTCGGCCAGGATCTCGCTGTTGGCCTGTGCTACCAGGCTGGCCTGCTCGCGCAGCTCGCGCGCCACGGCAACGCGTTCCCCGAGGCCCTCGTTCAGCGCGACGACAACCGGCGAGGTCAGGGCATCCTCATCGGCGAGCAAGGCGCCGAATGCCGGTTCCGCATGCCATTGCCGCACAGCCTCGGCCAGGCGGGCGATGGCCGTCTGCGCCCCACCCTGCGCACGCACCAGGGCATCTCGCAGCCTCGCCCGTTCGGCCAGGATCGAATCGAGCACAGCAGCCGGATCGGCACGACCGGCCATGCCGGATCCGCTGCCCGCAAGCGGCTCGCCACCCCCCTGGGACTGCAGCGAAGCCAGCAGCCGCCGGACGCCCGCATCCGTCGCCGGTTCAGCGCGCCGAGCGAGCCAGACCGTCGCCAGACATGCAATCATGAGGGTCGCTGCGCCGACCCGCCAGGCCAGCGGCACAAGGACTTCGCCCAGGCCAGGCCCGGACCCGGGAAGCACAGCCGCCAACACCCAGTTCGATGAGCCGATGCCCAGGCGAGTACCGGCCACGGTGGCCGGTCCGCTCTCGAGGTCAACCTGCAGGCTTCGCACCAGTGACTGCGGTGATGTGAGCTGGCCGATCAGTTCGGAGAACTCCCCCTCACGATCCTCGGGGCCGAGCAGACGCCAACGCAGCCCCTCGGGCATCTTCTCGACCATGGCCAGGGGCGCGCCGATACGACCGATCAGCCAGGCGATCACGCGCGGGCCGACGCTCACTGGGGCCGCAACCCACGCATCGATCCGACCACGCGCGGCATCGAGACTGGGCATGCCGACCAACCAGTCGGTTCGACCTGCTGTCAGCGCCCGCAGCAAATCGAGCCCGGGTTCGCCGACCGCGTCATTCGCGGCCTCGGCGATCACGCCGAGATCACCGGGCCGGGCAAGCCAGAGCGCGGATGGGCCCAGATCCGAGCCGGCCCGCTTGACCCACTCGGCAAGCAGACGCTGCGCGGATTCGCGGCCCTCGGCGGCAAGCACCGCCGCCTGCCGCATCCGGACATCCGCCGAGGCGCTCAGGACCCGCTGAACCTGGGCGATCAGCCGGCCGGACACGGCAGCGCCCTGGGCCGTCACCACGGCCTCGAGACGGGCGCCGTGCTGGTCGCGACCATGACGCGCCATCAGCATGCTGGCCAGCATGACAGCGACGAGGCCGGTCAGCATGATCGCGGTAACGGTGGCCACGACCGTGCTCCCCGGGCGAGCCCACGGCCGCCGACCCGGCGCAGGGCTGTCCGGCTCCGGGTTCACGCGGCCCCCGGCGCCGTGCTCGGCGGCAGCAGGCTGACCAGGGCTTCCGTGAGCGCATCCACGGACAATGCATACCAGAGCCGGTCGTCTTCATCGCGGAAGGCCTCGCGCGCGATCCGCCAGGGATCATCGGGCTGCGGCCCGGGCGCGCAGCCATACAGCGTCAGCGGCATGGGCGCCCCACATCCGGTGAGCCCGATCGCCTGCGCGCCATCGCCGAGGACAAGCACATCGAGTTCGGCCAGAACCGGCATCGGCAACGGCTCCTGCCGGCCGACATCGAACACGGGCACCGGCACGCCATCGACATTCATCAGGCCGCGCAGCCTTGGCATCGCCCGGGGCACGGGGAACACGCGTGCCGCCACCCGATAGCGCATCATCCGATCGGCGGGCAGGATCACCCCGAGAGCGCCAATCCGGACGCCGTGAGCCCGGCGTCCAATGGGCGAAATCACGGCCGCCAATTGCGGCGACCCGAGGCCGTGATCAGACACCACCGGCCCGCTGAGCGCGCTCGGACGGCCCGGCCACGGCCCCGTCGTCGGTCTGTGGCGCCGCCGGCTCGGGCCCCGGCGGGCCAAGCACCGTCGAGAGATCGTCGATGGCCAGACTGCGACGCAGTTGCGACATCACCTCGGCCTGCAGCCGTGCCGGCTTGATCGGCTTGCGCAAATACGCCGCACAACCTGCCAGCGCCCCACGGGCGAGATCGATCGGGGTGCTGCGCTGGGTCAGCAGAATTACCGGCATCGACGGATGAGAACGACGCAGATCGCGGGTCAGGGCGAAGCCGTTGCGCCCCGGCATGACCACATCGACCAGGGCGAGGTCGAAATGGCGCCGCGCGAGTTCATCGAGTGCCTCTTCAGCGCAGGCCACCGCCACCGCCTCGATGCCCCAGTGGCCCAGCGCGCGGCACAGCTGTCGGCGAACGGTGGCGCTGTCATCGACGACCAGTACCGACGCACGCACCGACTCCTCGCGCACATCGGTGACCGCTGGCCCGGACGCTGACGCGGGCGCCGGCGGCGGCGTCTTGGTGAGCTCGGGCTGCGCGGGCGGCACGATCCGCCGTACCGACAGCGGTGGCACCGGCGAGCTGCGCAGCACCGGCGGGAACTCGGTTGCCGGAAGCAAGGTGTCGCCGAATCCGGTCAGCGGAAAGATCAATGTGGCCGAGGAGAGGTCGTCGGCATCGGCTGCCGGCGCCGGCTCGACCGCGATGGCCGTGGCCCGGCCGCGCCGGCCCAGTTCGCCTAGTGCCTGGACCGCGGCCGCGGCGTTCTCCGCGGGTGCCGGCCGGGTCTCGGCGGGGACCTCGGATACGCGTGCACGCATGACCTTCGGCGCCGGCGTGGGGGCCAGTAACTCGGTTCTGACCAGACGATTCAACGTGGGCAGCAGCTGCAGGGGCAGTTTGTCGAGCTCGATCGTGTAGCGCCCGCGCGGCTGACGGCCATCGGGTACCACCACGACCACCGGCACCGGCCGCTGACCGGCGCGGGCGCGCGCCATGGCGCGAAGCCCGACATTGTCATAGGGGTTCGCCACCAGGATATCGATCACGCTGCGTTCGCTGGCCTGCACCAGCTCGAACGAGACACGGTTGTAACGGCTGTGTCGAAAGACGATCTCGATCAGGCGCGCATCGCGCGCCTCGAGACCTGCAATGGCGACACGATATACCGGCTTCTCGGGCTCTGACATCCGCTTCCTACCAGTCCAGTCGGGCCGGCCGTGGCGACGTTTTCGGTGCGACACCGACGCGCCACGGCAGACACATAAGGCCAAAGCTCGAGCCCGCTTGCGGCGGGTTCTCCTCCGGCGGTTCTTCTTGGAACCGAGCCTGCACCGGCGCTTGCGCCAGGCACGGCCGATGCCATGATCGTTGCTTCGCGTGGCGGCGCGCGCAGACCCGGTCGCACGTCGTTGCACGCGCTGCGGACCAAACCCGCCCCACGGGTCGCATTATGCCTGTTCGCCGGCCACACCCTGGTCGGCCGGGTACCATTGCGAACCGCCTCACCGATGCCGATGGAGCTCGCCTTGGCCGAACAAGATCCTTATCGTTTCGACACGCTGGTGCTGCATGCCGGCACGCCCCCGGACCCGGCTACCGGCTCGCGCGCGATGCCGATCCATCTCACCACCGCCTATGTGTTTCCCAGCGCCGACGATGCCGCCGCGCTGTTCAACATGGAGACCAGCGGCCATGTCTACTCGCGCATCAGCAATCCCACCGTGGCCGCATTCGAAGAACGCATGGCGATGCTCGAGGGCGGCGTGGGCGCGATCGCGACTGCCAGTGGGCAGGCAGCGCTTCATCTGACGATCGCGACACTCGCCGCGGCCGGGTCGCACATCGTCGCCTCACGGGCGCTCTATGGCGGCTCGCACAATCTGCTCGCCTATACGCTGCGCCGCTTCGGTATCGAAACCACCTTCGTCGACCCGCGCGACGCCGATGCCTGGGCCAGGGCGATCCGCCCCGAAACCCGGCTGTTGTTCGGCGAAGTGCTCGGCAATCCGGGGCTGGATGTGCTCGACATCCCACGCGTGGCGGACATCGCTCATTCGGCAGGGCTGCCCCTGGTTGTCGATGCCACCTTCGCCACCCCGTGGCTGCTGCGTCCAGGCGAACACGGCGCCGATCTCATCATTCACTCGGCCACCAAGTTCCTGTGCGGGCACGGCACCGTGCTTGGCGGGGTGGTGGTCGACAACGGCCGCTTCGACTGGCACACCAGCGGACGCTTCCCCGAGCTGACCGAACCCTACGAGGGCTTTCACGGGATGGTGTTCGCCGACGAGAGCACAGTGGCGCCCTTTCTGCTGCGCGCGCGCCGCGAAGCGTTGCGCGACTTCGGTGCCTGCATGAGCCCGATGAACGCGTTCCAGATTCTGCAAGGCCTGGAGACCCTGCCCCTGCGTATGGCCAGGCACATCGAAAACACCCGCCAGGTTGTCGCCTTCCTGGCCGAGCAGCCGCAGGTGCGCGCACTGGCCTATCCGGAGCGACCCGATCACCCGGATCATGCGCTCGCCCAACGGCTGCTGCCGCGCGGCTGCGGTGCGGTGTTCAGTTTCGACCTCGACGCCGACCGCGAGACCGGCCGCCGGTTCGTCGAGTCTTTGCGCCTGTTTTCCCACCTGGCCAATGTCGGTGACGCCAAGTCGCTGGTGATCCACCCGGCCTCCACCACCCACTTTCGCATGGATGCCCCCGCGCTGGCCGCCGCCGGAATCGGCGAGGGCACGCTGCGTCTGTCGATCGGGCTCGAGGATCCCGCCGACCTGCTCGGCGATCTCAAGCAGGCCTTCCGTCGCGCGTTCCCGAAACGCCGTCCAACCGCCGCCAAGGGAGCCTGACATGATGCTCGAGATCGACGGCCAGCCGGTGTTCATCTACGAAGGCGGGCGCCCGCGTGGCAGCGAGGCCCCCACCCTGGTTTTCATCCATGGCGCGCAGAACGACCATAGCGTCTGGATTCTGCAAAGCCGCTATCTGGCGCACCACGGATGGCGGGTTCTCGCGGTGGACCTGCCCGGGCATGGGCGTAGCGGCGGCAGACCACCGGCCAGCATCGACGAGGCCGCGCAATGGGTCATCCGCCTGCTCGATGCCACCGGCAGCGCGAAGGCCGCACTGTGCGGACACAGCATGGGTTCATTGATCGCGCTGGCCTGCGCGGCCCGGGCGCAAGGTCGCACGATGGGCATCGCGCTGGTGGGCTGCGCCTATCCGATGCGCGTCTCCGATGCCCTGCTCGAGGCCGCCGCGCACGACGAGGCGCGCGCGTTCGAGATGATCCTCGGCTGGTCCAACCACGGCCTGCACCACCCGCCAGGTCATCCGGGCCCGGGATTCTCCATCTACCACCAGAACCGGCGCCTGATGCAACGCCAGGCGCCGGGCACACTGATCAATGACCTGCGCGCCTGCAACGACTGGGCCGACGGCGAACGCGCTGCCGCCATGGTCAGCGCTCCCGTGCTGTTCGTGAGTGGCGCCCATGATCAGATGACGCCGCCGCGTGCCACGGAAACCGTGGCCGCCGTGCTCGCAGCGACCGACTCACGCTGTCCATCGGTCGTGCGCACGGTCCTCGATGATTGCGGCCACAACCTGATGGCCGAGCAGCCGGCGGCGCTCCTGCACAGTCTGCGCGACTGGCTGGCCGCCCTGCCCGGCGCGCCCGCGGCGGCCTGACCCGGTGCGCGCGGCGGCCCTGACCCTGACGATCGCTCTGGCGGCGTTGGCTGTCCTCTGGGAAACCTGGTTGGCGCCTGTCCGCCCGGGCGCCTGGTCGCTGGCGCTGAAGGCGGCGCCCCTGCTGGCCTTGTTGCCCGGGCTGTTCGGCCCCCGGATCCGTCCCTGGCAGTGGCTGTCCCTGCTGGTGCTCGCCTACCTGTGCGAGGGCCTGGTGCGCATGACCAGCGACAGCGGCCTGTCGGCCAGGCTCGCGACGATCGAAACCGTGATCTCGGCGGTCTTGTTCGTCCTCGTGCTACTGATCTGCCGGCGCGCGCGGCGGCTGGCGCTCGAGGCGGCCGATCCGCGGCCAGACGGGCCCGGTGGGGACAATGCGCGCGAGAATCGGCGCGCCCCTGATCCGCCTCACGCGGTATCAGGCCGCAGCCGCCCGGTGCATGGCTTCATAGGCGCGCCAAAGCAGTTCGGGGTCATTGGCCCGCAGCCGCGCCACGTCACTCAATGTCCGTCGCCAGTGCCGCGCTCCGGGCTGCCCGTTGAACAAACCCAGAATATGACGGGTAATGCAGCGCAACGGCACATCTCGCGCCACCTCCCGGCGAGCGTAGTCGACCATGCGCTCGATGACCCGCTCCACGGCGATTCGCCCGGGAGCCGCCGGGTTGGCGCCGATAAGCTCGTTGGCAGCCATCCGTGACTGGGGCTGCACCGGCACATCCGGCCAATCATCGCCTCGTGCATACAGGCTATCGACCTCGGCCAGCAACCACGGCGAGTCATAGGCCGCACGCCCGAGCATCACGCCATCCAGTCCCTGCCCATGACCGAGCGCCTGCTCGTGACCGAGCAGGCCGCCATTCAGGTGCACGGCAAGATGGGGAAAGTCCTGTTTGAGCCGGTGCACGATGTCATAGCGCAACGGCGGAATCGTGCGGTTCTCGCGCGGATTCAGTCCGTCCAGCCAGGCATTGCGCGCATGCACATAGATGGTCCGGCAACCGGCGTCTGCGATCTGTCCCACGAAATCACAGACCATCTGATAGCTCTCGTCGCGCCCGAGTCCGATCCGGTGCTTGACCGTGACCGGGATCGACACGGCCTCACGCATCGCGCGCACGCATTCGGCCACCAGCGCGGGCTCGGCCATCAGACACGCGCCGAAACTGCCCTCGCGAACCCGGTCGCTCGGGCAGCCGCAGTTCAGGTTGATTTCGTCATAGCCCCAGCGCTCGCCGATGCGCGCGCATTCGGCCAGCGACGATGGGTCTGCGCCGCCCAGTTGCAGCGCGAGCGGCGCCTCGGTCGGATCGAAGCCGAGCAGGCGCTGGCGGTCACCACGCAACACGGCCACCGTGGACACCATCTCGGTGAACAGGCGGGCATGGCGGCTGAGTGAGCGATGGAAATACCGACAATGGCGGTCGGTCCAGTCCATCATCGGGGCAACGGAGAAGATCACGGGCGCGAGTCTACCGAAAAGCGGGCGTGCCGAAGGTGAAAGGCCGCATACCGGCGACGCCGATTCGCATCATGCCGGCACGATCGGCAGATAGCGGCCGCAGGCCGATCGCCTCGGGGCCATAATCGTGGAACAAGTTCTTTCAGGGAAGCGATCATGCCGCACGATCCCGAACTCGCCGGGCGCATGCGCAGCGCGCTCGAAAGCCGCCCTGGCATCACCGAGAAGAAGATGTTCGGTGGCTATTGCTGGATGCTCAACGGCAACATGCTCTGCGGGGTCGAGGTCGGCCGCTACATGTTTCGCGTGGGCAAGGAGCTCGAAGCGCAGGCGCTGAGCCGACCAGGCGCCACGCCGATGGATATCACCGGCCGGCCGATGCGCGGGCTGGTCTGGGTGCAGGCCGATGCCGCGCATGCCGCCGGGCTGGACAGCTGGATCGACCTGGCCAGCCAGTTCGCCGCCTCATTGCCGCCGAAGTAGGCTTGCCATCGGGAGCGCGAACCGGAGAGCCCGTCTGATGCCCGGCAGCCGGGCCGTCGCATCTGCGCGCCCGCCTGCTCTGCCCGGGGGTCAGAGCTCGAACAACACATTCGTCTGACCGGTGCCCGAGGATGGGAAGTACTCGGTGATGATCTCCGCCCTGCCGCGATAGGCGTCCCAGCCGAGCGCCCCATAGAGCATGATCGTGTCGTGCATCAGGCCCTCGCCGGTGCAGTGGCGCGCATACTCGGGCAGCATCTTGAGAAAGGTCTCGGTTTCACCGTTGCGCCACATCTCGAGCACACGCCGATCCACCACCTCATTGAAGGCCGAGGAGATCGTGAACGTGCCATTGTTCTGGTCGTAAATGTCGTTCGGCCAGATCTTGTGGGACAGCGACCCCGATGCCAGCAGCGCCACGTTCGAGTCCGAAGCCTCGATCGCCTTGCGGATCGCGGCTCCCACCTTGCGCGACGACTCCACGCTGTGCACCGTACACAGAGCGGCGACCGAGACGACCTTGAGATCGCCCTCGGGATTCATGAAGTGCATCGGCACCAGGGTGCCGTACTCGAGATCGAGGCTGTCCAGGGAATGCGACATCGTCGGCACGCCGTCGGCGCTGGCCTGGGCCGCGATCAGGCGCCCGAGCTCCGGATTACCGTCGTATTCGAACGGCATGTCACGAATGAAATGCGGAAACTCGCTCGAGGTCAGCAGCCCCTTGTAATGACCGTTGGCGTTGATGTGATAGCCGTTGTTGATCAGCCAGTGGGTATCGAGCACCAGAAAGGTGTCGGCCCCTGCCGCACGCGCCCGGCGTGCAATCTCGCGGTGGCCGTCGATCGCAGCCTGACGCTTGCCCTTGATCGGCCCGTCCTGCTCGGACATCACCATCGTGGGCACATGCGTGATCTTCGCGGCCAGTACCATCTTTCCCATCGTCAAGACTCCTTTGTCGGGTCAGCCCCGCGGTGGCCGGTACGGCCGGCGGGGATCGTCGTGTCAATTCAGCAGGCCGGCCAGGCTGTCTTCGGGCGCCTCGCCCAGTTCGGCCAGTGCCGCCGCCAATACCTGCACACCCATCATGAGATCTTGCGGCGCCGTGTCCTCGGCCGGGCTATGGCTGATACCGCCCAGCGAGGGCACGAAGATCACCGCACTGGGCAGGCATGAGGCCACGTTGAGTGCATCATGTAACGCACCGGACGGCATGCGCCGCCAACGCGCCGGCGCACACCTCTCGGCCGCGCGCTCCAGCCATTGCACCAGCCCCGTATGCATCGCCCGGGGATCATGGTGCGGACCGGGGCTCAGCGCGAACTCGAGCCCGCGCGATTCAGCGATCTCCCGCGCCGACCGTAACGCAGCCTCCCGCATCCGGTCGAGCCGGGCTGGGTCGGGATCCCGCATCTGCACGCTGACGCTGGCGAGCGCGGGCACGATCGAAGGCGCATTCGGTGCGACCTCGATCCGGCCGCAGGTCCAGACGGAACGCGCATCGACCAGCGGCGCGAAGACTTCCTCGAGCCCGTGCACATAGGCCGCCATCGCGCGAAGGGCATCGCGACGCATGGTCATCGGCGTGGTGCCCGCATGATTGGCCTGGCCGACGAAGCGGGCCGTGAATCCGCGCATGCCGACAATCGTGTCGACCACGCCGATCTTCTCGCCGCTGGCATCCAGAACCGGCCCCTGCTCGATGTGCGGTTCGATGAACGCCAGAAAGCGCCCGGGTGCCACATCGGCGAGCGGCGCGATTTCGCCCGCCCGCAAACGCGCATCGGCGAAGGACACGCCGTTGACATCACGCTGCAGATCAGCCTGCGCCAGGCTGATCTCGCCCGACCAGATGGCGCTTCCGTTCAGGCTGCCGAACCAGCCCTCTTCATCCTGGAAAGCGACCACGGCCACCGGCAGTGCACCGGCCGCGCCGGCGGCGCGCGACAGCTCCAGCCCGGCCAGCACGCCATAGATGCCATCGAGCCAGCCGCCCCGGGGCTGGCTGTCGCTGTGGGAGCCGACCAGCAACGCCGGACCATCGCCGACCGGCAGCCCGAACAGATTACCGGCCGGATCGACCACCGCGCGCAAGCCGGCCCGTTCGAACATCCCGGCCAGGCAGCGACGGGCGGCAACATCCGCATCCGAGAATGCCGTTCGCGACACGCCGCCCTCGTCGATCGCGCCGAATCGGCGCATCTCGGCGAGATCGGCCAGCAGGCGCGCACCGTCGATGTTGATCGGACTCATCGGGGGGCTTCGTCCGTCACGCCGTTGACCAGCGTGCCGATGCCCTCGGCATGAACCTCGATCCGATCGCCCGGCGCCAGCCAGATCGGGGGATCGAAGCGCGCGCCGGCACCCGTGGGCGTGCCGCAGATCAACACATCTCCCGGCACCAGCGTGGTGAAGGTGGACACATAGCTGATGATGTAGCGAAAGTCGAACACCATGCGGCTGGTGCGATCATGCTGACGCAACTCCCCGTTCACGCGGGTGCTCAGTTCGATGTCATCGAGTTGTGACGGATCGGTGAACGGCACCAGCCAGGGACCGATCGCGCCCGATCGATCCCAGTTCTTGCCCTGCGTGACATTGAACTTCGCGTGGCGAACCCAGTCGCGGATCGTGCCTTCATTGGCCAGGGTGATCGCGGCGATGTGCTCGTAGGCATCCTCACGGGCGATTCTGCGCCCACGCTTGCCGATCACCACCACCACCTCGCCTTCGTAATCGAGTTGCCCGCTCTCCGGCGGTCGCACCAGATTCTGGCCATGGCCGACGAAGCTGCGCGCAAAGCGCACGAACAATGATGGCTTGGTCGGCGCGGCCTGCCCGTCCTTGTATTCCTCGTTGCGATCCGGATAGTTGACGCCGATGCAGATGATCTTCTCCGGATCGCCGACCGGGATCAGATACTCGATCTCGCTTTCGGCAAAGCTGGCCGCCCTGCCCTGCCCGCCGGCAACCAGATCGGCCAGTGCGCCGCGCTCGAGGATCTCGCGCATGCCCCCCGGATAGCGCGCGGCCGGTCCGTCGGTCAGATCGACCACGCCCTGGGCGGTGATGAGGCCGATGCCGTCGCGCCCGCCGCGTCGAAAGCGCGCCACACGCGCGGGTATCTCTTTCATGCTTCAGCCCCCCAGCCTGGGTATCTTGTGTTCAACAGTCGGCAGGCAGACATTGATCGTTTCCATATAGAAATCGAACGACCAGTCGCCGCCGTCGCGCCCGATGCCAGAATCCTTCACACCACCAAACGGCGTCGGCAGATGGCGCACATTCTCGGAGTTGACCCACATCATGCCGGCATCGAGCCGGTCGGTCATCGACAATGCGCGCTGTAGATCCCGCGTCCAGACATAGGCGGTGAGTCCGTACTGGACATCATTGGCGATCGCCACCGCATCGTCCTCGTCCTTGAACGGGATGGCGGTCAGCACAGGACCGAAGATCTCCTCCTGGGCGATACGCATGTCGTTGCGCGCCTGGGTGAACAAGGTCGGTTGCACGAAACAGCCGGCATCACCGACTTTCTTACCGCCGGCGGCGATCGTGGCGCCCTCCTGACGCGCGAGCTCGAAGTAGGACAACACCTTCCTCTCGTGCACGGGGTGAATCAGCGGCCCGACCACGGTCTCGGGATCGAGTGGATGACCGACCTTGATGCTTTCGGCCACCTGGGCGACGCGACGCGTGAACTCGTCATAGATCCCTTCCTGCACGAGCAGGCGCGACGACGAGGTGCAGCGCTCGCCATTGAGCGAATAGATCATGAACGTGGCCGCATCCACGGCCCGGTCCAGGTCGGCATCATCGAACACGATGCACGGGTTCTTGCCACCGAGCTCGAAATGCACCCGCTTGAGCGTGGCCGCGCCCTGGGCCATGATCATCGATCCCGTGCGCCCCTCGCCGACGAACGCGATCGCCTTGATATCGCGATGCTCGGTCAACGCCTTGCCGGCATCCTCGCCGAAGCCGTTGACCAGATTCATCACCCCCTTGGGCAGCCCGGCCGACTCGGCGATCTCCACCAACAGCTTGGCGGTCATCGGTGAGAACTCGGCCGGCTTGTGCACGACGGTGCAACCGGCCGCAAGCGCGGGCGCGATCTTCCAGGTGGACAGCATGAACGGTGTGTTCCACGGCGTGATCACGCCCACCGGGCCGATCGGCCGGCGCGAGGTGATGTTGATCTGGCCGGGCCCGCGCAGGGTCATGCCGTCTTGCGCCTCGGGCGCCTTGTCGGCGTAGAACCGGAAGTTCTCGGCGCCGCGGATCGCCGCCTTGGACATAAAGCGGATCGCCTGACCGGTATCCATGCTCTCGACCAGCGCGATCTCGTCGGCGCGGGCCACGATCGCATCGGCGACCGCATGCAGGATCTTGCGGCGTTCGGCGCCCGCGATTGCCCGCCAGGCCGGAAATGCGGCCTTGGCCGCGGCCACCGCGCGATCGATGTCGGCCTGTGCGCCACGCGCGACGGTGGCCAGCGTGCTACCGTCTACCGGCGAGACGGTTTCGAAGGTGCTGCCCGATTGCGAGGCCAGGGACTCACCGCCGATGTGATGCATCACGCCCTCGGCGCGAAACCGCGCCAGCGCCTTTTCGGCGCGCTGCAGATTTTCTGCCAACTTGCTCATACCGCGACGACCCTCCAGTGGTTGTGCCGGGGCGATCGGTACGCTCGACGACCGCTTGACCTGGCTGAATATTAAATTAACATGTTAACTACTCAAGGTCAAAAGGATTCCCTGTGAAACGAGAACCCGGGTCGTCGACCGGTTTCGCGCTTGCCCAAACCCGGCGCACGCTGCCGATCGCACTGCTGCGTGCGCGCGAGGCGGTGATGGAGCGCTTTCGGCCGATGCTGCGCGACATCGGCATGACCGAACAGCAGTGGCGGGTGATGCGCGTGCTGGCGGAACTCGGCGAAACCGATGCCACCGAGCTGGCGGCGCAGGCCTGCATCCTCGCCCCATCGCTGACCCGCATCCTGCGCACCCTCACCGAGCGCGGCTTCGTCACCGGCAATCGAGCCAGCGGTGATGCACGCCGCCTGCAACTCTCGCTCACCGCAGACGGCCTGCGCTTCATGACCGAAGCCTCGCCGCGCAGCGCCCAGATCTATGCCGGCATAGAAAGCGACCTCGGCGGCGATCAGATCCATCAGCTCCTGGACGGCATCGAACGCCTGCTCGAACGCCTGGAAGCGAGGCAAGCCAGATGAGATTCGAAGGGCGCATTCTGTTCCTGAGTGATATGCCGGGTGCCGTTGCCCGGCAACTCGCCGGCGAAACGCTGCCAGCGGCTGACCGATCACACCTGCGCGACGAAATCTCGACTGACGAGATCACACCGCTACCCACACTGGTGCACTTCGATCGGGCGCTGGCCGAGTGGGCCCACACAGGCACGGTACTGGGCGGGCAGCGCCCGATCATTCGGGGCGCCCTGGCCAACGGCGGATTCACGGTGCTGGTGGCCGGCCGCCGCTACGGCAAGGGCTCGTCACGCGAGCACAGCCCGCTGGCCGAGCATTCGGCCGGCATCCGCCTGGTGATTGCCGAGAGTTTCGAAAGGCTCTATCGCCAGAACTGCGACAACCTCGGTTTGTTCACGAGCACGGACTTCGGGCTCATCGCACGCATCGAGGCGGGCGAGGACATCACGCTCGAGGATCTGATAGCCGGCCGCGAGCCCCTGTCCGCGGCGATCCTGCGCGCCGGCGGCCTGCTGCGCTTCGGCCGGGCCCATCTGCTGGGCCCCGGTGCGGTCGAGCCCGCAGCGAACGCGCGGCCGGCTATTGACGCCATGACCGACCCGGACACAGCGGGTCCTGCCCATCCCCTGACACTGGCCGAAAAGATCGTCGCGCGGCATCGCTTCGAGATGGCCACCGACGACACAGACCAAACCCGGATCCGCCGGCAGTTCATGCGCCCGGATCTGCGCTTCATCCACGAGATCTACACCGCGATGGCCGGCTACCTCCTGGAGCATGAGTTCGGGCAGCGGCCAGCGCTCCATGATCCGGCCAGCATCGTGCTGTTCGAGGACCACAATGCGTATGTGGAGCGCTCACCGACGCATGTCCGTCTCGGTCTGGTCGGAAGAATCCGCGAGCTGGCCGAGCGCCACCGCGAATTCGGCGCCGCATACGGCCTCTCCGGTCACGGTTTGCTGCACAACGGCCAGGGCAGCGAGGGCATCAGCCATGCGCTGATGACCGAGCACTATGTCAGGCCCGGACAGCTGGTGGTCGGTACCGACAGTCACACCCGCACAGTGGCGCGCTGGGCGCTCTGGCCATCGGAATTGGCACCACCGAGATGGCCACTGCGTTCATTTCCGGCGCGGTGCGGAGGTGCGGTTCGAGAATCTGCTGATCTCGCTCGAGGGTGAACTGAGCGGCGGTGTCTGCGCCAAGGACGTCGCGCTGACGCTGCTGGCCCACCTTCATCCGTGACGGCGGCGGCCTGGGCAAGGTGTTCGAGTTCGCCGGGCCGGTGATCGATGCCATGGACATCGATGAGCGCGCGACGCTGACCAACATGGTCGCGGAAATGGGTGGCCTGAGCGGCCTGTGCGCACCCGATGCCGAAACGATCCGCTTCATCGCCCAGCGTCGTGGCGAGCACGTCGAACTCCAGGACTGGATGCAATCGGATCCGGGGGCACACTTCGCGCACACACTGACGCTGGACTGCGCCCGTATCAGCCCGATGCTCGCCCGCCCCGGGGACCCAGGCAACGGACTGCCAGTATCCGAACTCGAGCATCCGCAGCGCGTCGACATCGCCTACGGGGGATCCTGCACAGCGGGCAAGCGCGCCGACTTCGACCAATATCATCGGGTGGCCCGATGGGCGCTGGATCATGGCCTGCGCGTTGCGCCAGGCGTGCATCTGTATCTGCAATGCGGGTCGGTCGACGTTCGCGACTACTGTCGCCAACGGGGCTACCTGGAAACCTTCGAGGCGATCGGCGCGGAGATTCTCGGAGCCGCCTGCGGCGCCTGTGCCCAGTGCGGGCCGGGTGTTTCCGAATCGCCCCGGCAGGTGACGATCTCGGCCACCAACCGTAACTTTCCCGGCCGGGCCGGCCCGGGACAGGTCTGGCTGGCGAGCCCCGCCACGGTGATTGCGAGTGCGATTGCCGGCAGAATCGTATCCTTCCAGGCATTGCAGACGATGCATGAATCCCGGATGTCTTGAATCCGGGAGCCTCCACCCGCGCGATGGCCGATCGCCTTTCAGCACTGCCATCGCCAGCCTCCCGGCCTGGCAACCGAACCGGAGCGAAACATGACCGAGATGCTGACCGCTATCGAGCGCATGCCAGACGCCTACAAGGTGATCTGGGTCGCCTTCTGGCTGGCCGGGGCGACGCTGCTCGAACGGCTTGCCCCGCTCTCACACGCCCCCTACGACCGATTGCGGCACGCGCGGGTCAATGGCGCGCTGCTGGGCACCACCCTGATGATCAACGCCTTGTTCGGTCTGGCCCTCGTCAGGCTGCTGCCCTGGCTGGCCGAACATCAGTTCGGGCTGTTTCAGCAGATAACCTGGCCGCTCTGGGCCGAATTGCTGCTGACCGTGCTGATACTGGATTTTCTGGCCCAGTACGTCGTGCACTACCTGCTGCATAACCTGCCTCTGCTCTGGCGGTTTCACATGGTGCATCACAGCGACACACATGTGGATGCCACCACCGGCACCCGCCATCATCCGCTCGACTACGCGGTCAGGGAGGCGTTCTCACTGGTGATCGTCGCGCTGCTTGGCGTCCAATCTCTTACTACCTGTTCTATCGCCTGCTGACCGTCATCTTCACCTACTTCACCCATGCCAATCTGCGCCTGCCCCCGGGCCTCGATCGCGCCATGGCAGCGGTGTTCGTCAGTCCGAATGCGCACAAGTTTCATCACCATGAGACCCACCCCTGGACGGATCGCAACTACGGCAATGTGTTCTCTATCTGGGACAGGTTGTTTGGCACCTTCGTCTATGCCGACACCGCGCAGATACGCTACGGGGTTGACACCATGGATGTCGAAGCCGCGGATCGCATCGGCTATCAGTTGCGCCGGCCGTTCACACGCGACGCCGGCCGGGCGAGAGCCCGGCACCTGAGCGCGGCGGGTGCCGGCGACGCCCGATGACTGTCAAGGCCGGGGCAGAATGAAATCCGGAACGATGCCCGAGTCCGAGATCGATGATGCGGGATCCTGTCCGGCAAAAAAGCCATAGTCGGTCACGAGTGCCGTCACAAACCCGGCCGCGCGCCCACCTAGCACGTCGGTGTGCAGGCTGTCGCCCACCATCAGCACGCGTTCATCCGGCGTGCCTGGCGGTATTCTCTCGCGTACCAGCTCGAACACATTGCCAAAGGGCTTGCCGAAAAACAGAGGTTCGATGCCGGCGGCATCGGCCAGCCGATGCGCATAATGACCCGGCTCGAGCGAGAACCCGGTTTCGCGCGGTGCGATGATGTCCGGGTTGCCTACCCTCACCTCGCGCGCGCGCCGCATCAGCGCCTGTTCGAGCAGGCTCTGCCGGGTTTCGTTCCAGCCCGACGAACCGAGCAAGAGAAAGCCGTCCACCTGATCATAAGCCGCCGGATCCTCCTCCAGGTAGATCGCGCCCTCGGGCATCTCATCTCGGCCATATTCGCGAGACGCCATCAGACCCCAGACGCGCCCGTCCTTGGGCAAGGATGCCCACAAGGCCATGCGGCTGGACACCACCGAGCGCTCGTCGAAGGCGAAGCCCAGCCGCTGGTAACGTTGCCGCAGGGCGCCAAACGGATAGCTGGCCGCATTGGTCACGACGATCACGGTCTTGCCGGCCGCCCGCAGGGCATCCACCCGCTCGGGGACTCCCGGAATCGGCCGCTCGCCAACATTGAGCACACCAAAGGCATCGAGCAGAAAGACATCGAAGCGATCGGCCACGGCCGCCAGAGAGTCAGCATGCACCGGGGCGGCCCCGAAATGCGCGCCTGGCAGCCGCCCGCGAATCGCTTCATAGGCCTGAAACGCCCACTGCGCATCGATATGCGAGAGCATCCCGGTCATGGATCTGTCATCTTCAAATGGCATCTTCGTGGTCTGTGGTGTCTAGAGCCCGCGCCGGCGGCGGGCGGCCGTGCTGTTCGGGCCATCCTGGTCGAACACCCTGCGCCGCGATTATCAGGCATCGCATGCCGCGCGCACGGCAGAGCCAACGGCGGATTGGCGCACAGACCCTGCCATCCGGCGGCCATGCACCGTGTCCGCCCGGCAGCAATGCGTGAAATGGCCACCTCCGGCAAGGAACCGGTGTTTCGTGATGAACAGATTCAAGGCGGTTGTCTTCGACTGGGCCGGCACGATGATCGACTTCGGTTCGTTCGCCCCGATGGGGGCGTTCGTCGAAGCATTCAGACATTTCGGCGTGGAAGTCTCCATCGACGAGGCCCGTCGGCCGATGGGATCTCCCAAGCGCGAACACATCGCGGCGATGCTCGCCGACCCGCGGATCAGCGCACGATGGCAGGCGACCCATGGCAGCCTGCCCGACAGCGCCCAGATCGACCGACTGTTCGAGGTATTCGTGCCGATCAATGAGCGTGTTGTTGCGCAATATACGGATCTCGTTCCCGGTGCGAAGGCAGCGGTCGATGCGCTGCGCACGATGGGCATGAAGATCGGCTCGACCACCGGCTACACCCGCTCGATCATGGAGCGCATTCTGCCGGCAGCCGCCGCGCAGGGCTATGTACCGGACAATCTCGTCTGTGCCGACGATCTCGCACAGACCCGGCCCGGGCCGCTGGCCATGTACCAATGCCTGATCGACCTGCTCGTGCATCCCCCGCAGGCGGTGATCAAGGTCGATGACACGGCGCCCGGCATTGCCGAAGGCAGCACGGCAGGCTGCGTCACAGTCGGCGTGCTACTGTCTGGCAACACCTGCGGCCGCACGGTTGCCGAGGTGCAAGCGCTCAGCGCAGGCGAGTTGCAGGAAATCCGTGAGCGCGCGGGAAAGATCCTGCGCGACGCGGGCGCCGATCACCTGATCGACACCGTCGCCGATCTGCCCGCACTCGTGCATGCACTGAACGCCTGAGCCCGGCGGGCACTCGCGGGGCGGCGGCTGCGGACCGCTTGACTGCCGGACTGCCGGACTGCCGGACTGCCGCACTGCCGGACTGCCGCACTGCCGCACTGCCGCACTGCCGGCATCAGATGATCGCACCCGCACACGCGCCGATATCCATTCGCTGACGATCACGGTCAGCAGGATCACCAGCAGGATCAACGTCACCTGGGGCCAGGCCAACGTGTTCAATGAGGCCTGCAACTCGAGGCCGATACCACCGGCACCGACCAGGCCGAGCACCGTCGATTCCCGGATATTGATGTCCCAGCGAAACACCGACACGCCGGCGAATGTCGGCATGATCTGCGGCACGATTCCGTAGAGCATCACCTGCCAGCGGCTTGCGCCCGTTGCCGTGATCGCCTCGACCTGGCCGACATCGATCTCCTCGATCGCTTCATAGAGCAGCTTGCCGCAAAAACCGATCGATCGCAGCGCGATCGCGAACAATCCGGCCAGCACGCCCGGCCCGATGACCGCCACCAGCAGCAGGGCCCAGATCAGCGAGTTGATCGATCGCGACGCGACGATGATGAGCAGCGCCAGTGGCCGGATGAACAGCCGGCTGGGCGTGGTATTGCGCGCAGCGAGGAACGCAACCGGCACGGCCAGGAAAAGGGCCAGCAGGGTTCCCAAGGTGGCGATGTTCAGCGTGTCCCAGAGCGGCTCCCAGAGCCTCTGGATATAGCCCCAGCGCGGCGGAAAGGCACGTGAACCGATGTCGGCCGCGATTCTGGGCGCATCCTGACGAAGAACCAGGTGGTGGCGTCGGAGATCTGCCGCCAGCAGACCAGAAAGACGGCCACGCCAAGCAGGGTAACCAACCAGCGCAGCCAGACCGCGCGCGGCGTACGCAGTCGCCAGATGCGTTCATCGCCGCGGTCGATCACCGGCATTACTGCACCTTCGCCCGAATCAGGCCGACAGATACTCCAGCAGCATCACGGTGACGATGATGATCAGCAGAATCGCCGCCGCGGTATCGAACTCATAGCGATCGAACGCGGTGTTGAGCGTGGCCCCGATGCCACCCGCGCCCACCAGGCCGAGCACGGCCGACTCGCGGAAGTTGATGTCCAGCCGGTACATCGACAGGCCGACCAGCCGCGGCATCACCTGTGGCTGCACGCCGTAGTTGATCCACTGCAGCCAGGAAGAACCGGTGGCACGCACCGCCTCGGCCTGGCTGCGATCCATCGCTTCGATGTCTTCGGCCAGCAGCTTGGAAAGAAAGCCGATCGTCGCGAACGACAGGGTAAGAAAGCCCGCCAGGGCCGAAGCCGAAAATGGCCACGAACAGAATCGCCACAATGATTTCGTTCAATGCGCGCGACAAGGCCACCAGCAAGCGGCAGACCAGATAGACGGGCAGCGGCGCAATGTTGCGCGCGGCCCCGAGCCCGATCGGGATCGAGATCAGCACACCGACCACCGTCGAGGTGACCGTGATGATCACACTCTCGATGATCCCCTCGCGAATATCGTTGCCACGCGACAGGAAATCCGGCGTGAAGAACGCGGTGACAAACGCCCAGCCGCGCGCGAGGCCTTCGGCCACGCGCGACCAGTTCACCTCCAGCGACCCGACGGCCAACACCAGATAGACCACCGAAACGATGATCATCCCCCATCGCAGCCACGGGTTGCGAATCATCGGCGGCTTTCGCCACCGCCTGCCGATGATCTGGCCCTGCGCAGGCATGTTCATGGCGCGACCGGCTCCTGCACTTCATCGTCCTCGGCGGTGCGGATCGTGGCCTGCCAGTCTTCCTCGCCGTAGATGCGCGTGAGCACCTCCGGTGTGAGTTCGTCGGGCCTGCCGTCGAAGGCCAGTTCGCCGCCCCGCAGACCCACGATGCGTTGCACGAACATCTGCGCCAACGCGACATCATGGATGTTGATCACCGCAGCCAGCCCGCGCTCGGCGCACAGCTCGCAGATCAGGCGCATGATCTGGCGCGAGGTCTTCGGATCGAGCGATGCCGTCGGCTCGTCGACCAGCAGCAGGCGCGGCTGTTGAATCAAGGCGCGGGCGATGCCCACCCGCTGCCGCTGGCCCCCGGAGAGCTCGTCGGCCCGCTTGTCCACCATGGCCAGCAAACCCACGCGATCGAGCAGCCTGAAGGCCTCATCGACGTCGGACTGCGGATAACGACGCAACAGCGAGCGCCAGAAGCCGACATAGCCCAGGCGGCCCGAGAGCACGTTCTCCATGACGGTAAGCCGTTCGACCAGTGCATATTCCTGGAAGATCATCCCCATGGTTCGCCGCGCGCGGCGCAAGGCCGCGGCACCGAGCGAGGTCAACGCCTCGCCATCGAGGATCACGCTGCCAGCCGTGGGCTCTACCAGCCGGTTGATGCAGCGGATCAACGTGGACTTGCCGGCGCCCGAAGGCCCGATCAGCGCCAGCACCTGCCCCTTCGGGATGCTCAGGTCGACGTTGCGCAGCGCCTGGTCGCCGGTGGGATAGGTCTTGGTCAGACCCTTGATCACCAGCGTGTCGTTATGTGAGGTCATGAGCTTGCATACACCTGCACGCGGGCCGGAACTGGCCGACGCGCAGACAGCGACCAGGGCCTGTTGACACTCATCCGATACCCGTCGTGCAGGCGATCCGTCGTTGGGACGACGCCGGCAAGGCGGTAACGATCAAGCCACCGCCGCCTGGCACCAATCGCGCTTATTTGCAGGTGTACTTCACCCCGTTGGCCGCATCGATCTTGCGGATCACGCTCCAGAAATCCTTGTAGTTCATCTCGAGGAACTTGCCCTCGCCGGATTTTTCGAACTCTTTCTGCAGGCTGGAGCCATCCCAGGGGAAGGTGAAGAAGGCTTCCTTGATCTTGGCCTGCAGTTCCGGCTTCAGGTTATAGACCACACCGAAACCGGTGGTCGGGAAGGTCTGTGACTTGTAGATCGTCTTGACCTGATCGGCCTTGATCACCTTGCGCTCGATCATGCGACTCTTCACCGAGTTCGCGATGGCTGCCGCCGGATAGTCCTTGTTGGCCACGCCCAGGATCGAGTTGTCATGTTTGCCCGAGAAAGCCGGCTCGAAATCCTTGCCGGCGACCATCCCGTACTCGGACTTCAGGAGCGCCGAGGGCGCCTTGAAGCCCGAGTTCGAGGTCTGCGAGGTGAAGGCCATGGTCTTGCCCTTGATGTCTTCAACCTTCTCGATGCCCGACCCCGGGTAGGTAATGATCTCCATCTCGTAGCCGAAGTGGCCGTCCTTGCTGGCCATGATCGTGAACGGGCGAAAGCCCGCACAGTTCACCGCCAGCGGATTCGACCCGGTGTTGAATCCGGCGATATGCAGCCGACCGGAACGCATGGCCTCGATCTGCGCGGCATTGGACTGCACCGGGAAGAAAACGGACTTCTTGCCGGTGACCTTCTCGAGATGCTTGAGGAAGTCGGACCAGGCCTCGCGATAGACCGCCGGATCCTCGACCGGTGTGTACGCGAAGATCAGCGTGGACGGGTCGAGTTGCTGGGCCGGATCGGTGGGGATATCGGCGATCATGTCGCCATCGACATCACAAAAACGCTTGTCGAGGTCTCCGCGCGGGCAATCCGCCGCAAGTGCCTGACCAGCCACCGCAAACGACAGTCCGAGCGCCGCCGCCAGACTGGCGACCAGGGTACGCAGTTTCATGAAAGCCCTCCTCCAGGCGTGTTCGATATCTTCTTGCCGGCGGCAGTATCCGCCGCGGCTTCGCGCTTGGCAAGCGCCCGGCGCGCGGTCAGCGTGAAGCGAAAAGCAGGTTCGGCAGCCAGAGCGCCACGGCCGGGAACAGCACGATCAGGAACAGACCGAACAGCTCCACCACCGTGTAGGGGCCGACCGACCAGTAAATGTCCTTCATGGTGACGCTGGGCGGCGCGACCGAGCGCAGATAGAACAGATTGAACCCGAACGGCGGTGTCATGTAGCTGATCTCCATCATGACCACGAACAGGATGCCGAACCAGACCGGATCGAAGCCGTGCGCAGCCACCAGCGGCAGGAACACCGGCAGCGTGATCAGCATGATGCCGACCGGGTCCAGCAGCATACCCAGCACGAACAGGACCACCATCATGAAAAAGAGCGCTCCCCACTTGCCGCCCGGGATCGCCTGGGTCATGCCGGTGATCAGGCTCTCGGCCCCCATCGCGGTGTAAGCCGTGGAATAGGCATGCGCAGCGAACACGATCCAGGTGATGATGGTGGTCAGCCGGAAGGTGCGCAGCGCCGACTCCGACACATTTGCCCAGGTGAGCTTGCGATTGACCGCGCTCGCCACCAGCGCACCGAACACGCCCACTGCGGCGGCCTCGGTCACGGTGGCATAGCCGGCGAAGATGGCGCCCAGCACGATGAAGATGATGAAGATCGGCAGGAACACGGCGCTGAGCGCCTTGAATTTGTCCGACCAGTTGCCGCGCTCCTCGGGCGGCAATGCGGGCCCCAGGTGTGGCTGGAACCAGCAACGAATTCCGATATAGAGCGAGACCAGCACGAACAGCAGCAGCCCCGGCCCGACACCGGCCGCGAACAGCTTGCCGACCGAGACCTCCGAGATCAGTGCATAGAGCACCATCAGGATCGAGGGCGGAATCAGAATGCCCCAGCCGCCGCCGGCATTGATCGCGCCCAGCGCCAGACGCTTGTCGTAGCCGCGCTCGAGCATCTGCGGCAAGGCGATCGTGCCCATCGTCACCACGGCCGCTCCGGAGATGCCCGACATCGCCGCGAAGATCGTGCAGATCGCGACCGTGCCGATCGCCAGCCCGCCGCGCACGCCGCCCCACCAGAGATGCATCATGCGAAACAGGGCATGGGCCACGCCGCTGCGCTCGAGCAGCATCGCCATGAACACATAAAGCGGTATCGCGATCAGCGACGAGGTCTCCATCAGATCCCAGATCTTGGAGGCGATCAGGTAGAACGCGATCGGGCCCTGCTCGAAGTAGAGAAAGATGACCGAGAGCCCGCCAAGTACGAAGGTGAGCGGCACGCCCAGCATGATGAAGATGAACAGCAGCCCGAAGAACAGGGCCGTCAGCACCTCGATCGATAAGGACTCGAACATCAGGCCGTCTCCTTGTGGGCGGCCTCTTCACCATCGGTGATCGGGCCGTAGGCGGTCGGATCGACCTCGATGCCCAGAACCACCATGATGTCGGCGATCAACTTGATGACTCCCTGCAGCAGCAACAGAACCGCAGCCACCACGATCATGATCTTCGATGGCCAGACCGGCGCGTGCCAGGTGGTTTCGTAACTCACCTCCCAGCTGGCAACGCTGTCCGCGGCCATCAACCAGGATTCGCTAACCAGCACACCGATGAACAGAAAGAACAGCACCGAGGTGACGATATCGATGAGCGCCTGCTGGCGCGGTGTGAAATTGGCGTAGAACAGATCGACCTTGACGTGATCACGGCGCGCCAGCAGATAGCCTCCGCCGATGATCGCGTAGACGCCGAAGACGATCTTCGATAACTGCGACGACCAGGAGATCGGGTTCTCCTGCACATAGCGCATGATCACATCGCCCAGCAGCAGGGCGAACAGAATCAGCACGACATAACTGAACACCCGGCCGATCCACTTGTTCAAGGTGGTGATCGCGCGGGCAGCGGCGGTGATCGCTTGCATGGGAATCAGCCGTCAGACCACGATTGGAAAGGCGGGCCGCTGTCGGCGGCCCGCCGCGGCATCAGACGTAGCCGAGGTTCTTCATGAACTCGTTGAGCATCTCGACGCCCTTGGCGGCATTGCCGCCCTTGGCCGCCTCTTCCTTCAGGATCGTGCCCGAGGCCTCGGAGAACTTGGCCAGGACATCATCGGGGAAGCGCGCGACCTTGACCTTCATCTCGCCCGTGCCCTTGGCCAGCGCCAGCTGCTCTTTGTATTGATACTCGGTCGTGCGCTTCCAGAAGCGCACCTCGAGCAGATTGAAAAACGCGGTGCGCAGATCATCGGGCAGCGCATCGATGGCCTTCTGATTCATGATCAGCGTATCCATCGCCAGCCCCATGGTGGGCTTCATGTGGAACTTGGCCACCTCCCAGAGACTCATCGAGAGCGCGCCCTGGGCGGCACCCCAGTGCGCGCCGTCTACAACGCCGCTGGCCAGGCTCTGATAGAGCTCCGGGCCCGCAATGTTCTGTGTGGACGCGCCAGCAGCCTCGAAACTTCAGGTAGGTGCCCGATGAACGAAGCTTGAGCTTGGAGAAGTCTCCCACCGAGCCGACCTCTTTGGTCACCACCAGCTCGGTCGGGTAAACCTTTTCGGCGCGCGAGGTCACGCCGTGACGCTTGAGATCTTCATTGAACAAGGCCTCCAGGCCCATGTTCTTCAGATAGTGAGCGAACTCCCAGGGCTCACGCAGCGTGCCAGGCACGCCATAGGCCAGACCGGCGGTGGGCGCTTCACCGAGGATGTAACCTGGCGAGAGTGTGCCCATCTGAACGACGCCACGCTTGACGATATTGAAGATCTCGCGGCCCTTGGCGAACTCGCCGGCCCCGAACAGCTGCAGCTTGAAACGGCCGCCGGTGATCTCTTCGAGCTCCTGAGCGATCAGGGCCAGGCTGTCACCGAACGAGGCGGATGCCTTGGGCCAGTGCGACTGGACCTTCCAGGTCACGGAATCGGCGGCACGGGCGGTACCGATTACGGCCGGTGCCGCCACCAGCGCGGCGCCGCCGAGCATGGCCTTGCGACGAGCGTTGCGGATGCTATCCATGGTCATGGTCTCCTTGTATCTGTTCTACGGACCACACCGACGAATGCGAAGTCGCCGAGAGCGGTTCTCATCCGATCTTAACCCACCCTCTGCATGGTCTCCCAATGGGTTGTTCAACCGGGGAAGCGGGCGGCGCGCCGGGCAATGGGAGAGTCGCCGGTGTACTCGACATAGAATCCCGGCTGACCGACCGCCGAGAGGGTGACGGCGCGAGCCTCGCGCCGCCACGCGGGAGCCGCCCGCGCCCTCACCCTGACCGCAGTCAACCCCCACCCGGCCCTGCCTTGCACGAACAGCGCCCACCGCCGCCCCGTCCCCTCGTCTGGCCGATCTTCTGGTCAATGGCGAATTCCGTCAGCTCTGGACCATCGGCATGCTGACCTTCATCGTGCGTTGGCTGGAGATCCTCGCCTTTGGCGTCTACGGCTATGCACAGACGGGTTCGACGGTGGTGGTGGCGATGCTGACCATGTTGCGCCTGCTGCCCATGGGCCTGTTCGGCATGCTGTTCGGAATCATGGCGGCCCGCTGGTCGCGCCGCCGGGGCGTGTTCGTGTATCTCTGGGCCTCCTGGCTGACGACACTGGTCCTGGCGTTCGTCGCGCATGCCGGGATGCTGGAGATCTGGCATCTGGCGCTGGCCAGCGCGGTCAACGGAGCCGCGTGGGCCGCGGACAATCCGTTCCGGCGCGCAATGATCGGCGATGCGGTGGGCCCGCTGCACATGGGTCTGGCGATGTCGCTCGATGTCGGCGCAAGCAATGCCAGCCGGCTGGCCGGCCCCGCCATCGGCGGCCTGTTGCTGGCCCATGCCGGCATCGAGGGCATCTTCGTGTTCGGGCTGCTCGCCTATTCCGGCGCCCTGCTCGCGGCGCGCCCGATCGGTTCTCAGCAAGCGGACGGCACCGGCCAGGGGCAGCCTGCAGCGAGCGCTCGTCGACGGACTGCGCGCGGCGCGGCGAGAGTCCACGCCTGGCCGGCGCCCTCTGGGTGACGATCGTGTTCAACCTGTTCGGCTGGCCGGTAGCCAGCATGGTGCCGGTCATTGCCCGCGACAGCCTGGCGCTGGACGCCGATGGCACCGGCCTGCTGGCCAGCATGGACGGGCTGGGTGCGTTGGTCGCGGCAATCGCCCTGACCCGGTATGCGCGCTCCCACCACCATGGTCAGCTGTATATCAGCGGGGTGTTTCTCTATCTGTCGATGCTCGCCCTGTTCGCCGGATCGACCTGGCTGGCATTGTCGGCGGCCGCGCTCTACGGCATGGGTACGGGTCAGGCTGCTTTCGCGGTCATGCAGGCGACCATCATCTATCTGGCTGCCACCCCCGGCACACGCGCGCAGGCGATGGGCCTGCTGACCATGTGCATCGGGCTGGGACCGATCGGCTTCGTGGCCATCGGCGCCCTGGCCGACCTGCTCGGCGCGCCGCTCGCGGCGACGCTGACCGCGATCGCGGGAATCGCCACCATGATCCTGAGCTGGCCATGGTGGCGCGCGGTATGGCGCAATCAGGAATAAGCAACGACCGCAACTCCGGCGTCGTGCCGGGCCTGGGCCCGGCACACGCGGGCTTCAGCCCTCGACGCTGCCCCAGATCGTTTCTGCGGTCTTGACCACCAGCTCCAGCTTGCGCCGCTGGTCATCGAAGGTGATCGTATTGCCCTCTTCGGTGGACGCAAAACCGCATTGCGGCGCAATGCCCAGCTGATCGATATCAGCGTACTTGGAGGCTTCCTCGAACTTGCGCTTCAGATCGTCGAGGGACTCCAGCTCGCCAGTCTTGGTGGTGATGAAACCGGGCAGCACACGCTGCTTGCCCTTGGCCAGCAGGCGCAAGGGCTCCAGCCCGCCGGCGCGATCGGTGTCGTACTCCATGAAGAAGATGTCGACGCCGGTCTTGTTGAACACGGCATCTGCGGCGGCGTCATAGCCGCCTTCGGCGGCATAGGTGGAGCGGAAGTTGCCGCGACACATGTGCATGCCGATGGTCATGTCGGCCGGACGATCCTTGATGGCCTCGTGCATCATCCAGGCATAGCGATCGATCAGCCAGTCGGGATCCTGACCCTCGGCCTTTTTCGCGGCGCGGTGTTTGGGATCGCACAGGTAGGCGAAGAAGATGTCGTCCATCTGCAGATAGCGGCAGCCGGCATCGTAAAACGACTGCACCGCCTGCTTGTAGGCGCCGGCGATGTCGGCGAACAGCTTCTCCGGATCTTCCTTGTAATCCTTGGGCCCGATATCGTCGGGTGCGATACGGAAATGGCAGCAGCTGGGCCCGGGGATCGAGATCTTCGGCAGCACCTCGGTCACCGAGGCGACGAAGCGGAAGTGATCGAGCATCGGGTGATCCGCCGGAAAGCCGATCTGGCCGTTGATCACAGGGAAAGTGGGGCGCAGCTGGATACCGGCGAACTGCACGCCCTGATCCCGTTGCTCGAGCTGGTAACCATCGAGGCCGCCGATGAAATCATAGTGCCACCAGGAGCGACGGAATTCACCGTCGGTGACCACCGGCAGGCCGATGTCTTCCTGCAGTTTGACGACATCGCGAATCGCGTCATCCTCGATCGCGCGCAGTTCATCGGCCGAGAGGGATTTCTCTTCGAAGAACTTCTTGCGTGCCGCTTTCACCGAGTCGGCGCGCAGCAGACTACCGACATGATCGGCGCGGAACGGGGGGGTCAGATTGGCCATTGAGGATCTCCAGGACGCGCGAGGCGCTTGTTCGAAGGTGACGTCCGACCGGTGAGCCGGCACCGGGCAGGCCGGGCACGCCAGTCGTCTGGCGCGCCAAGAAAAATTTCACCAACGATTGTAGACCGCTCAATCGAGCCACTCGCGCCCGTGGGGGCGTCCAGATCCAGACGCGGACCAAGCGGAACGATCCCGGACGGATTGATCATGCGATGGCTCTGGTAGTAGTGTCGCCGCGCATGTTCCAGCCGGCAGGTGCCCGCCACCCCCGGCCATTGGTAGAGCTCACGGGTGTAGGCCCAGAGATTCGGATAGTCCACCAGACGCCGCAGGTTGCATTTGAAGTGGCCGTGATAGACCGGATCGAAGCGAAGCAAGGTGGGCAGTAGCCGCCAGTCCGCCTCGGTCGGGGCCGGCCCGACCAGATAGCGATGGGCGCCAAGATGTGCCTCCAGGGCATCCATGGTCTCGAACAGCGGCCCCACGGCCTCATCGTAGGCGGCCTGGGTGGTGGCAAAGCCCGCCCGGTAGACGCCATTGTTGAGCGTGTCGTAGATGCGCGCATTCCATTGATCGATGCCGGCGCGCAAAGGCTCGGGATAGAGATCGGGACCGGCCACGCCCAGCGGCGCGAAGGCCTGGTTGAACATGCGGATGATCTCGGACGATTCATTGGACACAATGGTCTGCGACCGGGTATCCCAGAGTACGGGCACCGTGACCCGGCCCGTAAAGGCCGGATCGGCACGCTGATAGAGCTGGTACAGAAGCTCGGACCCATACAGATTGTCGCCCACCACGCCGTCGCTATCGGGATTGAATGTCCAGCCGTGCTCGGCCATCAACCAGTGCACGACAGATATCCCGATCAGGGACTCGAGCCCCTTCAGTGCCCGCGCGATCAGGGTGCGATGCGCCCACGGGCAGGCGTACGAGACGTACAGGTGATAACGGCCGGCCTCCGGCGCGAACACGCGACCGTCGGGGCCGGGACTGGCGTCGGCCGTGATCGCACCGCGCCAGGTTGCCTGGGTGCGAACGAAGCGCCCCTCATTGCCCTCGGTGTCGTACCAACGATCCTGCCACCGACCATCGACCAGCAATCCCATCTGATTCCTCCGTTCTCCTGCAATGCGCCCCGTCGGCAGACCCGGCGCGTTCAGACCAGGCATCCTCGCGCGCTGACCGGCCAGACCGCCTCGACCCGACCGCCACGGACGCCGACATACCAGTCATACAGATTGCAGGTCGGGTCGCAATGACCCGGCACCAGCCAGAGCCTGTCGAGCACCTGGAGAGTCCGCCCGCGATCGGCCAGGATCGTGTGCTCGTCGGCCACCCCGAGCACATCGAGCTCGTCGCGCCCGTGCACGCGCGGCGGCCCGCTATCGACCGCGAGCGCCTTCAGACCCGCGTCGCAAGTGGCTTGCCCGGCGACCGCGGTCGAGACCACGCTGGCCAGCACGAACAGACTGCTGGCGAACAGCCCGCCCGGGCGGTTTTCGGCATCGAGCACACGACGGTAATCGGCATCCATGAACACGTACGAGCCGCATTGCAGCTCGTTGTAGACGCCCGAAGCGGCTTCCATCGGGTAGCTGCCGGTGCCAGCGCCGCCGACGATCTCGCAATCGATGCCGTGTTCGGCGAACAGTGCGACCGTCTCGCGGGTGAGCGCGATCGCATTGCCGATCGCGCTCTGACGGGCCTCGAATTCATAGATGTGCTGAGCACGCCCGTGGTAGGCCTGCAGACCGGCCAGACGCAGGCAGTCGTGCGCCAACACCCGCCTGGCCAGTGCCAGCGCCGGCGCGCCCGGCATCACGCCACAGCGATGCATGCCGACATCGATCTCGACCAGGCATTCGAGCCGCACGCCTTCGGCCCGTGCCGCCGCGGCAAGATCGTCGACATTGGCGGGGTCATCGACACAAACCAGGATTCTCGCCTGATGGGCCAGCCGGGCCAGACGCCGGACCCGCGCCGGGCCGACCACCTGATTGGAGACCAGCACGTCGCGGATTCCGCCCGCGACCATGACCTCGGCCTCCGACACCTTCTGGCAACAGATCCCGCAGGCGCCGCCGCGCTCGATCTGCAGGCGCGCGATGTCCACCGACTTGTGCGTCTTGGCATGCGCACGCAGCCGCACCCCGGCGCGTGCCGCCTGCTCGCGCATCAGCGCGAGATTGGATTCGAAGACCTCCAGATCGATGATCAGGGCCGGCGTGTCGATACCGCTGATGGGGTCGCCGACGACAGCCGGCGCGGCCGGACGCGCGAAACCCGCGGGTGAATCAGGCATGGTTGGCAAGCTCCGCGATCAAGCGATAGATCCCGATCCGCGGCTGCGCACCGGCGGCCGGGGCCAGACTGCGACAGAGTTGCTCGATCTCCCCGGCCAGCATCCGGGCATCGGCCTCGCGCAGGCCCTCGGCGAACAGACAGGCGCCGACCTGGGCATCTGCTTTGCCCCGCAGCGCCTGCTCGACGCTGTCGGTGCGCGCGCCAGCCTGATCGGCGACCCACCACTCGGCGCGTGCAACGCCGCTTCGCCCGGGCAGGGAATCCAGCCAGTCGGTCAGTCCCGCACCCGGCCGGGCATCGGCAAAGCAGGCGGTGAGCGCATGAGAGCCACGCATGCGGCCGATGATCTTCTCCCGCCTGCAGACCGTGCGATTCATGTTCTGAAAGATCTCGGTCATGATGCGTCGCGTGGCCGCGGTGGGATCATTGAGCCGGGCGAGGTATTCCGGGCTGATCAGCACCTGCGGCGAGCTCACCTCGTAGTAGGTGAAGAACTGCGGCTCGGCGGTAACCGCCTCGTAACGGCGACCCCGCACGAAGCCGGTTACCGCCAGACGCTCGGGGAGATGCTCGCCCTGGTACCAGCGTTCATAGAACCCTGCGTCGGCCTCGCGACGGTCGTTCCAGACCGCGAGTATGCCGCTCGGTCGGTCGCTGTCATCGATGGCCATCTTGTGTCTCCAAACGAGGGTGCATAGGGCGATTTCGCAACGGCGCGGCGAGCGCGCGCTATCCGGATTCAGCCTTCGCCGCCGCCTCGGCGGCGCAGCGGGCACAGAGGCCGCGCAGTTCCACGGCCGCGCCGTGCAACTCGAACGCATTGTCGGCGGCCAGGCGATTCAGGCGTCGGCCCAGCGGGCCATCGGTAACTTCTTCGGCACGCGCACAGCCTTCACAGATGATGAACGCGGTGGCCTCCATGCGCCGAGCGTGGGCATGCTGACAGGCGACATAGGCGTTGAGGCTCTCCAGCCGATGCACCCTGCCGCCCGCCAGCAGGCGCTCCAGTGCCCGATACACCTGGGGTGGCGCGCGCAACCCGCGCTCACGTAGTCTGTCGAGGATCTCGTAGGCGCTGAGCGGCGCCTCGGCCGCTTCCAGCGTGGCCAGTACCAGGGCGTCATTGCGCGAGCCTCGCGGCACGGCGGCGGCCAGGTCATCGGGGCGCGCGTGATCAGTCATCGCGGGCGGCCCGGGGTGATCGTTGCACCCCCATGCTGATGATGAACATCAGCACCGCGGCGACCACAATGGATGGCCCAGACGGCGTGTCCAGACGCACCGACCCCCACAATCCGCCGATAACGGCGACGATACCGATCGCAGCCGCAATGAAGGCCATCGCCTCCGGGCCGGCCGCCCAGCGACGGGCGGTGGCGGCCGGAATGATCAGCAACGCGGTGATCATCAGGATACCGACGACCTGGATCGCCAGTGCGATCACCAACGCCAGCACCACCACGAAGCGGCGCTCGATCGCCTTCACCGGCAGGCCCTCGGCAACCGCCAGTTCACGATGCACCGTGGCCGCGAACAGGCCTCGCCAATCATGCAGCAACAACGCCAGCGTGGCCGCAGCGCCAAGCCAGATCATGATCAGACCGGCGCGATCGACAGCCAGGACATCACCGAACAGATAGGCGAACAGATCCACGCGGACACCCGGAACGAAGCTGAGCACGACCAGGCCGACGGCCAGCGAACCATGCGACAGAATGCCGAGCAAGGCGTCACTGCCGATCAACGCCCGCCGCTGCAGGGGCAACAGGGCCCAACCGATGGCCAGCGCCACCATGATCATGCCGGGCAGGGCTTGGATCGCGAGCATGGTCGCCAGCGCAATGCCCAGCAGCGTGGCATGAGCAAGCGTATCGCCGAAATAGGCCATCCGGCGCCAGATCACGAAGCAACCCAACGGGCCGGCCAGCAAGGCGACGCCGATACCGGCGAGCAAGGCGCGCCAGACGAAGTCGTCGATCATGGATGGCGGCCCGCGTCATGAGCCTCGCCCGGTACGGCGACATGCGCATGCTCATGGTGGTGGTGGTGACCATCCTCGGCGTGGCAGTGATCGGTGATCGTGCCATCGGCATGGCGAACCCGGCCGTCGGGCAGGTGCTGGTGATCATGGCGATGCTCGTAGAGTGCGAGCGCCGAGGCGCCGCGATCACCGAAGAGCTCCCGATAGGCCGGGTTGCCACTGACCGCGACCGGTGTGCCCTGGCAACACACATGACCATTGAGGCAGAGCACATGGTCGGTGGCCGCCATCACCACATGCAGATCATGCGACACCAGCAGGATGCCGCAACCAATATCCCGGCGTGCAGAGGCGATCAGCTCGTAGAGCGCCACCTCACCATTGACATCCACCCCTTGCACCGGCTCATCGAGCACGAGCAGATCGGGCCGGCCGGCCAATGCGCGCGCCAGCAGGACTCGCTGGCGCTCGCCCCCGGAGAGCTCCTGCATCTGCGCATGCTCGAGATGGGCAACCCCGGTGCGCGCCAGTGCGGCACGCGCCTCGCTGACGGCAACCGGATGCACGAGGCTGATGAAACGCGCCACGGTCAGCGGAATCGAGCCATCGGCGCGCCAGAGTTGCGGCACGTAGCCGACACGTAGCGCCGGGCGGCGGTATATGCGCCCTTCGTCGGCCGCCATGATGCCCAGTGCCGCCCGCGCGGTGGTCGACTTGCCCGAGCCATTGGGCCCGATCAGGGTGACGATCTCACCGGGACGAACCGTGAGATCGACGCCACGCACAAGCCAGCGCCCGTCGCGACGCACGCCCACCCCATCGAGCGTGAGCAAGGGGGCTGATGCGTCCGCTGCGCGCGGGCGTGTGTGCGAATCATTCATCGTGTTATGTTATTACATTCACCATCCAAACCGGCTCGTCATGACGCACTGCCCGCCGATCCGACCGGCGCATAGATCGATTGCCGCGGCGCTGATCAGCGCCGCTTTGCTGATGACGCTGGCCCTCGCCCCGCTCATGTCGCTGGCCAGTCCGCGCACCGTGGCCACGATCAAACCATTGCATGGCGTGCTGGCCGCGGTCATGCAGGGTGTGGACACACCCACGCTCCTGCTCGATGGCACCAGTTCACCCCATGCGATCAACCTGCGTCCATCGCAAACCCGCGCTCGGCCCACGCCGACCTGATCGTCTGGGTCGGGCCGATGCTGGGGTTCATGACGCGCGCGCTGTCCGTCACACGCGCCGGAGCACGCGTGATCGCGGTGAGCACTTTGCCCGGCATCGAGGCGCTGCCGCTTCGCGAGGGCGGCCGGTTCGGCAGCCACGATGATCACCACCATGGTGAGCGTCAGATCGACCCGCATCTCTGGCTCGATCCGCACAACGCCCGCGTGATCGCCCACGAATTGGCCGCCGCACTCGCCAGGCTCGACCCGCCCAATACCGCCCGCTACCAGAGCAACGCCACCGCCTTCGAACGGCGCATCGACGCGCTCGACAAGACGCTCGCAAGCCGGCTGGCGCCGCTTCGGGCCCGCCCGTTTCTGGTTTTCCACGATGCCTATCAGTATCTCGAACATCGCTATGGCCTGAGTGTTGCCGGCGCGGTCACGCTGGGGCCGGAGCGCGAACCGGGCGCACGTCGCCTCCATGATCTGCGCGAAACGGCGATCTCGCTCGGCGTTCGCTGCCTGTTCACCGAACCACAGATGCGCCCGGCTATTGCCAGGGTGCTGACCGAGAACACCTCGATACGGATTGGCGAACTGGATCCGATCGGCGTCGCGGCACCGGCTGGCGCCGATCACTATCCGGCCATGCTCAGCCGTCTGGCCGAACAGTTGATCGCCTGCCTGGGTGACTAGGGCCTGTTAACACTCATCCGATACCCGCCGCCCGGGGGATCGCGCCGGGGGCGACGCGCGCCAGCGTGGCCGCACAGGCGCCGGCTCAGAATCGAGGCGTGCCCCGCCGCAACACCCTGCCCGGCCGCGCACCCGTCGCCGCGCCGTCGCGCCAGACGGGGCGGCCATTGACGAAAACCATCGTGATGCCGTCAGCCGGCACGCAAGGTTGCGCGTAGTCGGCACGATCGCGCACGGTCGCCGGATCGAACAGGGTCAGGTCGGCAAAAGCGCCTTCCAAGAGAACACCTCGGTCGGCCAGGCCGAATCGGCGCGCCGGCAGGGAAGTCATCTTGCGGATCGCCTCGGCCAGAGGAAACAACTGTTGCTCACGACAGTAGCGGCCAAGCACCCGTGGGAAACTGCCCCATGAGCGTGGATGCGGGTGACGATCGGCCAGGATGCCGTCGGAGCCGATCATCGTGAGCGGATCGGCGAGGATGCGACGGACATCGCCTTCGTCGAGCTGGAAGTAGATCGCGCCGGCCGGTTGCAGCCGGCGCGCCGCCTCGGGCAGGTCGCAGCCGAGCTCGCCGGCAATCTCGGCCAGGTCCCGGCCGCTGGCCGATGGCATCGCCTCCGACCAGGTCACGATCACCCGGCGCGACGCCGCCACGCGCTCGGCCTGCAGAATCGTGGCGCTGGCATCGTACGGATAGGCATCCAGCCCCACCGCCTGCGATTGCGATGCCTCGGCGATCGCTGCCAGGGTTTCGCGCGAACGGCCGAAATTCGCCGCCCCCACGCATTTGTGGTGCGAGACGATCACCGGCACGCCCGCCTCCCAGCCGATACGGAAGGTCTCCCGCAGCGATGCCAGCACGCCATCGGCCTCATCGCGCATATGCGTGACATACAGGCCGCCATAGGCGGCCAGACGCTGCGCCAGCGCGATCACCTCCTCGGTGCTGGCGGCACGTGCCGGCGGATAGAACAAACCGGTCGACAGGCCGATCGCGCCGGCCTGCAAGGCCTGCTCGAGCAGATCGGCCATCGCGGCAATCTCGGCCGGATTCGCCGGCCGCTCCAGATCACTCACGACCAACTCGCGCAGATTGGTATGCCCGCAGAGCAAAGCACTGTTCAGTGCCGCCGGCTCGGCCTCGAGTCGCGCCACGTAGGCCGGTACACTGGCAAAGAAAGCGTCGCGCCGTGCACAGAGCAGGTTCAGGGGCGGCGTCGGCGGCCGCTCTCCGGGGGCGAGCGGCGCGGCGCTGATCCCGCAGTTGCCATTGATCACAGTGGTGACCCCCTGACTCGCCTTGGGGGTCATGTCCGGCATCGCCAGCAGCGCGAGATCATCATGACAATGCGCGTCGATGAATCCCGGGGCCAGCGCCAGGCCATCGGCATCTATCACGTGCGCCGCGGAAATCTCACGGCAATCGCCAATACGCAGGATTCTTTCGCCGGCCACCGCGAGATCCGTGGCCAGAGGCTCACCGCCGAGGCCGTCATAGATCATGGCGCCCCGGATCAGCGTGTCCACGGCTGTCATGCTCAATGCTGCCCCGGCCACGATCCGATAAATGCCTGCAGCCGGGAAGCCGCCTCTGAAAGGGTCTGATGAGAGACACCGAAACAGAGCCGCAGCCAGCCCTCGCCGGCACCGGTGAACGCCACACCGGGGGCCAGGGCCACCGACTTCGCCTCGAGCAGATCGAACGCGAAGCGGCGGCTGTCGCGCAATCCGTCGAGCGAGAAAAACAAATAAAACGCGCCGGCCGGCGCTGCAACCCGCACATTGGGCAGTGCGGCAAGCGCATCATGGATCAGACGCCGCGCCCCGGCCCAGGATGCCACCGCCTCGGCGATATGCGTATCGCCCTCGTCGATGGCGGTGATCGCCGCGTGCTGGACGAAGGTGGTGGCGCCGGTGGTGCCGTATTGCAGAAGGTTGTCCCAGACCACGCCCATCGAACGCGGCGCGATCACCCAGCCGCACCGCCAACCGGTCATCGACCAGTTCTTCGAGAAGGTATTGGTGACCAGCACGCGATCTTCGGGACCGATGCGGGGGATCAACGACGGCGCATGAGAGCGGCCGTCGTAGACCATCCGGTTATAGACCTCGTCGGCGATGATCCAGAGGCCGCGTTCGCGCGCAAAGGCCAGAATCCGATCGAGGGATTCGTCAGACAGCGTTGCACCCGTCGGATTGCCCGGTGAGTTGATGAACAACGCCCGCGTGGCCGGCCCGACCGCATCGAACAGGCGCTGCAGATCCAGCTCCCAGCCCGACTCGGATTCGAAGTGCATCGGCACCTGGATCGGCACCACACCGGCGACCCGCGCGGCCTCGAGAATGTTCGGCCAGACCGGTACCGGCACCAGGATCTCGTCACCCGGCGAGAGCACGGCCAGCAGGGCTTGCGATATGGCCTGCATGCCACCCACCGTGATCGAGACACGGTCGCTATCGAGGTCGACCCCATACACCCGCCGGTGATAGCGCGCGATCGCCTCGCGCAGTTCGGGCACTCCCCGCGAGAGCTGATAGCCGGTGTGGCCATCGCGCAATGCCTGCACAGCCGCCTCGACGATGAACGCCGGCGTCGGCAGATCGGACTCACCGGCATAGAGCCGGATCACGTCGCGACGGCCGTGGGCTCGCTCGGCCACCTCGATGATGCGGCTCGGCTCCAGTGCCTGCACACGGGGCGGCAGACTCGCGAACGCGGCCGCGATGACCGACGGACTCAGATCGGGCAATGGGCGGGTCATCGCCGTATACGTTCGGGCAGCAGCCCCATCGGGCTGAATCGCAACACCAGCAGCAGCAACAGGCCCATCATGAGCAGGCGGGTATGCGGGGCGGCTTCGATCAGGTGGGCACGCAGCGCGCTGCCCTCACCCAGGCCGGCCGTGAGCGTGTCCATCAACCAGAGGCCGGCGGGCTCGGCCTCGATCCAGAGGAACCAGACGAGGAATCCGCCCAGCACCGCACCGAAGTTATTCCCAGACCCGCCCACGATCACCATCACCCAGATCAGGAAGGTGAAGCGCAAGGGGTTATAGGTGCCCGGCGTGAACTGGCCATCGAGCGTGACCAGCATTGCCCCGGCGATGCCAATCACCGCCGAGCCCAGAATGAACACCTCACGGTGCCGCGAGGTGACGTCTTTACCCATCGCCGCCGAGCCTGCTCATTGTCACGGATCGCGCGCATCATCCGCCCCCAGGGCGAACTCAAGGCCCGCTGGCAGAGCACGAACAAGATCAACAGCACCGCCGCGAACAGGCCGGCATAGCAGAGCTTGACGGCCAGGCTGGAGGCGTCCACGACCAGTGCCTGCAGCCGTTCATCGCGCAGCGCCGGACTCAGCCCGGAGAGCTCGGCCTCGTGCAGGCTGGACACCCAGCCGATGAAACGCTCACTCGCCTGCAGATCGAGCTCATAGGGAACCGGGCGGTCCAGGCCGGTCACGTTCTTGACGCCACGGCTCAACCAGTCTTCGTTCTTGAGCATCGCGATCACGATCTCGGAGATGCCCAGCGTGGCAATGGCCAGGTAATCCGAGCGCAACCCGAGCGCGATATGGCCGATCAGCCAGGCCGCGGCCGCAGCCACCAGCCCCCGACGAGCCAGGACAACAGGATCGGCAGGCCAAGCCCGCCGAGAAACCCGGAACGCGCCGGATCGATCGCCTCGATCGCCTCGACCGCGGGATCGAATGCCAGCCGATAGAGCGCGAAGCCGGCAAGCACGAGTATCGCGGTGAGCCAGCCACGCAACGGCGAGCGACGCATGCGTGCACGCAAGGCCCTGACCAGCACGACCGTGACCACGACCGCCAGCGCCGCCGCACCAAGCCGAAGCCCGCCGGCCGACCAGGCCTCGGTCACCGGCGGCATGGAGACCAGCACCGCGGAGATCCCGCCGAGCGCGGCAAAGCCCATCACCCCGGCATTGAACAGACCGGCATAGCCCCACTGGATGTTCAGCCCAAGCGCCATCACCGAGGAGATCAGACAAAGATTCAGGATCGCCAGCGCGACCGACCAAGACTGGGTCTGGCCGACAAACACGATCAGCGCGATCATGATGAGCGTCAGGACAACGGCACGCACACTCATAACACGCGCCCCCTGAGAATTCCCGTGGGCCGGATCAGCAGCACCAGCACGAGGATGATGAATGACACCGCGAACTTGTAGTCGGTGGACAGAAGCTGAATCAGACCATCGGGCTGCCAGCCCTCGGGCCCGAGATAGCCGAGGAACTTCTTATAGGCATAGGTGATCATGACCTCTGAGAACGCCACCACATAACCGCCCAGGATCGCGCCCAGCGGCTGACCGATCCCGCCCACGATGGCGGCCGCGAAGATCGGCAGCAGCAACTGGAAATATGTGAATGGCTTGAAGCTCTTGTCCAGCCCGTAGAGCACCCCGGCGATCGTGGCCAGCGCCCCGGCGATGATCCAGGTGATCATCACCACGCGCGCGGGATCCACGCCCGACAGCAACGCCAGATCCTCGTTGTCGGAGTAGGCGCGCATCGCTTTACCCATGCGGGTCCGCTGCAGAAACCAGAACAGCGCGAGCACGACGACCACGGCCATCGCCACGGTCAGCGCCTGCGTCGTGCGGATTGCCAGGCCTTCATCCAGCCCGCTCCAACGCTTGAACTCGCGCGCGGTGATCAGGAAGCGCGAGCCATCGGCGAACGACTGATCATCCGGGCCGATGATGATGCGCACGATGCCGTTGAGCACGAACATCACGCCCACCGAGGCGATCACGAAGATCACCGGAACGCTCTTGCGGCGGCGATAGAAACGGTAGACGGCCCGGTCGAAGAACAGCGAGACCAACACCGCCGCCAGGATTCCCACCGGCAGGGCCAGCAATGCTGTGGGCAGGCTGCCGAAGGAAACACCCATCGACTGCAACCACCAGGTGACCAGGATCGTGACCATCGTGCCGAAGGCCATCAGATCGCCATGGGCGAAGTTGGCGAAGCGAAGAATGCCGAAGACCAGGGTCACGCCCAGCGCGCCGAGCGCCAGCTGCGAGCCATAGGCGAGCGCCGGCACAAGCACGAAATTGGCCAGCAGCACGAAGGCATTGGCGATATCGGTCACCACCGTATCCAATCCGTCATAGCAACTAACCTCCCAGGAATGAACGGCGGACCTCGGGATTGGCCAGCAGGGCCGCTCCGGTGTCCGTATACCGGTTTTCGCCCATCACGAGCACATAGCCTCTGTCCGCGATGTTCAGCGCCTGACGCGCATTTTGCTCGACCATCAGGATGGCGATCCCGGTACGGGCCACTTCCAGGATGCGATCGAACAGCTCATCCATGACGATCGGCGAGACGCCGGCGGTGGGCTCGTCGAGCATCAGCACCGTGGGTTTGGTCATCAGGGCGCGACCGACCGCCACCTGCTGACGCTGGCCCCCGGAGAGCTCACCGGCCGCCTGGCGCCGCTTCTCGCGCAGCACCGGAAACAGGCCGTAGACCTGCTCCATCGTCTCGGAGATGTCATCGCGGCGCAGAAAGGCGCCCATCTCGAGGTTCTCCTCGACGGTCATCGTGGCGAACACATTGTGGGTTTGCGGCACGAAGGCCATGCCCGCCTGAACCCGCTGCTGGGGCGACAGCCCGGTGATGTCGCGGCCATCGAGCGTGACCGAACCGCCGCGCAAGGGCAGCATACCGAACACCGCCTTCATCGCCGTGGACTTGCCCGCCCCGTTGGGGCCGACGATGACCGCGATCTCGCCGCGGTCCACCGCGATCGTGCAGCCATGCAGGATATCGGTGGCACCGTAGCCACCGGTCATGTCCTGGCCCGAGAGGTAACTCATTTGTTTTTCAGACCGGTGCCCAGATAGGCCTCGATCACGCGTTCATCAGCCTTCACCTCGGCCGCCGTGCCCTGTGTCAGACCTTGCCCTCGGCCATCACGATGACCGGATTGCAGAGCCGGGAAATGAAATCCATGTCGTGCTCGATCATGCAGAAGGTAACCCCGCTCACGGTTCAGACGCACGATCGCATCTCCGATGGTGTTGAGCAAGGTGCGGTTGACTCCCGCCCCCACTTCATCGAGGAACACGATCTTGGCATCGACCATCATCGTGCGGCCGAGCTCGAGCAGCTTCTTCTGGCCGCCCGACAAATTGCCGGCCAGTTCGCCCGCGACATGGCCAAGGTTCAGGAACTCGATGATCTCATCGGCCTTGCGGCGCAGTTCGCGCTCCTGCTGGCGCACCAGCCCGGGCTTGAACCAGGCCTTGACCAGCCGTTCGCCCGCCTGCTGGGCACCCACCACCATCAGGTTGTCGCGCACGGTGAGCGTGCCGAACTCGTGGGCAATCTGGAAGGTACGCAACAACCCGCGATGGAAGAGCTCGTGCGGCGCCAGCCCCGTGATGTCGGTGCCACCGAGCAACACGCGCCCCGAGGTTGGCGGGAAGGCCCCGGCAATCACATTGAACAAGGTGGTCTTGCCGGCACCATTGGGACCGATCAGACCCGTGATGGAACCGGTCTCGATCTCGAGGGTCGCATCATCGACGGCCGCCACGCCACCGAATCGCTTGACCAGGTTTTCGACGCGGATCACGCGCTCGGCCCCCTGTGCAGGTCACGAGAGCAGCCCCGCCGGATGCTGCCGGCGACGTTGCCCGTCTGGGATCGGCGATCCGCGCCCAACGGCGCGAATCGCCGCGAACGATCAGTGAATCTTGATCGTCTTGAAGCCGCCGTCCTTGACTTCGAGTTCTTTGTAGGAACCGGCGGCCTCGCCAACCGCGGTCAGTTCGACCGCCGTGGCGCCTTCGTAATTGATCTCACCGCCTTCGGCCAGGATCTTCAGGCCCTTGGCGAGTTCGCCCGGCAGGATCTTCACGCCCGGGGCATTGGCCACGCTCATGATCTTGCTTTGAATGGCCGCACGATCGGCCGAGCCGGCCGCCTGCATCGCCAACACGATCAAGGCGGCGGCATCATAGGACTCGCCACGATACGGGCCGCTCGGATCGATGCCGGCCGCCTTGGCCATCTCGGTGAACTTCTTGGCGCCGTCCGAATCGCTGCCCGGCAGCGTGCCGAAGGTGCCGTTGAGGTCCTTGCCGATCGCATCGACGATCGATTGCCCGACCATGCCGTCGGCGACGATGAACTTGTCGAAAGCGCCGGCGTCGAGCGATCCCTGGATCACGCCCTTGCCACCCTGGTCGATATAGCCGAACACGGCCAGCGCCTTGGCGCCGGAGGCGGCCAACGCGCCGACCTCGGCCGAGTAGTCGGCCTTGCCGTCTTCATGCGCTGCCGTCATCGCGATCTTGCCGCCGATCTTCTCGAAGGCCGACTTGAACGACTCGGACAAGCCCTTGCCGTAGTCATTGTTCGTGTAAGTGACTGCGACATTGCTGATGCCGCGGCCCTTCACGATATTGGCCAGCACCTCGCCCTGGCGGGCGTCAGACGGCGCGGTACGGAAGAAGAAACCCTTGTCGTCGATTGTGGTCAGGGCCGGCGAGGTGGCCGACGGCGAAACCATGGTGACACCATTGGGCACCGCGACATTGTTGGCGATCGCGGTGGTCACGCCGGAGCAGTCTGCGCCCATGATCGCGGCGACCTTGTCCGAGGTGATCAGACGCTCGGCGGCGGCGGTAGCCGCGGCTGCATCGATGCAGGTGGAATCGGCACGTACCGGCACCACTTTCTGGCCGCCGAGCAAGGCGCCGGAATCCGACGCTTCCTTAAAGGCCAGCTCGGCCGAAGCGGCCATTCCCGGGGTGATCGATTCCAGCGGGCCGGTGAACCCGAGGATCACGCCGACCTTGACCTGCGCGCCAGCGGCGCCCGCAACCATTGCGAGCGCGGCGGCCAATGCGAGTTTCTTCATCTGTTGCTCCTCACCTGATAGGTAGACTTTTGATGCCGGCCCGGCCGCGCTTCGCCCCGAGGGCAGCCGCAACGGTACCGGAACGGACCATGCGACAATTATGCCACCTGGGGTCGGTACATGGCCCCTGCGTCCGGCCGGCCACGCCCGGCTCCCTCACGGACCTTTCATGCATCCGGAATCGCGCCAGGGCCTGGCAGCGTCTATGCTGGCATTTGGCACCTGGGCCGTCTATCCATTGTTTTACAAGCAGCTGGCGCATCTGCCGGCCGCCGAGGTCATGGCGCATCGGGTGGTCTGGTCCTGCGTGCTGCTGCTGATCGGCATGCTCTGGACGCGCCGCCTGCGCCAGGCCGCCTGGGACTTCGCAGACCTCAAGGTGCTGGCCCAGGTGGCACTGGCCACCCTGTTCATCTCGACGAACTGGTTCATCTTCATCTACGCGGTATCGTCCAACCGCATTCTCGAGGCCAGCCTGGGTTATTTCCTGAACCCGGTCGTGACCGCGATGCTGGGCGTGATCTTCCTGCGCGAGCGGCCCGATTTCTGGCGCGGCGCCGCGATCGTGGTCGCGACAACGGGCATGCTGACCACGTTCGTGGTTGCCGGCATGGTGCCCGTGCTGTCACTGACCCTGGCCGGCAGCTTCGGCTTTTACAGCCTGATCCGCAAGCGCTCGAAGCTGGATTCGGGTGGCGGGCTGTTTTTCGAGACCGCGTTGATCGCCCCATTCGCCCTGGCCTGGCTGAGCGAGAACGGCACGGCGCCCGCGCAGCTCTCTAGCGCCGATTGGGCGTGGTTGATCTCGGCCGGCGCACTCACCATCGTGCCGCTGCTGGCCGTTGTCTATGCCGCCAAGCGCATCGAGCTCGGGACACTCGGTTTCATGCAGTACCTGGCCCCTTCGGGCCATCTGCTGATCGCGGTGTTCGTCTACGACGAGCCGGTTGATCTGGCGCGCGCGATCGCCTTTTCGAGCACGCTGCTGGCGGTGGCCTTGTTCTCGGCCGGCGCACTGCGGGGCTGGCGCAGCGTAAACCTGGCCTCGGCCGGCGCATGAGCGCCACCCTGCTGGCGAACCTCGTGGTGATCGTCGGCGCCTTCGTGCAGGGGGCGGCAGGCCTGGGCTTTGCCATGATCGTGGTGCCGCTGCTGGCCCTGATCGATCTCAGTCTGGTGCCCGGTCCGGCGATGATCGCCTTGCTGAGCGTGGCCGTGATCATGGCCATCCAAGGCCGTCAGGAGGTCAGCCGGCCCGATCTGCTGGGGCTGTTGCCCGGCCTGCTGGCCGGTAGCGCCCTTGGCGCCTGGCTGCTCGCGCTGCTGCCCAGGACACTGCTCGCTCCGGCGCTGGGCGCAATCATCCTGATCGGAGTGGCAGCGATTCTCAGTGGCCGGCAGGTGGCCCTGAACCGCCCCAATCTGCTCGTCGGCGGCATGGTGACCGGGGCGATGGGCACGATCGCCGGCATTCACGGCCCACCGCTGGCGATCCTGTTCGCCGGATCCCCCTCCGGGCGGGCCCGTGCCACGATCGCCTGGTCATTTGTGCTCGGTGCGGTGCTCTCGCTGCCGCACTTGGCTCAGGCACGCTCGGACATCGCGGGCCTGACCCGCGGGCTGTCGTTGCTGCCCGGGCTGCTGGTCGGGCTGTTGCTGGCCCGGCTGGCACTGGGCCGCTCGCCACCGGCATGGCCCAGGCTGGCCATGTTGACCCTGGCCACTTCCAGCCGCGTCGAGCGCCGACGCGGCTGAAGGCCACCTCCGCAGCCGGGGCCCGGATCAGACGTCCGGCCTGCGCATCGCTGCAATCGCCTCGGCATCCAGCCCGGAGGACCTGTTCAGCACCTCGTCGGTGTGTTGCCCGAGCGGGCGGCGCATGGCGATAGACACCGGTGTGCCGGAGAAGCGCATCGGGCTGGCGATCAGGATACCGGTTTGTCACCCAACGATGGATAGGCATTTCCAGACGCTTATCCCGCGCGCCTGTACCTGCTGGTCGTCGAACACCTGTTTCAGATTGCTGATCGGCCCGCATGAGATCGACTGGTTTCTCCAGCTCGGCCAGCCAATGCGCCGAAGGCGCTTGCTCATCGTAGCACCGGATTGAGCTCGTCAACCAGCTCCTGCCGACGTTCGCGGCGCTGCGCGCCGTTTGTTGCGTAGCGCGGATCCTCGAGCAGGTCCAGCCTGATCCGATCAGACAGAAGCGCTGGTATTATGTCGCCGTCGCAGGTCACGATATTGCCGTCACCGGTCGGAAACACCTGATAGGGCGCGAGCGTTCGGATGCCATTGCCGCTGGGCCGGAACCTGCCCGTGGACAGGTAGTTCAGACCCTGAACGGTCATCATCGCCACCGTCGTGTCGAGCATGCCGATATCGATCGCCTGGCCCTGCCCCGAAATCTCCCGGTGGCGCAACGCTGCACAGATCGACACCGCTGCGTACATGCTCTACATCGGTCTGATACCGGGACACCACACTTCTGCGGTTCACCATCGCGTGCACCACAGACCGACATCAGGCCACCCATACCTCTTAACCAACACGTCATAGCTCGGGGCGTTTCGCATTAGCCGGTATACGAGTCGTTGATCCAGCAACAGACCGGCGCGGAAACGCTCTCTTCAGTGAGGCGTAGTCCAGCCCGTACTTGGCAAGGCCGCCGAACTTCTGAAGTTTTCCACCGTTTTTCATCCGCCTACAGCAAGGAGCGGATCAGGTTCGGCCTCGGCACTGCCGATATTCACGGTGACCATTGCGATTGGCGCATTGAAATACGCGCTCTCCCGGTTCGGCTGGCCCTGATCGTCGCCAGAACGGCGGTGCCCAGCGCAGCGCCGTCGCCACCATCGGGCATCTGATCTTGATCACACGGCCCCCAGGTCGCCGAGCATCTGCGTAGGTGGGCCGGCCAGGATCCGGTCAGTCGACGACGCGAATGCCGTCCAGTGGTGTAGCCGAGAGGTCGCCCGCATAGCCCTGTTTTGGTCAGCGTCGATATATATCGCGCTTCCATTTTTGTCGATGTTCCGGTGAGCATCAGGCGTAATCTCCAGGTCACCGCGAATCAGCATAATATCGCAGACATCGCAGACATCGCAGACATCGCAGACATCGCAGACATCGCAGACTCCGCAGACTCCGCAGCTCCCGCCGCGGCCGCCGGCATCAGCCTTCCGCCCTCGCCTCGCGCGCGCGCCGTAGCTTTCGTGCCGCTTCGGCAAGGTTGCGCACCTCGCGGCTCGCAGCCACCTCCATCGTCGCCTGGTAGCTCTCGTGGCGGCTTGCCACCTTGTCCAGCTCGTACAGGTAGTTGACCATGACTCCGGCGGATTGCGCATAGCCCTTGGCGCTGGCGTCGCCCTGCCAGTTGATGCGCGCCAGCATCGCGCCATTGCCCAGATGGAAGCGGGCGACCGGGTCTAACGGCAGGCCGTTGGCGCGCTTCTCGTCGCAGAGATAGCGCGCCACCTGACCGAGCAGCGCGGTGCGTTCGGAATTCTCGAGTGCCATCTCGGCCAGGCGCTTGGGCGCAGCCTCGCCGGAACGGGCGATCTCGTTGAGCCGCAGCAAGGCCGCGCGTTCGCTATCGCTGGCCGGCTCGTTGACCGCCGAGCGGGCCCAGTCGATCAGCCCCGGCAACGGCGACAAGGTCACGAACTGCTTGAGTTGCGGCAGTTCCTCGGCCAGGTCGCGCGCGACCTGTTTGATCAGGAAATTGCCAAACGACACCCCGCGCAGCCCTTCCTGGCAGTTGGAGATCGAATAAAAGACCGCGGTACTGGCGCGCTCGGGCGCGATCGGCTGGCGATCCTCGGCCAGCACCGCCTGAATCGAGTCGGCCATGCCATCCGTGAGCGCCACCTCGACGAAGATCAGCGGCTCGTCGGGCATGGCCGGGTGAAAGAACGCGAAGCAGCGGCGATCCACGGGCTCGATGCGCCGGCGCAGATCATTCCAGTCGTTGATCGCATGCACCGCCTCATAGGCGATGATCTTCTCGAGCAGGTTTGCGGGGGATCGCCAGTCGATGTGTCGCAAGACCAGGAATCCGCGGTTGAACCATGAGCTGAACAAGTGCTCGAAATCATGATCCAGACGCTTGAACGACGGATACTGACGCAGCAGAGGCAACAGTTCCGCACGCATGCGCACCAGCCGGACCGTGGCACCGGGGACACTGTTCAAACGCCGCAGCAAGGCCAGCCGCTTGGGTTCGGCCGCATCCAGCAGGCTTGCATAGTGGCGCTCGTCGTTGTGCTCGGCATAGGCGCCGGCCGCCCGCGCGATGGCATGCGGATCGACATCGAACTCTTCGGCGAGCATCGTGAAAAACGTCAGACGCTCGCTGGCGTCGGCGGCATCGAAGCGATCGAGCACGGCCGCAGCCAGTTGCTGGCTCGACACTTCACCGCGCACGGCCATCAGCGCCTCGCACAGCTCGGCCAGTGACCGACCATCCCGGTCGGAGCGCACCACGGCGATGCCGCGTTCGAAAACAGAGGTCAACAACTCTTGAAAATAACTCGAACGGCTCATTTGGCTGGTTCCGTGCTCGGATCGGGCGGTTATCGACCTCGCCCGCCAGGATCAATGACTGGGCAATGCTCACCACCATGCGACATGCGATGGCAAGCCCCCCGGGTAGCATCGATGGTCCCGCGATGACAGCCATGTGGCGATGGATGACCATCGGCAACGGCCCGACGGGCGGCGCGACCGGGTTGCTTTCGTGGCTGATTGTAAGCATCGTTGCCAACCGGCATCGTGAGCGTCCGGGCAGTGAACCGGGGCCGCGCATCAGCCATTGACGTCGGCCATGCTGACGCCGTATGTGCCCAAAGCCTGTCACACCGAGGCCGGCGGCCCTGCGCCTGCGCGATCGGCCCGCCCATGCGATTAACGATCGACTTCCCCGATTTCAGTCAGGCAAGCAGCCGCAAACCCCCGCTGCATATATCGAGAGTCTCGGTTTTCACCGATTCTCGATATAACGGCGGCAATCGGCCATGGGAAGGCCTTGTCGAGGATGCGGGTATCCACCTATCGTGAATACAACGACAACGACGACCGATGCTGGAGCACAAACGCCAAACCCATGGAGATACCAGCATGCATGGCCTGCACGTGATGCCCAAAATTCCCGAGATGACCGTTGCCCATCAGGCTGGCGGCAGCTTTCTGATCGTTGACCAACAACCGCTGGTGCGTGAATCCTTGCACAGCGTGCTCGCCAAAGTCCTCCCTGGTGCACGCACCGAACTGGCCATCGACCGGCAGCAACTCGGTCGGGCGCTGGCCGAGGCGCGCGGCTTGCGGCTGGCAATCACTGACCTGCACCTCGATGACCAACACGGTCTTGGTGTACTCACCTGGATTCGCGAACAGCGGCCCGATCTGCCGGTGGTGGTCTTCACCGGTGATGACGATCCCGGGCTCGCCCTGCGCTGCATCAGCGCCGGTGCGGTGGGCTTCATTCCGAAGACCTATTACCAGGACATGATCGGCGAGGCCATCAGACAGATCCTGGCGGGCCAGACCTACCTGCCGCGCCGTTCGCTCGCCCAACCACGTCATGATGTCTATGACCGCTATGGGATGCGCCCTGCGTTGGCGCCCCAACCCGGCGAGCTCAATCTCACCGAGCGACAGACCGAGGTCCTGGGACTGATCCTGGACGGCATGCCCAACAAACTGATCTGCCGCCGCCTGCAACTCGCCGAGGGCACTGTCAAGGTTCATGTCAGCAATGTGCTGCGCGCGCTGGGCGTGCGCAATCGCACGCAGGCCGTCATCGCCGCGTCGCGGATGGGTCTGCGCCTGCCACGCCGCGAGCGTGGCGAAGCCGGCGAGGCCGCTTGAAGCAACGGCAGGGGTCGATCAGGCCAGGCGAAACAGAAGATCGCCCTCGGCGATCTGGTCACCCTCGTTGACGATCATCTCAACCAGCGAACCAGCCCGCGCGGCTTCGACCGGGATCTCCATTTTCATTGACTCGATGATCATGACCACGTCGCCCGCTTGCAGCGCCTGCCCCGGCTGTGCCTCGATCTTCCAGACCGAACCTGCCACTTCGGCCAAAACATCCATCCCGAATCCTCCGCAACCGTGAGTGTCGCGCCGCCGCGGCATGGACCACCGCCTGGCAAACGCAATCCCGTGAATTTCGCCGCGCATGATGACATGCGCGCCCGAAACGGCGAAGCCGGGTTGACACCCGGCCCAGATCCCCGAGCATGTCGATCTACTTCATTGCCCCGGCAGATCGGTAGGCGGCAACTCCCTCAGCGATGAAGTCACCGAGCTGGCTCAGGTGGATGACCGCCGCATTGGACTCCTCGACCAGCGCCGCGTTCTGCTGGGTCATCGAATCAAGATCCGACACCGCCGAATTGACCTGCGAGATCGTCGACCGCTGCTCGCAGGCGGCCAGCGAAATGTCGCGCACCAGGCCGCTGACACCTTCGACCGCGCCAATCACATTGCTGATCGTGCCGCCCGCCTCGTCCACGAGCGCAGCACCGTCACGCACAGCTTCGACCGAGGAGTCGATCAGGCTCTTGATCTCTTTCGCAGCCGACGCGCTTCGTTGGGCCAGCGAGCGCACCTCTGTGGCAACTACGGCGAAACCGCGCCCCTGCTCGCCGGCGCGAGCCGCCTCGACCGCGGCATTGAGGGCCAGGATGTTGGTCTGGAAGGCAATGCCGTTGATCACCGAGATGATGTCTGCGATGCGCTGGCTCGAGTCAGTGATCTTCTGCATCTGCGCAATCACCGAGTCGATCGTCGCGCCACCGACCCGGGCCACCTCGGCCGCTTGCGCAGCCAGATGCTCGGCCTGGTCCGAGGCATCCGCGCTGGCTGCGATCGTCGCCCCGAACTGCTCCATCGCCGAGGCAGTCTCCTCCAGATTGGCGGCTGTGCGCTCGGTTCGCTCGGCAAGTGAACCGCTGCCGGCGGCGACCTCGTGCGTCGCTGCACGCAGACTGCTCACTTGGGCGCCGACATCGTTCACCAGGCTGTTTACATTGAAACCGGCCTGCTGGATCCCGCGGAGCAACTCACCGAGCTCGTCGCCGCGGTCGATGACTTCGGACTGCGCCGCTTCACCGCTGGCCACCCGCCGAATCTTGAGTAGCGCGATATCTACCGGGGTGGCCACCTGGCGGATTAAGCCCGCCAGTGTGATGGTCGCGCCCGCCAGGCACAAACCGCCGCCAATCAACACCTGATTCAGATCGCCCGCCATCATGCTCACGGCAGCCACCGCCGGCGCCACGCCGGCCAGCGTGAGCAGCGTCAACCGTGTCCGCAAGCGCAGGAACTTCAGCCGCGTATGCAAATGCAGCAGCCCTTTCTTGAACAGCATCCCGTGGTAGAGCGCCCAACTGCCGCTGCCTTCGCGCATCTCCCGGTAGACCCGCTCGGCTTCCGCGACTTCGGCTTCCGACGGTTTGGTCCGTACCGACATATAGCCCAGCAGGCGACCCTCGCGACGCACCGGGGTCACGTTCGCGCGTACCCAGTAAAAATCACCATTCTTGCAGCGATTCTTGACCAGCCCCGTCCAGCTTGCGCCTGAAGCGACCGTTTTCCATAGATCGGCAAATGCCGCCGGGGGCATATCCGGATGGCGAACCATGTTGTGCGGCTGGCCGATCAGTTCGTCGTGCTCGAAACCCGAAATCTCGATAAATGCCGGGTTGGCATAGGTGATCCGACTGTCGGGGTCAGTCGTGGACATCAATGTCAACCCATCCGTGAATTCCTGTTGATTCAGGGTGACTGGCAGGTTCTTTCTCATCAGTTCTCCGTCCAATTCGCCGCATCGATTTGCCAGCCCGCGCCGGCGATAGCAACAAGCCCGGATACCAGGTGGCCTTGAACAAGAGATATCGGCACCAACTCTGTGCACTGGACAGTAGACGGATAAACGGTCGCATACCCGGATCGGCCGATCGAGCCGAACAGCGACCCAAATAGTGTGTAGGTCGACGGATGATGGGCGGAAATGCACCATCATGGGGTGCGTGCACGGACGCGGAGCAAGCTCTAATGTCAACGTGGTTGCATCGTGCTCCAGCGTGGCGACTCAGGCCCGAGACGCGATGGCCGGTCGCTGCCAGAGCGCGATCACCGCGCCCGCAAACAGCACGCCGGAGGCCCCGGCCAACGCGCCGCCAAGGTCGCCCCCGTGATCCGCGATCATCCCGGCGGCTACTGGCCCCAGCACCTGCCCGGCGGCGAACACCAGGGTGAACACCGCCATCGCACCGGGCCACTGAGACTCATCGAAATAGCGCCGGCAAAATGTCGTCGCCGCAGTCGGGACGACGAAGAATGCCAGCCCGAAGATCATGGCCGAAGCCAGCATGCCGCCGATTCCGGGCCACCAGAGCGGCAACGCGACCGCCACCGCGGTGACCGCATTGGCTGCCGCAATCGCACCCCCCGCACGTGCCCGCGACAGCAATCCACGCCAGACGAAGGGCGAAGCGATGACCAGCAGACTCAGCAAGGCCCAGGCCAGGGCAATCATCAGCGACCCAACGCCCTGCTCGCGCATCCAGGCGACCAGAAAGGTCAGGTAAGCCAGGTAGCCAATGGCAAACATCGCATAGCTGGCCAGCGCGGGCCAGGCACCAAGCAGCGTCGCCTGCCCTGCGGTGTTCGCGCCGGGCGCGCCGGGGGCCGGCGCAGCGGGCGGCGGCATCGCACGCATGGTGCATACCACCGGCCACAACGATTCTGACGCACCGGCCATCACGAGCCAGGTGAGCGGCCAGGAGCGGATCGAACCCGCCTCGAGGATAGACGGCACGAGCAGACCCGATACGAGCATGCCCAGGCCGCCACCGCCCGCCAGAACGGCGCGATCGCCAGCGCATTTCGGGCCGGATCGCCGCGCCAGAGCCTGGCCGCCAGCGCACCCGCAGCCACGAACACAGGGGCCCCACCCATGCCGGCGCAGATCCGCCAGACCGACAGCCAGGCGATGTCACGTCAGCCCGCTGGCCAGCAGGGAGAGGGTCAGACCAGCATGCCTCGCCACGAACAAACGCTCGGCGCCCAATGCCGGATCAGCGCCAGGGCGAGCAGCGCCGCCCAGCAGATAGCCGATCGCATTGGCGGTGTTGATCCAGCCGGCCTGGGTGTAAGTCCATTGCAGATCGGCGCGCATCGCCGGCAGGACGAGCCCGTACGCGAAGCGCGCAAATCCGTTGCTGACCACGGTGCCCAGTGCCAGACCAGCCACCAGCGACCAGCGATCAAGGCCCGGGTTCATCGGGGTTGCCGCCATGGTTGCGCATGTTCCGAAAATGAATGAGGGGAAGATCGCCCCGCGCGCAAAGATCGCGCCAGCAGCCCGTTGAAATCGCCGATGACAATCCCGGCGAACCGGGGCGCGACGCTCAGCCAGCCCCAAGTGGCTATGCCATGCCTCGGGCTCAGCAGCAGCCGCGCGTGTCGCCACGTGTGCGCGCGCAAGCTGAATGGGTGGGCAAGGGACGGTCGCGTAGGAGCAGAACACGCAACAATCCCCTTGCAGCGGGCTCAGCACCAGACCGCAGCCAGCGCATTCGTGAAAGAACAGACACGCGTCTTCTGGCATCGTTTCCAGGGATTCGTACCCGCAGTGCGGGCAGGTCAGCGCCGACTGGAAGCACCACGATGCTGTCAGGCATCTGCCGTCCTGCGTGCGCGCCACTTCGAGGTCAGGCCAGACGCCAGAATCAATACAAAAATCCCGATCGCGGGTAGGACGATGTCATCGATCCAGCCGGACAATGCCGACAAGCCGAGAGCGCCAAGCACGATCACCAGGACCGGCGTGAAGCAGCAGAGAAGGAGATTGCCGTGCCGATCAGCCCGGTCTTGATCAATCGCTCAGACATTTGCGCCCTCCAGCCTGGGATGTGCGCAGGCGGATGACTCATTTCGCGCCCAACAGGCTCAGTCAGAGGAATGAGCAAGGCGTTGCGCCTGCCATTCGGAACCAATATGCGCCGTCAGCTTGAACGGCGGATGGAAATGGCGTCCCCGTAGGGGATTCGAACCCCTGTACCTACCGTGAAAGGGTAGTGTCCTAGGCCTCTAGACGAACGGGACAGATGAGACTCTTGGTGGAGGTAAGTGGGATCGAAACCGCTGGGACCTTTGCATGCCATGCAAGCGCTCTCCCAGTTGAGCTATACCCCCAACGAAGCCTCATCATTATAGACACGACTTTTGTTGGTGTAAAGTTGGCCGCTGTTCGATCGGAGGATAAGCGTGAGCGCGCAGATTATCGATGGTGCGGCATTGGCCGCATCGATTCGTGAAACATGTGCCCAACGGGCGTCGGCGCTGACCGCCGCGGGCCGCAAGCCCGGGCTGGCCGTGGTGCTCGTGGGCGATTCACCGGCCTCGGCGGTCTATGTGCGGCACAAAATCAAGGATTGCGAGCAGGCCGGCATCCACTCCGAGCTGATCCATCTCCCGGCAGACACCGAAGAGCGCGTGTTGCTCGATGAGGTGCGGCGGCTGAATGACGCCACGCACATTCACGGCATTCTGGTTCAGCTGCCACTACCGCCCCAGATCAGTGAGCGCCGCGTGATCGAGACGATCGCCCCGCACAAGGATGTCGACGGCTTCCATGTCGCCAACGCCGGCGCCCTGATGACCGGTCAGCGCGGTTTCGCACCGTGCACCCCCTTCGGCGTGATGAAGATGCTGTCGCATGCCGGTGTCGAACTGGCGGGCGCACAGGCGGTGGTGGTCGGGCGCAGCAATATCGTCGGCAAGCCGCAGGCCATGATGCTGCTGGCCGCAGATGCCACTGTGACGATCTGCCACAGCCGCACCCGGGATCTGGCCGAACATACGCGTCGCGCCGATATTCTGGTTGCCGCCGTCGGCCGGACCAGAATGATCTCCGGCGACATGATCAAGCCCGGGGCGGTGGTGATCGACGTCGGCATGAACCGTGACGAGAATGGCAGGCTCTGCGGGGATGTCGATTTCGCCTCTGCGCTCGAGGTCGCAGGCCGGATCACGCCGGTTCCCGGCGGTGTGGGCCCGATGACGCGCGCGATGTTGCTCGTAAATACGCTCGATGCAACGGAGAACACCGCGTAGCGGGCCGGTTTGATCGAGAATGGGGCTTTCCCGCCCTGCTCGATCAAAATAATGAACGACTCCGTCTCGCCCTCGAACCCCCTGCTCGACCTGGCCGACCTTCCGGATTTCGCGGCATTCCTGCCCGAACACGTCTCGGTGGCCATCGACACGCTTTTGGCGCGCGCCACGACCGCGCTCGAGGCAGTGACCGACTGCGCCGAGGCCCCGACCTGGGAGAATCTGGTCGAGCCGCTCGATGCGGCCACCGAACATCTGTCACGCGCCTGGGGCCTGGTAGGCCATCTGAGCGGAGTCGCCGATTCCAAGCCATTGCGTGAGGCCTACAACGCCAATCTGCCCAAGGTCACGGCGTTCTGGACCGCGCTGGGCCAGAACCGGGCCTTGTTCGCACGCTACCGGGCGCTTCATGAAGGGCCGGTCTATGACACGCTCCCGGCGGCGCGCAAACGCGTGATCGACAACGCGCTGCGCGACTTCAGGCTCGGTGGCGCCGAACTGCAGTCACCGGCACGCGAGCGTTTTGCGGAGAGCCAGGAGCGTCAGGCGGCACTCGGCCAGCGCTTCTCCGAGAACGTGCTCGACGCCACCAATGCCCACGCGCAGTGCCTGACCGATGTCTCCCGCCTGGCCGGTCTGCCCGAGGACGCGATCGAGGCGGCCGCCGAGGATGCACGCCGCAACGAGGTCGAGGGCTACCGGTTCACGCTGCAGTTCCCATCGTACTTCCCGGTCATGCAGTATGCCGAGGACCGGGATCTTCGCGAGGCCATGTACCGGGCCTACGCGACCCGCGCCTCTGATCAGGCCGTCACACCCGCAGATGCGAACGAACGTGCGCGGCTGGACAATGCGCCTGTGATCGACGAGTTGCTCGCATTGCGCAGCGAAGAGGCGACGTTGCTGGGCTACGAAAATTTCGCCAGTGTGTCGCTGGCGCCGAAGATGGCGGAGTCTCCCGACCAGGTGGAGCAGTTCCTGCTCGATCTGGCAGCGCGCGCGCGTCCGTTCGCCGAGCGCGACCTGCGTGAACTGCGCGAGTTTGCCGCCAGTGAACTCGCGCTGACAGATCTGGCCGCCTGGGACATGGCCTTCGCCTCTGAACGGATGCGCCAGGCGCGTTACGCGTTTTCGGATCAGGAGGTCAAGCAGTACTTCCAGTTGCCGCGCGTTCTGGATGGCCTGTTCGGTCTGGTGCAGCGCCTTTTCGAAGTGCGCATCCTGCCCGACGAGGCCCCGGTCTGGCACGACAGTGTGAGTTTCTATCGGATCGAGCGCGACGGTGCGCTGATTGGCCAGTTCTATGTCGACCTGTTCGCCCGGCCAAGCAAGCGCCCGGGCGCCTGGATGGATGGCGCACGTTCGCGCGGCTGGTGCGATGGCCGCCAGCAATCACCGATCGCCTACCTCGTCTGCAACTTCCAGCCGCCGGTCGGCGATCGGCCCGCGCTGCTGACCCATGATGATGTCACCACGCTGTTCCATGAGTTCGGCCACGGGCTTCACCACTTGCTGACCCGGGTGAATGAGCTGGCGGTCTCGGGCATCTCCGGGGTCGAATGGGATGCGGTCGAGCTGCCGAGTCAGTTCATGGAGAACTTCTGCTGGGAGTGGGAGATCGTTTCGTCGATGAGCGCCCATGTGCGCAGCGGCGATCCCCTGCCCCGCGAGCTGTTCGATCGCATGCTGGCCGCGCGCAACTTCCAGGCCGGCATGCAGACACTGCGCCAGATCGAGTTCTCGCTGTTCGATATGCGCCTGCATCGCCAGGCGGCCGACGCGGCCCATCCCGTTCCCGTGCAGAGCCTGCTCGATCAGGTTCGCAAAGAGGTTGCGGTGGTGATCCCACCGGCATTCAACCGGTTTCAGAACAGCTTCTCGCATATCTTCGCCGGCGGCTATTCGGCCGGCTATTACAGCTACAAGTGGGCCGAGGTGCTGTCGGCCGATGCCTACGCCGCCTTCGAGGAGGCTGCCGCCGCGGATCAGCCCGAACAAAGGCTCGCCGAGACCGGCCGTCGCTTCCTGGATGAGATCCTCGCGGTGGGCGGCAGCCGACCGGCCATCGACTCATTTCGCGCGTTCAGAGGAAGAGATCCTGAAATAGACGCCTTACTCCGACACAATGGTATGACCGAGGAAGTCTGACCGGAGTCTCAATGCGACAGCGATGTTTCGGGTTCACCGCCGCGGCGGCCCTGACAACGGCGATGATGATCGCGTGGCCGATGACTGCCCACGCCCAGTTCAAGTGGCGCGAGGCCGACGGCCGTGTTTCCTATGGTGATCGGCTGCCGGATCATCCGGTGACAGTCCTGCGCTCACCGGCGGGCTGGAAACTGCCGGGCGCAAAGGCGGCCAAGACCGACGCCAAGTCCGATCCCCGCCTGCCCTACGAGTTGCGGGAACTCTCCAGGCGCTATCCGGTGTTGCTGTACACGACCTCGAACTGCGAGCCGTGTACGCAGGCGCGTGCGCACCTGAACAAGCGTGGTATCCCGTTCAATGAGAAGACCGTACAGAGCCGGCGCGATGTCGAGGCGTTCAACGCCCTCGGCCTGCCCGAAGGCACCGGCTCTGCCCGTGGTCACGGTGGGCGCCGACCGGCTGATCGGCTACCAGTCCGTACAGTGGGATGCGCTGCTCGACAAGACGGCTTCCGGAAGGAATCACGCCTGCCCGGCGACTTCGCTCAGAATCCGCCGCAGCCGCTGGCCGCGAATGAGCCGGGTCAGAGCCAGGCCGTACCACGCGAGGCCGCTTCGCTGCGCGCCGCGCTCGAACGACAGCGCCAGTATCTTCAGGAGCAGGCCTCCGGCGCCGCCTCGGCAAAAGACCCTGACGCGCTGCGCTTCTGAGCGTCAACAGACCCAGAGAACGGGCCGTGACCTGCAAAGGCGCGGCCCGTTCTCATTGCTGGCCTCGCCCAAAAAAGCGCGCAGCAATGCGCTCGCGGCACGCGGCACGCGGCACGCGGCACGCGGCACGCGGCTCGTGGCTCGTGGCTCGTGGCTCGTGGCTCGTGGCTCGTGGCTCGTGGCTCGTGGCTCGTGGCTCGTGGCTCGTGGCTCGTGGCTCGTGGCTCGTGGCTCGCGGCTCGCGGCTCGCGGCTCGCGACAAATCAGTTCCGGAACTGGTGAACACTCGCAAGCGGTTATCCTTGCGCGATCATGACCCCGTCACGATGGTGCGGCGAGGCAGCCGCCGGTGCCCTCAGGCGTTGGCAGCGTCTCACGATCCCGGGCCGGGGCCCCGATCCCTCCTTTGTTGCCGTGCATCGTGAAAATCGCCACCTGGAATGTCAACTCCCTGAAGGTCCGACTCGGTCATGTGCTCGACTGGCTCGCCAACGATCCCGTGGACATCCTCGGTCTTCAGGAAACCAAGCTCGTCGATGCGAAGTTTCCGGCGCAGGAACTTCGTGATGCCGGCTATGTCCCGGTCTTTGCTGGCCAGCCCACATATAACGGCGTGGCCATTCTGGCGCGCGCGGACACCATCGGCGAGCCAAAGGACATCGTCATCAACAATCCGGCCTTCCCTGATGAACAGATGCGCCTGATCAGCGCGACCTGTGCGGGGCTGAGAATCGTCTGCGCCTATATTCCCAACGGTCAGGAGGTCGATAGCGAGAAGTATCGCTACAAGCTGGCCTGGCTCGACGCATTGATCCCATGGTTGCAGGCCGGCGCTGATGCCCCCGGCATACCGCGGATTCTGCTGGGCGATTTCAACATCGCCCCGGAAGATCGCGACGTCCATGATCCCGAAGCCTGGCGTGAGAAGGTCTTGTGCTCGACCCCGGAACGCGAACGTTTCCAGCAGCTGCAGGCCCTTGGCCTGCATGACGCATTCCGGCGCTTCGAACACCCGGAGAAAACCTTCAGCTGGTGGGACTACCGGCAACTGGGCTTTCGACGCAATGCCGGCCTGCGTATCGATCACATCATGGTCGATGCATCGCTGTTGCCCAGGGTGAGCGCATGCGCGATCGACCGTGCACCGCGCAAATGGGACAAGCCGTCCGATCACGCACCGGTGGTGCTGACGCTTTCTCCCTGATCCGTAGCGCGCCAGCGCCGGGCCACGGGCCGGACGGTCATTCGTCCAGACCGAGTTCCTGAATCTTGCGCGTGATCGTATTGCGACCGATGCCCAGGCGCAGGGATGCATCGATGCGCCGCCCGCCGGTAAAGCGCAAGGCGGCGGTGAGTACGGTGGTTTCGAACTCCCGCGTGAATCGATCCATCAGATTGCTCTGCATGTCGCGATCCCACGGGCGCGGCTGGGCGGCCAGCGCCTGCTCCACCTGACGATAGAGCAGCGACGCCCAACCATCGTCCTGGGAAGCATGCCGGTTGCCGCCGACCTCCACCGCGAACGAAGCCGAATGGGTGGCCATCGACACCGGCTCGCTGACCGGCCTAGGCGCGCTCGAGGAAGCCGCCAGAATCTCGGGCGGCAGATCATTGATACCGATTCTCTGCATCGGCGCCATCACGGTCAGCCACCGGCAGCAGTTCTCGAGCTGGCGAACATTGCCGGGCCAGCCAAAGGATGTGAGGCGCTCGAGCGCAGCATCATCCAGCTGCTTGGCCTCGGTGCCCATCTCGGCAGCGCAACGCCGCAGGAAATGACGCGCCAGCAGCGGCACATCCTCGCGCCGCTCGCGCAATGCCGGTAGCCGCAGACGGATCACGTTCAAGCGGTGGAACAGGTCTTCCCGAAACTCGCCGGTGCGCACCCGCTCCTCGAGCGCCTGATGGGTGGCCGCGATCACCCGGACATCGGTCTTCACCGACTGCGTGCCGCCAACCCGATAGAACTGGCCGTCCGAGAGCACCCGCAGCAGACGCGTCTGCATCGGGGCGGGCATATCGCCGATCTCATCCAGGAACAGCGTGCCGCCCTCGGCCTGCTCGAAGCGTCCGCGCCGCTGTTGCTGGGCACCGGTGAATGCGCCGCGCTCATGGCCGAACAGCTCGGATTCAAGCAACTCATGCGGAATCGCCGCCATGTTCAGGGCGACGAAGGGCTTGTCAGAGCGTTGGCTGTGGCGATGCAATGCGCGCGCCACCAGCTCCTTGCCGGAGCCGGACTCGCCCGTGATCAACACGGTGACCGACGACTGTGCAAGCCGGCCGATTGCGCGAAAGACGTCCTGCATCGCCGGCGCCTGTCCGAGAATGCCTATGCCGCCATCGCCCTCGTCGGGCGGCGCCTCACCCTGGCCGCGTTCATCGACCGCACGACGGATCAGATCCACCGCATTGCTCAGGTCGAACGGTTTGGCCAGATACTCGAACGCACCGTTCTGGAATGCGGAAACCGCGCTCCCGAGGTCGGAGAACGCCGTCATGATGATGACCGGCAGCCCGGGATGATCCTCCGTGACCTGGCGCAGCATATCGATGCCGTTGCCCCCGGGCATCCGGATGTCCGACAGCAACACCTTGGGTTGGTCGCTGGCCAGGGCCTGCAGACAATCCGGTGCGCTCTCGAAGCAACGCACCGAGAAACCCTCGCGGCGCAGCGCGCGCTCCAACACCCACCTGATCGACTGATCGTCATCAACGACCCAAACTGCATTCATCGTCCGTTCCTCGTCGGTTGTCGGGGAACTCGACGCGCCGCTTTGTCCATCAGGCGTCGGTGCCTTCGGAGAGCGGCAGCAGAATTCGGAAGTCGGTCCGGCCCGGCTCACTCTGCACATCGATCAGGCCGCCGTGGCGTGCGATGATCGACTGGGCGAGCGTGAGCCCCAGGCCGGTACCGTCATCCCGACCGGTGACCAGTGGCAGGAAGATCCGATCCTGCATGGTCGCCGGAATTCCCGGACCGTTGTCGATCACATGCAATTCCAATGCCAGCTTGTGCCGCTTGGGAATGATCGTGACCTGACGGGCCACCCGGGTCACCAGATCGATGCGTCCCTTGCCGGCCAGGGCCTGCGCGGCATTGCGCACCAGATTGAGAACCGCCTGGATCAACTGCGCCTTGTCGCCCCGGATATCGGGCAGACTGATGTCGTAGTCGCGCATGATCTCGAGCCCGCTGGAGAACTCCGAGAGCACCAAGGTGCGCACCCGTTCGCAGACCTCGTGAAGATTCACCATCTCGAGGGTCAGAACCTGCCGATGTGGTGCGAGCAGCCGGTCGACCAGTGCCTGCAGCCGATCGGCCTCGCGCACGATCACCTCCGCGCATTCCCGCTGACTGGCAGTCTCCACCTCGAGTGCGATCAGTTGCGCGGCACCGCGAATACCGCCAAGGGGATTCTTCACCTCGTGCGCGAGGTTGCGCAGCAGATCGCTGTTCTCCTCGGCCAGCGCACGGACACGCTCCTCGCGCGCGGCGCGCGCCCGGACATCTGTCTGCTGACATTCGATCATGATCAGGCCGGCGAAGGCCTCGGGCGCCGAAACGGTCACCAGCAGATCGATCGTTTCTCCCACCAGTGTGCGCACCGCGATGTCGGTACGGGTATCTCCCTGGGTGGGCGCGCGCGCCTGCACGATCATCGGATGCAGCATCGGATCGGGCTCGAAGATGCGCGCGAGCGGCTCGCCAATGGCGATGCGGCGCGCAGTGCCGAACAGATGCTCGGCAGCCGCATTCAGGTAGACGATGTGATCCGATTCATCGAGCAGGATGACACTGGTGGACAGCGCATCAAGGCCCACCAGGCGCGTATCGGCGGCATCCAGCATCGCGGCTGAACCGCTCATGACGAGCCTGCGGCAGGGTGGCCCAGGGCCCTGACGATCAGTCTTCGAGCGCTCGGATCTCGGTCTTGAGCGCGTTCAGATTGGCGCTGGTACGGGCGATGTCGGACTTCAAACGCTCGACCCGATCGAGGTATTTCTGATAATTGCGCTCGCTGCCCAGGCGTTCCGGCTGGCCATCGCGATACTCGCCACGCAGATCGTTCAGGCGCGCGGCCTCGCGCCGGTATTCGTCGCGCAGGATCTGCAGACGTTCGGCGTCGCGCTTGTTCTGCGTGGCACTCGATACCGAGGGCCCGCGACCGTCCGAGTCGCGCGAGCCGGAATCTTCCCGGGGTGCGGCCTTGGCGGCGGGAACCGGCGCAGCGGGAATCGTGGTGATCTGCGGCAGATCCAGTTTCTCGCATTGGCGCGCGCGTTCCGGTGACGGCGTCGTGTTGCTGTACTCGATCACCCCGGAAGGCGTGACGCACCGATAAATCGCGGCCTGCGCTGCGCATGCGAACAAAGCACCTGCCAACAGCACTGAGCGGATCAGGGCCGGGCGCAGCAGGGAGAGGATGGGAGACGAAAGCAGACTCATGGGCGAAGATGCGCAACAGTGGCTTGCACTTTAGCGCATCCGCTTGCATTGCGGCTCCCGGATGACGGTTCGGCCCGACGGTCGGTCGCTGTGACGCCATTTCAGGGGATCCAGACACGGCTGATCCCGGCCCAAAAGAAAGCCGCCATCGGCCGAGACGGCCGGTGGCGGCTTGATCGACGGCCCATGCCGGGGAGATCGACACAGGCTGGCTCATCGATCAGGACGAGTAGTACATCTCATACTCGATCGGGTGCGTGGTCATGCGCATGCGCGTGACCTCTTCCATCTTCAGATCGATGTAGGCGTCGATCATCTCGTCGCTGAACACCCCGCCGCGGGTCAGGAACTCGCGATCGCCATCGAGCGCCTCGAGGGCCTCTTCCAGCGAAGCGCAGACGGTCGGGATCTTGGCATCTTCCTCCGGCGGCAGATCGTAGAGGTTCTTGTCGGCCGGTTCGCCCGGATCGATCTTGTTCTGCACGCCGTCCAGACCCGCCATCATCATGGCCGAGAAGGCCAGGTAGGCATTGGCAAGCGGATCCGGGAAGCGCACCTCGATCCGGCGCGCCTTCGGATTGGACACATACGGAATGCGGATCGACGCGGAACGGTTGCGGGCCGAGTAGGCGAGCTTGACCGGTGCCTCGAAGCCCGGCACCAGACGCTTGTACGAATTGGTTCCCGGATTGGTCAGCGCATTCAGGGCACGTGCATGCTTGATGATGCCGCCGATGTAGTGCAGAGCGAACTCCGACAGGCCTGCGTACTTGTCGCCCGCGAACAGGTTCTGGCCGTCTTTCCAGATCGACTGGTGGCAATGCATGCCGGAGCCGTTGTCACCGACGATCGGCTTGGGCATGAAGGTCGCGGTCTTGCCGTAGCTTTGCGCCACGTTCATCACCACGTACTTGAGGCGCTGCAGCCAGTCGGCGCGCTGCACCAGGTCGGAGAACTTGGTGCCGATCTCGCACTGGCCCGCACCAGCGACCTCATGGTGATGGACTTCGACCGGCACGCCCATCTGCTCCAGGATCAGGCACATCTCGGAACGGATGTCCTGCAGGGAGTCGACCGGGGGAACCGGGAAGTAGCCGCCCTTGACCGCCGGCCGGTGGGCCAGGTTGCCGCCCTCGAGCTCCTTGCCGGATGACCACACACCCTCTTCCACATTGACGCGGTAGAACGAGCCGGCCATGTCGGTATGCCAGGTGACCGAATCGAACAGGAAAAACTCCGGCTCGGGGCCGAAGTAGGCGACATCACCGATACCCGTGGACTTCAGATAGGCTTCGGCGCGGCGCGCCAGCGAGCGCGGATCGCGCGCATAGCCCTTGCCGTCCGAGGGTTCGACCACGTCACAGGTGAGCAGCAGCGTCGGCTCTTCACGGAACGGATCCATGACGGCGGTGGCCGGGTCGGGCATCAGCAGCATGTCCGAGGCTTCGATGCCCTTCCAACCGGCGATCGAGGACCCATCGAACGCATGGCCATCGTCGAATTTGCTTTCATCGAACATGGTCGTGGGCACACTGACGTGCTGCTCCTTGCCCTTGGTATCGGTGAAGCGATAGTCGACAAACTTGACCTCATGATCCGAGATCATCTTCATTACATCTTTGGCACTGGCCATGAATTGGCTCTCCTCGTGACGCTTGGACATCTGGCAACGGGCCGCGGGCGGCACCGAATGCGGGCAACTGGCTGATTGGGCCGGGACGATGAACGGTCAAAGTCCGGGCGGGCCGATTCTCAAGGAAATGGCCGGCGCCCGCAATTGGCGCGTTTCGGTCCGGATCTCATCCTCGATCTTCGACCAACCTAGTGCATCTTCCGTGCCAGCCTGCGGATCGGACTCGCGGCCGCAAACGACCCGGATGCGCGCCGTGAATAGGCGCCCAGGAGGGCGAATCGGATCGGCTTGCCCCGAGAATGTCTGGCAGCGCACCAACTTGAGGCGCCCCAGTATAGGGCATTCGCGAGCATTGCACCATTTCAGTGCATTCACTCGGGGGCCCGACTCAGGGCAGAAACCGCTCGGTCAACTCATTCAGATAGCGCAGGCCGAACGCGGAGGCACGGATCACGCCGGGATCAGGGTCCAAGAGCCCGGCGTCCACCGCGCCCAACAGCCGCGGCCCGAACGCCGCCAGGCTCAGGCCGGTATGGGTCTCGAACAGGACGCTCGGCACGCCGTCGACGAGTCGCAGCGCATTGAGCGCGAACTCGAACACCAGGTCATCACGGTTCAGGCGACGCTCCTGCTCGATCGGCGTGCCTGCGGCCAGGGCCTCGAGATAGCGCCGCGGATGGCGCCAGCGACTCTGGCGAACGATGCCGTCGGCGAAGCTGAGCTTGCCATGAGCACCGGCGCCGATCCCCAGATAATCCCCGAACTGCCAGTAATTCAGATTGTGCCGGCAACGCTGCCCGGGGGCGGCGAAGGCCGACACCTCATAGCGGCTCAGGCCGATGCCTTCGGCAGTGGCGCAGACCGCATCGAACATATCGGCCGCCAGATCATCATCGGGCAGATCGGGCGGCGTGAAGCGCGCGAACAGGGTATTGGGCTCGATGGTCAGGTGGTAGCAAGACCAGTGCGGCGGGCGCAGAGCCCGCACCCTGGCGAGATCGCGCTCCAGACCGGCCATGTCCTGCCCGGGCAGCGCGAACATCAGATCGATGTTGTAGCGCTCGAAAAACTTCGCGGCCTCGGCGATCGCGGCCTCGGCCTGCGCCGCATCGTGCACCCTGCCGAGCCTTTTCAATGCCTGGTCGTCGAAGCTTTGCACGCCGATCGACAAACGATTCACGCCCGCGTCGGCGTAGGCGGCAAAGCGAGCGGTTTCAAACGTGCCGGGATTCGCCTCGAGCGTGATCTCCGCGTCGGCCGCCAGACGAAGGCGTGCCCGGATCGCGGCCAGCAGGCGGTCGATCTGCGCCGGCGAAAACAGGCTCGGCGTCCCCCCGCCGATGAACACCGATATCACGGTGCGGCCCCAGATCTGCGGCAGCGCCAGCTCGAGATCGGTGATGACGGCATCGAGATAGTCGTCCATCGCCGGGGAGTCGTCGCGCCGCTCGTGCGAGTTGAAATCGCAGTATGGGCACTTCTGCAGGCACCAGGGCAGATGCACATAGAGCGACAGCGGCGGCGGCACGAAGACCCGCGAGCCCGGGCTGGCCACGAACATCGCCGCAGGCAGGCCCACGGAGCGGTCGATGTCAGCCATCGGCCAGACGCCGGGCCAGCTGCTGCATGGCCTGGGCGCGGTGGCTGATCCGATTCTTCTCGTCCGGATCGAGTTCAGCCGCCGTACAGCCCTTGTCCGGCAACCAAAAGTGCGGGTCGTAACCGAAGCCGTGATCACCGCGAGCCTGCGCCACCACCCGCCCCCACCAGATGCCCTCGGCGATCACCGGCTGCGGATCGTCGGCCGAGCGCATCCAGACCAGCACGCATACGTAGTAGGCGGAGCAGATCTCGTCATCATCGAACCGGGGATTGAGTTCGCGCAGCCGCTGTATCAGGTAGTCGTTGTTGGCAGGATCGCCAGCCGGTCCGCCACGCATCGCCGAGAAGCGCGCCGAGTAGACGCCCGGTGCACCGCCCAGCGCGGGCACGCAGATGCCTGAATCGTCAGCCAACGCCGGCAGGCCGCTCGCGCGGCTCGCATGCCGCGCCTTGGCCAGCGCATTCTCGACGAAGGTCGGATGCGGCTCCTCTGCGGCGTCGATGCCGAGCTCGCCCTGAGGCACGATGCTCAGCCGCAGCGGCGCCAGCAGGCGCGCGAATTCGCGCACCTTGCCGGCGTTCGACGAGGCAAGCACCACCCTTGTCGTTCCCGAGGCCTCCCTGCTCACGACTGCAAGGCCTTCTGCTGACCCAGCACCAGCGCCCCGATGCCCTGGCGGGCGAGGCCTAGCATCTGCTCGAGTTGATCGCCGCTGAACGGCTCGCCCTCGGCCGTGCCCTGGATCTCGACGATCCCGCCGCTGCCGGTCATGACGACATTCAGGTCGGTATCGCAGCCGGAATCCTCGCCATAGTCGAGATCGAGCAGCGCGCGCCCGCCGACGATGCCCACGGAAACCGCAGCCACTGCATCGCGCAACGGCAGGCTTGGCAAGGTACCGGCCGCGACCAAGCCTGTGAGCGCATCATGCAGCGCGACATAGGCGCCGGTGATACTGGCGCAACGGGTTCCGCCATCGGCCTGCAGGACATCGCAGTCGAGCGTGACGGTGCGTTCGCCGAGGGCCTCGAGATCGGTCACTGCGCGCAGACTACGGCCGATCAGCCGTTGAATCTCCTGCGTGCGACCGGTCTGACGACCGCGGGCGGCCTCGCGTGCGCCGCGCGTATGCGTGGCCCTTGGCAACATGCCGTATTCCGCCGTTACCCAGCCCTGCCCGCGGCCGGCCAGAAACGGGGGCACCCGGTTCTCGATGCTGGCCGTGCAGAGCACGCGCGTGGCGCCCATCTCGATGAGCACACTGCCCTCGGCGTGAATCGTGAATCGGCGGGTGATCTGAAGCCTGCGCAATGCCTCGGGCGCGCGCCCGTCCTCGCGTGTGGTCATGGTTGTTCGCTATCCGGTTCTGGGAAAAGGTTGCAGGCAGCCCGGGTCACCGGAACCGCTCAACGTCACCGGATATCGTACCGGTCAATGTCCGCCGGAGCGTTCGATGGCCGCGCGGATCTCGCTGATCGTACGCTCGATCTCGTCTTCGCTGATCTCGTCCGAGGCCGCCTCTTCATCTTCGCGCGACATCGCGATCGTGGTGGTCATCGCGCCTTCGGGCATGTCGGCCGAGGAGAAGCCGTTCAGCGTATCGTCGGCCTCCCATCGCACCACCAGGGCGGTGGCATTGTCAGCCATCGCCCCACCCTGTTCGGCCGCGCTGCGCACCAGCAATGGCACCACCTGGGGCAAGGGTCCGCCCTCGATGATCTCCGCCATATCGGCATCGGGCAGACAACCCCAGACACCATCGGAGCACAGCAGCAGGTGATCGCCGCCGCTCAGCGCATGCGCACCGTTCAGTTCCACCTGCGGTGTAAACGGCGACCCCAGACAGTTCAAGACCTTGTTTCGCTCCGGATGAGTCTCCTGCTCCTCGGGGCGGATCAAACCCATGCGCACCAGGCTCTGCACCTTGGAGTGGTCTTCGGTGCGTTGATGCACCTTGCCATCGCGCAGCCAGTACAAGCGGGAATCACCGGCATGGGCCCACCAGACATGGCCGTGCTGAACGACTGCTGCCACCACGGTGGTACGCGGTGACTCGGGCAGTTCCTGCTCCTTCTGGTAGCGAAGGATGTCGCGGTGCGCGGCCTGCAGTGCCTGATCCAGGAAACCGGCCGGATCGGCAAGTGCGGGCCGCGCGCGCATCTGGAACAGACTGCCCACCGCTTGCAGCGTCAGCTGGGCGGCGACCTCGCCACGCAGATGCCCGCCCATGCCGTCGGCCACGATCAACAACAGGCACTCACGCGTGTACGCGTAGCCCATCCGATCCTGGTTGATCTGGCGGGCGCCGATGACCGAATCCTGAAAGATCGAGAATCTCACGCGCTCATCCGTTGGGCAGCATCAGGCTGTGCTGATGGTTGTCGGTGTCGCCGCCGTGGCGACCCAGCCAGTTCAGCCAGCGCGGCCAGCGGGCCTTCGGAATCGGCGGCACCTCGATCGCGCGCAATGCGCGCTGCAGGGCGAACACGCTCTGCGGCCGCTCGACGGGGTCGAGCTTGACACACCAGACCACGATATCCAGCAAAGCCTGCGAGTAGGCGTCCGAGAGTTGATCGATGGCGTCGAGCAGTTCGTCTTCTGTCTGGCGCTTGTCGGCCGGCTGCGGCGGCTTGCCGGCCATGCAGGCGTACATGCTGGTGCCCAGCCCGTAGATATCCGTCCATGGTCCGAGTGAACTGTCGCGCCGGTAGAGTTCGGGGGCGGCAAAGCCCGGGGTGTACATCGGAAACAGCTTGGGCAGGTCGTCATCGAGCGCGCGGCGCGCAGCACCGAAATCGAGCAGCAAGGGGGTGCCATCCATGCGCAGATAGATGTTCGCGGGCTTCAGATCAAGGTGCAGAAGGCGGTTGGCATGCACCTCACGCAAACCGTTCATGACCAGGTTGAAGACATGCAGAACATGTCGCTCCGGCACCATCCCCTGGGCCTGTTCGACCTCCGCCAGAGCGGCCGCCGCAGCGCCGGCCCGACCGCGCCGCGTGCCCTCCGCGCCCTTGCCACGCCGCAAGCGGGTGGATTTCTCCGCTTCGGCGGCCGCGGCATCTCGGTGCGCCTTGCGATGGCGCAACACGATCTCTTGCAGACTACGCCCCTGCTCGAAGGCCATGACCATGTAGACGGTCTCGTGGGCGCGAAAGAAATTGACCACCCTGACGACGTTCGGATGAAACACGCGTGCCAGGGTGCGGCCTTCCTCGAAGAAGCACTTCAGACCATTGCGAAACGTTGCCTGGTGCTTGGATTCCACCACCGGCACCAACTCGCCTTCCTTGCGGGTCACGAGATTGCTCGGCAGGTATTCCTTGATCGCATACTGGACACCCTTGCCATCTTCGGCCAGGTAAACGATCGAAAAGCCGCCGCTGGCGATTCTTCGTACGATACGATAGCCGTGGAGCTCCAGCCCGTCGGGAAGTGCGGCGTTTTTCTGGCTACCCATGAAGAATCAGGCGAGGCTCTCGGCGGCAATGCATCAGGTTCAGGGCGTTCGCGGCCTGGCCGCCGCGCCCCGGGGTCACGGGTGGCGCCATTGCTCAGACCCCCGTCACCATTTCGCAAAACGCCCAGGCACGTCGGTGTCTGCCCGACGCGGGTGTCGCGCCAGTGAGCCAACCGAGACGGTCAAAGCAATTCGCTTGGCAGAATTTTACGTTCCTTGTGGTGCAACGAGAAACCTGCGATCCGCCCGAAGGCCGGTTGGCATCATGATTCGGCAGACAACCGGGTGCCCGGGCTGGCCCGGGCCGGTCAGATGCCGGCCGCTTATCGTCCGGATCGCGCCGTTCGTCCGCCGCGCCCACGGATCCGCCGCGAGACGGCACGATTCGTCCTTTTCTTCGACCAGGCCCTGCCCGTGAACGATCGATCCTCCGCCAAGCGTCCGGTGCAAAGCATGACCGGCTTTGCCTCGGCCGGGCGCGACGAACCACTGCCCATTCACATCGAACTGCGCGGCGTCAACGGGCGCTTCCTCGACCTGGTCTTGCGAATGCCCGATGAACTGCGCGGCCTGGAGCGTGAGTTGCGTGAGCGGATCCGCACGGCGGTGGTCCGTGGCAAGGTGGAATGCCGCGTCAGCCTGAACCGTGACACGCCGCTGCTGCGTGACACCCCCGACCCCGAACAACTGGCCCGCGTGGTGCGCCATCTCGAGGCATTGCGCGCCGCGATGCCCGAGCTGACCGCACCCAGCGCAAGCACCCTGCTTGGCCTGCCCGGCCTGTTCAGTCACCGGCTGGATCCGGAGCGGCTGCGCACGCCCCTGCTTGGCGCCCTGGACGAAGCGCTCGGGCAGTTTCATGACTCGCGCATCGCCGAAGGGGCCCGCCTGGCTGAGTTCATCAACGCGCGGCTCGATGCGATCGACGCCACGGTCGAGGCACTGGCCGCCGAGGCGCCAGCACTGCTCGAACGATTCCAGAGCAAATTGATCGAGCGGCTGGAACAGGCCCTGGGCAAGACCGAGGGCGCCGAACAGATCGGTCATGAGGAAATCATGGCGCGCGTGCGCCAGGAGGTTGCCGCCTACGGCCTGCGTATCGACACCGCCGAGGAACTGGATCGCCTGCGCAGCCACGTGCGCGAGTTTCGCACCCGCCTGAGTGGCCAGGGGCCGGTCGGCAAACGGCTCGACTTCCTCACCCAGGAGCTGAACCGGGAGGCGAACACCCTGGCCTCCAAGGCCGCCGCGCTGGACATCTCGCATGCCGCCGTCGAACTCAAGGTGCTGATCGAGCAGATCCGCGAACAGATACAGAATCTGGAATGACCATGACCGAACCCAGCGAACAGCCTGCACTGTCAGGCAGCCTGTTCATCATCGTCGCGCCCTCCGGTGCCGGCAAAACCTCGCTCGTACGCGCCCTGCTCGATCAACACGCCGGCCTGCAACTCTCGATCTCGTTCACCACCCGTGCCCCCCGCCCGGGCGAACTGGACGGGCGTGACTATCGATTCATCGACCGGGCCGATTTCGAACGCCGCCGCGCTGGCGGAGAGTTCCTGGAATGCGCCGAAGTGCACGGCAATCTGTATGGCACATCGCGAGAGTGGATCGCCGAGCGCATGGCCACCGGTGCCGACATCCTGCTCGAGATCGACTGGCAGGGGGCCGAGCAGGTGGCCTCACAGATTCCGGATGCGGTGCGCATCTTCATCGTGCCACCGTCCATCGAAGAGCTTCGGATGCGCCTGCGCCGCCGCGGCCAGGACGACGAGCAGACCATCGAGCGCCGCGTACAGGCCGCCGCCCGGGAGTTGCAGGAGGCCAACAGGTGCGAATATGTTATTATTAATCAAGACTTTGCCAGCGCACTCGCAGATTTGAGCGCGGTTGTGCGCGGCGCCCGCACCCGGTTTCGGCAACAGTTCGCACGGCATGAGGCGCTTTTCGAGCGCCTGGGCATTCGCCCGCCTGCCGGTTGAACGGTTTCGCCGCCCTGTTGCTGTCGCCCGGCCCAGTGCGGATTTTCCCTTGTGCGGCGCGTACTTGCGTCCCGAACCCTCCTCCGGATACTTCATCTCATGGCCCGTATCACCGTCGAAGATTGTCTGCAGCAGATTCCCAATCGCTCTGAGCTCACGCTGGCGGCGACCTATCGCGCGCGCATGCTCGCGCAGGGCCACACGCCCAAGATCGACGCGAAGGACAAACCGACGGTCACCGCCCTGCGTGAGATCGCATCGGGTGAAGTGGGCCGGGAGATGCTGCGCCGCGTACCCACTTGAACACTGCTGAGCCGCAAGCGATCACGGCCGCCATCGCGGCCGACCCCGAGGCCTCGCCACCAGCCGAGGCACTGATCTATTCGGCTCTGCCGGAAGTGACCCAGGTCGCCACGCTGGCGACCCTGATGGAAACGGTCTCAGCCTATCTGGGCGAGGAAGACCAGCGCCGGATCCGGGACGCCTATCGCTTCGGCGACGAGGCCCATCTCGGCCAGTTCCGATCCAGCGGCGAACCCTACATCTCTCACCCGATCGCCGTTGCCGAAATCTGCGCGGGCTGGAAGCTCGATGCCGATTCGATCATGGCCGCGTTGCTGCATGACACGGTCGAGGACACCTCGGTCACCAAGCAGGATGTCCACGAGCGATTCGGCTCGCAGGTGGCCGAGATCGTCGACGGCCTGTCCAAGCTGGACCGCGTGAACATCAGTTCTCGCGAAGCCCGCCAGGCCGAGAGTTTTCGCAAGATGCTGCTGGCGATGGCGCGCGATGTGCGGGTCATCCTGATCAAGCTGGCCGATCGCCTGCACAACATGCGCACCATCGGCGGCCTGTCCGCGGAGAAGCGCCGTCGTATCGCACTCGAAACGCTGCAGGTGTATGCGCCGATCGCCAGCCGCCTGGGGCTGTACAAGCTGTATCGTGAACTGCTCGACCTCTCGTTTCGGGCCGCCTATCCGAAGCGCTTCGAGGTGCTGAGCAAGGCGGTGCGTGCGGCACGCGGCAATCGTCGAGAGACCATCGCCAAGGTCTACAACGAAGTCCAGAAGGCGCTGCCCAAGGCCGGCCTGCGGGCCAAGATCTTCGCGCGCGAGAAGGCGCTGTACTCGATCTACCAGAAGATGCGGCACAAGCATCTTCCGTTCTCGAAGGTCTACGACGTCTTCGGCGTGCGCGTGATCGTCGAGACCGAACTCGATTGCTACAAGGCACTCGGTGCGTTGCATCTCACCTATAAACCCATTCCGGGGCGCTTCAAGGACTACATCGCGCTTGGCCAGGAAAATGGCTATCGGTCGCTGCATACCTCGCTGATGGGCCCCTCGAACATGCCGATCGAGTTTCAGATCCGCACCGAGGAAATGCAGCGCCTGGCCGAAAGCGGCGTCGCCGCGCACTGGCTCTACAAGAGCGATGGCGAGAATTTCTCGGATCTGCAAAAGCTCGCCCATACCTGGCTGAAGACCTTGATGGACATCCAGCACAACACGGGCGACCCGCTCGAGTTCATGGACCATGTCAAGGTGGATCTGTTCCCGGACGAGGTCTATGTCTTCACGCCGGTTGGCGACATCCGCGCGCTGCCCCGTCACGCCACGGTGCTCGATTTCGCGTATTCCGTACACACCGATGTCGGCAACAAGGCGGTCGGGGCAAGAATCAACGGCGCGCCGTCCCGGTTGAACGAGCCTCTGGCCAGCGGCGACGTGGTCGAGATCCTCACCAGCGATACCGCCCATCCGCAGCCGGTCTGGCTGTCCTATGTGCGCAGCGGCAAAGCACGCTCGGAGATCCGGCATTTCCTGAAGACCATGCGCTACGAGGAGTCGGTCGCGCTAGGACGGCGCCTGTTTCATCAGGCGCTCAGTTCGGTGGCCATCGATGCCGGAGAGGTCGATTCCGAACTGGCCGAGCGCACCGCGCGCGACAGCGGTGCGGCCAATCTCGAAGAACTCTATGCCGATATCGGCATCGGCAAGCGACTCGCACAACTCGAGGCGCGCTCGCTGGCATTGCAGGTGCGTGGCAAGACCGCCGCGGCCCGGATCGTGCCGCGCCTCGCACCGGTGCTGATCCGTGGCCATGAACGGGGCGCGATCACCTTTGCCTCATGCTGCCTGCCGATACCTGGAGACCGGATCATCGGCCATCTGCGCGGCGGCCACGGTCTGACGCTGCACCGCGAACGCTGTAAGACCGCGATGCGCCAACGCGAGCGCGATGCCGACCGCTTCATCGACGTGAGCTGGGCCGAGCAGTTCGAAGATGTGTTCCGAACCCGCATCGAGATGGAAGTGAACGCCGGCCGTGGCACGCTGGGCAAGGTGGCCGCCGAAATTGCCGCCAGCGATGCGAACATCGTCGATGTCACCATGCAGGAGCATGGCCAGCTCGGTCGCCTGGAATTCGTGATCCAGGTTCGCGATCGCACCCATCTTGCCCAGTTGCTGCGCAATCTGCGCCGCCTGCCCGATGTTCGCGCGGTGAGCCGGCCCTGACGACTGCCGGTCGCCGGCCGTAAGCCGGTTCGCTAAGCCGGCGGATATTCGATCTCGATGATCTCGAGCAGGTCGTCGCCGGCCGGTGTGCGCAACATGACCTCATCGCCGAGCGTGGCCTTGAGCAAGGCCTTGGAGACCGGTGCGATCCAGCTCACACGGCCGCGCGCGGGATCGACCTCATCGATGCCGACGATCGTGACCGATTCCGGCCCGACGCCGTTGCGAAGAAAGCGCACCGTTGCACCGAAGAAGACCTTGTCCGTCTGTTCCTGCAACGACGGGTCCACCACCACTGCGGTCTCGAGGCGCTTTGTCAGGAAGCGGATCCGGCGATCGATCTCTCGCAGGCGCTTCTTGCCGTAGATGTAATCGCCGTTTTCGGATCGATCGCCATTGGAGGCCGCCCATGACACCACGGCGACCACCTCGGGGCGCTGCTTGTCGATCAGATCGAGCAGTTCGCTGCGCAGGGCGTCACGACCGGCAGGCGTGATGTAGTTCCGAAAGCCACTTGGCAGTGCCGGCACAGGCGCCTGGCCGTCGTCGTCGTCTTCGTGATCCGATTCGCGAACGAAGGCCTTGTTCAAGATTCCACCCCTGACCTGGCAGCCACTGGCGGCTCAGGAACCAGCGATCGCCATTTCGCCGATCAACACGGAACCGGAGCGTTTGCCACCGCGCTGAATCACGTCTGCGCCAACGGCGGTGATCCCCAGAAACATCTCGGGCATGGTGCCGGCGATCGTGATCTCCTCGACCGGATACTGGATCTCGCCGTTCTCGACCCAGAAACCACTGGCCCCACGAGAATAATCACCCGTGACATAGTTGACGCCCTGCCCCATCAGTTCGGTCACCAGCAAGCCGGTGCCGAGTTTGCGCAGCATGCCCTGGAAGTGATCATCGGGCCGGGTCAGGCGACTGCGCATGGTCAGCAGATGGGAGCCACCGGCGTTGCCGGTAGTACGCATCTTGAGCTTGCGAGCACTGTAACTGGACAGGAAGTAACCCTTGAGCATGCCGGCGCGAACGATCTTGCGCGCGCGCGTGGCCACGCCCTCCCCATCGAATGGCGCCGCCCCAAGATTACGCGCCTCGTGAGGTTGCTCATCGATATCGATGTGATCGGCGAAAACCTGCTTGCCGAGGGTGTCCTGCAGGAAACTGGACTGACGGTACAAAGCGCCACCATTGGCCGCCTGCGCCAGATGGCCGAGCAGCCCGCAGGCCAGCGGCGCCTCGAACAGCACCGGCGCACGCCGGGTGCTCAGCTTGCGCGCACCCAGCCTGGACAACGCACGCCGGGCAGCATAATCGCCAATGGCACGTGGTGCAGCCAGACGGGTTGGATCACAATCGACCGCGTACCAGTAATCGCGCTGCATATCGCGACCGCGCACCGCGATCGGCATACAAGACATCGAGTGGCGCGTGTAGCGATAGCCGTCATTGAAGCCGAGCGAGTTGGCCAGTACGAACTGCCCCTCGCCGGTGGAGACATTGGCGCCGTCGGAGTTGCCGATTTCGCCGCTGACCGACAACGCCGCCTGTTCCATGGCCAGCGCCCGCCGCACGGCCTGGGCGGAGGTCATCGACCACGGATGATAGAGATCGAGGTCGGGCACGTCTGTGGCAAGTGAAGCGCGCGCCGGCAAACCGGCAAACGGATCGGCAGCGGTGAATCGCGCGATGTCATAGGCGGCACGCACGGTCTCACGCATCGCCGCCAATGAAAGATCACCCGTGCTGGCATGACCACTGGACTTGCCGATATAGACCGTGACCCCCAGGGAGCGGTCCCGGGTCTGCTCGATGGTTTCGATGGCCTGGCGGCGAACGCTCACATTGAGGCCGAAATTCTCGGACAGCTCGACGGCCATTGCGGACGCGCCGCAACTGCGCCCTTCGCGCAGGGCGCGCTCGGCGATCTGGCGCAACTGCGCAAGCTTGTATTGGAACATGGGGGCAACCGAGGGGCGATTGATTGGCGGATGGCCGGCCCGTCAGGACTCTCGACCTCTTATATCATCATAGCAGCCGCATCGCGGCCGCTGCGTATGCCCGCCGAGGCCATGGCAACAGGCGGGCCTGCCACAGCACGCCGCCTGCCGCAGGCCCTTCCCGGTCCCAGAGAAGACATCAGACGAATTTCGTGAGCACCGAAGAAGATCCGATCGACGACGAATTCGACGCCAAGCCGTCGAAATCCGCACGCAAGCGTCAGATGCATGCGCTGCAAGCCCTGGGCAAGCGGGTGAGCGAGCTGTCGGGCGCGCGTCAGGCGAAACTGCCGCTGACCGAGCCGCTGCGCGATGCACTGGCGTTGTATGCACGCATCCGGCCCGGCGCCCATGAGGCCCGCCGCCGGCAGATGCAGCTGATCGGCAAGCTGATGCGCCATGAGGATGATCAGGCGATCGAGGCCGCGCTCGACGCCGACCGGGAACGCGGGCGTGGCGACGTCCTGCGCCTTCAGCAGGCCACACAGTGGCGTGACGATCTGGTTCAGGGCACTCAGGAGTGGGCGGATTTCCTGGCGCGTTTTCCGCAGGCGCCTGATCTTTCGGCCCTGATCGCGTCCGCCCGCCAGGAGCGCAGCCAGGGTCGCCCGCCGCGCGATCAGCGTCAGTTGTATCGCCGCATCGAAAAATTCCTGTCGGAGCAATGAATTGAGCACGCCCCCTGAACAGACCACCCGAATCGGACTGGTGTCGATCAGTGACCGCGCATCCAGCGGCGTCTATGAAGACAAAGGCCTGCCCGGCCTGAGCACCTGGTTGGAACGTGCATTGACCAGCCCCTGGGAGGCTCATACCCGGCTGATCGCCGACGAACAGGCGCTGATCTCGCGCACGCTCATTGAACTGGTCGACGAGGTTGGCTGCCACCTGGTGCTGACCACCGGCGGCACCGGCCCCGCCCCGCGCGATGTGACCCCGGAAGCGACCTTGGCGGTGGCCGATCGCGAAATGCCCGGCTTTGGCGAGCAGATGCGTCAGATCAGCCTGCAGTTCGTGCCGACCGCGATTCTTTCTCGTCAGGTGGGTGTTATCCGCGGCCGGGCCCTGATCATCAACCTGCCCGGTCAGCCCAGGGCGATCCAGGAAACCCTCGAAGGTCTGCGCCACGAAGACGGCAGCCCGCGGGTTCACGGTATTTTCGCCGCGGTGCCCTACTGCCTCGATCTGATCGGCGCGCCGCGCCTCGAAACCGATCCCGCGGTCTGCAAGGCTTTTCGTCCGAAGGCGAAGTGACCGGTGGCCGGGCTCCCGCGCCCGGCGCTACTGACGCACGACCGAGCTCACGCCGGGCACCTGACCCAGCCGGCGCAGCACCTGACGCAGGCTGTCCGCATCTCGCAGGGCGACAGTCATCGTGATCACGGCCTCGTCGCCCACCCGATGGGTGTGAGCACGCACCATGGGCACCTGCTCGCGCGCCAGGATCTCGCCCAGGTCGCCGCTGAGCCCTGGTCGGTGAGCGGCGCGAACCAATAGCCGGGCGTCAAAGCGCGCCCGCTCCCCGCCGCTGCTTTGCCCCGGCCACTGCACGTTCACCACGCGCTCGGGAGCACGCGCACGCAATCCGGCCAGGATCACGCAGTTGGCTCGATGTATGGTGACGCCGCGACCGGTCGTCACATAGCCGGCGATCGGCTCGGGCGGCACCGGATGACAGCACCGCGCGAGATGATGCATGACCGCGTCCACGCCCGCCACGAGGATGCCGCGATCCGACGGGCCCGTGGCCTGCTCACGGACCCGCAGTGCCGGCGGCTCGAGCGGATCGGCGGGCGCCGGCAGATCATCGGGTTTGAGCGCGCGCTCGATCGCACGGGGGCCGAGTTCATCACGCGAGAGCGCGGCATAGAGAGCACCGGCATCGGCGAGTCCGAGACGCTCGGCGAGCGCATCATGCCCGGCCTTGGTGGCCCCCATACGCTGTAACAGCCGCTCGAGCTGGCCACGACCCTGGGCCTGCTCGCGCTCGGCGTCCTGGCGCGAAAACCATTGCCGCACCTTCTGACGGGCCCGGTGACTGACCAGATAGCCGGCGTCCGGGCGCAGCCAATCCCGCGACGGCGCCACCTCGCCACGCCGGGCCGTGATGATCTCGACGGTCTGGCCGCTGCGCAGCGCGGAGTTGAGCGGGACGAGCTGACCGTCGACGCGTGCACCGCGGCATGCATGGCCGAGGTCCGAATGCACGTGATACGCAAAATCCAGCGGGGTCGCACCGGGCGGCAGCGAGATGATGCGGGCATCGGGCGTGAGCGCATAGACCGGCTGGTCCAGGCCGGAGGCCTCGCTGCCAACGCCAAGCGCCTCGCCAACCTCGCCCTGCCAGCGCAACAGCTGGCGCACCCACGCGATGCGCTCATCGAAGCCGCCGGTGCTCTCGGCGCTGCGCGCGCCTTCTTGTAGCGCCAGTGCGAGGCGACCCCGTACTCGGCCGCATCGTGCATCTCGTGGGTGCGTATCTGCACCTCGAGCCGCCGACCATCCTCGAGGCTGACCACGGTATGCAGGGATCGATAGCCATTGGGCTTGGGTCTGCGAATGTAGTCGTCGAACTCGCTCTCGATCGGCGTCCAGAGCGCCTGTACGCGCGCGAGCGCCGCGTAGCACTGCTCCTCGGTATCGACGATCACACGCACCGCGAGCAGATCGTGAAGACCGCTCAGCGCCAGAGCCTTCGCCTGCATCTTCTTGTAGATGCTGTAGATGTGCTTGGGCCGGCCCTCGATGGATACACCCGCGAGTTCCGGGCGAGCGCCTCGCGCAGACGGATCACGGCGGCGTCGATCGCCGCCTGACGAGCCCGGCGGGTTTCGTTCAGATCACGCGCGATCGCCCGATACTGGTCGGGCTCGAGAAAGCGAAACGCCAGATCCTCGAGCTCCCACTTGATCTGGGCAATGCCGAGCCGGTTGGCCAGCGGCGCCAGCAGATCCAGGGTTTCGCGCGCCACCCGCTCAGCGGGCGGTGCCCGGTGTTCGGCCGCGGACCGAAGCGTCTGCAGGCGCGATGCCAGCCGGAGCAGGACAACCCGGACATCGACCGACAAGGCCAGCAGCATGCGCCGCAAGGTTTCGGCCCGCGCATCCTGTTCGCGCGTGCGGCGCGCGGAACCCGCCGAGGGCTCGGCAGTCAGTTCCTGCAAGCGACGCAGGGTGCGCATACTCGCGACCAGGCGCGAAACATCGTTGCCGAAGGCCTGTCGATATCTTCGATCGGCAAAGTCTCGGGCGCACCGAACAACCAGGCAGCAGCCCGGGCAGCTTCATCGGCGCCCAACTCGGCCAGAACCCGGGCGGTGCCCGCCGCATGGGCAAGTATCTCCCCGCCCTGCGCAAGACCCGCCAGGCGCGCCTCGGCAAGCCGACGAGCATTAACCTCGGACACCGGAGACTGCTGTTGCGCCGTGACGGAACCCATGTCCGATTATATGATTCGCAAGGTGAAATCCTGGTGGCTGCAAGGGCTGCGCGCCCTGTTTCGAGGCGAGGTCGCCTCCGCCCATACCCCGTCCGACGCCGTGGCGCGTGATCGGCTCTGGCGGGGCCTCGAGCGCACGATGCTGTTCGAGCACCTGAATCCGGCCGAGCTCGCCCGGTTGCAGCGGCTGATGCAGGTGTTTCTGGCTGAAAAGAACATCGTCGGAGCCCAGGGCTACGAACCCGATGAATGCGATCTTCATCGGCTGGCCGCCCAGGCCTGCCTGCCAGTGCTGTACCTGGATCTGCGCTGCTACGGACGCTTCGTCGATGTGATCCTGTACCCGGACGCCTTCGTCGCGCCCCGGGCGCACGTTGATGAAGCGGGCGTCCTGACCCAATGGCAGGATGTGCTCAGCGGCGAGGCCATGGACGACGGCCCCGTTGTGCTCAGCGCCCCGAACCTGAGCCCGCCGGTTCCCGGCGACCGTGAATGCCTGGTGATTCATGAATTCACGCACAAGCTCGATCAGTATTTCCGTCTCAGCGACTCGCCAATGGCCCGCGGATCGAGCCCGCCGGCAATCCTGGCACGTGAACTCGCGCAGGTGTATGACGATTTCAGCACCCGCGTGCAGGAACTCGAGCAAAAGCTGCCCGCCGACCTCGACCCCGAATCGATCGAGGCCGACGCCTGGTACGCGGATCTGCCGCTGGACCCCTATGCGGCGACCGATGCCGCGGAGTGTCTGGCCGTGAGCGCGGAGGCATTCTTCTGTGCCGACGCCCGCCTGGCACGCCACTATCCGCGGCTCGATGAGGCGCTGAGCGGCTTTTTCCGGCAGCGGCCGGGCCGCTCGAATCGCTGAGGCCAAGGCCCCGGCCGGGAACCCGCTGCCAGGCCTTTCCCGCCGCTGCCAAGCATGCCGCGCTCGCGTCGTGAGAAAGGTCGTCGCAAGCCGTTCTCAAGTACGATTACCGGATGGGGTGAGGAACTCCGACCACCCCGACATCATGGACTGATGGTGATCCCGTCGTCCCGGCCGCGCCAGCAGCGCGCCCCGGGCAGCGGCGCCCGGGTCGCACCGACGCACCTTGGGGTCGTGCAGGCTGTCGGCCACACCCGGGCGGCGAACGTGCCCGCTCGAGACAACTATGAATTCGCAGTTTCTAGGCTTCATCAGCTTTGCCTTCGCAGGCGTCGCATTCGGGCTGCTCGGCCTGCTGCTGGCCATGCGCGAGCACACCGACCGGGGCGGACGCATGTTCCTGCTCGCGGTCCTGGTGCAGGCCGGCTGGGCGGCGATCATGGCCCTCGGCCTGACCGTGGTTCAGGTGCCCGATCTGGTCGGCAGTGGCACCGAGGCCCTGCGCACCTTCGCCTGGACCGCCTTCTTGCTTTCGCTGCCCACCCAGGACGACATCCGCCGCGATGATCGCCTGGATATGCAGCGGCTGCGTGCCACCGGGATGGCCCTGGCCCTGGGCCTGGGCGTGGTGGGCCTGATCGTGGATATCTTTGGCGGCGGCCTGCGCCTGGTCTTCACCGTGCGGATCCTGGCAGCATTGTTCGGCCTGGTGGTGCTCGAGCAGGTCTACCGCAATGCCACGCCGGGCAAGCGCTGGTCGATCCGCTTCCTGGCAGTGGCCATGCTGGCCATGCTCGGATTTGATCTGCTGCTCTACAGCGACGCCCTGCTCTACTCGACGATCAATCTGCACTGGTGGACCGCGCGCGGCTTCGCCAACGCACTGCTCGCCCCGTTGCTGGCGATCGCTGCCATGCACAACCGCGACTGGCGGCTGGACATTTCCGTTTCGCGCCGGGTGATGTTCCACTCCACGACGCTGATCGCGGCCGTGATCTACATCACACTGGCGGCGGTAGGCGGCTACTACGTGCGGGCGGTCGGCGGCGAATGGGGCGCGGTCGCACAGGCGCTGGTCTTGTTCGTGGCAGTCACCGCGCTGCTCGCCTTCGGGCTGTCAGCTCGCCTGCGTGCGCGCCTCAGGGTGCTTATCTCGAAGCATTTCTTCGACTACCGCTACGACTACCGCGAGGAGTGGCTCAAGCTCACCCAGTTGCTGTCACAGCCCAGCGAACACGAGGCCGATCTCGATCTCGGCGACCAGGGCCTGGGTGAACGCGCCCTGCGCGGGCTCGCCGGGCTGGTCGACAGCGCCGGCGCCGGCCTCTGGATGAACGATGGCACGCTCTATGCGTTTCGCGCCGGCATCGACTATGACGGCCCGACCTTCGAGATTTCCGCGCGCCATCCGCTGGTCAGCTATCTTCGCCAGCGTCAGTGGGTGATCGACATCGGCGAGTTCACCGAGTCGCCCGACCACTATCCGGGCCTCGAACTCCCCGAAGAACTGCGCCGGCCGCAGAGCTGGCTGATCGTACCCCTGCTGCTACGCGAAGAGCTGGTCGGAATCGCCCTGCTCGATCGTTCGATGGCACCGATGCCCGTGAACTGGGAGGTCCGCGACCTGCTCAAGACGGCCGGTCGCCAGATTGCCAGCTATCTCGGGGTCCAGCATGCGACCGAACAACTGGTCCAGGCGCAGCAGTTCGACTCCTTCAACCGGCTGTCCGCATTCGTGGTTCACGATCTGAAGAACCTGGTCTCGCAGCTGTCATTACTCACGGAGAATGCCGAACGTCACCGAAATGATCCGAATTTCCGCGCGGACATGCTGTTGACCGTGCAAAACGTCCTGGATCGCATGCGCAGCCTGCTGCTCCAATTACGAGCAGGAACCAGGCCGATCGAAAGTCCGATGCCGGTGGCCTTGCTCGAGTTGCTGGAAAGGGTGCGTCATGCCAAGCGCATGCTGCGCCCGACCCCGGTACTCGATGCAGCGCCGGGCATGCGTCATGTGAAGGTACGTGCGCATGCCGACCGCCTCGAGCGCGTGATCGGGCACCTGGTTCAGAACGCCGTCGAGGCCTGTTCGGCCCGCGGCTCCGTCATTGTTCGGGCAGGTATCGAAGCGGATATGGTGATCGTCGAAGTGATCGACAACGGCAAGGGCATGAGCGAGCGCTTCCTGCGCAATCGCTTGTTCCGTCCGTTCACCAGCTCCAAACCTCAGGGTATGGGAATCGGCACTTTCGAGAGCCGGGAATACATCCGTGAGATCGGTGGACGCCTGGATGTACAGAGCCAAAGCGGCATAGGAACGACCTTCCGAATCGCGCTGCCCAAAGCAGCCGAGCTGGAGGAGGAACCTCACGCAATGGAGCATCGCTGAATGGCTGACCATCGACCCGTTCTGTTGGTCGTCGAAGACGACCTCGGACTGCAGAAGCAAATGCGCTGGACCTTCGACCGATACAACGTGGTCGTGGCCACCGATCGAGACTCGGCCATTACCCAGCTGCGCCGTTTCGAGCCCGCCGTGGTGACGCTCGACCTCGGGCTGCCTCCGGACACCGATTCGGCGGAGCACGGCCTGTCCACGCTGGACGAGATTCTGAGCCTGGCCCCCGGCACGAAAGTAATCGCGATCACGGGCCAGGACGACCGCACCAATGCGCTGCGTGCGATCGCCTCTGGTGCCTATGATTTCTTCGCCAAGCCCTTCGACCTGAAACCCTCGGTCTGGTCGTTGACCGGGCGTTTCACGTGGCCGAGATCGAGCGCGAGAATCTGCGCCGCAATGAGCTCGCCCAGAGTTCGCTGCTCGATGGCATCATCACGCGCGATCCGGGCATGATCAAGGTTTGCCGACAGATCGAGAAGCTGGCTCCGACCGGCGCTTCCGTGCTGCTCACCGGCGAGAGCGGAACCGGCAAGGAGCTGTTGGCACGTGGTCTGCATGCGCAGTCCGAGCGTCGCGGCCAGCGCTTCGTGGCCATCAATTGCGCGGCGATTCCGGACGCCCTGCTCGAGTCCGAGTTGTTCGGTCACGAAAAAGGCGCGTTCACCGGTGCGGTCAAGCAGACCCAGGGCAAGATCGAAATGGCCGATGGCGGCACCTTGTTCCTGGACGAAATCGGCGATCTGCCGCTATCGTTGCAGGCCAAGCTGCTGCGTTTCCTGCAGGAGCGGGTCATCGAGCGCATCGGCGGGCGTCAGGAGATCCCGGTGAACGTGCGCGTGGTTTGTGCCACGCACCGCAATCTTCGCGAGCTGATCGACAAAGGCAGTTTCCGTGAAGACCTCTCTCTATCGCCTGAGCGAAATGGTGGTGCACATTCCACCGCTTCGTGAACGCGCGGGCGATGCGCCGCTGCTGGCTCATTCCTTCGTACGGCGTTTCGCACGTGAGCAGCGGCGCGAACGCCTGAGCCTGCGCGAAGATGCGCTCAGCAGATCGCTGCACATCGCTGGCCGGGCAATGTGCGTGAGCTCGAGAACTGCATGAAGCGTGCGGTGATCATGGCCGACGGTAACTCGATCGGCGCCGGCGACCTCGGTCTGCGTCAGGAGGGCGAGCCCGCGGTGCTCAATCTTCGCCACATCCGCGACGAAGCCGAGCGCAAGGCCGTGCTGCGCGCGATGGCGCAGTCGGGCGGCAACATCGCCCGGGCATCGGAACTGCTGGGCATCAGCAGGCCCACGATGTACGACCTGCTCAACCGATTCGGCCTGCGCGAGAAGCCGGCCGCCGGCTGATCCGGCGGGCAGATATCAGCGAAAACGGCGCGGTGGCCAGGTGGCCGCCGCGCCGTTTTCGCTTGGACGCACCTGTGACGGCGCGCCCATCCCTCAGGAGGGCTGTTCCGCCGCCGCGCGAGGCCTCCTGCGGCGAGGCCTGCTCGTTGCCAGCCCCGGCTGCCGCGGGATGATTCACCGTACTGAGGCCGCGACCGATGCCAAAGTACTGGAATCCGCGCTGAACCATCGTTTGCGGGTCGTAGAGATTGCGACCGTCGAAGATCAGCGGCCGACTCATGCGGCGCTTCATCTCGTCGAAGTTCGGCGCGCGAAACGCCTTCCATTCAGTGGCTACCAGCAAAGCATCGACGCCGTCGATCGCATCCATCGGGCTATAGGTGAGGACCAGACCGTCGCGGCCACCATAGAGTCTTTGACATTCGGCCATTGCCACCGGGTCATGGGCCTGAACCCGCGCCCCGGCATCCAGCAGTGCATCCAATATCACCCGGGCCGGCGCCTCGCGCATGTCGTCCGTGTTGGGCTTGAACGCCAAACCCCAAAGGGCGATGCGCCGTCCGCTCAGATCGCCCAGCACATGACGCAGCTTATCGACCAGGACGGACTTCTGCCGGTCGTTGACCTCGCGCACCGCGCTCAGCAGCGACAACGGATGCCTGATCTGCCCGGCCGTGTGCAACAAGGCCTGTACATCCTTGGGAAAGCACGAGCCTCCGTAGCCCGTACCGGCATAGAGGAAGGAGTAGCCGATGCGGGGATCGGAACCAATGCCCCGCCGCACATCCTCGATGTCGGCACCCAGGTGCTCGGAAAGATTGGCCAGCTCGTTCATGAACGAGATCCGCGTGGCGAGCATCGCATTGGCTGCGTATTTGGTCAGCTCGGCCGATCGGCGAGACATCACGATGGTTCGATCATGATTGCGCTGAAACGGCGCATAGAGCTCGCGCATGACCGATTCGGCCCAGTCGTCATCGAGTCCGAGCACGATCCGATCGGGCTTGAGAAAATCATCGACCGCCGCCCCTTCTTTCAGGAATTCCGGATTCGACACCACGACAAAGCGGTGATCGACGCCGCGTTGATCGAGCACCTCGCGGATCGCCTTCTCGACCGCGTCGCCCGTGCCAACCGGCACCGTGCTCTTGTCAACGACGATACGCTCATCATCCATGTGTGCGGCGAGGCTTCGGGCGGCCGCCAGCACGTACTGAAGATCGGCCGAACCGTCTTCGTCCGGCGGCGTGCCCACGGCGATCATCTGCACCAGTCCGAAGCGGGCCCCCTCTTCCGGATCGGCGGTGAACTTCAGGCGTCCCGCCTCGACATTGGCCTGAACCAGGGATTCGAGGCCCGGCTCGTAAATGGGTATCTCGCCACGGCGCAGACGCGCGATCTTTGCCTGATCGATGTCGACGCAGAGCACCTCGTGGCCGACATCGGCCAGACAGGTGCCGGTGACCAGACCGACATAGCCGGTTCCAACGACCGTAATCTTCATAACTGTGAACTTTCCATCAACAACACCCTGTTATGGCCGAAAAGTAACCTCCCGGCCCTCGGACGCACCAGCCGGAACCGGCAGGCGGTCGCCACAATCCGGCCGAAGACGCCATTTTCGCTTGCAATTCGCGGGCCAGGGTCTGAAATTCGCGGACCCGGCAAGTGAAGTGAGAATCTACGCATGAATGAACGCATTCTCGTGACCGGTGCGGCCGGCTTCATCGGCATGCACGTGGCCATGGCGCTGCTCGATCGCGGCCACCGGGTTGTCGGCGTCGACAATCTCAACGACTACTACCCGGTCAGCCTGAAGAAGGCGCGGCTGGGTGAAATCACCCGCCACCCCCAGGCGGCACATTTCAAATTTGCGCGCGCAGACATCGCCGACCAGGATCGCATGCTCGAGCTGCACCGCGAGCACGATTTCACCCGCATCGTGCACCTGGCCGCTCAGGCGGGCGTCCGCTACTCGATCGAGAATCCGCTCGCCTATGCGCGCTCGAATCTGGTCGGCATGACCGTCATCCTCGAGCTGGCGCGCCGGGCCCAGGTCAGCCATATGGTGTACGCGAGCAGCTCGAGCGTCTATGGCGGCAATAGCAAGGTGCCCTACAGCGAGACGGACCGGGTCGACTCACCAGTCAGTTTCTATGCGGCGACCAAGCTCGCCAACGAGGCCATGGCGCATAGCTATTCGCATCTGTACCGGCTACCACTGACCGGCCTGCGCTTTTTCACGGTCTACGGCCCGTGGGGCCGCCCGGACATGGCGCCGTGGCTGTTCACGGAGGCCATCGCTGCCGGCCGGCCGATCAAGGTCTTCGGGCATGGCAAGCCTCGACGCGATTTCACCTATATCGATGACATCGTGCGTGGCGTCGTCGATGTGCTGGATCTTCCCCCGCCCGCAACGGTCGATGGCGATCCTCATCGGGTGCTGAACATCGGCAACAACGAGCCGGTCAGTGTCGATGATTTCATCGCGACAATCGAATGCACGCTGGGGCGGCGCGCCGAGCGGATTCCGATGGCGATGCAACCCGGCGACGTCGAGATCACGTTTGCCGATGTCTCCCGACTGCAGGCCCTGACCGATTTCCGCCCAAACACCGCGCTGGCGGACGGCATGGCGAAATTCGCCGCCTGGTATCTGAACTACGCCGACAGCGACAGCAACAGCGACTGAGCGCCGCCGCCAGCCGGGCCACCGGCGCGTAGCGCGGCGGATCGAGGCAAGCGCGGCGCGCTCCGTTGCGCTAGTTCACCCGACCGTACTGATCGTCGTAGCGAACGATATCGTCTTCGCCGACATAGTCGCCACACTGCACCTCGATCAAGACCAGATCGACCCGACCGGGATTTTCGAGCCGGTGTCGCGTGCCGATCGGGATATAGGTGGACTGGTTGGCATACACCATCCTGGACTCATCATCGCAGGTGACCTTGGCCGTTCCGGACAACACCACCCAGTGCTCGCTGCGGTGATGATGCATCTGCAATGAGAGGCGCTCCTGCGGACGAACCACGATCTCCTTGATCTTGAATCGCTCGCCGGCATGCAGCACCGTGTAGCTGCCCCAGGGCCTTTGCACAGTGCGGTGGATGGTGGCCGCCTCATGGCCGCTGGCCTTCAGTCTGGCCACCACCTCCTTCACCTGCTGGCTGGCATCCTTGCTCGCCACCAAGACCGCGTCCGGCGTATCCACGACCAGAAGATTGTCCACACCCACCGCCGCGATCAGGCGACCATCGCTTTGGACATGCGTGTTACGGGCGTCCACGAGCAGATGTTGACCGACACAGGTGTTGCCGGCCGCATCGGCGTCCAGTTGCTCTGCGACAGCCTTCCACGAACCAATATCGCTCCAGTGAAAGCCCGCCCGCAGCAACCGGATATTGCGGGCGTGCTCCATCACGGCGTAGTCAATCGAAACATCAGGCATTTCGAGGAAGGCGTCGGGCTCGAACCGGATCTCCCTGCCTTCTGCGACATCCTGGCGGCGCCCTCTTGCGAACACCCGGCGCGCCGTATCCAGCACCGCGGGAGAGTGCGATTCCAGCGCCTTCAGGATGGCCGACGCCTTGAAACAGAACATCCCGCTGTTCCAGACGAAGTTGCCGGCGGCCAGAAACTCGGTTGCGCGCGCGATGTCTGGCTTCTCGACGAACCGGCGCACCGCGAAACCGCCATCGGCATGCTCATCACCAAGCTCGATATAGCCAAAGCCGCTCTCCGGTGCGCTCGGTTGAATCCCGAACAACACCAGGTCGCCACTCTCGGCCAGCCGTGCGGCCTGCTTGGCAGCGTCTCGGAACGCCGCCTCGTCCGGGATCAGGTGATCCGCCGGCAGCACGAGCAGAACCGGATCGTCGGCCTGCTCCATCGCTGCCAGGGCCGCCAGCGCCACTGCCGGCGCCGTGTTGCGACCCATGGGCTCCAGGATCTGGAACAAGGATGCGGCTCTGGCGCCGGGCACGGCACGAAACTCCTCCCGGGTTTTGAAGCCATAGGTTTCGTTGGTCACGAGCATGACCGGCCCATCGGCCAGCGCGGCAGACCGGGATATCACTCGTTGTAACAAGCTCGGCCCATTGGCCAGGCGGATGAAAGGCTTCGGATAGGCCTCACGCGAGACGGGCCAGAGCCGCGTTCCCGAACCACCCGAAAGAATGACAGGAATGATGGTGCTCAAGTTGCTTCCTCGAACCTGGAGAAGGGTCGCCACATCGGGGGCCGCGCGCGGGCCCCACGACACCTGGGCGCTTGTCGGACGGCACCGACCGCCGATCCCGCGACCGTCATGTGCGTGCCAAATTCGCGTGAGCGCAGACACAGCCGACGGATACATTAGACATCAGGAATAGAGCGAACCGATGCTGGATTGGATGATCGAAGGCAAGACGCCGACCTGCGGCGTCAGGCTTCTCTGTTCACCGATCGCGGTTCACGTACCATTGACTTCCTCCTCGGTCACCACATAGTGAAGATGCAACTCAGGAAAGCGGTATTTCCGGTCGCCGGCCTTGGCACGCGGTTCCTGCCGGCCACCAAGTCGATTCCGAAAGAGATGCTCCCGATCGTCGATCGACCGATCATCCAATATGCCGTCGATGAGGCGATCGAGGCCGGCTGCGATACGCTGATCTTCGTCACCGGCCGGTCCAAACGAGCCGTCGAGGATTACTTCGACCGCGCGCCGGAACTCGAAGCCGAACTCGAGGCCAAAGGCAAGACCGAGGCTCTCGAGGCGGTTCGCAACATCATTCCGCCGCATGTCAAGGTGTTGTTCGTACGTCAGCCTCAGCCACTGGGCCTCGGCCATGCCGTGCTTTGCGCCGCGCCGATGATCAGCCGCGACGAGCACTTCGCCGTACTGCTTCCGGATGATCTTATCGACGGCTATCCAAGTGGCGTGCTCAAGCAGATGTTGCCGGTCGCCCAGGAAAACGGCGCATCGGTCGTTGCCGTGGAGCAGGTGCTGCCCGAGGAAGTTTCCAAGTACGGCATCGTCGACCCCGCAAATCAGGAAGGCAAGCTGATGAAGCTCAAAGGGATCGTGGAGAAGCCCAGGGCCGAGGATGCACCGTCTACGAGTGCGGTCGTCGGCCGCTACATCCTGCACGCGAGCATTCTCGAGACCCTCGAGAACACCGCCCCTGGGTCCGGCGGCGAGATCCAACTCACCGACGCCTTGGCCAAGCAGATCGATGATCCCGGCTTGTTCGGCTATCAGTTCAGCGGAAAACGCTTCGACTGCGGCTCCAAGCGCGGCTTTCTGGTGGCCAACATCCATTTCGGGCTCACCTGAACGACGCCCCCGGCGCGTGCAGGCTCAGCCGCGCCACGGCGCATCGCCCGGCCGGGTTCCGGGCGCGATCAACCGCACTGCCCGGCCTGGGTCAGCTCTTGTACCGTGCCAGGCGCCTGCGCACCCGATGATCGCGAGGCCGGCGGATCAGGTTCCCCTGTCTGCGACGGCAAAAGCGCTCTGTCACCAGATTCCGTAGCCCCCTGCTCGCCAGGCGTGGCAGCTCCGGCGACCGTGCTGCCTTCACTCTGTGTCTGAGACGGAGACACCCGAGTTGCCGGCGCAGCCACTGAAGCCGTGCCGGGCGCGGGCCAGAGAGCGCTGTGCATCATGGCACTGCTGCGAATGCGGATGGGCCAACGCCAGCGCCCGCCCTGCGCCAGCGGCTCGCGAAACACGCTGCAATCATCTTGCGCCACGGATGCCGGCCCGGCCGTCAGCGGGAGACGGGTCGCACCCACCCGCCACTCCCGCTCATTTGCGCAGCCGCGTTAGATCGCGGCCAGGCGCCCGAACAAGGGCCCTGCGAAGGGAACATCCAGCGGCACCGCGACAACGAACTCCAGGCCAAGGCGATTGGCCTGCAGGAGGTCCAGGCCAGAACGTGCGCCGACTGCCAGCGGACGAAAGGCGAGATTGTCATTGGGGAGTTCGAGACGGCCGGGGATCGACTGGCCATGATCATCGACCCCTTGCTCGCCGAAGTCGTCGAACACCGCGGGATCGGGCGCGATGCGCCGCCAGCGAACGCCACCATCGGCCTGTGCGTGCGCGAGTCTGGCCAGGGCGCTCGCCAGATCCGGCTCGCGCCAGAACGGCCGCAATCCCCAGGCCAGCCCCTGCGCGATCGCGGCATCGCGACCGTGGTCGCTGACGGCGACACGAATCGCCTCATGCGCGCCGTGCGCGATCGCGAAGCGCGCCTGAATCACCAGAGCGACCTGCAAGACACCAAGGCAGAACAGGAGCAGCAGGGGCATGACCACCAGCCACTCGATGAGGGCCTGCCCACGCCCTCGCCGCCAATGCGCCATCGAAGCGGTGCCCCCGCCGCCCGCCAGGTTCGGGCGCCGGCCCAGCCTCACGAATCAGCGTCCGGGCGTTGCCGCGACTCTCGGCGCCCGCGCGGCCGACCCACTCTCCCTCGGCGCCCGCGCGGCCGAGCCACTCTCCATCTGGGAAAGCACCTGCTGTTCGCCGCCGGTGGTTCCCGCCAGGCTGTCGAGCAACTCATGCAGCCTCAGTTGCACCTCGGCCTGCCAGCGGCGATTCTCAGGCGCGGTCACGACCGCGCCGGCCGCATCCAGCGCACGCTGGGCCTGGTCCAGCGACAGCAAGGCGATATTCATGATGGCGCGCTCCCTCAGGCCATGCTGCTGACCGAGACGGGCGGCGGCATCGCGCGCACGCCCATACGCATCCATGGCCATGGCCACCTGCCCCTGGCGGTGCCAGATATTGGCGATACGAAGCCAAGCCAGTGGATGATCTTCACTGGCCGCGACCATACCAAAGTGCTCGAGCGCGACATCATAACGGCGGGCCCGATACGCCGCTTCGGCACGTTCCATGGGCGACATGTCGACACGGATGGCTTCGCTCGCGAGGCCGGCGCCACGGCCTCCCGCCGAGCCGTCGGCGGGCCCGGAGGATGCGTTGCCGGGCGAACCCGGGTTGGCGAGCCTGGCGCTCAGAAGCGTGGACTGAGCAGCGGCCAGCGGTGCGCTCGCCAGCCCGATCGTCAAGCACATGAGGGCGAGCACGCGCGCGCCATGGCGCGGGGCGGAACCGTCGACCGGAACGCGGGCATCATGGCGTACGCGGCTGGTCGATCGACGGATGAATGCAGACTGGGTCATGAGAGTCTCCTGATGTGGCGAGTGAGGCAGTGGCGCAACCGGTCGAAACGATGTACGCGCGGGAGGGAAAGCACTGAGCGAGGGTCATCCAGCTGATCCGTGCGAGCATCGACAGCGAGCGAGGACAAACGCTGACCACAGCGCAGGCCCCAGGCACGCGTCTGACCAGCATCGAGTTCGAGCACGGACCGGGCGCCGAAATGGCAGGCGATCCGACCCGGCGCCAGACGCTGGATCGCGAGGATTCGCCCATCATCTGCGATGAACAGGACATCGAGTGCCTGCCGCAAGCCAAAGCCATGTACCGCCCGACACGGATGCAGCCAGCACCCACCGACGCGCAAGAGTGCCGAGCGCCCGAGCACACCGCGCGCTCTTGTCCAGACGCTGTCTGCCAGCCAGACCAGAGGCCCGGCGCGCTCGCGACCATCGATCTCGACAATTCGCAGCGCCCGCCAGGACAGCGGATTCGTGCGCAGCTCGCTCGCCCGCTGAGCGGCCGAGCTCCCGCAGGTTCGCTCGCACGGCGCTTCGGTTTCCAGGAGCGCAAGGCGCGGTTTCATAGCAAGCCCTCGGACAGGATGCGCATGGCGATTGGAAACAGCAACACCAGAAACGTGCCGGGAAAGATGAACAACAGCAGCGGCAGCAGCAATTTCACCGGTGCCTGCATTGCCCGCCGCTCGGCATCGATAAACCGCTCCTGGCGCCGCTGCTCGGACTGATCCCGCAACATGGAAGCAAGATCACCCCCTTGTCTGTCGGCCGAGCGGATCGCCGCCAGCGCGTGACCCACCCCGGGATCGGCCAGTCGGTTGGCCATGTCGGCCAAGGCCTCCTGCCTCGCCCGCCCGGCATGGGTCTCGCGCAGCAGTCTGGCGAACTCGTCACGTAGCGGCCCGAGCGGCCCGCGCTCGGCGGCCATGGCCATGGCCGCTGGCAGACTCGCACCGGCATCGAGACCGAGCGCGAGCAGATCGAGCATCGCAGGCAGATCGCGGACGACCCGTTGCTGACGCTCGTGGGCGACGGCAAGCAGCCGCAACATGGGCCATATCGCGCCGATCATCGCGATCATCAGCGATGCGCCGGCGGACCATCCGAGCGCCAACACGGCGGGCATGGTAACGGCCATCGCCAGGCCAGCGCACAGCAACTGGCCGGCAACGAAGCCGTCGGCCGTCAAGACCTGGTCCAGGCCGGCCCGGCGCAGCCGGGTCTGCAGGCGAAACCGGTGCCCGACCGGCATCAGTGGCTCGATCCAGGGGCTCAGCGTCAGACAGGCGAATTGAATGATCCGCCACGAGCGTGAGGGCCTGGGCCCGCTCACGGCGTGTCGACGACGGGCTCCGGGCCCCGCACGCATCAGCGAGCCCACGAGAATCAGGCCGATCAGGCATGACAGGCCGATCGCGCCGGCCGCCAGCCAGGGCAGCATCCTATCGGCCACGCCGGTGGCAGTGAGCAGCCGCGGCCAGTGGCGAACCTGATCGAAGAAGGCGTCGAGCGCGCTCATGTGCGAATCGCCACGAGGCGCATGATCGACCACCCACCCGTGATCTGCAGCAGCACGACCCCGGCCAGCAGCAGCCGCCCCTCGAAAGTGTCGAAATACAGTGATGCGAGCGACCCGTCCATAGCCAGCATCGCGGCCAGAACCCCGAACGGCAGCAGGCCCATCACCCATGCCTGCAGGCGCGCCTGGGCGGTCAGTGCGCGGATCTTGCCTTCGAGCAGGAGCCGGCGGCGCAGCAGTGCCGCCTGCGCATCAAGCGTGTCGCCCATACTTGCGCCGGAGCGCGCGCCCAGGCGCAGCACGCTGACCAGTAAGCGAGTCTCCTCGAGCGGGATTCGTTGCTCCAGTTGCGCCAATGCCTGTTCCAATGTCGCGCCGAGCCGGCGCTGACGATCGATCAGGCGCAGTTCATCGCGCACGGGAGCGGGCATGCGATCGGCGATCTCGGGCATCACCGCGCCGAGCCCCAGACCGGCTCGCAGGCCGCCCGCGAGCATTGCCATGGTGTCCGGTAGCTGCCGGCGAAAGTGCTCACGTCGCCGCCGCGCCAGCCAGCCCAGCAACAACCGAGGCAGCGCAGCGCCAAAGAGCACGATCAGCGCCGCCAGCCACAGACGCTCGGCGATGATTCCCGTGGCAATCGCCAATGCCGCCACGCCACCGAGATGCGCCCACATCAGACGGCGCGAATCAATGAACAGATGGAGCCGGGCCAGTTCGGTGTCCAGTGCGCGCCCGAAGCGATCCCGGTAGCGCGCGGCAAGCCAACCGATGACCAGATAGAGCCCGATGAAAGCGAGCGCGCAGGCGACGAACACGAAAGCCGCAGCCAGTCTGCTGGGATCAGGCATCGACCACGGCCCCCGTGAACAGGCGCCGGATCGGGTCATCGACCGGCACGGCCAGGCGGTCAAAGAAGACCGGCACAGCGACACCGTCATCGAAGCGCAAGCCGCCCTGGGCGCCGCGTCTCGCTCGAAACAGAACCTGTGTCTGGACCCGCCCCGATTCGATGCCGGTGACCTCGACGATCTCGGTCAGATGGCGACGCCCGTCGCGTGCCCGCGTCTGATGCACGATCAGATCGACCGCGCCAGCAAGCTGCTCACGGATCGCGGCAATCGGCAACTCGACGCCGGACATCAGCACCATGACTTCGAGCCTGGACAGCGCATCGCGGGCACTGTTCGCGTGCACGGTCGTGAGCGAACCTTCGTGGCCGGTATTCATGGCCTGGAGCATGTCGATGGCCTCGCCGCCCCGACATTCGCCGATAACGATCCGATCCGGACGCATACGCAGGGCATTGCGCACGAGATCGCGAATCGCGATTCCGCCCCTTCCCTCGGCATTGACCGGCCTGGCCTCCAGTGAAACGAGATTGCGATGATCCAGGCGAAGCTCGGCGGCATCCTCGATCGTGATGATGCGCTCATCACACGGAATGTGACGGGCCAGCAAATTGAGCAAGGTGGTCTTGCCACTGCCGGTGCCACCCGCGACCACAATGTTGCGCCGATGGTGCACGCACCAGGCGAGAAAGCGCATCATGGCCAAAGATGCGGAGCCGAGCGCAACCAGGTCTTCGGCATCGAACAGCCGCGCATTGAAGCGGCGGATGGTCAACACCGGGCCCTGCAATGCAAGCGGCGGAATGACCGCGTTCACGCGCGAGCCATCCGGCAGGCGGGCGTCCACCATCGGCGAGGCGTCATCGATTCGGCGCCCGATCGGGCTCACGATGCGCTCGATCACCGCGCGGATTGCATCATCGCTGCTGAACCGATAGGCAGTCTGCTCGAGCCGGCCCGCGCGCTCTACGAACACAGGGTCGGTGCCATTGACCATGATCTCGGTGACATCGGGCTCGGCCAGCAGCGGCTCGAGCACGCCCAGGCCTACCGCCTCATCGAGGACGGAGCTGTGCAGCGCCTCGGCCAGGCCACCGCGCGACAGTTCCGGATGCTCGTCGATCAGTGCGCGCAGCAGCGATGACACATGCGCCTTCAACTGCTCTCGATCAAGATGACGGATTTCGTGACGGCGAAGATCGAGCCTGCTCAGAAGATCGGCATGCAGGCGACGGCGCCAGCCCAAGGGCACCGTGTCGACCACCGTGGGGCTTGGCGACGGACTGGATGAGTCGCGTTCACCTGGCGCGCTCGGATGATCATCGCCTTCGACGGGCTCGTGCACGGCATCGTGCTCCGCGACCCGCAGGCGATAGCCGGCGATCTGAATCTCGTCATGGGTCTGCAGCGGGCCGAATTCACTGACCCGCTCGCCATTGACCCAGGTGCCACCAAGGCTGCCCTGATCGACCAGCATCAGGGTGCCACTGCGCAGCAACAGGCTGGCATGCCATCTTGCCACCCGCCAGCCTGGCAAGAGAATCTCGCAATCGCGATGCCGGCCGATCCGGCAAGGCAGATGATCAAGCGCCAGCACCTGCGTGACCTCACCCGGGAAGTCGATGAGCAGGCGCAACGCCCGGGTATCGGGGAGCCCGCTCATTCGAGCCACCTCAGGCGTCCCATTGGCTCTTGAGTCGCCGGCGCGGATGCCGGCGGCGCGGGTGGCGCAGGGTGGACCGCAGCGGACAGGTGCCCGGGCATCGCGACGGGTGTGCGCGCAAGCGGTACCCGCCCATCCGGACGGGCGCCATCCTGGCCGATGGTCGAATCCTGGACGGCGCGCATCCCGCGATCGTGCAGATCACGCACCTGGACTGCCGGTGCCGTCACCGGCGTGCTCTGAGCACCTGCCTCCCCGACCGCAGTCGCCGCCCGGGTTTGCTGGCTGGGGCCGGGCGGCTGGGCAGATCCCGCGGTGGCGCGGTTATCGACAAAGCGCGGTGTGACGAACACCGCGAGATCGGTCTGATTCGACCGGAACTCGCGGCTGCGGAACAGATGGCCGAGGATCGGAATGTCGCCCAGACCGGCGACCTTGTCGACATGGCGCGTGGTTTCCTCGGTGAGCAGGCCGGCAATCACCATCGTCTGGTTTTCCTGTAGCTGCACCTCGGTCTCGGCGCGACGCTTGATGATTCCAGGGACCTCCTTGACCTGGACCTCGAAGTCGACCGAGGAGACCTCGGTGGCGATCCGCGCAGCGACCAGCCCTCCCGGCATCGCGGTCGGGGAGAAATCGAACTTGATCCCGTATTCCTTGAAGCTGACCGAGACCGTGCCCAGACCGCCAGACATGGGAATCGGGAGCTCTCCGCCGGCAATGAACTTCGCGCTGCCGCCACTGCGACAAGACAATCGCGGTTCAGCGAGGACGCTGGCCTGACCGTTCTGAACCAGGAAATCGAGCATCGAGCTGATCGATGTGGCCAGGCTCAAGGCGCTCGCGAACGGCGTCACGGCCGCCCCGGTGTGCTGACCGATCGCGTTGGCGAGCGAATCCCGGGCGAGTGCGTCGCTGCGTCGCAGATCACCGATGATGCCGAACGACGGCCCGCTGGCCGTGCCGGACCAGCGCACGCCAAGGCGTTTCAATGCGCTCTTCTTGATCTCCACGAACTTGACGTCCATAGCGATCATGCGTTCGCTGCCGGCGCCAGTGGCCAGATCGAGCACATCCGGAAACCGCGCGGTGATCGCCTGGATGCGGGCCGCCTGGGCAGCGCTGAGATCATGGCCATCGATGATCACCGCATCGCCGGCGAGCCTGGCCGACAGGTTGCCGGCACCTCCGAGCATCTGCCGGACCGCTTCGTAGCGTCGAGCGGCCGTGTCGCCCAGCACCGTGATCAGGTAGCGACGCATAGAGCCATGACGCGGCCATACATGCAGGCTGCTTTGACCAACCGCCTCGGGCAGCAGAAGAATCTGCTTGCTGTCCAGCGCGGTGGCCTGGACGACCTTGCCATTGCCGAGCGCAATCCGACGCACCGCGCCGCTATTCAGGACATGAGCGCGGCCGATCGTGAGGCGTATTTCTTCGACGCTGCCTGCGGCCGCCGGGGCGGCGGCCGCTTCAGGCCGCGCCGGCGCCGCGCTCGCAATCGCAGCCGCCAAAAGCAGCATCATGCCCAGCCCGAACCATGAACCCCGAACCCGGGCCATCGATTGGCGGGTGCCAGCAGTTTGAGGACGACTGTTCATGGCGGGCTCATCAGGATCGCCGTGCCCGTCTGCCGCGTGATCGGGCCCTGACCCCCGACGATGATCTCGGGCCCGGCGACAGACGGTCTGCGCGGCGCCTCGCTCGATAAGCCGAGCAACATGTTCAGATCCATGAGTTGCGCAGGCATATCGTGACGATCTTCGGGATTGCGCAGCAATGCGGTCAGGCGGCCGCTTCGTTGGGCGAGAACCAGCTTCTGTGCCTGGGTGGGCGTGACCTCGACCGTGATCGCCCGGAACTGGCCGCCAGGATCCGCGTATGGATCGGGGCTGGCCGCCTGCGCGCCCGTGGCGAGGACGAGCAGATCCTGCATCAGGGGCGCGGCGATCGCACCGCCAGGCACGCTGCCGTGACCGGCGGGCGCCCTCGTGGCGAACAGCAGATCGATGCGGTCTCCCGGTCTGAGCATGCCCGAGACGCTGTTGACTTCATCGACCTCGATGGTCATGGCGCGAATACCGTGTGCCACTCGCGCCGAGAACGGCCCCGCGGCGCGGCGCAGTGCCGACTGGCGCAGCGGCTCGCCCGAGGCCATTGGCAGTGCGAGTTCCCGCCCAATGAGATGCTCGAATGCATCGGCGCGCACCATGGCATCATCCACGAGCCTCGCCGGAATCTGACGCACTGCCATGGTTTCGACGCTGACCGTCTCGCCAGCCGGCAGGGAACTGGCCGCCACGATCACACCGATCGTCCGGGTGTCGGCGGCCATCCGGGCACGCTCGTTCTGCAGGCTGGCCGAGATGTAGCCCTGGGTGGCGAACACACCCAGACTGCCGAATGCGAGGGCTGCGCTCAGTAGCCCCAGATGAATCCAGCGCACCCGGCGACCCTGGGCCGGCGCAGAGTCATGGGCTTCGATCATGGCAGCGCCAGCAGCGAGCTGAAACGTGGATAGACGCTGGCCAGAGCCGCAATCAGACGCTCGAGCAAGCTAGGGCGGCCGACAAAGAACAAGGCCACCACGAAACCCAGGATCACAGCGGTTTCCAGCGACGATTGGCCGCGGCAGAATCCGGGCCGATGATCGCGCGTGCGAAGTTTCATGGTGCAGCCCCTCCTTGCGCCCAATGCAGAACCCATGCCGTACCTCCGTGTGCGCGATGCCCGGTCAGCATGAACTCGGCGCTGCCGGCCTGCCCCCAAAGACCCCAATCTGCATCCGCCGCGGACTGGGCATCGGGAAGCGGCAACGGGATCAGGCGAACGCCCTGGGCCATGGCCGCCGCGATGAACTGCTGCCGACTGGCTTGCGGCGGGGCTGTCAGATGGCCGATGCCGGTCAGCAGGCGACGCCGACCATCGCTGTGCGCAAACACCCTGGCCACGGAGCCAAGCGCCAGCCAATCCGGCAGGCGTGGTCGGGCGGCGTCCGGGATGGGTTGGGCGATCGTGCGCAGCAGCCTGGGCCATGTATCGTTGGCACCACCGTACGGGCGCCGGCGCTGCTCCATGAGCAGATGACCGTGATGCGGGCGCAGGTCGACATCCCAGAGGCCGACCCGGGCTCGTGAGACAGGCGCCGCGCCGGCCCTGCGATCGTCTGGGTGGACCGCTGCCGGATTCAGCCGCCCCGGCGCGCCGGCGTGCAAGGCGCCTGACAACGAACCGGAGCGAGCGTCTGGCATCACGGGCGCGCCAGAATCATGATCGGCCAGGGAAACCGTGATGCGATAGCGCCATCCGTGATCCGTGCGGATCTCGCCGAGCTCGAAGCGATCTTCGTCGGCTGCTGAACGGGCATCACCTGGGCCGATGCAACCCAGGCAGGCAATGACCAGCAGCGCCAGGTGAATGCCTGTTGCACGATGGCTGGCGCGCGCATGACATGATGATCGAGGACCTGGAATCGGCACCATCAGCGTGGCTCCCTGTCTGGTGGGATGAGGCTTGGATCGAGGTCGAAACCGATCAATGCATCGGGATCGGCGTCGATCGCCAGCACATGGGCGAAGGTCATGAATGCATGAGTACCGATATGGGCAAGCCCGGGTACACGCTCATGCCAGAGCGGCGGCGTAGCGCCGCTTGCCACGCGTGAAGAGACCGTATCGGGCGCCGCACCGAACGAAGAGCGCGCTTGCCAGCTATCGATCAGAATCGCGCTGCGCGCGCTGAGACTCATGCGAAAACCCGAGACCGGATCGAGCGCAGCGTCCGCCGGCCGCGCCTGCCAGATAGGGACCTCGACACTCTGGGTGTGCAATCCGCCGAAGAGATCGAGACCGAATCGCGACGGCCCGGCGAGACGGTCGACCAGCCGTGCACCCGCCGCGCCGATGCGACCCGCACCCAGCAGGCCACGCCCGGCATCGAGACCCGTCGGTACCGATTGCAGCTTGAACGGCCGATCTGTGTCGACCAGGCCCCGGCCGCGATGATCGTGCCAGAACTGCTGGTCACCGGCCTGATCATCGCCGGCGCTGAAATGACTCGCGGCCTGGCCATGCGGTGCGGCGGCGACCCGGCCCGCGCAAGCCTGCGGGCGCATCGCGCACTCGAAGGCCGCCGTGCGCGCAGCACCGCTGGCAGCGGCATCGATGCTGAACAGGCGCCCGAGCATGATGATCATCAGGGCGAGCAAGGTCAGAAGCGCGCCGGCCAGCAACATCTCGATCAAAGCCTGCCCGCCCTCGCGCAACTTCGAGGCGCGCTGGCTGGCCGGGTGCGACCAGCGAAGCGGTAGCAATGCCCGCCTGCGGCGACGGTGGCCCGCCATTCGATCCTCAGCGTTCGACATAGGCTTGCGCCGCATCGCGATCGGCGGCGGTGATTGGCACTAGCCGTGCCTGCCAGAACGCGCCATAGAGGCTGGCCAACTCCGAGCGACGCTCACCGGCCGCCGGCGGACGGCGGAAGTAGGCCTCGGCTGCCGAAACTGCCCACAGGCGCCCGCCTGGCCAGTGCCCGGAGCCAGCGCCTGCCGGTGCCAGACCAAGCGCCGCCGAGTCTCTGAGCTTCGCGGCCGGCAGCGAGGCGAGCACCGCCAGCCGGGAACGCGGTGGCCTGCGCCCAGTCAGGATCGATTCATCGAGTTCCAGAACGGAAGCGATCCCGGTGGTGGTGTGCTGACGCTCACCCGCGTTGGCAAGTTCCCGGTCTGCATTGGCGTAAGCGAGCGGGTTCTCGCGCACCCGACCCGGATCTCCTCGCAATCCGCCCTCCGGCCGCGGCGCAGCGGCCTCGGCGCCTCCCCAGCCCACCGGGGCAATCTCGCGCCGCGAACACCGTCGCGAGAAGCGGGCACGGACATTGTTCTTGATCGAGCCGGTATCGGCGGCCTCCCAACGTTCCAGGCCGGGCACGAGCATGGTGCCGCCACGCTTGTGGTAGTCAGCGCGAGGATCCCCTCCGGCCAGCAGGCAGGACGAAACCAACGGAAGATAGTGCTCACGACCACGGTCACGCGAATAGGCATCCAGCGATCGCAAGGTGACATCGGCCAGGCGGGCGCGATCGGCATCGCTTGAATACACCCGCGCAAAGCGCTTGTAGGCGCCACCATCGGGCAGCGCGAACGCCACCAGGCGTGGGTCGGCCGCCTTGGCGACTTCGAGGGCCACGGCGCCCGCGCCGAACACCCCGCCCGCACCGTGGATCAGACGCTGACTTCGAACCAGCAAGGTCTTGTAGCCGACCTCGGGTTCGTCGCGCAGCCTGATCTCCGCCTGGGCCGCGATATCGGTGAGCTCCTGGGCGATCTGCACCGCCTCATGGACGCCCTCGGCAATCGCATACGCGGGAGGAAAGATCTGCGCCACCTCGGCAACGGTCTCCGTGAAGCGTTCGAAGTAGGCGATCCAGGACTGCCGCGTGAGCGCCTGCGCGACCGCGACCTCCTGCGCGATGATGGCGCGATTGCCATAGGCCGCAAAGTTCAGGGCCCGCGCACGCCAGACCGCCGCGCTGTAGGCGGCGGTATCGGCCGCGTCGCCAAGCCGGGTTTTGGCTGCCACCGCGGAGCCGATGTCATAGCTCAGATACAGCGCCACCACACCCACGCTCAAGGCTGCGAGCGCAAACACCAGCGCCGCACCTCGCTGACGCCAGGATCGCGCGAATCGCTTGGGGTCGCGTGCCATCTCAGTGGTTGTTGGCTTCGTAGTTGTTCAGGCCCTTGCGCTGGTCGGCCTGGGTCTGGGACTGCGTGGCCGTGGTACCGGCCGCGCCGATAGCCGGTTGCGCCGACTGGCCGGCGATTTCGAGCGCCAGGCCCGCGGTCTGACTGCGCACCGTCTGGCCAAGCAGCGAATAGGTGCCAATGGCGGCGATCGCGATCAACGCGACGATGATGATGTATTCGGTCATGCCCTGACCGCGCTCGGCGGGGCTCGGATGACGATTCATGATGGACGGCTCCGAAGGTCAATAGATGGACCGAGCATGCGCGTCGCGACGTGCGCAAACAATTGCACGCTAAGACTAGGCTCGCCGGACTAGCAGGCTGTTGACCCTCATCCGATACCCGTTGCGTAGGCTTGTCTGCCAAGGCCGTAAACTGTCGCCATCCAACGTCTGCAACCCACCCACTAGGCAACATCAACCCATGTCCGAGAAAGTCGTTCTGGTCGATCGCGAGGATGGCCTGGCCATCGTTACCCTGAACCGGCCGCAGGCCCGCAATGCGCTCAACGGAGAACTTCGCGCCGTGTTGCGCGACTCCATGGCCGCGCTGGCCGCCGACGATGGGGTCGGCGTAGTGATTCTCACCGGGGCCGATCCGGCCTTCTGCGCGGGCCTCGACCTGAAAGAGCTGGGCAGCGGCGATCGTCAGCAGGTCGCCGATGCCACCGGTGCGGGCGCTGATCCCGATCGGCCCATGCGACCGTGGGCGCCACTGGGAAAACCCCTGATCGGCGCGGTCAACGGGGTCGCGGTCACCGGCGGCTTCGAACTGGCGTTGAATTGCGATTTCCTCATCGCCTCCGACAGAGCGCGATTCGCCGACACCCACAGTCGCGTCGGCGTGATGCCCGGCTGGGGTCTCACCGTGCTGCTGCCCGAGGCGATCGGCCTGCGGCGCGCACGCGAGATGTCCGCCACGGGCAATTTCCTTGATGCGCAGACCGCGCTCGCATGGGGTCTGGTGAACCATGTCGTGGCCCATGATCGGCTGCTGGTGAAGGCGCGCGAACTGGCCCGCGACATCCTCGGCAATGACGCCGATGGCGTGCGCCGAATCTATGAAACCTATGCAGCGGTTCGTCAGGCAACACCCGCCGAGCGCGCGGCCACGGAGACCCGCATGGCGCGCGAATGGTCGGCACGCGGGCTGGACGCCGGCGAGATCGAACGGCGCCGGGCAGCGATTCAGGCACGTGGGCGCGCGCAGAGCCAGGGCTGAGCGCCAAGCATCGGCCACCGCACGCGATACATCCTCCGATCCCTGCGACGGCCTGTCCGACATTCATGATCTATCCAGGGAGACGACACGCATGAGCGCTCCGTACGATCTCAAAATCACCGGTGCCACCGTCTATGACGGGCTGGGCAATCCGGGCAACCGGGCCGATGTCGCGGTGCGCGGCGGGCGCATCGCTGCGATCGGCCACGATCTTGGCGACGCCAAAGAAACGGTTCGCGCAGACGGCCTCTCGCTGATGCCCGGTATCGTCGACGTCCACACCCACTACGATGCCCAGATCACCTGGGATGCCCGACTCACGCCATCACCGGCACTCGGTGTCACCACGGCGATCCTGGGCAATTGCGGCTTTGGCATCGCGCCATGCCCGACCGATCTGCGCGAGACCATGATGAAGAATCTCTCCGTGGTCGAGGGCATGGATCTGAACGCCCTGGTCAGCGGCACACGCTGGGGCTTCGAGACCTTTCCCGAGTACCTCGATTTCGTCGAGACCCGCCGCCCGGCGATCAATGTCGGGGTGTTCGCGGGTCATTCGGCGATCCGCACCGCGGTGATGGGCGAGCAAGCGTCGCTGCGTAAGACGCCGACCGACGATGAGATGGCGCGCATGTGTGAGGCGGTTCGCGAGGCCATGCGCGCGGGTGCGATCGGCTTTGCTTCGTCATTCTCGCCGAACCATTTCGGCTTTCAGGGCGCGCCGATGCCCTCGACGATCGCGAGCGACGACGAACTCCGGCTGCTGGTGCAGGCGATGGCCGAAGACGGCCACGGTGTGTTCATGATGGCCACCGGGCCACGCGCGACACCGGAGTTCATGGAATCGATGGCGCAGGCCACCGGCCGGCCGATGTTCGCATCCACCGTGCTCACGATGTATAACGAGGCCAAGCCAGAGGTGAGCGCCGACATGTACGCGCGCGCCGCAGCGGCCATCGCGCGTGGCCACGAGGTGTATCTGCAGACCACCTGCCAGCCGCTGTCCTTCAACTTTACCCTGCTCGATCCCTATCTGCTGCTGTCGCACGATGCCTTCGATCGCATCGCCGGGCAGAACGAGACCAGCCTGCGCACGATCTACGCCGATCCGGCCTTTCGAGCACGGTTTCGCGAGAATCTCGCCAATCCGGCACGCGGTATTCTCTTCTTCGGAGACTGGGCCAAGATCGAGACCGCCGATGGCACGACGATCGCCGAGCACGCGCAGCGCCAGGGCACGGAGCCGCTCGACGCCTTTTTCGACCTGGCGCTCACGCAGGGCCTGGATACGCCCTTCGTCGCCAAGCTGTTCCAGAACCATGATGCCGGCGTGGCACCGTTGCTGCAGCATCCGGCGGGCGTGATCACGCTCTCAGATGCCGGGGCCCACCTGGTCTACTTCTGCGATGCCGGCTTCGGCCCTTATCTGCTGTCTCATTGGGTTCGCGAAACCGGCACCTTTACCCTGGCCGAGGCAATCCGGCGGCTGACCAGCGATCCGGCTGACAAGTTCCGCATTCCCGACCGCGGTCGTCTGGCCACGGGCGCCTGGGCAGACATGGTCTTGTTCGACCCGCAAACCATCGAACGCGGTGAACTGAGAAAGGTCGATGATCTTCCCGGGGGCGGCACACGCATGATCCGCGAGGCTCAGGGCCTGCATGGCGTGTGGGTCAATGGCACGCTTGTGCATGATGGCCGCCAATACACCGATATCGCGAGCGGTCCCGGCCAGGTGATCCGCCGATACGCGAAATAGGGACAATCGATTCGCGGGCCCTCGGCTGCAATCCGCCGTCAGGCCGCGCGCAGCACCCGCGGCGCCTGGACCGCGTAGCGGGCCAGGAGCTCCGGCTCCCGGATTGAAGCCGAGCCCGTGGCCCTCGGGCAGATGCACACGACCCTGCACCGGCAGTGGAATGTTCGGGTCTACCCAGGCCTGCGGTTCTATGTACAGGAACTCGAACAACTCACAGCACTCGCGGGCCGCCATCAGATGAAGCGTGGCCCAGTAACCCGGGCCGAAATATGGCGCATGCGGCATCACGGCCGAGCCAGCGGCCTGTGCCATGTCGCAGACAGCGAGGAATTCGCCGATCCCGCCCACCTTGATCACGCTGGGCTGCACGAAGCGGATCTCACCGACCGTACGCGCAAAGCCCTCGCGCAGGCAGGCATTCTCGCCGCTGGCCATGGCCACGCCGAAATCACGCTGCAACGCGGCCAGGGTGACCGCGTCATCGGGTGGGAAGACCGGCTCCTCGACCCAGTACAGACCCATGTCACGCATGGCCGGAGAACCACGCGCCTGTTCCAGCGACCAGTTGCAATTGACGTCGGTGACCAGATGATCGATGCCCGCGGCCACACGCGCACCCATCGCGATCGCATCGTGTTCGATCTCGTGCAGCTTGACGCTGCGATAGCCCTCGGCGATCGCACGGGCCGTGAACTCGGCGACCTGAGCCGGCTCGCCGTAGCGCACCAGGCTCGCGTAGGCGGGAAACTCGCGACGACGAATGCCGCCCAGGCGCTCGGCAAGAGGCACACCGGCACGACGCGCGTCGAGATCACGCAGGGCCAGATCGACCGCCGACACCGCGAAAGCCGTGATCCCGAAGCGCCCTGCAGATGCAGCTTGCGAATCAACTCGCGACAGAAATGATCGATGTCATCGATCTGCTGCCCGACCACGAGCGGCAAGACCATGTCATGCAGAGCCGCCTCGGTCGCCGTGCGGCATGAATAGGCGAAGCCATCGCCCCAGCCGATCGCGCCGTCATCGCTGTGCAGACAAAGCAGCACCATATCGAGATGGGTCCACTGCGTGGGCATCAAACCCTTACCCGAACTGCCATCGGTGAACGGCACGCGCAAGACGTGGATCTCGGCTCGTTCGATCTTCATGCCCTGCTCTCCCATGTCGTGCGGAATCGGATTCGATCGTCGATCGGCGCTGGCGCGCATGACCGGGTTTGATCTTTGCGAGCGCTGGCACCCCGCGCTCAGAGATCGAACACACCTTCACCAGCAACCGCCCTGCCAGGGCGGTCAGCACCATTTATATATTCTCGCAAACGCGGCCTCGGGCAGACGCCCGAGCAACCATTTGCCCACCAGGGTTCCTACGAAGCCACTGGCAACCATCGCGGCGATCAGCATCAGCCACTCGCTGAATGCGAAACCAAGATAGCCGAAGGCAATCACCTTGAGCGTGTGCTGCACGGTCATCACCGCGCCATGCGTGGCCACGACCCCGTGCCGCCCCAGCCGGGCCGGGTCCCAGAATGCGGCCACCAGTGGGCCCGTGGCACCCAGGAACAGGGTCAGGAAGCTCGCCACCGCGCCGACCCCTGCATAACCCGGCACCGGCAGCGCGGAGGCCTTGAATCGCGGCGCCCACAACGACCACAGGATGAACAGCGCCAGCACCACGACGAGCAATCGGGTGGGCAGACTGACGAACACCATGGTGGCCGCCGCTACCCCGAGAACTGCGCCGCCGGCAAACCAGCCGGTGATCTTCCAGTGGACATCGCGGGCCATCGCCACGGCCCGCCCGGCATTGGATCCGGCCTGCACGATGCCGTGCAACGGCAGAACGACCGTCGGCGGCAGAATCGTCAGCAAGACGGTGATCAGCGCCACGCCCCCACCGATGCCGAAGGTGGCGGTGAACATCGAGGTCAGCGCGGAAAGGATGATCAGCCCGGTGGCCACCAAGGGCGAGACCGCCGCGGGCAACCAGGCCTCGATCACGGTGCGTTCTGATCCGGCACGCGCCCGGCATAGGCCTTGACGCAGACGAAGCCCTCGTTGTCTTCGATCCAGAGGCTATGGCGATCGTCCGCGTCGTGGCGTCCGCAAACCCAGAAGGGCGCAACGTCGATGACCGGGCGCTGGGCACGGAACTCGAACCAGTCGGGTGTCTGCGCCAGCCCGCCCTCGTGGCGCAGCGCATCGAGCAGCATCGTGGCCAGCAAGGGGCCATGCACCACCAGACCGGGATAGCCTTCGACATCCATCGCATAGCGCCGGTCATAGTGAATCCGGTGCGCGTTGAAAGTCAGCGCCGAGAAGCGAAAGAGCAAGGTCGGATCCGGGTCGATACGTCGCCGCCAGTGCGGGTCGGTGGGTGCCGGTTCGCCAGCCGGCATCGCCTGTGCGCCTGCCGACGGCTCCCGGTAGACGATGTGTTGCCGCTCGTCGATCAGGAGGCCGCCCTGAACCGAGCGGATCCGGTGGCGCAGCGTCAGAAAGAGCAAGCGTCCGGAGCGTCCGCGCTTGTCGTCGAGCCCGACGATCTCGGACTCGCGCTCGATCGGCACGCCGATCGGCACCGGCGCCAGCAGACGCATGCTTCCCGAGGCCCACATCCGGCGTGGCAGCTCGCCCTGCGCAAGAAAGCCAGCGCGCGGCGGGTGGCCGTCAGCGCTGATCGCCGACTGGCGGGCCTGCGGCAGGAAAGCCATCCAATGCCAGGGCGCGGGCAGCCCCGCACCGAGCTCGGGCGGGTCACGATCGAGGGTGGCGGCCATACGTACGCATGCACTCTCGGTGATCATGTCACGCGCAAACTCACGCCGACCGAGCCAGTCGGCAGGCACCGCATCATCCATGCTTCAGAGCATCCTCGAGGGCAGATACAGCGAGAGCATCGGCACGAACAACAACAGCGCCAGCCTCAGAATGTCGAACATCCAGAACGGCGTCACGCCACGAAAGATCGTACCGGTCGAGACGTCTCCGACCACGCCACGCAAGACAAAGACATTCAGGCCGACGGGCGGAGTGATCAGGCTGATCTCGGTGACCACCACAACGATGATCCCGAACCATATCGGGTCATAACCGAGGCTGGTGACCAGCGGATAGAACACAGGAACCGTCAGCAACAGCATCGAGAGACTCTCGAACACGCAGCCGAGCACGATGTAGACGCCGATGATCATCAGCATCACCATCAGCGGCTCGACGCCCTGCCCGGTCACGAAGCTGATCAGGGCTTCCGGCAAACCAGCCAGATTGATGAAATTGGTGAAGATCGATGCGCCGATCAGCACGATGAACAACGCGGTGGTGGTCCGCGCGGCGTCGACAAGCGTTTCGATGGTGTCACGCAGGCTGAGGTTGCCGCGCGACAGCGAGATCAGAAAGGCTCCCGCGGCCCCCATGCCGGCGGCCTCGGTCGGCGAAAACGTGATATTCAGCGGTTCGAAATCGAACAGCCCGTAGAGCCCGCCGATCACCAGCACGAACAGGGACACCACGGCCCAGATGCCGCGCACTGCCTGAAACCGCTCGGGCCAGCTCGAGCGCTCGCCAGCGGGCCCCTGCTCGGGATGACGCAACACCGTGTACGAGACGGCGAACAGATAGAACAAGACCCCGACCAGGCCGGGGATGATGCCCGCAATGAACAACTTGCCAATGCTGGTCTCTGTCAGCAAACCGTAGATGACCAGAATCACGCTTGGCGGAATCAGGATACCCAGGGTGCCGCCAGCCGCGATCGACGCAGTCGAGAGCCGGTCGTCATAGCCAAAGCGGCGCATCTCGGGCATGGCCACCTTGGACATCGTGGCCGCCGTCGCCAGCGAAGAGCCACTGATCGCGGAGAACCCTGCACAGGCGACGATCGTGGCCATCGCCAGGCCGCCCCGCATATGCCCCAGGAACACGTAGGAAGCGCGGTATAACTCGCGCGAAAGCCCACCGCGATTGGCAAACAGTCCCATCAGGATGAACAGCGGCACGACCGACAAACCGTAATCCTGCGCGGTGTCGATGATCAGACGCGAGGCCATCGAGATCGAGGCCTTGTAGTTGGTTTCGGTCATGTAGCCGATGACGCCCACGATACCCATCGCGAAGGCGATCGGCATGCGCAGGAACACCAGGACCAGTACCGCGGCGAATCCGATCAATGCAGCCGTCATGCGAGTGACTCCGAAACCTGCTCAACCATTGACCGACTGCGGAACCCACTGCGGCCGCACGAAACGCGCCACCGCGCGAACCAGCAACACGATGGCGGTCATGATCACGCTGATCCCGATGAACCAGCCAATGTAGAAGGTGGGGATCTGCAGATACTCGGTCAGATCACCATAGGACCGGGAGCGTTCGGCGAGTTCGATCACCCGCTTGCCGGGCAGGAACAGCAACGCACCGCAGACCAGATCGATCAGGGAGTCCCGCAGGCGCGCCGCGCTCGGTCCGAACATCTTGTCGAGCAGATCGACCACGATGTGGCCGTTGCGCCAGGACACCGTGGGCAGGCAGGAAAACACGATGATGCCCATGAACAGACGGGTCAGTTCGGTGGCCGATTCGATCGGATTGTTCGCCACCGAGCGCAGCACCACGTCGAAGAATGTCATCACCATCATGGCGAACAAAGACGCGGCGGCCAGCCAGACGGGCAGACGCTGCAAGAGCGATCCGTCGGCATGCGGTGTCGCTGCAGCATTCATCGCATATCAACCTGAAGCACGGGCATTGGAAAAAGAATTGCGGCCCGCGCCGGCCGGCAGGCCTGAGTGCCTGCGCGCGCCGCGGACCGCGAACCCATCGTCTGCCCGACTCCGACCGACGAGCCGGGCAGCGCGGGCCTTACTTGTAGGCCGCCAGCTCGGCCTTGATCGCCTCGAGGGCGGCCTTGCCGTCGACTCCGGCCTTGGTGGCATCGGCCACCACCTGGTCGATGATCGGCTTGGTCATCTCGGCGTACTTGGCCACATCGGCATCAGTGGCCATGGTGGCCGTATTGCCCTTGGTCTGGGCGCTGGCCAGACGGCCTTCGGCATCGATCTGATCCCAGACCGCGCCGGCCATCTTCGCCACGGCCTCGCCGAACGCGGGCGAGGTCAGTGCCGCCTGATCCTTCTTGGAGAGCGACTTCAGGCGATCCGTGTTCATGATGATCGCGAATGCGCCACGATAGAAGCCGCCCGGCATCTCATAGGTGTGCGGAGCCACCTCGGTGAGCTTGAACGACTTCTTGCCTTCCCAGGGCATCATCACGCCATCGGCGGCGTTGGAGGCCAGTGTCTCGTAGACCTTCGGCGCAGGCACGCGAATGCCGGTCGCGCCCAGAAGCGTGCCGGCATCACCGGCCACACCACCGCCCAGGCGCAGCTTCATGCCCTTGATCTGATCGAGCGAGTTCACGTAGCTGGCCGAATGCAGCACGCCCGGACCATGCGTCATCAGCGAGACCACGGTCACGCCGCGATGCTCATTGGCCTTGGCAAGATATTTGTTGTGCACACGCCAGTAGGCTACCGATGCGGCCTCGGCGCTACCCTTGAAGCCGGGCAGTTCGATCAGCTTGGTGGCTGCGAAGCGGCCGGGCGTATAACCGTTGAAAATCCAGCTGAAGTCGGCCGCGCCATCCTGCACCATATCCAGCTGGGCCGGCGGCGAACCGATGTTGTACTTGATCTGCGCGGTGACACGCCCCTGCGTGGCCTGCTCGATCATCTCGACGAACTTCGGCCACATGACGGCATTGATGCCGTGCGTGGGCGGCGCCCAGCTCGAGATCGTCAATTCGGTCTTGGCCTGCGCGGTCACCGCAAAGCCGGCAATCGCACCGGCAACCATGGCGGTGCTCACGGCACGCTTGAATAGCGACATGTCTTGTCCTCCCGTATGAAGAATTATGTGCGTGTGCCGGACTGCAGACCCCGTCACGCCTGACTTCCAGAGCACGATTCTAGCCGACTGCCCGCGCAACCGCGGCCGCGCCCTGCTTCGCAACGCACCGGTGCACTCGCCGTTTCGGCACGGCGCATGCACAAAACAATGGCCGGTGCGAAACGCACCGGCCATGATCACACTGACGGCTCAGACAAACTCAGGCCGCTTTCTTGGCATCGCCATAGAACTGACCTTCCTCGGTCGAGCCCTTGAGCGCAGCCGTCGAGGCCTCGCGTTCGATCGTCGTGGTCACCGCATCGAAGTATCCGGTACCGACCTCGCGCTGATGCTTCACGGCAGTGAAGCCACGCTCGGCCGCCGCGAACTCTTTCTCCTGCAGCTCGACGAAGGCGCTCATCTGGTTGCGCGCATAGCCGTAGGCCAGATCGAACATGCCGTAGTTCAGCGCATGGAAGCCGGCCAGCGTGATGAACTGGAACTTGTAGCCCATCGCACCGAGCTCGCGCTGGAACTTGGCGATCGTGGCGTCGTCGATGTTCTTCTTCCAGTTGAACGAGGGCGAGCAGTTGTAGGCCAGCATCTTGCCCGGGAACTGCTTGTGAATCGCCTCGGCGAACTGGCGGGCGAAGCCCAGATCGGGCGTGCGGTCTCGCACCAGATCGATCCGCATAGGGCGCATAGGCCAGACCGCGCGAGATCGCCTGCTCGACACCATTGCGGGTGCGGTAGAAACCCTCGACCGTGCGCTCTCCCGTGAGGAAGGGCTTGTCGTAGTCGTCGACGTCGGAGGTGACGAGATCGGCGGCTTCGGCATCCGTGCGCGGAGCCAGCAACACGGTCGGCACACCCATCACGTCGGCGGCCAGGCGCGCGGCGCTCAGCTTGCCGACCTGCTCTTTGGAAGGCACAAGCACCTTGCCACCCATGTGGCCGCATTTCTTGACCGAGGCGAGCTGGTCTTCGAAGTGCACGCCCGAAGCGCCCGCTTCGATCATGGCCTTCATCAGTTCGAAGGCGTTGAGCACACCACCAAAGCCTGCCTCGGCATCGGCCACGATAGGCGCGAAGTAATCGACGAACTTCTCGTCACCCGGGTTGATGCCCTCGAGCCACTGGATCTGGTCGCAGCGGGTCATGTTATTGATCCGCTTGACCACCTGCGGCACCGAGTTGGCCGGGTACAGCGACTGGTCAGGATACATCTCGCCCGCCAGATTGGCATCGCCGGCAACCTGCCAGCCCGAGAGATAGATGGCCTTCAACCCGGCCTTGACCTGCTGCATCGCCTGGTTGCCGGTCAGGGCGCCCAGCGAGTTGACGAACGGCTCTTCGTTGATCAGCTTCCAGAGCTTCTCCGACCCACGACGGGCCAGCGTGTGCTCAACCTGCAGCGAACCCCGCAGCTTGATCACGTCCTCGGCGCTGTAGTTGCGTGATACCGCGCCAGCGTTTGCCCCGGACCACTCTTTGAAGCTTCTGGGCTTCGAGCTCTCTCGTCGACATCGTTGCTCCCGTCATCACAATGAAAAAACCGGCTGTCGTGGCGTCACGCCGCCCGACGTAAAGGCAGGAATGTTAGCCGGATTTGCTGCGAGGCAACAGTCGAAAGTCACAAAACAATCGAAAAATTTTCTGTTATTTTTCAATCTGTTAGATAATTATCCCATATTACGGAAAGTCATTTTTTCCCATGAGAAAACTGCTTTGTGCGTCGCCACATTTTTTCCCACATCATGGAATGGCGTTTTTCGCAACGAAAGCGAACCCCCGGCACGACGCCGGCCGATGGCTTGACTGTGCTGCGGCTCAGGCCACCGGCGGGCGGCCCGGTGACGGCGGGTCGGAGGCCTGGTCCGACAGTCGCAGCGGGCCGGGATCGAGCAGTTCGACATCATCGAGCCGGCGCGACAAAGACCGGCTGCGTTGCTCGGCCTGGCCGATCGTGCCCGCGGCTCGTTCGAGCTGATCGCGCGTGCGGGCCAGGGTCTCGCCGAACTGTCGGAACTCGGCGCGCACACCCACCAGCAAGCGCCGAATCTCGCCCGAGCGCCGTTCCACGGCCAGGGTGCGCAGCCCCATCTGCAGGCTGGACAGAATCGCCGCCACGGTGGTCGGGCCGGCCAGCAACACCCGGTGCCGTTGCTGCAGATCGTCGAGCAGCCCGGCACGGCGCGCCAACTCGGCGAACAAACCCTCGACAGGCACGAACAACACGGCGAAGTCCGTCGTTGCCGGCGGGCGCAGATACTTTTCGGCAATCTTCTTTGCCTCGGCCCTGACCCGTTGTTCGAGTGCCCGCGCGGCACGCTCGGCTGCAACCGGATCACCCTGCTCTTGTGCGCTCAACAGCCGCTCGTAGTCTTCACGGGGAAACTTCGCATCGATGGGCAGCAGGATCGATGCATCGGCGGGCGAGGCACCCGGCAAACGGATTGCGAACTCCACCCGTTCGCCCGAGCCCGGCTCCACCTCGACATGCGTCGCATACTGGTTGGCCGCGAACAGCTGTTCCAGAATCGCGCCCAGTTGCGCCTCGCCCCAGGTGCCTCGCGTCTTGACGTTGGTCAGCACGCGCTTGAGATCGCCTACGTCGCCCGCCAGTGCCTGCATCTCGCCCAGGCCGCGCTGCACCTGCTCCAAACGCTCGGAAACGGTGCGAAACGACTCGCCCAAGCGACGCTCGAGGCTCTCATGAAGCTGCTCATCGACAGTGCGACGCATCGCCTCCAGGCGCTCGGCATTGTCGTTGCGCATGCGATCGAGCTGGGCATCGACCGCATCGCGCAGATGATCGAGGCGCGCCGACAGGGCATCGAGCCGTCTGGTCTGGCGCTCCGCCTCCTGGGCCCCTTGCTGGGCCAACGACCGATCCAGCTCGCGCAGCGCCTGCAACAACGTCGCCCTGGCCTCGGGCGCGGCCCGTTCGAGGGTCTGAGCGATCTCGCCCTGACGCTGTCCCTGGCGGGCAAGCTGTTCGGCCAACAGACGCAACCCCGGTTCCGGATCGGCGCTACGCCGCGTGACAAGCAGCAGCAGCAACACCACGCAGACGAGTAACAGCGCGGCGATCGCGATCAACCAGGCCTCGGGAGACGGCGCACTCATGGTTTTCCGCGGCCGGATCCGCCGACATGGGGCCGGTATGCGCGCATCGCGCCTGGACTCCCGTACCGACGCACGCGCGTCTTGTCGTCATGGCTTGCGAAAAGGCTCACAGGCGCCCTCGCCGTGACATGCGTCACCGAATGGCACCCGTCGCTCGGCGACCATAGCCGCACGCGACGATCTGGCATGATGCCAACGCCGGCCAACAGCGAAAGATCGCGCGATCCAGCCTTGCTGCTCAAGAGGAAAATCAGATGCGTACTCCCGCATGGTCCGTCGCCCGCCGCATGCTCACGGCGAGCTCAATCATTGCCGCCACCGTGTTCGCACCGCACGCTCTCGCGGATCAGAAAGCATCGGGCGCCGGATCGATCTTCCGCTGCGACATGCCCGATGGACGCGTCATATTCAGCGACTCCCGCTGCACTGGCGCCGCCAGGATCGCCACCTGGCGCCCACGCACGGTGCTGCCCGGCCTGCACATAGAACAGCCACCGGTGAAGATCGAAGAGATCGCCGCGCGTGCCCAGGAGCCCGTCGGCCCCACCCTGACCACAGACGCGGAACCCTATACCGACTGCCGCTCGCGTGGCGGCCAGTACCGCGTCGCCAGCAAGCTCTGCATTCTGCCATCGGCCGATCCGGCCAGACCGTGAACCTGCGGGCGGCGCCCGGGCCGTGATCGGTCCGGCGTCCTCAGACCTCGCGCAAGGTGGCCATCGGGGCGGCGGATAGCACGGGTCGCAGCCCCATCCAGCCGGCCAGAACCGCCAGGGCCGCACCGATGCCCATCGACGCCGGCAGCAGACTCCAGCGGATGGTCAGGGTGAACTCGAACACCTCGCGCGCCAGCACATGTCCGACGACCAGGGCGCCAGCGCCGGCCAGCAGGCCGGCCAGGGCGCCGGTCAGGGTGAGCTCGAGCACCTGCGCACTGCCGAGCAGGCGCCGCGATGCACCCAGCGCGCGCATGATGCCGGCCTCACGGACCCGTTCATCGCGCGAACTCGCCAATGCCCCGTAGAGCACGACCACGCCGGCCGCCACCGTCAGCAAAAACAAGAACTGTACGGCGCGGACCACCTGCGCGAGGATCGACTGCACCTGGCGCAGAATCAGGCCGGTATCGAACACCGTCAGGTTCGGCATTGCGCCCACCAGCTCACGATCGAGGCGACTCCCAGACGGCTGGTGATAGGCGGTGATCCAGGTCTGTGGCAGGTCAGCCAGGGTGGCCGTAGGCAGGATCATGAAGAAATTCACCTTCATCGAATCCCAGGCCACCTTGCGCACATTGGTCACCTTGCTTTGAATCTGCTCCCCGCCGATATCGAAGGTCAACTCATCGCCCAGCGCGAGCCCGAGCCGCTCGAACAGGCCCTGCTCGACCGAGACGCCGTCGGCCCGCCCCGGCGTCCAGTTGCCGGCGACCACTTCATTGTGCGCGGGCAGATCATCGCCGTGACTCAGATTGAGTTCCCGCTGCAGTGATCTGGGCACCTCACCCGTGCGCGCCCTGGCATAGGCCTCGGCCGGCTCGCCGTTGATCTTCACCAGACGTCCGCGCACGATCGGATAAAACTCGGCCGTCTCGATGCCGGCCTCGGAAAATCGCTTCTGTGCGGCCGCGAGCTGGCTCGGCAGAATGTTGATCACGAAGCGATTGGGCGCATCCGCGGGCACCGAACGCTGCCAGCCCTCGATCAGATCGGTGCGGGTGACGGTCAGCAACACCAGCGCCATGAGCCCTACCGAAAGCGCGATCGTCTGTACGACCGCTGCGCCTCGCCGGCGCGCCCAGCTGGCCATGGCCACCCGCAGAGCCGGCCGTCTGGCCAGGAGCGGCAACGAACGCGCGCTCACCACGACCCGCATCAGAGCCCATCCAAGCAGCCAGAAGACGGTGATGCCGATCCCGAATCCGATCAGTGCGAGCAATGCCAGCCGCTGATCGGAGCTAAAGGCGTAGAGCAGCACCGCAAACGCCAGCAGGGCCAGCGCGAAACCGATCCGCACCGATGGCGGAGAACTGCCGAGCTCTCGGCGCAATAACCTCAACGGCGGTACGCTGGCCAGCCGCACGAACGGCCAGGCGCCAAAGCCGAACAACAGCACCACCGATGCGAGCATCGCGCGCCCGGCCGGCAGCCAGCCGGGCGCGGGCAGCTCGCCGCCGAGCAGCGGTGCGATGGCCCAGGCCAGCACGCCGTGCAAGGCAAAGCCCAGCGCGGTGCCGACCACCCCGGCCACGATCGCAATCACCGCCAGCTCGCCGACCAGCAGCACCCACAGCCGCCTCTGGGTCAGCCCCAGGACCTTGTAAACGGCACTGGCATCCAGATGCCGCTCGGCAAAGCGCCGCGCCGCCAGCGTGACCGCCACCGCGGCGATCATTGCCGACAACAATGCCACCAGCGACAGAAACTGATTGGCGCGCTCCAAGGTGGCGCGCATCTCCGGGCGCCCGTCCTCGACGGTCTCGAGACGCTGCCCGACCTGCAGCCGTGGTCTGAGCCAGGCCTCGAAGCCATCGACCGCCGCGCGCGAGCCGGCGAACAGCATGCGCCAGCTGACTCGTGAGCCGGCCTGTAACAGGCCGGTCGCCTCGAGATCGGCCATCGGAATGAGGATCCGCGGCGCCAGGTTGACGAAGCCGCCGCCACGATCGGGCTCGATCGCGATCCGGGCAGCAAGCTCGAAACCGCCGTTGCCCAGGGTCAGCCGATCGCCCAACTTCGTGCCAAGCGCGTCGATCAGCTGGGGATCTGCCCAGGCCTGACCAGGGGCCGGCAGGGGCGGTGACCTGGTCTCGCCACCGCCATCGGGAACGAACACCTGAAAGCGCCCCCGCAGCGGGTAACCCGGCTCGAACGCCTTGACCGAAGCCAGCCGGGGCGCAGCACCGGCCGAGACCATGCTCGGGAAAGATACCGTGGTGGTGACCCTCAAACCCCGCCGTTCGGCCTCGGCCCGCCATTCGGGCGGCAGGCTGCGTGAACTGCGCGCGACCAGATCACCCCCGAGCAGCTGCGCCGCCTCGCCGACCAATGCTCCCTGAAGACGGTCGATGAAAAAGCCAACGGTGGCCAAGGAGGCGACAGCCACCACGAGCGCCGCCATCAGCAGGCTCAGCTCACCGCCACGCCAGTCACGCAGGCTCAGACGCAGAATCAGCGATAGCATCCGTTGCATGGTTGCCGTGGTCAGATGAGCTGGAGCAATCCCGGTCACGACAAATCGAATGGCGCGGGACATCGAAGAGAGGAACACACTGTGGATTGGTATTTTGACGTCATTTCCCCTTACGCCTATTTGCAGAGCACGCGGCTCCAGGAATTGAACGCTGCCGAACCCGTGCGCTGCGTCCCCGTGCTGTTTGCCGGCCTGCTCGATCACTGGGACAACATCGGCCCTGCCGAGGTCGCCCCCAAGCGGCTCGCCACTTTTCGCACGATCGCCTGGGTGGCGGCACGTGATGGCATCGCGCTGAAACTCCCGCCCCGCCACCCGTTCAACCCGCTGCCGCTGCTGCGCGCCAGCCAGGCACTGAATAATGACCTGAAGGTGGTGCAGCGACTGTTTCGCTTCGTCTGGGCCGAAGGCCACACGCCGGAAGATGCGCCCGCTTTCGACGCCCTCTTGGCGGAGCTGGGGCTGAACCGCGAAGCGATAGCCGCCGATTCGGTCAAGAGCGCGCTGCGTGAGCATGGTGAACGGGCCATTGCCCAAGGGGTGTTCGGCGTGCCCTCGCTGGTGATCGACGACCAGGTGTTCTGGGGAGACGATGCCACCGACATAGCACGCTCGTATCTCGCCAGCCGCACCGGCCAGCCGGCGCCCGAGGGGCAGCCTGCCTGGCCCGCGCAGGCCATGGCCGCCGCCGCCGCGCTGCCCGAGGGCAAGTCGCGGCCGCGGATCGATCGATCGGCCTCGGTCGGCGCAGGCGCCAAGGGCACCGGCCTCGCCCCCGCCGCCGGCCCGCGCATCCTCTGCTACCGATGGATCTTGCCGAGCCCGCCGAACTGGTCGGGCAGGTGCGGGCGCGCCGCGGTGGAGAGTTGCTGGAACTCGATCGCCTGCTGCTGTACAGCCCGCCTCTGACCGAAGGCTGGAACCACATGCTGGGCAATGTGCGCACCAAGCTCTCGGTCGAGATGAAGCTGCGTGAGCTGGCCATGTGCGTGGTGGCACGCGTGAACGGCGCCGATTACGAGTTCCATCATCATGCGCCGCTCTGGCAGCAGGCCGGCGCCACCGCGGCCCAGGTGGCGGCGGTGTCGGACCCTGACGCCGCCTGGCGCGATGAATCCCTGTTCGACGAACTGGAACGCGCCGCGATCCGCCTGTCGGTGGAACTCACCCGCGATGTGCGGATCTCCGATCAGGCCTTCGACACCTGCCGTCGTGAGCTTGGCGAGCAACGCCTCGTGGAGCTGGTGGCCGTGGTCGCGGCTTATAACATGGTCTCGCGTTTCCTGATGGCCTTCGAACTACATCCTTGACCAACGGTGGTCAGGCAACCCCGACCCCGTTGACCACGCGGACCGGCCGGCCCTCGATCCAGCCGGTGATGACCTCGGCCAGGCCCGTGGCAAAGATCTCGAAGACCCGGTCGTTCACGTAGCCCAGGTGCGGAGCCAGCGTGAGCCGGGCCAGGCCGAGCAACGGATCATCCGCCACAACGGGTTCGTGCTCGAACACATCGAGCGCCGCATGACCGGGCCGCCCGGCCTGCAACGCCAGGGGCAAGGCGGCCATGTCGATCAGGCCCGCGCGCGAGGTGTTGACCAGGATCGATCCCGGCTTCATGGCCGCCAGATCCCTGGCGCCAACGATACCGCGGGTGCTGTCGGCCAGCACCATATGCAGCGAGAGCACGTCGGACTGCTCGAACAGTTCCTGGCGGGCTACCCGCTCGGCCCCGCCCCGGGCTGCGCGTTCGTCGGTCAGGTTCGGGCTCCAGGCGATGACGCGCATCCCGAATGCGCGCCCGAAGCCGGCCATGATGCTGCCGATCTCGCCGAGGCCAAGCAGGCCCAGCGTGCGACCCTCCAGGATGCCCGGCAAGGGGTATGCGCGCCCCTGAGCGTCGGCGCGCCAACGGCCGGCGCGCATGCCGGCGTCGGCCGCCACCAGTTGCTTGTCCGCGGCCATGGCCAACGCCCAGGCGAGTTCCGCCGTCGAACGCTTGCTGGGCCCGCCGGCCGTGTTGGATACCGCGATTGCGCGCGCCGCGGCGGCCTGCTGATCACAGCTCGGATTGCGCGCCCCGGTGAAGGCCAGGTAACGCAATGCCGGCAGTGATTCGATCAGCGCAGCCGGGAACGCCGTGCGCTCGCGCACCAGGCAGACAGCGTGAAAACCGGCCAGACTCTGCGCGATCCCATCGCCCAGCGGCTCGCGAAAGACCGTGATCTCGGCCCGTGCGCGCAATGCGGCGATTGCCGGATGAACGTCCAGCCACCCCTCGAAGTCATCGAGAATTGCCACGCGAAGTCTTTCTTGGTCCATGTGTCAGGTCTCCTGTCGGTGGCCGCGGGTCGCGCCACGCGGGGCTCGTCGGAACCCGACCAGGCGCCGCGGGCATCGCGATGACGGCGATTATGCGGCCAACAGACCCGGGCCCGCGCACCGCATCGGCGCCGCCGCACCGCCCCAGGAAGATCGCCCATGACTCAAAAGTGACCGAATTCGGATTTCCCCTGGATAATCGCGCGTTACAGTCTCGGATTCGCCCGATCCCCTGTCGCGCGCGTCCGAGGTGATTTCGTCCGGGCTCGTCCCTCGCTTTCTTGCTGGAACCCTGCCATGTCCGTGGTCCAAGTCATTCGCAAACCCGCCCTGCTTCTCGATCCGAACGACGATGTCATGATCGCCACCCGCCCGCTCAAGGAGGGTGCCAGGCTCAATGACGATGCGCTCACCTGCCGCCAGGCGATCCCGGCCGGTCACAAGATCGCGCTACGCGCGATCACCAGCGGCGCGCCGGTGCGGCGCTACAACCAGATCATCGGCTTTGCCACCGCCGACATCGCGCCGGGCGATCATGTGCATAGCCACAATCTGGCGTTCGAGAACTACGAGCGCGACTATGCGATCGGCGCCGATGTGCGCGAGCAACCCAGGGCGACCGAGACCGCCACCTTCATGGGCATTCGTCGCGCCGATGGCCGGGTTGCGACCCGCAACTATATCGGCGTACTCTCGATGGTGAACTGCTCGGCCACCGTGTCGCAGGCCGTGGCCGCACACTACACGCCCGAGCGGCTGATGCAGTGGCCGCACATCGACGGTGTGGTTGCCCTTACTCACAGCGTGGGCTGTGGGATGGCCAGCGAGGGCCAGGGCATGGACATGCTGCGGCGCACGCTGGCCGGCTTTGCCCGCCATCCCAATTTCGCCGGCATCGTGATGATCGGTCTGGGCTGCGAGGCCAACCAGATCGAGAATCTGTTCGACGCCCAGGGTCTGGCCGAGAGCAATGTGCTCAAGCCACTGGTGATCCAGACCAGCGGCGGAACCCGCAAGACCATCGAGGCCGCGATCAAGGCGATCGACGCCATGCTGCCGCAGGCCAACGATGTGCAGCGCGAGCCGGTGCCGGCCAGTGAGCTCGTCGTGGCGTTGCAGTGCGGCGGCTCGGACGGCTACTCGGGCATCACGGCCAATCCGGCGCTGGGTGCGGCGGTGGATATCCTGGTCGCCCACGGCGGTACCGCCATCCTCTCGGAAACGCCGGAGGTCTACGGCGCCGAGCATCTGCTTACCCGCCGCGCGGTGAGCGAGGAAGTCGCGCAGAAACTGATCCGGCGCATCCATTGGTGGGAGGACTACACCTCGCGCAATGACGGCAGCCTGGACAACAACCCCTCGCCCGGCAACAAGGCCGGCGGGCTGACCACGATTCTCGAAAAGTCGCTCGGCGCCGTGGCCAAGGGTGGCACCACGAATCTGGTCGACGTCTACGAGTACGCCGAGCCCGTGACCGCACGTGGCTTCGTGTTCATGGACACACCCGGCTATGACCCGTGCTCGATCACCGGTCAGGTTGCCGGTGGCGCCAACCTGGTCACCTTCACAACCGGGCGTGGATCGGTGTACGGTTGCAAGCCCGTTCCCAGCCTGAAGCTGGCCACCAACACGCCGATGTACGAGCGCCTGTCCGAAGACATGGACATCAACTGCGGCGAGATCGTGGATGGCATCTGCACCGTGCAGCAAAAGGGCGAGGAGATCTTCAATCGCTGGCTGAGCCTGGCCTCGAACGAGAAATCGCTCAGCGAAGAACTCGGCGTGGGTAACTTCGAGTTCATACCCTGGTTCGTCGGCGCCGTGATGTGAACCTGGCCCGCCTCCAACAGGAATCCAAGCCATGACCGATACGATCCGAGACATGCAGTCGCGCTGGCGCGATTTCCTGCCCGAAGGCCAGACCCCGCCCTCGGCTCAGGAAAGGCTCGAGCGCGACAAGGCCGGCTGGCAACGCGAGCTCGATTCATCCGCCTACCGGGTGCTGCGTGAACACGGTACCGAGCCGGCCGGCACCAGCGAGCTCAATCATGAGCACCGCCGCGGCGTGTTCGTCTGCGCGGGCTGCGGCCTGCCCTTGTTCACCTCGGAGATGAAGTTCGACAGCGGCACCGGTTGGCCGAGTTTCTTCACCACGATCCCCGATGTTTTCGAGACCGAGCGCGATTTCAAACTGATCCTGCCACGCACCGAGTATCACTGCCGGCGCTGCGGCGGGCATCACGGCCATGTCTTCAAGGATGGCCCCGAGCCCACCGGGCTGCGCTATTGCAATAATGGCGTGGCCTTGCGATTCATCCCCAGCGAAGACGCCTGATCGGGCTTAGTGGCGGCGGCCGGCTGCAGAGCCCGCCAGCCGCCGGTTCAGAGCCGGCGCGCCGGGTCGCGCGGCGGCGCTGAGGCCAAGCCGGGCCCTTCGCCCCGGCCGGCGAAGGAATCACTTCGACAGCGGCCGATAGCGCAGCCGCGTCGGCCGCGCCCCTTCCACGCCGAGGCGCTCGCGCTTGTCGTCCTCGTATTCGCGATAGTTACCCTGGAAGAAGGTCCAGGTCGAGTCACCCTCGGCCGCCAGGATGTGAGTCGCGATGCGGTCCAGGAACCAGCGGTCATGCGAGATCACGAGCACGGACCCGGCGAATTCCAGCAGTGCATCCTCGAGCGCGCGCAGGGTCTCCACATCGAGGTCGTTCGAGGGCTCGTCCAGCAGTAGCACGTTGCCGCCCTTGAGCAGCGTCTTGGCCAGATGCAGCCGACCGCGTTCACCGCCGGACAGACTGCCGACATGCTTTTGCTGATCCTGGCCCTTGAAGTTGAAGCGGCCGAGGTAGGCGCGCGAGGGCATCTCGAAGCGGCCCACGGTGAGGATGTCCTGGCCGCCGGAGATTTCTTCCCAGGCGGTGTGCTTGCCTTCGAGCGCGTCGCGCGACTGGTCGACGAAGGCCATCTGCACCGTGCGACCGATCTCGATCTCGCCCGAATCGGGCTGCTCGGTGCCGTTGATCATGCGAAACAACGTCGATTTGCCGGCGCCGTTCGGCCCGATGATGCCCACGATCGCCCCGGGCGGGACGATGAAGCTCAGATCATCGATCAGCAGACGGTCGCCAAAGCGCTTGCTGACATTCTTGAACTCGATCACCGAGTCGCCGAGTCGTTCGGCCACCGGAATGAAGATCTCCTGGGTCTCGTTGCGTTTCTGGTAGTCGTAAGAGCTCAGTTCCTCGAAACGCTGCATACGCGCCTTGCTCTTGGCCTGGCGACCGCGCGGATTCTGGCGCACCCATTCGAGTTCCTTGCGGATCGCTTTCTGGCGCGCCGACTCCGAGGCCTCCTCCTGCTTCAGGCGCTCGTCTTTCTGATCCAGCCAGCTGCTGTAGTTGCCCTTCCAGGGAATGCCATGGCCGCGGTCGAGTTCGAGAATCCACTCGGCGGCGTTGTCCAGGAAGTAGCGATCATGGGTGACCGCCACCACGGTGCCCGGGAAGCGGGTCAGGAACTCCTCCAGCCACTCGACACTCTCGGCATCCAGGTGGTTGGTGGGCTCATCGAGCAACAGCATGTCGGGCTTGGAGAGCAGCAGGCGGCACAGCGCCACGCGCCGCTTCTCGCCACCCGACAAGGGCCCGACCTTGACATCCCAGGGCGGCAGACGCAGCGCATCGGCAGCGATCTCGAGCTGGTGTCCGCCATCATTGCCGCTGGCCGCCAGGATCGCCTCGTATTTGGCCTGCTCGGCCGCGAGCGCATCGAAATCGGCATCCGGCTCGGCATAGGCCGCGTAGATCTCGTCCAGCCGCGCCTTGGCCTGCATCACCTCGCCCATGCCGGATTCGACCGCCTCGCGCACCGTCTGTTCGGGGTCGAGTTGGGGTTCCTGGGGCAGATAGCCGATGCGCAGGCCATCCTGCATCGGCCGTGCCTCGCCCTCGATGTCTTTGTCGACGCCTGCCATGATCTTGAGCAGCGTCGATTTGCCCGCGCCGTTCAGACCGAGCACGCCGATCTTGGCGCCCGGAAAGAACGACAGAGAGATGTCTTTGAGAATCTGACGTTTCGGCGGCACGATCTTGCCAACCCGATTCATCGTGTATACATACTGCGCCATAAGGGAACCTGAACCTTTGTTGCCCGAGACAAACCGGTGATTATCCGACATTCGGGCGCGATATGCCGTCACGCCCGCTCGATCCCCGGGCAAAACCTCCTGGAGCGCCCATGATCCGACGCCTGGCCGCGTTCGTGCACGGCACGCTCACCGATTTCGTCATGGATCGCGCGACCCAGTTCGCGGCAGCATTGTCGTTCTACGCGGCTTTCTCGATGGCGCCGCTGGTGGTCATGGTACTCACCCTGATGGCCCAGATCCTGGACGGGCCGCAGGCACGCGATTATGTGATCGGGCAGATCGCGCTGCAGCTGGGACCTGCGGTGGCCGACACGGTTTCCGGCATGATCGGCCGGGTCACACTGAACCAGCCGCGCGGCGCCGCTGCGGCGCTGGCCACGGCGGCCATGGTGATCGGCGCGACCGCCGTGATCATGTCGATGAAGGGCGCACTGGATCATGTGTTCGGCCGCATCGACCACACCCGCGCTCGTGATCTGTGGCTGGGCATTCTGGTGGCCCGCTTCAAATCCTTTGCGATGGTGTTGTTGCTCTCGGTCCTGCTCGGCCTGTCGCTGCTGGCCACGGCGGTCTCGGGCGGATTGATCAGCGCGATCGGCGAGCGTCTGCCGGATTGGGTTGATCTGGCCGGGTGGTCGAACACGGCCTTCGCATTCTTCGTACTCTGGCTGCTCGTCTTCATCTGCTACCGGTTCTTTCCGGACCGGCCTCCCGGCTGGCGGGCCGCATTCTGGGGGGCACTGATCGCCGCGCTGCTCTTTGGCGCCGGCAAGCGCGCGATCGGCTGGTATGTCGGCACGGTCGGCACCGCCTCGGCCTTCGGTGCGGCCGGTGCCCTGGCGGTGTTCCTGATCTGGATCTATGTCAATGCGATGGTCTTTCTGCTCGGCGCCGAATGCGCGAAGAACCTCGATCGGATATGAGCCGGCGCAAAGACCGATGCCCAGGCAGGCCGAGACCGACACGACCACGTCGAATCGGCCATAATCCGCCCGGACAGACCCTGTCGGTCGCCCAACCTTCGCCACGCCGCCAAGGGGCATGCGCGAAGGCGACGGCCGCACGGATGCCATGAACCACGCCTCCCTGTAGACCCGGTGTCCAGCGCCGGGCATGTCGACCATGCGAAGCACGCGAGCACTGCGGTCCCGGCGCCTTTTCGCCAGGGCCGCTGTCCTGAGCACGGCGGTGATGGCCAATGCCTGCGCCGCCCCACCCCCTGCCAGTGCCGACCCCGGCCCGGGCGATGTCGAAGTCGGCTGGATCTCGTATTACGGTCAGCGCTTCGCAGGCCGCCCGACCGCCAATGGCGAGCGTTTCGATCCCCGCGCCATGACCATGGCGCATCCGCGCTGGCCCTTTGGTACGCGGGTGCGTGTCACGGTGCTCGAGACCGACCGGCAGGTGGTACTGAGAATCAACGACCGCGGCCCATCCATCGATACCCGTATCGCCGATGTCTCGGCCGGTGCTGCCCGCAAGCTGGACATGATCGAAAAGGTGTCGTGCGCGCGCGCCTGGAAATCATCTCCATGCCGGCCGGTGGCCGATGAGCGGCCACGACCCACGCAGCGCACAGACATCCACGGCGGCACGCTTTTCACCCGCCCTTGTCATTCCTTCCACCATGCGACGCCACCCACACTAGGAGTCTCCGACCATGCAGCACACCGAGCAACGGACCGATCTCACCGCGGCACTGCGCTGGGCCGCGCACCTGGGCCTGCATGAAGGGGTCTGCAACCACTTCAGTTTCGAGGTCGGCCCGGACCGCTATCTGATCAATCCGCAGGGGCTGCACTGGGCCGAGGTGAAGGTCTCGGACATCTTGCTCATCGACGGTCGGGCCAATGTCATCGAAGGCAAGCATGAGGTCGAGCCCACCGCATTCTTCATTCACAGCTGGGTGCATCGCGAGCATGAACGCGCCAAATGCGTCTTGCACACCCACATGCCGTATGCCACGGCGCTGACCCTGGTCCATGGCGGTGAGCTGCTCTGGTGCAATCAGAACACCTTGCGCTTCTGGGACCGGATCGCCTACGACAACAACTACGGGGGAGTCGCCCTCGACGACGACGAAGGCCGCCGGATCGCCTCCATGCTGGGCGACAAGGATGTGATGCTGATGGCCAGCCACGGTGTCATGGTCGCGGGCCCGAGCATCGCCTGGGCATTCGATGATCTGTATTACCTGGAGCGCGCCGCCATGCACCAGGTGCTGGCCACGCAGGCCAGCAACGGCCGCCCGCTGCGGCACATCCCGCCCGGCACCTGCGCCCAGGTGGCCGCCCAGATTGCCGGCGAACGGCAGCAAAGCGACCTGCATTTCGAAGCCATCAAACGTCTGCTGGATCGGGACCAGCCCGACTGGCGAGGATAGTCATCTATGATTGAAATCAATGAATCGGACTTCCAGACCGAAGTCATCGATGCATCACACGAGCAACTCGTGCTGGTCGATTTCTGGGCCCCGTGGTGCGGGCCGTGCCGGATGCTCGGGCCGGTCCTCGAGCAGGCGGAGGCACGCGCGGCCGGCCGCGTCAAATTGGTCAAGATCAATTCCGACGACAATCAGCGCATTTCGGCCCAGTTCGGCGTGCGTTCGATTCCTTCGTGCTCGCGTTCAGCGGCGGGCGCGCGGTCGACCAGTTCGTCGGGGCACTCCCCCTGGGTCAGGTCGAGCCTTCATCGCCCGCTGCCAGCCCCGGCCCGGTGCCGATGCAGCCGCCAGCAGCCTGGCGGCGCTGGCCGAAGGGCGTTACCAGCAGGCGGCCGCAGGCTTGACCGAGGCACTCGACCTGGATCCCGAAAACACGGAGCTACGCGCCGCCACAGTCCGTGCGCTGTTGCACGCCGGCCTGCCGGGCGCCCGCGAAACCTTCGAGCCGATCGCCGCCCTGGCCGCCACCAACAAGCAAATCGCGGCGCTCGCGCTGCTGGTCGATGCCGCCCAGGAACCGGCTGCAGGCGACAAGCAGCCCGCGGACCGCGCAATCGCCCAGGCCTCGCATGCGCTGCTCGCCGGCGACTGGCCCTCGGCCATGGAGGCGGCATTGAGCGCGGTCAGGGCCGACAGGCGTCATCGTGACGAACTGGGGCGACGCCTGATGCTGGCTGCCTTCGAATTCTGCCCGGACAAGGCCCTGGTTTCGCAGTATCGCAGGCAGCTTGCGGCATCGTTGAACTGATCGCACACACAGATTGTCGCCCGGGTCAACTTCCCGCGGTGGTCCTCATGCGGTAGGAAGGAAGACGGCATCGATCGATGCCGGCCGCTCTTTCCACTGACAGGAGGATCCCCCGTTTTGGAACTGCTGGAAACCGCCGAGGAAGTCTCGGACATCGCCTTTGGTTTCATGGCCTCGAAGGCCTTGTTCACCGCCATTCATTTCGATCTGTTCACACACCTGGACCGACAACCCCTGGATATCGAAGGCGCTGCGCGTGCGATGGGCCTGCACCCTGACCGCGCGACCACCCTGCTCACCGCGCTGACCACCCTGGGCCTGGTCGCCCACGAGGACGGCTGCTACCGGAATTCGCCGGCCGCGCGGGCCTTCCTGGTCAAGGGTGCGAAATATGACTTCAGTGACTACCTGAGTCAGCAGGTGGACAGGCAGATGTACGGCCTGCTCGATCAGGTCGACCAGGCGATGGCCGATGAACTGCCCGAGGAGGCGATTTCATCCTATGCCGACTGGATGGCCGATCCGGATGCCGCCAAGCTTTATTCGGATTCCCAGCATGCAGGCTCGCTCGGGCCGGCGCGCACACTGGCCCGCGGTGTCGATCTCAGCGCCGCCAGACAGCTGCTGGATGTCGGCGGCGGCACGGGAGCATTCGCGATCACCCTTTGCGAGGCCTACGAAGATCTGCACGCCACTGTGATCGAGTTTCCGAATGTGGCGCGGCTCGGTGAGCGCTACGCGGCCGACGCGGGGCTGTCCGATCGGATCCGCTATCGGCACGGCGATCTTCTCGACACCGATTGGCCCGTCGATCAGGATGTCGTTCTGATGTCCTACATCTTTTCGAGCGTGCCCGGCGAGACCCTCGAGGACCTGGTCGGACGGGCCTACCAGAGCCTGGCCCCCGGCGGACGCCTGCTGGTGCACGATTTCATGGTCGAGCCTGAACGCGAAGGCCCGAAGCTTGCCGCGCTCTGGCAGTTTCAGCACACGGCCTTCAATCCCCATGCGAAGTCGGTCGATACCGCCTGGGCCAGCGAACTCCTGAGCAGCACCGGTTTCGCCGACGTCAGCGAGCGGGCAATGATTCCCGGTATGACCTCACTGGTCTCGGGTATACGCGCGGCCTGAGGCGACCGCCCAGACGCGCGCGTGCGCAGGCGCGCCTGCGCAGGCGCGCGGACAGAGGCGCGCGGACAGAGGCGCGCGGCGCAAGGCGCGGGGTCCAAGGCGGGGGTCAGGCCCCGCTCGCGCGGACCCGGCTGGATTTGCGGCGCCCATGGCCGGCACGCATCGGGAATCCGGGCACGTCGGGGCGGGCGCCGCCTGGCGCCGCCGATTGGCTATCATCGCGATCGACCAGAGGTAAGGTGAACTGTCTGCATCGCGACCTGACCCTCTCCTGTTCAATCGCCGACGACGGCCCGCCGTCGGGGCCACTTCGGAATCTGCCGTGGATCTGATCGAATCGCGACTCAACGCACTCGTCGGCGAGCCGCTGCGCGCTTTGCAGCACGGAATCGAACGCGAATGCCTGCGGATCGATGATCACGGCGGTCTTTCTCATCGTCCGCACCCCGCCGGTCTCGGATCGGCGCTGACTCATCCTCGCATCACCACGGATTTCTGCGAGGCGCAGATCGAGATGGTGACGGGCGTGCATCCGGATATCGATGGCTGCCTCGCGGAGCTGGCCGAGATCCATGCACTGGTGGCCCGCGGCATCGACGACGAACTGCTCTGGGCGACCAGCATGCCCTGCCGCCTGCCGGCCGATGACGAGATCCCCATCGGTCAGTATGGCTCGTCGAACATCGGTCGCCTGAAGACGATCTACCGGATCGGCCTGGCGCACCGCTACGGCCGGCGGATGCAGACCATCTCGGGCGTGCACTACAACTTTTCGCTCCCGGAGAGCGGCTGGTCGATTCTGCAGGCCCACGATGGCCAGGCAGGCTCGGAACGAGATTATCGCGATGCCGGTTATTTCTCGCTGATCCGCAATTTCCGCCGCCACTCCTGGCTGCTGCTCTACCTGTTTGGGGCTTCACCCGCAGTCTGCGGTTCGTTCGTCGCCGGGCGCACCCACCGGCTGCAACCGATCGGCGCGGGATCCATGTATCTGCCGTTTGGCACATCGATGCGCATGGGGCCGCTCGGTTACCAAAGCGAGGCGCAACGCTCGCTCGCCATCAGCTTCAATGATCTGCAAGGCTATGCGCGCTCGCTGACCCAGGGCCTGACCCAGGCCTGGCCTCCCTATGTGGACATCGGCGTGCGCGAAGGCGACGAGTACCGCCAGCTGAGCACGAGCCTGCTACAGATCGAGAACGAGTTCTACGGCACGATCCGGCCCAAACGCCGGATTCTCCCGGGTGAGCGGCCGCTACACGCGCTTGATGAACGGGGGGTGGAATATGTGGAGGTACGCTGCCTGGACATCGATCCGTTCGAACCGATCGGTGTCGCTCAACGCACGGCCCGCCTGCTCGACGTGTTCCTGCTGCATTGTCTGCTGTCCGATAGCCGGCCGGACTCCGCGCAGACGATTGCCATCGACTCGGCCAATCAGTTGCTGGCAGCCGAGCGCGGACGCGAACCCGGCCTGAGCCTGCAGCGTGCGGATGGTTCGCCGATCGCACTGGCGGCCTGGGGCGAGCAGATCTTGCGGGAATGCGCGCCGATAGCCCGCGCGCTCGATGATGCGCAGGGCACGGATGCCCACAGTGTCGCACTCGAACATGGTCTCGCCTGCCTGGCACTGCCCTCACTCACCCCGTCCGCACGGGTGCTCGAGGCCATGGCACAAGATCACGAGAACAGCTATCAGCGCTTCGCGATGGCCTTTTCGCGCGCCCACCGGCAGAGCCTGCGGCAGACGCCCTTAAGCGAGCAAGTCATGACACAGCACCAGGAGTCCGTGGCGCGATCATGGCAGGAACAGCACCAGATCGAAGCCGAGGATTCCGTGGATTTCGAAACCTTCCGAGAACGCTACCTGGCTCAGGAACTGCGCGCGCCGCGCCCCGAGACCGCCTGAACGCGGATCCGGTCAGACACGGACGGGGGTCAGCAGAATCTTGCCGTCGCGCCCCTCACGCAGCGCATGCTCCAGGGCCGCGCCTATCTCGGCCAGATCATAGGTGGCCTCGACCGGCACATGCAGGGTGCCCGCGAGCACCTGGTCCGCGAGGTCGGTATAGAGCGCCTCCACGCCGGCCCGATCCATGTTGGAGAGCTCCTTGGCCAGCCAGAAGCCGCGCAGGACGATCGACCGAAAGATCACCTGCTCGGTGCCGATCTGACAGGGCTGCCCGCTGAGCAATCCGTAGTTCGCGATCACTGCGCCCTCGGCCAGGCATTGCGCCATCTGACCGGTTGCCGAACCGCCGATCGCATCGATGCCGAGCCGGATCGGCCCGTCGACGGCATCGCGCACACGCTGGACCAGATCCGGGCCGTCGACGATGACCGCATCGGCCCCCTCCCGCTCGAGTTCGTCCACCAGTGAGTCCCGGCGCACGATGTTGACGGTCTTGACCGGCATCGACGCTGCCAGGCGGATCAGATTGCGCCCGACCCCGGAATTGGCGGCGTTCTGAAGCACCCAGTCGCCCGCCGTCAAAGGCACGATGTCGCGCAGCATCATCAGCGCGGTTGCCGGGTTCACCTTCAGCATGGCCGCCTGCAGGGGATCGGTCCGATGCGGCAGGCGGATCAACTCGCCAGCCTCGAGCAACAGGCGCTCGGCCCAGTTTTGCCGCCCCAGGCTCATGACCAGATCGCCAACCTCGAAACCCTGGGCCTGCGGACCCACGGCGAGCACGCGGCCGACCCCCTCGATGCCGAGCGGCGCCGGCAATGGCGGACGCGACGCATATCGCCCCTGAATCAGCAGCAACTCGGCCGGATTGATCGAGGCGGCCAGGATCTCGACCAGCACCTGCGCGCCCGCGGGCTGCCCAGGCTCGGGATCGTCACGGATCTCGACCACGTCGGAAGGATTGCCAAAGGCAGTCAGATAGGCACGTTTCATAGGTGTTGCGTCAGCCAGGATGAATTTTGCGATGTCGGTCAACTCTACTACACTGCCCGCAGGGGTGAGCCCGATCGCCGCCAGTCCATTCGAATTCAGGAGACCAATCCATGCTGAAAGCCCAGCCGAAAGCCCTTGCCACGTTGTTTGCCGCATCGGCAATCGCGTTCACCGCACCGCTCAGCGCGGCCGAGGTCGATCTGCCCAAAGATTTGTCCTGGACCGCCTACGGCACCACATCCTCGGGCTACGCCCAGTCGGTGGGCCTGGGCCAGATGCTCCAGAAGAACTACGGCACCTCGCTGCGAATCATCCCCGGCAAGAACGACGTCTCCCGCATGGTGCCGTTGCGTGCCGGTCAGTCCGAGATCTGCGCCTGCGGCGCCGCCGCTTTGTTCGCCCAGGAAGGCGCACTGATGTTCGGCGGTAAGAAATGGGGCCCGATGGAGCTCTACAACCTGTTCAACAATCTCGGCACGAACGGCCAGCAACTGATGACCACCAAGGATTCCGGCGTCAAGAGCGTCAAGGATCTGAAGGGCAAGCGGGTCACCTGGGTCAAGGGCGCGCCGGCGCTCAATTTCAATGCCGCGGCCATGCTCGCGTTCGGCGGCCTCACCTGGGATGACGTCGAGAAGGTGGTCGTACCCGGCTGGAAACAGTCGGCCGAGGCGGTCCTGAATGGCCAGGCCGATGCCACCTGGGGCTCCACGGTCTCCAGTGCCTACAACCAGGTGGCCGCCTCGCCGCGCGGCATCTACTGGGTGACCCTGCCGCACGCTGACAAAGAAGCCTGGGCGCGCGCCAAGAAGATCGCCCCACTCTGGACGCCGACCATGATCGACACCGCGGTCGAGGTCGAATCGAACGAGTCCGGCAAGGTGCCCTACGAGGGCAATAACTTCCCGTACCCGATGTTCGTCAGTGTGCCCGCACTGGCCGAGAAGACCGCCTACGGTCTGACCAAGGCCGTGATGGAGAACTACGAGCAATTCAAGGAGAGCGGCCCCGGCATGGCCGGCTACCAGCTGAAGAATCAGCCGTTGAAGTTCGCCTACCCCTATCACCCGGGCGCGATCAAGTATTACAAGGACGCCGGCGTCTGGACGGCCGATCATGATGCGCATAACGCCACCTTGCTCAAGCGCGTGGAGGTGCTCAAGACGGCCTGGGCCAAGATGGACATGAACCTCGCCGATGACGCCTTCTCGATCGCCTGGCAGCGTGTGCGCGCCAGCGCGCTCGAAGAGGCCGGCCTGGACGTGCCGTTCCGCGAGTGGGAATGAGCTTCGGTCGGAATCGGCGCGCAAGCGCCGATCTCCGGACGGATCAGTGACACTTTCGGGCCCGATGAGCAATACCGTGGCCGATTGATTGGTCCGTGCCCTGCGGGGCCAGCGCTTCGCTGGCCCCGTTTCAATATCTGCGACCCAACGGGCACCGAGCGCAGCTCGGGCGGGCCCTCCGAGCACACGATATGAGTACCGACGCCCCCATTCCTACCGCGCAAGACGCTGAAGCCACGGCCGCCGCCGCCGAAAGCGGCCGCTACCGAGAGATCCGAGGCCTGTCGCGATACTGGTTAATGCTCGCGGCCGTCGGCTCTGTCGGCGCCTCGGTCTACATCATCTTCGGTCTGGGCAATGTGCTCGGGCTGCCGGTGCCGCTCGAGACCGAGTACTTCTACTTCATGCTGGCCCTGCTGTTGCCGCTGGCATTCATCATCTATCCGCTGACCACGGGCAGCAAGCGCAGCGTACCCTGGTACGACTGGCTGCTCGCGCTGATCGCACTTTTTATCTGCGCGTACTTCGCCTATCGCGGCAATGACATCCTGGATGTCGGCTGGGAGTATGACGCGCCGGTGCACGCGAAGTGGCTTTCGCTCGTGCTCTGGGCACTCGTGCTCGAGGCCAGTCGGCGCGCCGGCGGCAATGCGATCTTCGTGATCTGCCTGATCGTCTCGCTATACCCGATCTTCTCGGAGCATGCGCCCGGCTTCCTGCAAGGCCCGAGCGTCGAGGTCTTCACCACGGCCGGTTTCCACATGTTCGGCACCGAGAGCATGCTGGGCATCCCGATGACCGCATTTGCCAACCTGGTGGTCGGCTTCCTGGTCTTCGGAGTCGCGCTGCAGTACACCGGCGGCGGCGCTTTCTTTCTGAATCTGGCGTTCTCACTGCTCGGCCGGCGCCGCGGCGGGCCCGCCAAGGTGGCGATCTTCGCCTCGGGCCTGATGGGCTCGATGAGCGGCAGCGTGATCACCAATGTGCTGACCACCGGCGTGATGTCGATTCCGGCCATGAAGAAGGTGGGCTTTCGCCCCACCTACGCCGCCGGCGTCGAAGCCTGCGCATCCACGGGTGGCGTGCTGATGCCGCCGGTCATGGGTGCGACCGCATTCGTGATGGCCACGTTCCTGGAGATCCCGTACGCGACCATCGTGGTCGCGGCGGCGTTCCCGTCGTTTCTCTACTACCTGGGCCTGTTCCTGCAGATCGATGCCTACTCGGCCCGTCAGGGGCTGCGCGGGCTCGAGGCGCACGAGGTGCCGCCGGTGGGCAAGGTGCTTCGCGAGGGCTGGTACTTCGTCTTCGTGTTCGTGTTGCTGGTGGTGATGCTGCTGTACATGCAGCGCGAGGCACAGGCGCCCTATTACGCCACCGTCCTGCTCTTGATCATCAACCAGTTCTCGCGCCAACACCGCTGGTCGCTGGCGCGCTTTCGGGAGTTCATCGAAGGCGTCGGCACGCTGTTCGCGGAGCTGGCCGCGCTGCTGGCCGGTGTCGGACTGATCATCGGCGCGCTGACCCTCACCGGCAAGGTGGGCAGCCTGACCTACGAACTGGTGCGCGTTGCCGGTGACAACGTACTGATGCTGCTGGTGATGGGCGCGGTTACCAGCTTCGTGCTCGGGATCGGGATGACCGTGACCGCCGCTTATCTGTTCCTGGCGGTGACCCTTGCGCCGGCCCTGACCGCGGGTGGCCTGGATCCGCTGGCCGTGCATCTGTTCATGATGTACTGGGGCATGATCTCCTTCATCACGCCACCGGTGGCCATCGGCGCCTATGCGGCGGCCTCGGTGGCGCGAGCCGACCCGATCAAGACAGGCCTCGAGGCGATGCGGCTGGGCAGCATCATCTACTTCGTGCCGTTCTTCTTCGTGCTCAATCCGGCGCTCATCGGACGCGGCTCCATCGGCGAGGTCATGCTGGTGCTCAGCATGGCGGTCATCGGGATCGGCATCATCTCGGGCGGGCTGCAGGGCTATCTCTATGGCCTGGGTGCGATTCGTGACGGCGCGCTCGGGTTGCTCGCGCGCGTGGTGCTGGTCGTGGGCGGGCTGGTTCTGGCACTGCCGGGGAACTCGGTCGCCATCGGCCTGAGCCATCTGCAGATCAACAGCGCCGCCGTGCTGTTGATCGCCTCAGGTCTGCTGCTTGCCTGGTTCGCAAGGCGGCCGGCGCCGGCGCTCAGTTCTGCCTGATCCCGCTGTTCGATGCACCGAGCGGTACGGCGCCGGTCGGGCGGTCGTTCCGACCGCCCGTCCCCGGTGTGACGGAATTCACTGACGCTGACCGCGCGCTGGCCACCGTTGATCGGCAAGACGCTTGCCGAGCCGATCGCACGCGAGCGAGAGTTGCCTCTGTTGCCGCCACAAGGGCGGCTCGCACGAGGAAAACAACAATGATCGGCAAAGTGCTCGCAGTCAACGCGGAGAGCGGTTTCATCGCGGTGAAGGCCCCCGGTGGGCTGACCATCATGGAACTGCTGGGAGGCAACCAGGTGGCGCGCGGGGATCTGATCCGCGGCGACCTGGAATCGTTGAACGAAGAAATGTTCTTCAATGAAACCCGCGCTGATCAGATCAGCGTGGTGGTACAGGACATCTGCTGCACGCCGGCCGATGCGCGTCGCTGGCTGCAGTCCTAGTGCGCTGAGCTTGCAGCTCGCGGCCTTTCGCGCGCTCGACAAGAGGCGGGCGAAGGGCGCGCGCACGGCCCCATATCGGGGATATCGAGCCGTCCGCGCGGATCAGACGAGATACCGGGCGATCGCCTGCTCGTCCCAGTCGACACCCGAACCGGGGCGCTCGTCGATGATCAGATGACCGTCTTCGATTCGCGGTGCATGGCGCAGCACCGGCACCGCCCAGTCGACATACTCGAGCCAATGCGCGGTAGGCGTCACCGCCAGCAGATGCGCGCTGATCTCGGGGAACAAATGTGAGGACATATCCAGGTCACGCGCCTGGGCCAGCGCGGCGGCCCGCAGCCAGCCGCTGACGCCGCCGATGCGCTGCACATCGGGCATGACGAAATCGCAGCAGTCGTGCGCCAGGGCCTGCGCCATCTGCTCGGGCCCCATGAAGTTCTCGCCGAGCGAGATCGGTGTCGCAAGCGCCTGCGCGACCCGCGCGCATCCCGCGAAATCATCGGCCCGGATCGGCTCCTCGATCCAGAGCAGGCCACCTTGCTCATCGAGCATGCGCCCGCGCCGGATCGCCTCGTTGACATTGAGCCCCTGGTTGAAGTCGCACATGAGCGTGGTATCGGGCCCGATCGCCTCGCGCACCAGGCGCAGGGCGAGCAGATCATCCTCGGCGCGCGCCCGGCCCATGCGCATCTTCACCGCGCCGAAACCCTCGTCGAGCAATGCCCTCGCCTGCGCGCCCAGCGCATCATGCGGTAACAGGCCAAGGCCCTTGGAGTTGTAGGCCCGCACCGGGCCCGGACGGCCACCGAGCAAGCTCACCAGCGGCTTTCCGGCCAGTTTGGCCATGGCATCCCAGGCCGCCATGTCGATCGCCGACAGGGCAAACAACACGATGTTGTGCACGCCCAGCAGCGCATAACGACGGCGCAACTCGCGCTCAAGCTCGAACGGAGCCAGAGGCCGGCGATCGATCATCTCGGCCATGGCCTCGAGCAGCGCGATGATGGGCTTCAGGTGCGCGGCCGAGATGGCAAACAGATAGCTGTGCCCGACCACACCCTGGTCGGTCTGCAGATCGACCAGCACCAGCGGCGCCACCTCGACCGAGCCGCTGGCGGTCTGCAGCGGTACCGATAGCGGCGACATCACCGGCCGGGCGCGCAGACCCGTGATCACAGCCATGGGGGCAGACTGGCTCATGCAAACTCCTTCAGGCGTTGACCGGGGCGCCCGAGTGCGCCCAGTCCCAGTACAGTTCACGGGCCCGGCGTGCGAACCGACCGGGTTCCATCTGGCGCTGCTCGAGCCCGGCGACCGGCGTCACCTTGCTCAGATTGCCGCTGAGAAAGATCTCGTCGGCGGCGAAGAAATCGTCCACGCCCAGGGTCGTCTCGTGCACGATGACGCCATCGGCACGCAGCAGCCCGATGATGCGCTGGCGGGTGATTCCGTTCAGAAACGTGCCATTCGGAATCGGCGTGAAGACCTCGCCATCGCGCACCATGAACACATTCGAGGTGGCGCTCTCGGCCACGTTACCCAGCGGATCGCAGACCAGGGCGTTGCTGAATCCGCGCCCGTTGACATCGCGCAGCATGCGCCCGTTGTTCGGATACAGACAGGCGGCCTTCGCATTCACCGTGGCCTGGGCCAGCGTCGGACGCGAAAAGCGCGTGAGCCCGAGCGTTGCCGTGGCGCCGGGCGACGGCATAGGCACAACTTCCAGACACATGGCAAAGGCCGTCGAATCGGGATCCGCACCAACCGCATTGGGAGCAGACTCGACCGACCAGTACATCGGGCGGATGTAGACCGCCTGCTCGACGGGAATGCGCTCGAGCCCCTCGGCGCAGATGGTCATCATCTCGGCCAGCGACAACGTGGCTCGCAGGCCCATGGCATCGCAGGAATCATTGGCGCGCTGCAGATGGCGCTCCAGATCCGGTGACCTGCCCTCGAAGCGACGCGCGCCATCGAAGACCAGGGTTCCCAGCCAGGTGGCATGATCGGCCGCACGCATGATCGGCACATTGCCTTGCTGCCAGCGGCCCTCGAAATAGGTCCAGATCGTTTCACCCAGCGCCATCGTCGTCTCCGTTTGCTGCCAAACCGGGTATTTTGACAGAGCGGGTCACGCCTCTCAGTCACCGGTGAATGTTGCCGGTCGCCCCTCGAGGAATGATTGCACGCCCTCGGCGAAGTCCTCGCTGCGCTCCAGCAGTGCGAAGCCCTCCAGATCGCGATGGGCGGCCACACCCGCCAGGGCATGACTGGCTGCGTTGACATCGTGCTTGACCATCTTCATGGCGGTCGGCGGCAGTGCCGCGGCGCGCGCGGCGATATCCCGGGCCACGCGCTCGCTGCCGCCATCCTCACAGACCTCGTCGGCCAGACCCCAGGCCAGCGCGGTCGGGGCATCGATTCGCTCACACAATGCAACCAGCCGCTTGGTGCGCGCCGGCCCGACGAGCGCTGCCAGCCGAGGCACCGAACCCCAACTCATGTTCATCCCGCGCTCGACCTCCGGCACATACAGATGCGCGCTCGCACCCAGCACGCGCAAATCGCAGGCCGAGGCGAGCGCCATCCCGCCGCCTGCACACCAGCCTTCGATCGCGCAGATGGTGATCGCATCGACCGCCTCCCAGGCCGCACATACGCGGGCCCGCCCGCAATGACAGCCTGCGCTCGGACAGCCCGGCCGCGCGCGCCTGCGCAAGCGCCGGATCCTTCAGATCCATGCCCATGCAAAAACCGTCGGGACGGCCGGTCAGAATCACCGCCGAAACCGATGGACACTCGGCCAGGGCCTGCGCCGCCTCGGTCAGCTCGCGCAGCGCGCGAAGACTCAGGGATTGGCGCGATGCCCTCGGTCCAGGCGAACCAACACCGTACGCTCGCGCTGGGATACCGAGATCGTCTGCCAGTCGCGTTCGCGGGCCAATGCCTCGATCCCGGCACCCCCTGGCCCGGAACGGGCGGACTGCCCGGTCTGCGATTCATGATCCCGTCCGCTGTTCATCGTCATCCTCCCGCGCCTCGCGGCGCCCCGGGCGCAAGGCGTCCACCGGCCGCTATCATAGGCCGCAGCCGTGGTCGGCGCGTAGCAGGCGCCGGCGGCGCTCCCGGGCATTTCACGAATCGGCCGGCAGGCCGCCATCAGGACAGACGGAGAAGATGAGCAATCCCCCGCTCGGACTCATCGAGGGCAGCTACGGCAGGCCCTGGAGCTGGCCGGAACGTACCGAGACCGTCCGCTTCCTTGCCCAGCATGACTACACCTTTCATGTCTATGCACCCAAGGCAGCCACCTGGCTGCGGCGCGCCTGGCGCGCCCCGGCACCCACCGCGGAACTGGCATCGCTTATCGGGCATGCCCGCGAGTGCAAGCGGCTTGGCGTGCGCTTTGGCATCGGCCTAAGCCCGCATGAATTCGACGCCTCGGCCGGCTCGCCCGATTGGGCGGCGCTCGATCATCGGCTCGATCAGATTACCGCCGCCGGTGCCACGATCCTGGCGCTGCTGTTCGACGATATCCGCGGTGACGATCCCCTGCTCGCACAACGGCAGCTGCGCATTGCGCACGCCTGCCAGGCGCACGGCGGCTTCGACACACTCTGGGTCTGCCCCACCTATTACAGTGACGACCTGATCCTGGATCGGGTCTTCGGGCAGCGACCGCCCGATTACTTGCGCCGACTGGCCGACGGCCTGGGCGGCGAGACCGGCATCTTCTGGACCGGACCCGAGGTGTGTTCGCGCGAGATCTCGCCGGCTCACCTGCAGGCCGTTGCCCAGACACTGGGACGTGCGCCGGTGCTCTGGGACAACTATCCGGTCAACGACGGTCAGCGCATGTGCAAAGTGCTGCATCTGCGCGCCTTCAGCGGGCGTCCGGCCAGCAACCGCGACTGGCTGGCCGCCCATGCGATCAACCCTGCGCTGCAGCCGACACTGACGCGCATTGCCGCCGCAACTCTGGCCGAACGCTATCGGGTGGGCGAACCGGCGTGGCGGCCGGAACAGGCCCTGGCGCGTGCCTGCGAGGCCGTCTTGGGCCGGGCGCTGGGCCGGATGGTGCGAGAAGACCTGATTGCGCTACAGGACACAGGCCGCGACCGACTGGCCGATCAGGCGGCCTCCCTGCGGTGCCGCTACCAGGGCATCGACCATCCGGGCGCGCGCGAAATCATTGCGTGGCTGGACGGCGCCTACGAGATCACGGACGAAATCGTTCGCACCCAGTGAGTGGCCCGCGCACCGGCGGGCGCAGTCATCCGCCCAGGTGTTCGGCCAGGAAGGCAATCGCGCGATCGACCCCGCCGCGCCCGAAACGCACCCCCTGGATGCGCATCGCCCCCTCCAGGCCGGCCAGGCAGCCGAGGATCATGGCCGGATTCAGGTCGCCGAGGTGACCGATGCGGAACACCCGGCCCATGGTGACGCCATTGCCGCCGGCGATGGCCACCTGAAAACGTTCCCGCGCGATTCGACGGATGGCCTCGGGATCGATGCCGGCGGCGGTGGCCACCGGCGTGACCGATACCGATCGCCGCTCGGGCTGGCGGGCGAAGAACGACAACTCGCCGCCCTCGCACCAGACCTCGATCGCCGCATGCACGGCGCCCGCAAGCATCGCATGGCGTGCATGGATCGCGGCCAGCCCCTCCTGCTCGATCAGGGCCAGCGAGGCCTGCAGTCCGAACAGCATGTGCTCGGGCGGCGTGCCGCAGAACTGCAGGGAGATCGAGTCACCCTGGCGGCGCTGCCAGTTCCAATAGCAGCGTGGCGCCGGATTGGCGGCGATTCTGGCCTGGGCCCGCTCGCGGGCGGCCATGAAACTGAGCCCCGGAGGCAGCATCAGGCCCTTTTGCGCGCCACCGATCACCGCGTCGACCCCCCAGGCATCCATCTCGAAGGGCGCCGCCACCAGGGACGCGACCACATCGACCACCAGCAATGCCGGATGTCCGGCCGCATCGATGGCCGCGCGGATGGCCGGCACGTCACAGGTGGTGCCGCTGCCGGTCTCGGTGTGCACGATGAACACCGCGGCGATCTCGCCGGCGGCATCGGCTCTCAGCGCCTGCTCGATCGCCTGCGGGTCGATGGCCATGCCTTCGTCACAGTGAAGACGCCTGACGATATGACCGACCCCCTCGGCCTGCAGGGCCCAGTGTTCGCCAAAATGGCCGGAAACCGGCAACAGGATGGTCTGCCCCGGGGCGATCAGGTTCTGGATCGCAGCCTCCCAGGCGCCATGCGCATTGGCCGCGAAGATCGCCATCTCGGCGTCGGCGCTGCACAGCACGCGGCGCAGACCATTCAGGCACTGATCGACGATCTCGGGCAGACGTTCGTCGGCCAGATCGAGCGGCTGACGATGCATGGCATTGAGGACCGCATCGGGAAGATGGGTCGGGCCAGGGGAATGCAGCAGGCGGTGGCCGGGAATTCGCGACATGATGTTGGCAGGCGGCATCGACGCCGCTTCGGAACGAGAGCACTCGCGATGATAGCGCCGCCTCGAGGCCCTGGAGCGACTACCGGGCCCGTCTGCGCGCATCCTGTAAGCGCGGCGATACACCGGCTCGCTGGCCGGGGCTCCGTGCAAGCGAACGCGGCTGCCCCCATGGGCTGTGTGCCCGTGAACAATGAAGAAGGGCCCGCCGGCCTGCGCCGCGAGCCCCCCGGTCAGGGCCTGGTTGAACGCTCAGAGCTTGAAGGCCGCTACCGAGTGCACCAGCGCCTCGGCCTGATTCTTGAGCTGATCGGCTGCGGACGCGCTCTGTTCGACCAGGGCCGCATTCTCCTGTGTGGTCACGTCCATCTTGCTGATCGATTCGGCCACCTGCGTGAC